>NZ_CP014168.1:0-600000 GCF_001717955.1 Sphingomonas panacis
CGGCTATACCCAGGGCACGCTTCGCAACGCCTATGCGCCCTATGGTAACAACGTCTATTTCAGCTACGGCCTGTTCCTGACCGCAACCAACCTGATCGCGGTTGCACCCAATGTATCGTTTCAGCCCGCAAAGGGCGTGCGCGCGAGCCTGGAATATCAATTCGCGTGGCGCGACGATGCTCGCGACGCGGTCTATCGCGCCAATTACACGCCGTATGTCGGCACTGAGCGGGTGGCGGGCACGGCGGTGGCGCAACTGGCGCGCGCACAGATCGTGTATGCGATCACTCCTCGCCTGAGCTTGACCACGCGCGCTGAATATCTCCGCGCGCAAGAGGTTCTCACACGCGCTGGATATCGCGACTCCGCCTTTCTGGCGACCTGGGTGAGTTTCCGGTTCTGATTCCTTCCAATCGCCGCGTGTAGCCATCGCCCGATTGCTACAGAAAACCGATGGAACTGATCGTGCGGGACTCGGCGTTCGTCCGCGCGATACGACTTGTTCCGGGGCTCTAGCCGCCATCGTTGAGCAGATAGTGTTAAAGCTGTCGGCTTGCAGTTTCCGCCTTGAGCTGCTGCCGGAACTTATGCAGCAGCGGCTCAGTGTAACCGCTTGGCTGCCCCACGCCTTCAAACACGAGTGCGCGCGCTGCCTGGAAGGCAATGCTGCCCTGCGGATCGCTGGCCATGGGTCGGTAGAGCGGATCGCCCGCGTTCTGCGCATCGACCTTTGCCGCCATGCGCAGCAGCGCTTCGTCGACCTGTTCGGCAGTGACCACGCCGTGCAGCAGCCAATTGGCGATGTGCTGGCTGGAAATGCGCAACGTCGCGCGGTCTTCCATCAGGCCCACGTCGTTGATGTCGGGCACTTTGGAGCAGCCGATGCCCTGGTCGACCCACCGCACCACATAGCCCAGAATGCCTTGCGCATTGTTCTCGATTTCTTCGCGAAGTTCGGCCTCGGACCAGTTCTTGCCGTTGGCGACCGGAATGGTCAGCAGCGCGTCGAGGCCGGTGATGCCTTCTGCGCGGCGCTCTTCCTGCCGGGCGAAGACATCGATCTTGTGATAGTGCGTGGCGTGCAGCGTTGCCGCAGTGGGCGATGGCACCCATGCAGTGTTGGCACCCGTCATCGGATGGCCAATCTTCTGGTCGAGCATGTCGGCCATGCGATCGGGCATGGCCCACATGCCCTTGCCGATCTGCGACTTGCCCGACAAGCCACAGGCGAGACCGATCTGAACGTTGCGGTCCTCATAGGCCTTAATCCAGGCACTCGCTTTCATGTCGCCCTTGCGCAGCATGGGGCCTGCCTGCATCGAGGTGTGAATCTCGTCACCGGTACGATCGAGGAAGCCGGTGTTGATGAACATGAGGCGGTCCTTCACGGCCTCGATGCACGCGGCAAGATTGGCGCTCGTGCGGCGCTCCTCGTCCATCACGCCGATCTTGAGCGTGTGCCGCGCAAGGCCGAGCATGTCCTCGATCGCATCGAACAGATCATTGGCGAAGGCGCATTCCTCCGGCCCGTGCATCTTCGGCTTCACGATGTAGACCGACCCGCTGCGGCTGTTGCGCAAGGTGCCCATGCGCTTGAGATCGTGCAGCGCGATCAGGCTGGTGATGATCCCGTCGAGAATACCTTCGGGCGCTTCGCCCCCATCGGGCAGGAGCACGGCGGGATTGGTCATCAGATGGCCGACATTGCGCACCAGCAACAGCGACCGGCCCGGCAGCGTGACCGTGCTGCCATCGGGCGCGGTGTAGCTGCGGTCGGCGTTAAGGCGGCGGGTCATTTGCTGGCCGCCCTTCTCGAACGTGTCTTCGAGATCGCCCTTCATGAGCCCCAGCCAGTTGGCATAGGCCGCAACCTTGTCTTCAGCATCGACGGCGGCGACCGAATCCTCGAAATCGCAGATCGCGGTGATCGCCGCTTCCATCAGGACGTCGGCGATCCCGGCGGGGTCGTCCTTACCGATGGGATGGGCACGATCGATCACGACTTCGATATGAAGGCCGTTATGCACGAACAGCATATTGTCGCCTGCCCGGCCGACGAGTTGCGCCGGGTCGTTCAACGCCAAATCGCCGCCGGTCCAGTCCGACCACAAGCCGGAGGCGAGCGGCACGGCGTCATCGAGAAACCTCTTGGCCCAATCGATGACCTGACGCCCGCGGGCAACGTCATAGCCCTTTCCGGCAGGCGTGCCGGCGATCGCATCGGTACCGTAGAGCGCGTCGTACAGACTGCCCCAGCGCGCGTTAGCGGCATTGAGCAGGAAGCGCGCATTCAGAATCGGCACGACCAGTTGTGGCCCGGCGACGTGCGCCAGTTCGCGGTCAACGTTCTGGGGGGAAACCGAGAATGGCGCCGGTTCAGGAACGAGATAGCCGATCTCGGAGAGAAAATCCGTGTAGGCGGCGACGTCCAGCGGGTGCCCTGCCCGCTGCTTGTGCCAGGCATCGATCTGCGATTGCAGCGCGTCACGCTTGGCAAGAAGCGCGCGATTGCGCGGAACAAACCGCGCGGAAACGTCCGCCATACCCGACCAGAAGGCGTCAGCGGCAATCCCCGTCCCGGGAAGGGCGCGGGCTTCGATGAAGTCGGCCAGCGCGCCCGCAACCTTCAAACCCGCCCGATCCACATAGCCGCTCATCGAAACTCTCCCGTTGGTCGTACCGCTCCTATCCACGCCGGCCGCTTATCGGTAGATGGAAAGAATTCAACACAGCTTATCGCTGAGGTTAACAATGTTCGATCCCGACTACGATCTTTTCCTCGATATTGTTGAAGCAGGCTCGATCTCCGCCGCTGCCCGCAGGCGCGGGATGTCGACCGCCGCGCTGTCCAAGCGCCTTGCCCGGCTGGAGGATCGCTTGTCGGCACGGCTGGTCAATCGAACCACGCGACGTCTCGCGCTGGCGCCGGCAGGGCAGTATCTCCGCGATGCGTTGCTACCCATGCGCGCGACGTTGCAGGCCGCAGAAGACCGCATCAGCGGGAGACACGCGCTTGTAAGCGGACCGTTGACCATCACCGCGCCGACCTCCTTCGGGCGAATGCATGTGGTTTCGTGCCTGCCCGCCTTTCTGGCCGAACACCCGGACGTTCGGATTTCGTTGGATCTCTCGGATGAGTTCGCCGACTTGCTGGACGGCAGTTGCGATCTGGCGATCCGGATCGGCGCTCGGATCGGCACAGGGCTGGTTGGTCATCGCCTTGGAACCAGCCGCCGCGTACTCTGCGCGGCCCCAACCTATCTCGCCGCATTCGGCGAGCCGCAAACATTGCAAGATCTCAGGCACCACCGACTGTTGGCAACGACAGCCCAGCTACCGTGGCAGCTGGACGGGCCAGAAGGCACGATAACCCACCACGGGCAGAGCTTCGTCCAGACAAACTCGAGCGAAGTCGTGCGCGAGCTCGCGCTGGGCGGTTGCGGCATAGCCTTGCGATCTTTGTGGGATGTCGGCGAGGACCTGCGGCAGGGCGCGTTGCTCCGGGCGCTTCCGCAGTATCAGGGTTCCCAGGAGGTTGGAATCTACGCCGTCCACGCGCCCACACCGGCGATACCCGCACGGGTAACCGCGTTCATTTCCTCACTCGCACAGCATCTACAGACCAGCGGCGCTTTGAACTGATCGAGAGGTGGCCGGGTTTATCTGAGCAGGGACCGGCAACGCATACGCGGATCGTCTGCCGGTTTCTCGGCCGAACTATCGATATGGGTGTCCTGCATGGGGGGCGCCGACCGGAGTGACGCCCCCTCCACCTCGTCGGGCGACATCGTGATCTCGGTCGCAGCCCGGGTCATGTCGCGGGCTTGGCACTGAACAGTATGACGCCGAACACGGGTCCGGCGGTGCGCTTGGCATGCGGCACGAAGCGCACCCGCAACTGCGTCTTGCCCTGCGTCAGCCCGATCGGCAGCGGGTAGTCGACATCCATGAACTTGCCCGGCTGATCCCCGCCGAGATGCTGCGTCGCGACCTTCACGTTATCGACCATGATGTCAAAATCGGTCGCGCGCTCGTCACCCCAATAGGTCGCCTGGAGGACAAGCGGGCCCGGCTTGGCGTTGACGGTGAACTCGAAGAACCCGCCCGAGCGCGCGTCGCGGCCGTTGCGGTTACGGTAGCTGACCGGGAACGACAGCTCGGAGATCAGGCCATGATCGTGTTCGGGCTGCATCTCCCCCAAATGAACGACATCGACCGAGCGGGCGGCGATATCCCGCCGCCGCGCCTGATCGGCGATGAACGCGGCCTCTTCCGTCTTCCATGCGCCCTCCGAGAAGCGCTTGAAATACACCGCGCTGCGCCGTTCGTATTGGCGGTAGAACGGCACGAACGTGAGGTCGGCGGGCCGCGCGATGCCGCTGGTCGTGTAGGTCGCCGGTTGCGCGGCCGGGGTGAAGCGCGCGAGCAGATCGTCGCCGACCAACGCAGGGTCGGGGCTGGACCAATTGCCCTCCGTCGAGCCGAGATCGGCGGCCATCACCATCGGCCCGCGCAGGATCGCGATCGTCTTGTCGTCGCCCGGCGTCGGCTCGATCCGCAGGTCGAGTGGCAGCGTGATGGCGAGCGAATCGCCCGCCTTCCAGCGCCGTTCGACAATCGCATAGCCACGCGCGAAGGCGGGCCTCACCGGTGCGCCATTGACGGTGACCAGCGCCTTTCCCGCCGCCCAGTTCGGCACGCGCAGCGCGATCGGGAAGTGGCCGGGCGTGCCGAGTTTGGCGAGCGTCAGCGTCGATGTGCCTTCGAACGGATATTTGGTTGCAAGCACCAGCGATGCGCCGCGCGCACGCCATGTCGCCTCGGCCGGGATGTAGAGATTGACGAGCAGCGCCTTGCCCTTGCCGGCATCGCCCTCCCAGAAGATCGATTCGCCGTGCTTGGCGTGACTCTCCATGCCGGTGCCGACGCAGCACCAGAAGGCATCGTCGGCGGGCGTCGAATAGCCGCGCACCGCGCCGGTCAGCAGCGGCGTCATATAGGTGAAGCCAGCGGTCTTCGGGTCTTGCGCCGCCATGACGTGGTTGAGATGCGCGCGCTCATAGTAATCGAACAGTGCGCCATCGGGGCTCCACGAATAAAGCTGCCGGGTCAGCTTGAGCATGTTGTAGGTGTTGCAATGCTCACAGGTCTGTTCGGTGATGTGCATGGCGATCGTGGCGGGCGCCGAAAAATATTCGCGGTCGGCATTGCCGCCAATCACGTAGCTGTGGTGCTGCGTCACCGCCTGCCAAAAGAAACTGGCGGCCGTCGCTTTGCCGGGATCGCCGGTCAGTTCGTGAATGCGCGCGAGCCCGATCAGTTTTGGCACCTGCGTGTTGGCATGAAAATTGGCGAGCTTGTCCTCGCGGTTCTCAAGCGGATCAAGCACCTTGCGATCGTACAAGCGCCCGGCAACCGCGAGGTAGCGCTTGTCGCCGGTGCGCGCGGACAGTTCGGCGTAACTCTCGTTCAGGCCGCCATATTCGGTGCCAAGCATCTCCTGCATCTGCGCGTCGTTCAACGCGGAGAACACCGGTTCGAAATAGCCCGCGAATGCGACCGCGACGGCCAACGCCTTGGGATTACCCCAGCTTTCGTGGATGTCGAGCAGCCCGGCGAACAGCTTGTGGACGGTATAGAACGGCGACCACGCGCCATTGAGATCGAACCCGCCGGAGCGGATATCACCCTGCATGATCTCCGGGAAAATCTCGATCGCGTCGACGACCTTGCCGTCTTTGCGCTTGCGCTGCATGGCGCCGATATACCCGTTGCCACGCGCGGCTTGCGCCGCCGCCAGCTCATCGACGATATAGTCAGCGCGGGTGCGTACCGCCGCGTCGCCGGTCTGCTCGTGCATGCGCACCAGCGCCGTCATGTAATGGCCGAGCGTGTGGCCGGCGATCGTATCACTTTCCCAGCCGCCATAGATCTCGCCCTTGGGCTTCAGGCCGGCATAGAGACGGAAGTTGTGGAGCAGCCGATCGGCGTTCAGGCGCAAGAGATACGTGCGATTCACATCGACCGCCGTCGCGTAATCGGACGCATGCAAACGCACGTCCGAGAGCGGCAAAGGCCGCGCCGTGCGCGGCAATGCAGTGGCCGCGGCCATCGCTGCGCCTGCTCCGCCACCGCGCCCGAGCAGCGCCAGCGTCGCCGCCCCCAACATCATCTCGCGTCTGGTGCTACGCATGCGCCTCTCCACTGTCCGAATACCGTATACGATTACTTCGGGGAAAGAAGTGGGTCAATCGGGGAATTGTCGGAGAGTCTCTCCCCCACGGCGCCGACGATTTTATATAGTATAATATTGCTTGACCCTTTTTGGAGGGAATGCTTGGTATCTGCGTAAAGGGGATTCCGATGCTTTCCTATTCACGCGGACCTCGGCGCCGTACGCTGATCGCCATGCCCCTTGCGCCAGCGTGTGCGCCCGCGACGCCAGCACTGGCGCAACCTGCCCCCGCGACCGCCAAGTGAGACATTCGATGAAGCGCACCCGCCTGTTGCTGATGACCTCCATTCTCGCCATTGCCCCGGCCGCGCTCGCACACGATGCACCCAAACCGAAAACGGTCCACAAGCCCGTCGCCACCACGCCGCTGCGGATCGGCGCCTTCCTCCTCGCGCTGCGCAGCGATACACAGACGCTGGCCCGCCTGTCCCCCGCCGCCGAGCCGGGCTTCGATTTCGTGCCCGGCCAGCGCGAGGCCGAGCGGCAGGGCGATGGCTACAACCATATCGGTGACATCGACATCCGCCTGCGGACTCCGGGCGGCGGCGCGTGGCGCGATTTCGCCTCGGCGCATGTGCGGCGGCCGATCGTGGTGCTGCCCGCAACCGGCAAGACGCGCGCCGCCGCCGATATCACGGCATCGATGGGGGCGGGCTTCCCGCTGAGGGTCGAGCGACGCTGGATCGATGCCGGCGGCACACCACTGTTGCGCTTCACGCTCGTCAACACCTCTACCCAGCCGGTAGAGATCGGCGCGCTCGGCATGCCGATGGTGTTCGACAACATCATCGACGACCGCACGCTCGAACAGGCGCATGCGCAGGCGAGCTTCACCGATCCTTATATCGGGCGCGACGCCGGCTACCTCCAGGTCACGCGGCTCAGCGGCAAAGGCCCGGCGCTACTGGTGGTGCCCGACGCACACACTCCGCTCGAAGCCTATGTGCCGCTGCCCGACCAGCGTGCCGCGCCCGGCGCCGTGTTGAGCGAACGCAGCCAGCGCAGTCAGACCTCCGAAGGGTTCTACACTTGGACAGTCGCGTCCAAGGGATATGTCGACAAGGAGTGGGCGAACGCCGGCGAACAGTGGAATGTGCCTACCAGCATTACGCTCGCGCCGGGCGAGCGCCGCAGCATCGGTCTGCGCTTCGTCGAGGCGCCGCAGATCCGCGCGATCGAAAATACACTCGCCGCTCATCACCGCCCGGTCGCGGTCGGCATTCCAGGCTATGTCGTGCCGACCGACATGCAGGCGTCGCTGTTCCTGAAATACGGCAGCAAGGTCGCCACGATCACCTCCTACCCGGCCGGCGCGCTGGTAGCGACGCCGGCCGCGTCCGCCAAAGGCTGGGCGCGCTACGACGTGCGTGCAACCGGCTGGGGCCCCGCACGGCTGACGATCACCTATGCCGACGGGACCGTGCAGACGGTCAGCTACGACATCACCAAGCCGCTCGATCAGGTGATGGCGGATATCGGCCGCTTCACGACGACGAAGCAATGGTATGACGACAAAAGCGACCCGTTTCGCCGCAGCCCCGCGATCCTCTCCTACGACAAGCAGGCAGGCAAAATCCTGACGCAGGAGCCGCGCGTATGGATTTCGGGGATGAGCGACGAGGGCGGCGCGGGAAGCTGGGTAGCGGCGATGATGAAGCAGCTCGACAGCCCCGATCCGGCCGAGGTGGCGAAGCTGGAAACTCTGGTCGACAAGACCGTGCTCGGCACGCTTCAGGTGGCGAGCGGCGAACATGCCGGCGCGGTGAAGAAGAGCATCTTCTACTACGCGCCCAAGGAGCATCCCGACTATTATGATCCCGCGATCGACTGGCGTAGCTGGACGTCGTGGTCGCACAAGGATGCCGACGATCTTGGCCGCGCGTACAATTATCCGCACGTCGCGGTCGGGCATTGGGTGCTCTACCGGCTGGCACGCAACCACCCGGGCCTCGTCACCATGCACGACTGGCGCTGGTATCTCGATCATGCCTACACCACCGTCACCGCGATGATGCGCGACGCGCCCTTCTACACGCAGTTCGGGCTGATGGAGGGCGACGTGTTCGTCGATATCCTGAAAGACCTGAAGCGCGAGGGGATGAGCCCCGAGGCTACCAACATGGAGGCGCTGATGAAGCGCCGGGCCGATCATTGGAAGACGCTGCAATATCCCTTCGGCAGCGAGATGGCGTGGGATTCGACCGGCCAGCCCGAGGTTTATGCGTGGATGCGCTATTTCGGCTACCAGCCGCAGGCCGACACCACACGCGAGGCGATCCTCGGCTATGATCCGGCGATCCCGAGTTGGGGCTATAACGGCAACGCCCGGCGCTATTGGGACTTCCTGTATGGCGGCAAATATCCGCGCATCGAGCGGCAGATCCACCATTACGGATCGGCGCTGAACGCCGTACCCCTGTTCGACGCCTACCGCGCCGACCCCGCCGACACGCACCTGCTGCGCGTGGCGTATGGCGGCATGATGGGCGGCATCACCAATATCGACCGTGATGGGTTCGGCTCAGCCGCGTTCCATAGTTGGCCGGACCGGATGGAATGGGACCCGTATAGCGGTGATTACGGCATGGGCTTCTTCGGCCATGCGTATTCGGCGGCGACCTATGTGGTGAACGATGCGACGTTCGGCTGGGTGTCGTACGGCGGGAATCTGACGCAGGATCACGGCACGGTGACGGTCGTACCAAAGGACGGCGCGCGCACGCGGCTGTTCGTGGCACCGGCGGGGGCTTGGATCACGCTTGCAGCGGGGAAGATCGCGTCGGCCAGCTATGCCCCCGGGTCCGGCGCGATCACGCTGACGCTCGACCGTGCCACGCCGACCAGCCCGGCGGCGCGGCTGTTCGTCGAGGCGACTACCGGCGGACGCGTCTATACCACCGCCAGCGGCACGCCCGAGCGCGGCGGGCGTACCATCGCGCTCGGCACCACACCGACGCAAGTGACGCTGACCCAACGCTGACCGGCCTCTCCGCTACCACAAATGCCAGTCATCAAGCGCAAAAGCGAGCGGACCGGACAAGGCTCCCACCAGCAGCAGGAGGGCGGCAATGACGAGCCCGAATGTCGGGTACGCCCATACGCCGAGGCCATGTCGCCATCTAACCATGGCGCCCGGCCCATCAGGTCGTAACTCGCGACCTACACGGCACGCGTAGATGATCGATCCGGTGAGTGAGAGACCGGTCAGGACCGTGCCCAACGCGAACCACAGCAATTTGGTCAACAGGCCGCCGAACGTACCGAAATGCAGCGGGTTGGACGCGAGGAACAGCCGCACGCCGGCATTCTGACGCTCTGCCAGCGCGGTCTTCACGATCGCGCATCGCGTCGGATCGATTGCCACCCGGCTGGCGTTGTCCGCAGTCAATGCGGCGCCGTCCCGGCCCATCGCCACGATTGGGTCGCCTGACATCGCGGGCAGAACGACGAGCGCGATATCCACGCCGCGAACCCGGTCCCGCAAGAGATCAAGACATTGGTCAAGCGTCGTCCTCGCTCGCGTGGCCTCTGGCGGAGCGGCGAGCGACGCGCTGGACGGCTCCATCCCGACCGATGCCATGAGGTACAGCATTCCGGTGACGGCCATGATCGCGACGAACCACAACGACCACAGCGCCGCGAAACGATGGAGGTCACCGGCGAACTGACGCAACCGCCCGCGCCGATACTGCGGAAGCCGCAAAAACCCTCGCCAGAAACGCTTGTACGAGACCAGCCCCGTCACCAGCAGCATGGCAAGCATGACTGAGAACAGACTGACAATGAAATAGCCAAGCGCGTTCGGTAGTATCAGGCGCCGATGCAGTTGGCGCAGTACCTGTTGAACATTGCGCCAGGGTGTCGTGCCCGCGAACCGGCCGTCGACAGGATCGGCCCAGATGCGCCGCGTTTCTCCCGACGGCAACGTAACGCTCGCCTGCGCGGCAAAACCCGGGCCGATCGGTGCGCGCAATATCTCGACCCGCCCGCCGCCGGCATGAGCAAGCGCCGTCGCGTGAAGCGCCCGCCACGCGACCGGCGCGCCAGCCGGCGCGGCCGAGCGCATCGCCGGCGTCAACAGCCAGTCGATCTCGTTCGACACGGTCGCCAGCGTACCGGTCGCCAGAATGAAGGTGAGCACGACGCTCAGCTTCAGGCCCGCCCAGCTATGCACCCGCCACCAGACGGATCGCCGCGTTGCTTTCGCCATGACGTCAGAAGCGCTTGCGGAACTCTACGAATGCGGTGCGTGGCTTGCCTGGGAAGGACCCGTTGCGCAGACCGAAGCCGGATGCCGCATATTCGCGATCGAACAAATTCTCGATCCGCAGCATCACTTGGGCGAACCCCAGGTCGGTGGTGATCGTGCTGTCGAACACGACATAGGGTTTCACCCGCTCGCCATTGAAACCACGCTGGGCGGACACGTACTGGCCACCCGCAGCGAACGCCGTCCGGAGCGGCGCGATCTGGTATCGCGTCCAGAAGCCGCCCTGGCTTTCGGGAGCATTGACGAAGCGATCGCCAACGGCGTTGGACAGCGACTGTCCTGGCAGGGTGCCGGTGATCCGCGTGTCGTTATACGCGTAATTGGCCAGCAGCAGCCAGTTCCTGGTGATGTCGGTCGATATTGTCAGTTCCACGCCCTTGCTGGTGACTTCTCCGATCGGCGCAAGCTGGTCTACGCCGTTGACAGGTGGCTTGGCGCTATCGACCTGCAGCATGTTGCGGCGCACGATGCGGTAGGCGGCGATACCCGCCTGCACCTTGCCGCCAAACAGCGCGGTCTTGACGCCGCCCTCGATCTGATTGCCGGTCATGGGTGAGAACGGGCCGCCGGCATTGGTCGCCTGGCTGTCGGTCGATTGCGGCTCGAAACTGTCCGACCAGCTAAGATAGATCGAGATATCGGACCGGGGCTTGTAGATCGCGCCGCCACGCCACGTCGTGGCGCCGCCGTCCGCGCCCGTTTGTGCCACACGATCCCGGTCCCGGAACCAGTCATGGCGGACGCCACCGACAAGCAGGACATGGTCGCCGAGCGCGATCTGGTCCTGGGCATAGACGCCGTAACGGGTCGCACGTGTCCGATCGACTTCGAACGGTATCGCCCCGACGCCATAGCTGGATACCGGGGTTGCACGGTACACCGGATTGCTCAGGCTGATCGGAGGCACCACGCCACCCGCCTCGACCGGGTCCGCACCACGGTTCCGAAACAGCGCGTCCTCCTGATACCAGTCGCCGCCCACCAGAACGGTGTGCGCGATACCGCCCGTGTGCAGCTTTGCGATCACGTTGGCTGCGGTCGAAAGGCCTTCGGTCCGCCGGATCTGATCCGCATAATCGCGTGGCACGCTGTCGAGAACGCGGCCGTTCGCGCCGAACTGATAGATCGGATTGTGGAATTGCTGGCGTTCATTGTAGCGGAACCAGCGACCGCTGACGTTCACGGACACCGCATCGCTCAGCTCGCTTTCGACGAGCGCCTGATAATATTGGGTGTTGAGCCTCATGAAGTCGGTCGGCTCCGCCGCGTTGAACCTCACCCCCGCTTGCAGGTTTCCCTGTCGGTCGACCGGAACGCCGCGCAGCCGGTTGCCGGGCAGGTTCTGGTCGGCGTAGGTCGCCTGGACGGTCGCTTTGGTGCGATCGCCCAATTTGAACTGCAGGCCGGCGTCGCCGATCGCCGTCCTGTTGCTGGCGTTGCGCCGAAAATCGTCGAACCTTTCGTAGAACCCTCCCAGCCGGCCGGTGATCGAGCCATCCGCGGTGATCGGAGCGGTTATATCAGCTGACGTCCCCACCCGATCAAAGGTGCCGACGATGCCCCGCGCGTCTGCCGCAAATGTGTCGCCCGGCTTCTTGGTGACGTAGTTGATCGTTCCCCCGGGGGAGCCGGGACCGAACAACATTCCAGCAGGCCCCTTCAGGAACTCGACACGCTCGATGGTGAAGAGCTGCGGCACCGAGAACGCCTGATAAGGATCGCCGCGAAGCCCATCGTAGAATGCGCCCTGCTGCCGGAACCCGCGGAAAGTGACACCCGAATAGGAGAAGAAACTAACCCCCGCGACGTCGCGATACAAATCGGTGATCTGGCGCGCGCCCTGGTCCTGGATAAGCTGCGCATTGATGATGTCGACGGACTGGGGAATATTGAGCGGGTCTTCCGCCACTTTTCCGATCTTCGTGTTCGATACATCGTACAACTGGCGGGCGCGACCGGTCACGATGATATCATCCTTTTGACCGTCTTCGGGCGCTTCGGACGCGGTTTGCGCGGACGCACACATCGGACATCCCACCGCAACGGCGAGTATCGACACCAGAAATTTCATTACGCCCCCAACCAATTAATGCAATTCAGTCGCATTAGTAATGCTGGCGTCGGGATGCAAGCCGTCCTGGATAGCGAGGTGGCGTGGCGCGCTACTCGCGGCGGTCTCACCGGGCGCTCGACGGTGGCTGAACCATGCCGCCGTCGAGGCCGTGACGACGTGCACCGCGCGAAGACTGCTGCCGCCTAAACCAAAGGGTGATTGGCTCCGATCGCAGCGCACAATATTGATGTATCGATAGGGCGATTGATCGAACCGCTCGATACAAACCTAAGTATATCGGAGATAAATTGATAGACGTTCATTGTATTCATGACAGATTCTTCGAAAATCTACCGAGCTCAACTGCATAGACAATGAACTAAACTCCGGCGCCTGGCCGTCGCGCTATAACGACTTGACCAGCCACACCAGGCGGATCGCTTAGCGATTACATCGCGCAACCCTCGACTTCGAAAGGAACGACAATGAGCAGGACCGCAGCGGATTTCATGGCAGAGACGCTCTCTGCCGCAGGCGTGAAACGGATCTACGGCGTCGTCGGAGATTCGCTCAACGGCTTCACCGATTCGTTGCGCCGCATGGGTACGATCGACTGGGTGCATGTCCGCAACGAGGAAGGCGCCGCCTTCTCGGCAGCCGCGGATGCGCAGCTCACAGGAAACCTCGCTGTGTGCGCCGGCAGTTGCGGTCCCGGCAACCTCCACCTCATCAACGGCCTGTTCGACGCGCATCGCAGCGGCGCGCCCGTGCTGGCGATCGCCGCGCACATTCCCAGCACCGAGATCGGCATCGACTATTTCCAGGAGACGCATCCGCAGATCCTGTTCAAAGAATGCAGCCATTATGTCGAACTGGTCAGCCGTGCCGACCAACTGCCGCAAGTGTTGCTGCGCGCGATGCGCGTGGCGGTGGCGAAGCGCGGTGTCGCGGTCGTCGTGCTTCCCGGCGACATCGCGCTCCAGCACCTCGACAAGGCGGTCCCTGGCCTGATCGTCCCCAGCATGCCGGTCGTTCGGCCAGCCGAGGAAGACCTGAAGACGTTGGCCGCGTACCTCAACGTCGGCAACCGCGTCACCCTGTTCTGCGGCGCCGGCTGCGCGGGCGCGCACGACGAGGTCGTCGAACTCGCCCGCAAACTGCAAGCGCCGATCGTGCATACGCTGCGCGGTAAGGAATTCATCGAATACGACAATCCCTACGATGTCGGCATGACCGGGCTGATCGGCTTCGCCTCGGGCTATCATGCGATGAAGGCGTGCGACACGCTGCTGCTGCTCGGCACCGACTTTCCGTACCGGCAGTTCTTCCCCGACGATGCGCGCATCCTCCAGATCGATCTTCGCCCTGAGGCGCTCGGCAACCGCGCGCCGGTCGATGTCGGCGTGCTCGGCACAGTCAAGGATACGCTCGACGCATTGCTGCCACTGATCGATGAAAAGCACGACTCCACGCATCTCGACACCGCGGTGGGAGACTATCACAAAGCGCGAGCCTCGCTCGATGCTCTGGCCGAAAGTGGGCCGCACAGCCGGCAGATCCATCCGCAATATCTCACCCGCGTGGTCAGCGAGCTTGCCTCGGACGACGCGATCTTCACCTGCGATGTCGGCACCCCGGTCGCATGGGCGGCACGCTATCTGAAGATGAACGGTAAGCGCCGGCTGATCGGCTCGTTCAACCACGGCTCGATGGCCAACGCGATGCCGCATGCGATCGGCGCGCAGGCGGCCTACCCAGACCGGCAGGTCATCTCCTTCTCGGGCGATGGCGGCTTCACGATGATGATGGGCGAATTCGTGACGCTCCTCCAGACCGGTTTGCCGGTCAAGATCGTGGTGCTCAACAACGGGACGCTCGGCTTCGTTGAGCTCGAGATGAAGGCGTCGGGCTTCGTCGACACGAACGTCGAACTCAAGAACCCGAATTTCGCCGCGATGGCGGAGGCGATGGGAATCAAGGGTATCCGCGTCGAAAAGCCGCAGGATTTGCGCGGCGCGGTGCAGGACATGCTCGCGCATGACGGCCCGGTGCTGCTCGACGTCGTCAGCGCGCGTCAGGAACTGGTGATGCCGCCGACCGTTACGCTCGACGAGATCCACAAGTTCGGCTTGTTCACGCTGAAGGCGGTGCTCGACGGCCGCGCCGGTGAACTGATCGATCTCGCGCGGACCAGCCTGCAACGCTGATCGCCGCGCCTTTCTTTTGCCGAGGCACCTCCCCGAGCGTGCCGCTCCGCGCCATTCGCCAGCCCCCTCCCCCGAGCGGGTGGCGCGGAGATGTCAGACCGGTCCTGACAGAGCATCGCTCATGGTGACGAGAGCCCTGCCCCCGACGCGGCGGGCGCGCGACGGACGCTTAGCGCCCGCCCCCACCCCGCCGGACACTTTCACCATTTGCGTGCAAGAAATCCGCTCGCGACCGGTGTCTCGAGGTCCGCTGCGGAACTGCCTACGGCGAAGCGGTAGGTGCCCGCCGCCATATCCCAGCGGCCGTCTTTCCACGTGGCGAGAAGGCGCGGATCGATCGGAACTTCGAGGATGCGTTTTTCGCCGGGCTTCAGCGTCACCTTCGAGAAACCGACGAGGCGGGTGGCGTCGCCAGCGGGCGTGCCGGTGAGATACACCTGCCCGACGTCGGCACCGCTGCGCTTGCCGGTGTTGGTGACGGCGAAGCGCGCCACGGGCGCCGCCCCGGGCACGATCGTCAACGGGCCATGTTCGAAGCGCGTGTAGCTGAGGCCGAACCCGAATGGGAACAGCGGCGCGGCATGGCGCTTGGCGAACCAGCGGTAGCCAACGTCGGCGCCTTCGACGTTGTAGTCGATATCGAGGGTCTGCCCCGGTTTGCCGTAGCCGAGGAAATTGGGCTCCACCGTGTCGCTGCCCGGGAGCTTGGGACGCGGGAGCTGGTCGACCGACGCCGGGAAGGTGACCGGCAGCCGTCCCGACGGGTTCACGTCCCCGAACAGGATCGCGGCGATCGCTTCGCCGCCGCGCGCGCCGGGATACCATGCCTCCAGCACGGCCGCCGTTTTTTCAAGCCACGGCATCACGACCTGGCTTCCGGTTTCAAGCACGACGATCGTGTTGGGATTGGCCTCCGCCACGGCGGAGACGAGCGCATCCTGACCATCCGGCAGCGACAGATCGGGGGCATCGAGGCCCTCGGTCATCCACTGCGTCGCGAAGACGATCGCGACATCGGCCTTCTTCGCCGCGGCGACTGCATCGGCGATGTAGCGACCGCTCCGAAAAACGACATCCGCCTTGGGCACGCGGGCCACGATCGCTTCCAGCGGGGAGGAGCGCTGATAGGATTGTGCGAGCACGGCCGCAAACGGTCCGCCGACGGTCGGGATCGCCACGACCGGGCCACCGACCCCTTGCACCTGCGAAGAGCCGCCCCCCGACAGCACGCCGCTATCGGCGAAACCGCCGATCACCGCGATCCGCTGGGCCTTGGCGGCGAGCGGCAGGACATCGCGATTGCGAAGCAGCACGATGCCCTGTTCGGCAACGTCTTGCGCGACCCGCGCATTCGCCGCGATGTCGATCGGCGCTTTGGCCGGCGGATATGTGTCGATGCCGACCGCATACATGGACCGCAAGATGCGGCGGTTCATGTCGGTCAGCCGCGCTTTGTAGCGCTTGTCGCGGCGCGCAGCCTCCGCGAGTTCGGCGCCGAAATAGAGCTTGGCGTCCAGCTGTGCGCCCGATTGCTGGTCGAGGCCCTTGACCGCAAAATCGAGTCCGTGGACGGCGCCCCAGTCCGACATCACAAACCCCTTATACCCCCAATCGCGCTTCAGCACGCCGTTCAACAACGCGTCATTCCCGCACGCCGAGGCGCCGTTGACGCGATTGTACGCGCACATCACCGAGCCGGGATTGCCGCGTTCGATCGCGATCTCGAACGCCAGCAGGTCGCTCATCCTGAGCGCCGAATCGCCGATCACCGCGTTGTGGAACTGGCGGCCGGTTTCGACCGCGTTGATCGCGAAGTGCTTCACCGTCGACATCACATGCCGCGACTGGATGCCGGCGATCGCGGCGCCGCCCAACAGCCCCGAATGCAGCGGGTCTTCACCGAGATATTCGAAGTTGCGACCCCCGCGCGGATCGCGGACGAGATTGATGCCGCCGGCGAGCAGAACGTTGAACCCCTTGGCCTGCGCTTCGCCCGCGATCGTCGCACCACCGCGCCCGATGAGGTCCGGGTCCCAGGTCGCGCCCATCGCGAGCCCCGACGGCAGCGCCGTCGCGCCGTCGCCGCGCAGGCCACCGACATAGGAAACGCCAAGACTCGCGTCGGTTTCGGTAAGGGCGGGTACGCCGAGCCGGGGAATGCCTTCGACATACCCCGCACCAAGCAAAAGGCCCTCCGGGAGCTTCGTGGTGCCAAAGGGGACCGCCATGATGCCGTGGGTGATCGTGACGCGTTCAGCGTCGGTCATCTGCTTCTCGACAGCGGCGGCGCGCGTGTCTGGATCGCCCGACTTGTTCGACTGTGCATGGGACGCGGCCGGTATCGAGAGCGCACTCCCCATCGCCAACACCAGATAGCGCCGCATCGTGCCCGTTCGAACCATCACTGCTCTCCCTGTCTTTTCGTGCCTTCGTATCGGCTACAAAGCTCTATTATCAAAATACAGGATTTGCATATATCGATCAGGCGAGGCCATCGATCCCGCAGAAGATGGAGATGCGCCGCACGCCGAGCCCGTCGAGCCGTCGCCCGTTCATACAGGTCGCGCTCACCCGCAGCTTCAGTGAGACGGCACGGCTCACCGATCTGTCGCAGCTCGCGCTCAGCCGGACGATCACCGACAGGACTGACCGCTCGGAGTCCCAAAGCGGTTGATGCCGCAGTAAAAGAGCAATGATCCTGAGGGGACTTGCCCGTGTTCCGGCGAGGTCGCGTGAAGCGCTTTACGAGCGCCCGAGCCCCTGCAACGTCGTGCGGAGCGCTTCGTCCAGCGGCGTGGTCGGCACCTCGCCAAGAAAGCGCCGCAGCTTGCCATCGGCCAGTCGCAGCGGACGGCGCCAGAGATAGATCAGTTCGCGCATCTCACGGGCCGTCTCGTTGAAGGGCGCCAGAGCATGCACGACGGGCCAGGGGAAGGGATAGATCGGCGCCCGGGGCCGTTCCGCTGCCAAACGGATCGCGTCGGCAAAGGCGCGATTGTCGTCCACCCAGGTGCCGCCGAACTGGAAGCTGTCGAAATCGGCAAGGTCATCGCGCTTTTCGAGCAAGCGCACCATCGTCTCGGCCAGATCGGGCAGGTGCGCCCATGAGTGGCCCACGCCGGCACGTGCGGGATTGAAGATTCGCCTGACCGGACCGGCGCTCGGCACCATGCCCTGCGCCAGCCAGCTGTTGCCGCTGCGCGGCCCGTAAAAGTCGCCGGCGCGCACCACGAGCGCTTTCGCGCCGCGCTCAGCCGCCGCTTGCAACCGGCGCTCCATCTCGGCCCGGATACGCCCCTTGCGCGTTACCGGGTTTTGCGGGGCGCGCTCGTCTACCATCGCGCCGGCATCGGGGCCGTAATTATACACCGTGCCCGGCAGCAGTACGCGCGCACCCGTCCTGACCGCCGCGGCGATGGTATTGTCGAGCATCGGCAGGACCAGCCCCGCCCAATTGCGATAGCCGGGCGGGTTCACCGCATGGATGATCACCGGCATGCCTTCGGCGGCGCGTTCTATCGAAACCCGGTCCATCGCGTCACCCGCCATCCAGTGCAAGGCGGGGTTGCTCGACGCAGCGCGTTTCGGGTCGCGGTGGAGTGCCCGAACGTCCCAGCCGTGCGCGAGCAATGCCCGCGCGACCTCACCACCGATGCCGCCTGTCGCGCCAATCACCAGCGCCTTGTTGATCGTGTTCATCGTCTCTCGCCTCGGTTGCTGCTGCAAGGGAGATGGACCACGCAGGCGCAATCGAAAATTGCCGAAAGGTGCAGGGCTGCTATGCATCTTCGCATGGACACGGGCGGCCCCGGCTGGGAGTTATGGCGGACCTTCGACGCGGTCCTCCGCGAAGGCAGCTTGACGAGCGCGGCGCGCGCGCTTGGCCTGACCCAGCCGACCGCAGGCAGGCATATCGCCGAACTCGAGGCCAGGCTGAGCACCGGCGCATTGTTCACGCGATCCGCGCGCGGTCTTCAACCGACCGAAACCGCGCGGGCGCTGGCGCCACATGCCGCGGCGATGGCAGCCGCTGCCGCGGCGTTGCTCCGCACCGCCTCCGCTCCGGCGGACGCCGCCGCTGGGGTTGTCCGCATCAGCGCGAGCGAGGTTATTGGCGCCGAGGTATTGCCGCCCATATTGGCGACCCTGCACGCGGCCCATCCCGCCCTCACGTTCGAGCTGTTGCTCACCAATGCTTCCTCCGATCTGCTCCGGCGCGATGCCGACCTCGCGATCCGGATGACTCAGCCCAAGCAGCAGGCCCTGCTCGCGAAGTCGGTGGGCAGCGTTCGCCTCGGCTTCTACGCGCGCAGCGATTACCTCGCGCGGTCCGCGCCGATCGGGACCGCGGCGGATCTCGCGCGTCACGCGGTGATCGGGTTCGACCGCGACGTGACATCGCTCCGCTCGATCAACGCCGTCTGGCCCGACCTGCCAAGCTTCGCGCTGCGAACCGACAATCAACTCGCGCAAGTCGCGGCGGTGCGCGCAGGCTTCGGCATTGGCGTGGTGCAGGACCCGATCGCGAACCGCGATTCCGCGCTCGTGCCGGTGTTGCGCGATACCTTCACTGCGCACCTCCCGGTGTGGATCGTCATGCACGAAGATCTACGCTCGACCCATCGCATGCGGATCACGTTCGATGCGCTTGCCCAAGGCATGGCCGCGCACGTGAGGGCGGGCGCGGATTGAGAGCGGCGTCTTGGTAAGATGCTTGGGCTCGATCAGCCTCGACCGTTGCGGCGACGCTTACCGGCCAGCATTTGCTGCAAAGCGACGATTCCAGATGATTGACAGCGCCGACATGACCGTCACGCTCAGGAACGCGACGGTGAAGCGGTTCAGCTCCGTGTCGCACGCATCCCAAAGACGTGTGCAACTCTGAAGCGCAGCGGCGGCCAGGCAGATGCCCAGAGACAGGCTAAGCTGCTGCAACGTCGCGTAGAAGCTGGTCGCCGCGCTCATCCGTGCCTTGTCGACGTCGACGAAGGCAATGGCATTGTAGCCCGTGAACAAGAACGACATAGAAAAACCCGACAACAGGAGCACCGCGACCATGGCAGGGATTGGCCAACCCGGGCGGAAGAACGCGCACGTCGCATAGCCCAGGCTCGCGGCGGCACCGAAGATGGTCAAGCTGTCGCGATATCCGAAACGGCGCAGGATACTCGGCGCGATCGGCTTCATCGCCAGCGCGCCGATTGCGCCCGTCATCGTGATCGCTCCAGTCGCCGCCGCGGACAGCCCGAATCCGAGCTGAAACATAAGCGGCAGCAAAAAGGGCTGTGCGCCCTGCGTAACGCGCACCAGCGAGCCCGCCGCGACGGAAAGACCGAAGGTCGGTATTCGCAGCAGCGAAAGATCGAGGATGGGGTCCGTCGTCCGCTGCGCATGAAACACGTAGGCGGCGAAGAGCGATGCGCCGCCACCCAGCAGCAGCGCGATGACCGCCATGTGAGCGCCGCGGCTTACCATTTCAAAGCCGAAAACGAGGCAGGCGAGCGCGACGCCAGACAGGGCGAAACCCGTCAGGTCGAACCGCGACCGCGCCTCTGCTCGAACCTGTGGTATCGAGAAAAGTGCGAACACGATGCCGACGATGCCAATCGGCACGTTGACGTAAAAGATCCAACGCCAATCAAGGTAGGTTACGAAGAATCCGCCGATCAGCGGCCCGAGGATTGGCCCTACGAGCGCTGGCATCACCAGCCATGACAAGGCCGCCGCGATATCCTCTCGCCGAACGCTGCGTAGCAGTACAAGCCGCCCCACCGGCATCATCATCGCGCCGCCGAGGCCCTGAACGAAACGGGCCGCGATCAAGGAATTGGCTCCGATCGCCTGGGCGCAGGCAACCGAACCGAGCACGAACACCACGATCGCACCGCAGAATACGGTGCGCGACCCGAAGCGGTCGGCCAACCTCCCGCTCGCCGGAATGAACATCGCGAGTGCGACAAGGTAGGCCGTAAGCGCCAGACTCAGATCCGTAACCGGCACGCCGAGGTCGCGCGACATCGCCGGCAGCGCGACTGTCAGCACAGTCGCGTCGAGCTGCTGCATGAAGAGCGCGAACGCGACAACAAGGGCGATGGGGCGGTAGCCGCCCGAGTTCGCGGGGTGATCCATTCATTGGCCGATTGCAGGATTGCTAGGGGTGAAGCAATTGCCGTCATGCGGCGTGTTCGTCGCGATTATACGGACAGCCTGTCCGACTCGCGATCAACGGTTCGGACGATCGCGCTGAATCGTTCGAACCGTTGATCGCCGCTCGTGGCCGCCCCCGTTTCCCGCAAGGCGCACGCGCTCAGCTCAGGACCGGACGGTGGCGACAATCGCATCCATTATCGGCAGCATCGCGGGCTCACCGCCCGCCGGCGAAGCGGCGGTACGGCCAAGGTTGCGAGCAATTGCAAATTCGTCGGTCACCGCCCTGCGATGCACTACGACGAGATCAAGTGCTGGCAGGCACACGATATACTGGCCGTAGTTACCCAGAGCGGCGAAAGACCCTGCCCAGGCGGCGCCCTTGCGAACTTCCGATGGAAGCCACCAATAATAGGAATACCCCATCCCGCTCGTCCCGGTTTCGCGGCCGCGCACGTGGAGCGCTGTACTCTCTGCGACCCAGGCGGCCGGAACGATTTGGCGACCATTCCAGCGCCCGCGATTGATCATCAACTGGCCCAGCTTCGCCATGTCGCGACAGGACAGGAAGAAGTGATAGCCGAGATAGCGGGAGCGGCGCGGCGCATAACCCAGCATGCGCTGGCGCGACGGATCAAAATCCTGCATCCCGAGCGGCCCCGCCAGATCGCGTGCGAACGCCCCGAAGATCGTCTGGTGAGTGCATGTTTCGAAGATCGCGCCGGCGACGTTGAAGTCCCAGTTGTTGTAGAGAAAGAACGTTCCGGGCTTGTGCGAGCCGCGCGCCGGTCCGTTATCGACGCCCCCTGGGCTGCCGGCGGCGTGATAGACGCCCGACCGGGCAGTCAGGATGTCCCGGACCCGCGCTGTTTTTTCGATAGGCAGCAGCCCGCCGTCGTCGTCGATGCCGAGCTCGGCCAGCGTCGCATCGAGCCGTATCTCGCCACGGGAGACTGGTCCGCCGTAGAGCATGGACAGCACGCTTTTACGCGAGGAGGCGAGATAACTCGGCCGGGTGACGTCCCCATATGTCCACACCTGCTTGCCGCCACGCACGATCATCAGCGACGTGGTCGCCAATGGAAAGAGCATTTGCTCCACCGCCCCGATGTCACCAAAGCCGGCAGCGGCCGGGCTCGCCCAGCGGTTAAACCCGGCGCCGTGCGCGGACGTCGCCGTGCTCCGGGCAAGCACGGGCTCCCCGATCATCGCGGCGGCGCCCCCAGCGCCAATCATCCCCATAACCCCGCGGCGCGTTGCGTGGATAGCCGGTTCCGCGCTCACTAGAAGGTCACCCGCAGGCCGGCGGTGAAATACCGGCCGATGGGATCATAGGCACTACTCGCCGCAGTGGTGAAGGTGGTCACCGGCGGCGGCGAGATCGGCGGAGCTTTGTCGAACAGATTCGCGATCGAAAGAAACATCTGTTGCTTCCCCCCTCCGACGTGCAGGTTATAGGTTCCGGTCAGGTTGGTGTAGAAGACGGCCGGCGTCGAATTCCGGTCGATGTCCCTCCCCTCGACCCGGGTGGGATCGAGAAGCGCCGCCCCGATGTAGCGCTCCTGAGCGAAGATCGACCAGTCGCCTTGGCTGTAGGTCGCCTGGAGCAGGCCGCTCCATTTCGGCGTCGTGGTTCCGCCGAGATTGGCACGTTGTGCAGAACCGGGCGAGGTGCTGTCATTGATCGTGGCCCGATTGGCGAACAGGCGCAGCGACAGGTTGCCGTCTCCCAGCGAAGTGCGATAGCTCGCCTCGAAATCGATCCCGGCGGCGCGCTGCTGGTTGAGGTTGAGCGCGCGACGGATGATGACCAGCGTGTTCGCCGAGGTCACGCTGATATTGTCGCATTGCGCCGTATTCCCGGCGGCACATTCGTCGACGATGCGCTGTTCGTTCAACGTATCGATCGCACCTTCGATCGTGATGCGGTAATAATCCGCTGAGAACTGGAACCCGGGCAGGAACGCAGGGCGCAGCACCGTCCCAAACGTCAGGGTTTGGGCTTTTTCCGGCTTCAAGTTCGGGTTCCCCATCGCGATGTTGAGGTTCGCGGTAGTGACCCCTTTGTAGATCACGTTGTTGCTCACCTGGCTGGCGGGGTTGAACAGTTCGAGGACGTTCGGTCCGCGGATGTCTCGCGACAGCGTACCGCGCAGCCGCAGCCCCTCGACCAAATCCCAGACGGCGCCCGCCTTCCACGTCACGACGCCGCCGGACTGGCTGTAGTCGGCGTAGCGCACCGCGCCATTCAAATCGAGCGAACGGACCAGCGGCACATCTTTCAGAACGGGAACGCCGACCTCCAGATATCCCTCCTTGATATTGTATCCGCCCGAAAAAGGCAGCGGATTGAAGAACCGATAGGGACCAACCTTGCCCTGGAGCTGTGTCGGGAAACCGCGGATACCAGTCAAATCATTCACCGTGGGCGACAGCGCATCCACCGTCTGACGCGCATGTTCGCGGCGGTATTCGCCGCCGAACGCCACCGAAATTGGGCCGGCGAGTCGAATTGTCTCACCGAGATCTCCCGAGATGTTGAACGCCGCCACCTGCTGCGTCAGTCGGAGCCACTGAACGTTGTCTCCGGTCACATAGTCGGTAGCGGCAGCGTTGGCGGGCTGCGGACCGAACAGATTTCGCGGTACGCAGTTCGGGTCGAGGCCCGCCAACTGCGAACGGCAGACCACCTGCCCAGTCGAAGGACTCAGCACCGCATCCGCCGAGGCGTAGAGCGGGCGGTTGATCGTCAGATTGTTCTGGCGAAGCTCCTGGTCGGAACGACCATAGGTGTAGGATGCGTCCCATTTCCACGTGCCGCCGAAATCGCCCTTCAGCCCGACGGACCCGCGATACACGTCTATCGTCGAATCGTTTTCAACCAGAGGCAGCTCGCCTTCGAACCGGCCGAGAGTGAAGGACTGGACATTCGCCGCGATCATCCGGTCGCGGATGGCAGTGGGGAGATACGCATTGTCGCGAAAGATCGTGTATTGCGCGCCCCCGCCGACATTCTGGCTGTAGAACGCACCCTGTACGGTGTGACTGTGCGAATAGAGCCCCTCGGCGAACGCCTGTACGCCACTCGCCACGTCATATTCCGCATGGGCGAACCCCGAATAGCGTGTCTGGGAGGGACTTAGGCCGATGTTGGCGCGCGCGCCATCACCCCCGCTCTGAAACGAGGTGCCGGTGATCGTGCCGTAGTTGAACGGCGCCGGGGTGCCGTTGCCGACAAACTGCGTCCCGCGCAGCGGACCGGAGGTGATCAATCCGCCGAAGGTTCCGATCGAGCTGCGGATGTTGGGGATGATGAGGTTGGCGGGCAGAACTCCGCGAACCGGATTGGGGATCTGCCCGTAATTGTTGTCGAACCAATCGCGGCCGGTCTCCTGATCGGCACGCAGGCCATCTTGATGGAAGAAGTTGACGCCCGCGATGATATGCCCCCGATCGCCGTTGAGGCTGTGGCCATAGGCCAGCGAAACCCCCGCCAGCGGCAGGTCGCCATACGTCGAGATGCCGCTCTGGATCTCTGCCTTCAGCCCGGTGAACCGGGTGTCGAGCACGAAGTTGACGACCCCGGCGACCGCATCCGACCCGTAAGCGGCGGAGGCGCCGCCGGTCACCACATCAACCCGCTGCACCAGTTCCTGCGGCAGAACGTTGATGTCCACCGAACCTGACGCGTTGGTCGAGGGCATGCGCCGGCCGTCGAGCAGAACCAGCGTGCGATTGGGATTCAGGCCGCGCAGGTTAAGCAGGTTCTGCCCGCTTGTCGCGCCGACGTTCGTCGTACTGGGGGTGCTGGTCTTGGTGCTGCCGTTGAATACGGGCAACTGGTTGAGCGCATCGGCCAGATTGCTGGGTGCGGCGGCGCGCAATTGCTCGGACGTGGTGATCGCGACCGGGGTCGGCGCCTGGAACCCGGTGGCGATCCGCGAGCCGGTGACGACGATATCACCACCGGCGCCGGCCGCGGGTGACGCCGCCTCAAGCTGCGCCGCATCAGCGGATGGCGGAGCTGCGTCAGTTGACGGGGACGTGGCCGAGGAATTCGCCGCGGCGGCGGGATCGATCGCGGCGCTCTGCGGCGTAGTCACACCCTGTGCCGCTGCGGGCGCGGCTAACGTCAGCGCCAGCGCACTTCCACAAGCCAAAGTCTTCTTCCTGGCGTTCCAAATCATGATCTCTCTCCCTGTTTTTCGTTTTCGTTATTGGTGTGCGTCGGGTCAGGCGAGGCTCGTGCTCCTCCGGTTCAGCCTGTCGCCGACCAGCAGCGCGAGCAGCGAGAGCAGCGCCGCAGCGGCACACCACGCGCCTGGGATTGCCTTGTCTCCGGTGGCACCGATCAACGCAGTGCTGATCGCCGGCGTGAAGCCGCCGAAGATGGCCGTCGCCATGCTATAGGCCAGACTGAAACCGACGGTGCGAACGTGCGGCGGGATCGCTTCCGTCAAGTAAACGATGAATGCGCCGTTATAGGTCGCGTAGATAGCGGCGAGCAGCAGCTCGACGGTCAGCAGCTTGCCGAAGGTCGGCGCGGCGACCAGCCAGTTCATCAGCGGATACGCGAACAGCGCTCCCAGAACCGACGCGGTAACAAGCAGCGGCCGGCGGCCAATCCGGTCCGACAGCGCGCCCATCACCGGCAGCAGCACGAAATTCGCGACGCCGACGCAGGCAGTTACGAACAGGCTTTCTCCCGCGCCGAGGTTGAGAACCTTGCCACCGAAGGTCGGCGTATAAGCGGTAATCATGTAGAAGAAGACGGTCGTCATCACCGCCATCAGCGCCCCCTGGAGGACAAGGCCCCAATTGGCGCCAATGATCCGCATGATCTGGCTGACCCTAGGATGTTCCTTCCGGTTCAGGAAAGCGTCGGTCTCCTCGACATGGCTGCGGATGATGAAAAGAAACGGGATCATGACGCAGCCAATGATGAACGGCACGCGCCAGCCCCACGCCTGCATCGTCTCGGCGTCCAGGCTGGTGGAGACGAGGAGTCCGATCAGCGCCGCAAACACGACGGCCGCCTGTTGGCTGGCCGATTGCCACGAGGTGAAGAATCCTCTTCGGTGGGGCGGCGCGATCTCGTTCAAATACACCGAGACGCCGCCGACCTCCACGCCAGCGGACAAGCCCTGAATTAGGCGCCCCGCCAAGATGATGAGCGGCGCGGCGAGACCGATTTGTTCGTATGTCGGCGTGATCGCGATCGCCAGCGTACCCATCGCCATCAACCCGAGCACGAGGAGCAGGCCCTTGCGCCGGCCATGGCGATCGACATAGGCTCCCAGCACCAGCGCGCCGACCGGCCGCATCAGGAACCCCGCGCCGAAGGTCATGAGCGTCAACAACAACGACGCGAACTCGCTACCGGTCGGAAAGAACGCCTTCGAGATGTATGTGGCGTAATAGCCGAACACCATGAAATCGAACATTTCGAGAAAGTTGCCGCTCGCAACGATGAAGATCGACTTGAAGGCGGATATCTTTCGCGGTGCGAGCGGGGTGGCGCCCCCACCGGGTTGGCCGGCGGTATGTGCGGTCATCGTGACGCCTTTCGTCTTGCAGGCTCAAGGCCGCTTGCACGGATCGCGGCATCTGCTTTCGGGGAGGAAAGATAGCTAAGGAGGGCGCGTGCCCCGGCCGGATGTCGCGAATAGGCGACGACACCGCCCGAAAAGGCGGTGACCTTCTGAAGCGATTCCGGCAGCAGGCCAACGATGCGGATACCCTTGACCGGCTTCAGTTCGCTCAGTTGTTGAAAACCGATCTCCGCGTCTCCGCGGGCGACGATTTCCCCAACCGGCGTCGCCGGTATCATCTTGGCTTTGGGGCGAACCTGATCCGCGACGCCCAGCCGGTCCAGCAGGGTCGATTGGATGAAGACGCCACTGGCACTATCGGACCATGCGACCGACTTGGCGCGCAGCAGCGCGGCACGTACCGCGTCGGGCGTAGCAATATCGGGAATGCGAGCCCCCTCGCGTACGGCGACGGCGATCCGTGACAGACCGAGGTCGACCTCGGTCCCGCGCACCACGCTGCCTTCCGCGACGAGCCGGTCGAGCCCGGATCGCGCCAGGATGACGACGTCGGCGGGTTCGTGTCGAGCGAGGCGCGCGGGAATTGCGTTGGGCGTTTCGCCCATTGACGGACCATGCGCGACAGCGATCCGGGTTCCCGTCCCGCGGCTGTAGGCCGCGGCCAGTGTATCGAACGCCGCATTGAAGCCGCCTGACGTAAAGACCATCAGCGAGGCGGTGGCGACCGGCGGTACCGATCGGACGGCTGCAACGGGTTGGCAGCCGACGAGCAGCGGCGCGAGCAACATCGCGACCGATCCGAGGAACCGGCGGCGGCCGTGCGGACGGACGTCCTTCAAGTCGAATGATGTTGCCTGTCGCATACCGCCCCACTCTACGCCGTTTTCGAGAACGGTCGTTTCAAGCGACGGCGTCTTCGGCAGACACCATCGCTTTCCGCGCTATAGAGCCGTTGAATCGGTCTTCATCAAATGCAATGATCGGTGCTCACGATGCGTTTCGCGCATGAAAAGGGGGCGGATGAGGAGAATAGCGCGGCAACTATACGTGCAGATGATCGTCGGCATCCTGCTGGGCGCGCTGATTGGTCATGTCTGGCCAAGCTTCGGCGTCGGCCTCGCGCCGCTGGGTGTAGCCTTCGTCAAGGCGATGCGGATGATGGTCCCGCCGATCCTGTTTTGTACGATTGTCGACGGCATCGTCGCGCAAGGGGGCGCTCGTCAGATCGGCTCGACCGTGGTGCGTTCGTTGCTTGTCTTTTTTGCGATTACCGTTCTCGCCTTGCTGTGCGGCCTGCTCGTCGTCGGGCTTTTGCGTCCCGGAAACGGGCTGGCGGTCCCAAGTGTCATGCCACATATCGATCTCGGGCGCGAACTTGGCGGCAGACGTATCGATGGACCGGGGGATTTTCTGCTCAGGTTGGTGCCCGACACGTTTTTCTCGGCATTCACGGCGGGCGACGTGCTGCCAGTGCTGTTCATCGGAGGACTGGTTGGATTTGGCTTGCTGCGGATCGGCACCGCGGGAGAACCAATCGCGCGCGCCATCCGCGGATTGACGCAACTGCAATTCGCGATTTTCTCCTTCCTGATTCGGGCGGCGCCCGTAGGGGCATTTGGAGCGATCGCCTTCACGGTTGGCACCTATGGGATCGCGTTCATTGGTTCGCTCGGCGCGTTGGTTGCGACATTGCTAGGGGCCAGCCTTCTGTTGCTGGCGATCCTGCTCAGCGCCGTTCGATTGTGGGTTGGGCTGCCGCCGATCGCTGTGCTGCGCCACTTCCGCGAGGAATTTCTCATCGTGCTCGGCACCTCGTCATCCGAGGTCGTCCTGCCGCGCATCATGAGCAAGCTGGAAGCATTAGGGGCACCGCCCGCGATCGTCGGCATCGTCCTGCCGCTTGGCTATACGCTGAACCTCGCCGGGACCGCCGTTTATCTCATTGTTGCGACTCTGTTCCTCGCCGAAACCCTGAACCTCACGCTGTCGCCCAGACAGGTCGCGATCTACTGCCTGGTTATGCTCGGAACCTCGAAGACCGCTGCTGGCGTGACGGGCAGCGGCTTTTCGGCGCTGCTGCTCACGCTGTCGCTGTTGCCAGACGTGCCAGTCGCCGCCGCGGCGATGTTGATCGCGGTCGATCGTCTGCTATCCACGGTTCGGGCACTCACCAGCGGGTTCGCCAATATCAGCGCGACACTGCTGATCGCCCGTTGGGGCGGCGCAACAATCAGCGCGGTTCGCGTGCCGCCTCACGCCACGACTCGGTAAGGAGCGTCACCAGCCGCGCGGCAGCGGGTGAGATCGGTGCGGAAGGTCGCTTTAACAGACCGATGGTTCGAACGATCGTTGGGTTTTGGAGCGGTTTCCAGACGAGATCGCGAGCATCGGGACCTTCACAAGCAAGACGCGGCAGCACGGAGGGACCAAGCCCTGCGTCGACCAGCGCAAGCGCCGAGGTTAGCCGCGTCACCTCGTAGAACCATTCGAGGTGGATTCCCTCTGCTGCCAAACCAGCTTCAAGCGTTGTCCGGTTGCCGCTGGCACGATGCACGGTCACCAACCGATGACCATGCAGATCTGCCCAACCCGGCTGTTCGAACTCTGCCAGCGGGTGGTCACGTCGGCAGATCAAGCCGTAAGGATCATCGATGAGCGGCTCAAAGGACAAGTCCGCGTCGGAAGCGATCGGGAGCGACAGCCCAAATTCGGCATCGCCGGTGCGTACCGCTTCCGCGCATTCGTTTGCGGATAGGTCGAGGATGCGAACCCGGACGTTGCGATATTCCTCACCAAAGCGCTTGAGAACGTTCGGCATGAAGCGAACGGTCGCGCTGGGAACGCTGGCCACCGTAATTCGTCCAGCCCGGTGTTCGCCCGAGGCCATGCTGCCGACAAGCGAGCCATCGATCTCTTCGACCATCCGACGAAGCAGCGGGAGAACTTGCTGACCAGCCGGCGTCAGCCGAACGTTGCGACTGCTGCGTTCCAGCAACGGCGCGCCTACCGCCTGTTCCAGCTTTTGAATGCGGCGGCTGAGAGCAGGCTGTGACAGTGCGAGTTGCTCGGCCGCGCGATGGAAGCTCCGTATGTCCGAGACAGCGATCAGGGCTCGCAGGTCCAAGAGCTCGAAATTGATGCGTGTCATGGTCCCTGCTACGCGATTTCCCTCAGAAAATTAACAGCATTGCAGTTCCTGTGACCTGCCGTTCTGCTTCAGTCCGAAACGGAACTGCAGACGAAGTACGCCGAGAGCCATCTCGAGGACGCACAGCACCGATAGATGGGGCTTGATGAAGGACGGACGCGTCACGGCACCTTAGAGCAGAACCCCGGAATGCCGAGATCCGCAATCATTCGCGGCCGAGAGCCGCCGCGATCTGCGCACGAGATCGCAAGGCAAACCGCCCTCCCCCAACCGATCCGGTACCAGGTTCACCGCGCTTTCGGCGACGGCGAACTGATACCCCACCAGATCATGGCCAACGGTGACCGTTCGCCAGCGTCGGTTACGATCGCCCCGAAGTCTATACCACTGCGGGACGCATCTTCACTTTCGGCGCGAGCGCAAAGTTCTATCGACCCTGCCCCCACCCGGAGCGCCGCCCGGGTGGGGACGTTCCTTTCATGGCTCTGCTCATCAAACCGGCATCGGCAGGTCGCGCCGGAGCGGCGCAGTGCCGCGAGGCCGCGTGTCGGCCATTCCTGGCGTGCGGCCCGCCACGCCATCGCTCAGTGTATCATTCCTGCAAAAGAACGCCGCTAGCAACAGTCTCGGCCGTCGCCCTCGGGCGCGGCGAACCTCCGCCGACCAAGGAACGCCGATGACCTTTCTGCCCCGCTTCTCGCTTGCCTCCGTTCTCGCCCTCGCCGCGGCAACCGCCGCCAGCGGGCAGTCAGCACCTGCTGATCTCGCACGCGCCGCACAAGGGGATCTCAGCCAACCGGACGGTGCACGCCGGATCAAAGGCGACATGACCGCAACGTACCGCACGCTGATCCGGGATGGCGTGGTACACAACGTCATTCTGCTCATCGGCGACGGCATGGGCGATTCCGAAATCACCCTCGCCCGCGATTATGCCGAGGGCGCTGGCGGATATTTCAAGGGCATCGACGCCCTGCCGGTGACCGGCCAGTACACGCATTATTCACTGGAGAAAGCGACCGGCAAGCCGAACTACGTGACCGATTCCGCCGCGTCCGCGACCGCGTGGAGCACCGGCGTGAAGAGCTATAACGGCGCGATCGGCGTCGACATTCGCGAGGCACCGCATGCCTCCCTGATCGAGCTTGCAAAACGTGCCGGCTATGCCACCGGCGACGTCACCACCGCCGAGATCGAGGATGCGACGCCGGCCGCGCAGATCGCACACGTCACCATGCGCGCCTGCTTCGGCCCGGTCGTGACCAGCAAGCTGTGCCCGACCAACGCATTGGAGAAGGGCGGCGCGGGCTCGATCGCCGAGCAATTGCTCAACGCCCGCCCCGATGTCGCGCTCGGCGGCGGCGCGGCCGCGTTCGGGGAGACCGCGCAGGCCGGTTCGTGGCAGGACAAGACGTTGCTCGATCAGGCGCGCGCGCGGGGATTCGTCGTGGTGCAGGACGCCGCCGAACTGGACGCGATCACCACCGCCGACCGGACGCATCCGCTGCTCGGCCTGTTCGCGCAAGGCAACATGCCGGTGCGCTGGCAGGGGCCGAAGGCCAGCCACCACGGTAATCTCGACCAGCCGCCCGTCCGCTGCGAGGTCAATGCGGAACGCTCCGCCAGCGTACCCACACTCGCGGCGATGACGACCAAGGCAATCGCGCTGCTGCGCAAGAACCCGAAGGGCTTCCTGCTGCAGGTGGAAGGTGCCTCGATCGACAAGGAGGATCACGCGGCGAATCCGTGCGGCCAGATAGGCGAGACAGTCGATCTCGACGAGGCCGTTCAGGTCGCGCTGAACTTCGCCAAGGCCGATGGGCACACGCTGGTGATCGTCACTGCGGACCACGCGCATACCAGCCAGATCATCGGCAATGGCAGCAAGGCGCCGGGGCTTACCGAAGCGCTGCTGACCAAGGACGGAAGCGTCCTGACGGTGAACTACGGCACCTCGGAAGTGGGTTCGCAGGGTCATACCGGCACACAGCTTCGCATAGCCGCCTACGGCCCGCGTGCGGCCAATTTCGCCGGACTGACCGACCAGACCGACATGTTCTACACGATCCGCGATGCGCTCGGGCTGAAGTGACTGTGTACCGTCATGCGCGCGACACCGTGTCGCGCGCTACGGCGCCGTCCCGTCTTCGCCCTGGCTGAGGCCCTCCATTCCCGTTGCCGGCGCAGCGGGCGGTCCTTCGCGGACCGTCTGCGATCACCATGACGGCGCCGCCCAGCCGCCGTGCATCCTGCCCCCGTCCCGCATGGAAACCCGTGCGCATTTCGCACTGATGCGCGTCGTCGGCTCACCCCGGTCGATTCGATCCGGGGACCGTCCTCGAACGTGTCGAGGTACCGAGGGGGGCGCGGTGCGCCGCGCGCGGCTCGACGTGGTGAGCGCGATCTCGTCGTGGAGTTTCGCGCCGTCATTGTCGACGTTCAAGGTCAGCCCCCGCGCTGCTCGACCGCAAGCCAAGCGGGACGTGCTCGCTGACGGCGCTGTTTCGGCGGGCGCGACCGCCAGCACGACGATCGCCAGCGACACCAGCGGATCGCTGGCCGGCGCTTTCCCTCAACGCAAGTTCACAGACCGAGCCACAACCGGCCAACCAGGATGCCGGACGCCCCGCCGATCACGGTGCAGAGCAGCAACTGGTAGGGAAATCGTTGCGACAGGCCCCACAGGACCATCGGCATGCGCGCCGCACCCGCTATCGCTATGCCGAACACCGAGCAGGCCAGCCAGACGGGAAAATACGTCCCCAGGAACACCAGCGACGGCCCCCCTCTGGCACAGGCGGTCTGCATTGCCAGAACGGCGGCGGCTATGCGTTTCGCGAGCCGGCCCGGCGGGCCGATCGCGGGGCTGGTCGGGAGGGGATGCACGGTGTCGTCTCCGGTGGCGGTATTGGTATCCTCAAGGAAGTGCGCCTGGTCCACGTCGGCTAGCCCTGCGCGAGCGGCGCGTGCGCCGGTTCGAGCGCGTCCGCCTCCGCATCCCACTCCGGGGCGTGCCACGGATAGGGCGCGACGTCGCCCGGGGCGCCGCCGCCCAGATCGGCGGCAAAGGCGTGGTTCACGTCGCGGTGATGGGCCTCGTCTGCGCGCACGACCAGGACGACGTCGCGCAAAGTCGCGCCCTCCGGCAGATCCCAATAGCGGCGGGCGATCGCGGGGGCGAGGACGTTGGCGCTCCGGCCTGAGTCGATCTCTTCCAGATAATGCGTGTAGCTGATCACCGCCTCTTCCTCGAAATAGCCGACCAGGCGGTGCGCGGTCCTTGGGCTGAGCAGGTACAGGGCGAAGAAGCCGAGATAGAACAGCCACTGGACGACCAGCACGATCAGCCGCTCGAACAGCGTGGGTTTGCAGATTTCCAGGAACGTCATGAGGTGCATGCGTTCGTTTTCCGCCTCTTCCATCAGCGTGCGGATCCAGCCGCGATCCGATTCCATCCGCCGCAGGCAACGCAGATGGACAAGCGTGGCGCCGACCATACCCGGCACCGCCGCGACGGTTTCCAGCACGATGGCACGGTGGCCATAACGCTTGGCGAAAAAGCGGTCGGCGACGAACCGCAGCAGCCTGGTGACCGCCAACGCGAACCGATCGGAACCCCCGCGCGGCGGATGGTGAATGGCAAGGTTGATCTCGGGAAGCGGACTCATGGCGAACTCCAGAAAGGGGGGCACGGCGACGCACGCCGCTCGCCGGGCGATCGACCGCTTCGACGTTGCGCCGGTCGCTTTCGACACGCCCGATCGCGTCGCTGAACGCAGTGGATGTAGCGGGATCGCAGCGTCCGGCGGCGTGAGCGCAGGTGATGCGCGGCTTGGCCTTACCGTGAGCGGTGCCGGCGCTCGCTGTCGCGAAGGCGGCAGCCCCACAGGAGCGCAGCAATGTCTCGCAAGGAGCTTATGACCGTCGAAGCCGACAGTTGTTAGCGCCCAGCCAAATCACTGTCGGCATGAACGACTATCATCAACGCACTTACTGGGTGACGCTGCACCCCGGCATTCGGGTAGGGTGATCGCATATGGGAAGGAGCGAGCGGAGGACGTCGTCGTTCCATCCGGCGCGTTATGCGTCGAAGCGCTTCTTTGGAAACGCTGTCTCAACCACCTCCAAGAAGGCACGCACCTTGGCACCGACCAAGCGGCGTGAACTCTGCAATGCCCAGATCTCGACGGACGGACCGACATGGGTCCCCCAATACACGAGCTTGCCGGCTGCGATGTCTTCGGCAACAAGCAGCTTGGGCAGCAAAGCCGCACCCGCACCCGCCAGCACCGCGTCGCGAACCATCAGCAGCGATGAGAGGCGGAGGATCGGGTCCGGCCTCAGGATGATGTCAGCCTCCGGTCCGGAGTTCACACGCCACAGCGAACCCGGCGGGGTCGCGGCGAGCAAAACGGCCCTGACCGCCAATTCGTCGCCGCCCGCACCCGGAACGGGGCGTGGCATGCCAGGCGGAGCCACAATCAGGCGCTCATCGCTTAGGAAACGGCGCCCGACGAGGCGTTCGTCTGGCGAGGGGTCGATCCGGATGATCAGATCATAGCCATCTTCAACCGGATCGACCTTGCGGTCCTCGGCAACGATTTCGAGCTGAACTTCCGGATACGCCAGGGCAAAGCGGGTGGCGATCCGGGGCAACGCGACGTGCGCAAAGACCATCGGCGCACTGACCCGCAACCTGCCTTTCGGTGTCGATGCGCCAAGAACGACCGCCTCGCCGGCCTCCACGATTTCGCTAAGCAGGCCGCGCGTGCGCTCATGAAGCGACCGCCCTTCATCCGTCAGTCGCAGGTTTTGGGAACCGCGCTCGATCAAACGCACGCCAAGGCTTTGTTCGAGTTCCGCGACTCGCCGCGACAGCGTGGCCTTAGAACGGCCGGAGGCGCGGGAAGCGCGGCCGAACCCGCCGTGGGCCGCTACGAGGTCGAAGTCAGACAACGCCTGAAGATCCATCATCCTGTTCCGCAAATGAGACACATGGTCTCGATGTTGGCGCCTATCCGAAGATAATGAAACGGTTATCTTGTTCCTCAAGCCAGACGGCTCACACCCTCATGAGGAGATTTTCGACATGGCCATTCTCGTTACAGGCAGCACGGGCACCATCGGAACCCAGGTTATCAGCCATCTTCAAGGGCATAACGTGGATGTCCGCGCCCTGACTCGCTCGCCCGAGACGGCGCAGCTTCCCGCTGGCGTGACGGCGGTCCGAGGCGACCTTGCCGACCCGGATTCGGTGCGCGCGGCCCTACAAGGCGTCAGCACGCTGTTCCTGCTCGCCCCGAACGCCGCGGATGAACTGACCCAGGCCATGCTGACGCTGACGGTCGCCCGCGAGGCCGGCGTCAAGGGTATTGTATATCTCTCCGTATTCGGTGGCGAAGCCTACGCCGACGTGCCGCATTTCGCGGGCAAATCCACGGTAGAGCACATGATCGCGGCGCTCGAACTGCCCGCGACGGTGCTGCGCCCTGCCTATTTCATCCAGAACGATCTTCGTCAGAAGGACGCCCTCTTGAAAGCCGGAGTCTATGGCGCGCCGATCGGCACGAAAGGCATCTCGATGGTCGATGTCCGCGATATCGGTGGAGCCGCCGCGATCGAGCTGGTGCGCCGTGAGCAAGCTGCAACGCCGCTCGGCCGCGAGACCTATGCGCTGGTCGGCCCGGATAGCCTGACCGGCGACGGCATCGCGAATATCTGGAGCGAGGCGCTCGGTCGCGAGATCCGATATGGCGGCGACGACCTCGTCGTGATGGAGCAGCGCGTGAAGGCCGTGATGCCCGCTTGGCTCGCGCTCGACCTGCGCCTGATGTTCGCCCGCTATCAGTCGGATGGCGCGGTGGCGACCGCTGGCGATATCGCGCACCTCACCAGCTTGCTCGGTCGCCCCCCGCGTTCCTACGCCGCTTTCGCGAGCGATGCCGCGGCCCAGTGGACGAAGGCCTAAGCCCGCAGTTCGGTGCATTCCGGTCCATCTGCACAGCTTCGGAGGTTTGACATGAAAATACTGGTATTGGGCGCCACCGGCGCCACCGGCCGCCTGATCGTCGGCAAGGCCGTCGCAGAGGGACACGAGGTGGTCGCTCTCGTGCGCGCCAAAGCGAAGGCCGCGGACATCGCCGGCGCCGAACTCGTCGAAGGCGACGCCCGCGATCCGGCCGCATTGACCCGCGCCATCGCCGGCTGTGATGCCGTCGTCAGTTCGCTGGGCACAGCCATGAGCCCGTTCCGGGAGGTGACCCTACTCTCGACGGCGACGCGCGCGCTGGTCGGCGTTATGGAGCAGCAAGCCGTCCGGAGACTGGTGTGCATCACTGGCCTTGGCGCTGGCGACAGTCGCGGCCACGGTGGCTTCGTCTTCGACCGGTTGTTCCTGCCGCTGATGCTGCGAAAGGTTTACGAGGACAAGGATCGCCAGGAGAACGTGATCCGGGCCAGCACGCTCGACTGGACCGTCGTTCGGCCAACGGTGCTCAACGACAAGCCGGCGCGGGGCGCTATCAAGGCCTTGACCGACCTGTCAGGCGTGCATGGCGGAACCATCGCCCGATCCGACGTCGCGGATTTCGTTGTGCAGCAACTCACAACAGACGCGTGGCTGCGCAAAACACCGCTGATCACCTGGTAGAGCCCGTTGTTGACCATATGCCGCTGAGAACTGCCATACTGACGGAACGTTTGAACATCATCAAATTTGCATCGATTTCGGCCTGTAAGCTCTCGGCCACCGCAGCCGCGCCGAACATGCAGGCTGTCCAACCGGGGAGTATCGGCGGGAAGTCGGCGAGTCAGAATGAACCGGCTATCCAAGCAACAGAATCTCCTCTGAAATTCGCCAAGGGAGAAGCCGTCATGGCGATGCTGGATAGCGGCGCATCGGAGACGGTACTCGACAGAAGATCCGCGGCGAGCTGGCTTGATGCCGCAGGGCAAACTGACGGCGAAGGCGGCGGTGGATCGAACACCTATGGTGTCGTTACCGGTGTCGCGATGGCATGGATCAAGCGAATGGCGCGCCGCGAGATAGCCGCCCAGCCGATCGTCCCCTACCGACGACATGCTCTTCCACGTTTCAGTTCAAACTCCTGCGTCGGCGCCATCACGGCCCCCGAGCGCTGTGCGGCAGGGTCTAGCGCGGCGGGAGATCCTTCGGGAGACCGGCCTGAATGTAGGTGGTCACGGCCCAGATATCGTTTGGCGACAGCATTTTCTTGTACGGCGGCATCGACGTGCCGAAAGGCACGCCACCCTCGGCGATGGTCCAGTACATGAACCCGTCGAACCGCGAGACTTTCATTTCGGAAAGCCAGGCGATGTCGAAAGGTGACGGCGACACATCCCGTCCGATTGGACCATTGCCCTTGCCACTGAGGCCATGACAGGAACGGCAGTTGGTCGCATAGAGCGTGGCGCCTTTGGCAATCGTCGCTCGCGAGACGGGCAAGGGATTGCGCATCGTCCGATAGGGCTCCGGGACACCGTTCGCCGCGATGGCATGATGGCGCGGTATCCGGTCGATCTGGGCCCATCGATGCAAGCTTGGCAAGGGCGTCGTCCATTGCCCCGCAAACGCCGCGCCGGCCAGAAGCGGAATGACTCCGAAGGCGCCGAAAGCGTACAGTGATCGCGATGACATGTGTCGGATGACCTCTGCTTCGGAAAGGGAAAAGATGCTTCCTGATCGTGTTCCAGCGAACGCCTCCCTGAAATCCGGTAAGGTACGTATCGGACGTGGACGAAGACCTCGAGCGCCAGCGCGCGGCTCGCGACCCCGTTGGTTTCACGCCATGGTGTTGATGGCCCGACGAAACTGAACGAGCGCGACCGCGAAAAACACCGCGCCGATCGTGACGATCGCCAGCAGTTGTGGCCACACCACCGTGAGATCGGCGCCACGATAGAGAATGCCTTGAGCAAGCTTGACGAAATGCGTGGTCGGTGCGGCGAGCATGATGTCCTGTACCGCCTGCGGCATACTTTCCCGAGGGGTACTGCCGCCGGAGAGCAATTCCAGCGGAACGATGGTGAGGATCACCAGCAGGCCGAACTGCGGCATCGATCGCGCGAAGGTAGCGAGAAAGATGCCCATCGAGGTCGTGGCGAAGAGATGTGCCACCGCGCCCAGCAGAAACAGCGCGAGCGATCCCGCGATCGGCACCCGCATCGCGCCTTCAACGACGAGGAGGAGCGAAGCCCAGGTCGCAGCCAGCACGACGAGCCCCATCGACCAGACTTTTGCCGCCATGATCTCTGACGGTGTGACCGGCATCACCAGCAGATGCTCGACCGTGCCATGCTCGCGCTCGCGGATCAGTGCGGCGCCGGTGAGAATGATCGAAAGGAGGGTGACGTGGTTGATCACCTGCATCACCGCGCCGAACCACAATGCCGTGAGGTTGGGGTTGAAGCTGGAGCGCACGGCAAGATCGATGGGTAGCGCAGCGGCCCTGCCACCGCGCCGGGCGAAGGCATTTATCTCGCCATCGACGATTTGCTGGACATAGGCGTTGCCTGAAAAGGCCTGCCCCATTCGCGTCGCATCGACGTTGAGCTGGACAGCGGGCGAGCGGCCGGCGAGCAGATCACGCTGGAAATGCGGCGGGATGTCGAGGACGAAGGTATAGCTGCCCTGATCCATCCCAGGATCGATCTGCGCGCGCGAGAGCCGTGTCGGCGCGGTAAAAAATGGCGGATAAAAGGCGTTGAAGATCCGCTGCGACAATGGCGACTGGTCCTCATCGACGATCGCGATGGGAGCCTTGTTGAGCGTTTCGGGAATCCCGGTCGCTGCGACATAGACCGATCCGGTGAAGGCCCAGGCGATCAGCGCGACCATCATCCGGTCGCGCCAGAGGCTTCGAATTTCCTTGATGCCAAGCCGGGCGACGTTCGCGATGCGCATCGTTCAATGCTCCTGCTTGCGGAGCAGCGCTATTCCGGCCGCCATCAGGATCGGCGCGGTGACAGCGAGCGCCAGGAACGAAACCGGGAGATCGGCGATACCCAGCCCCTTGCAAAACACCCCGCGGCTGATCGTGAGGATGTGGGTGGCCGGGTAAAGTGCGCCGATCACCTTGCCGGAGCCTTCCAGCGACGCGACCGGCGTCAGCATGCCCGAGAATTGCACAGCCGGGATGATCGTGCCGATCGCCGTGCCGAAGATCGCCGCGATCTGGCTGCGCACGAAGGTGGAGAAGATCAACCCGATCGCCGTCGAACTCAAGACGAACAGCAGCGATGCCAGCGTCAGCGCGAACAGACTTCCTTTCAGCGGCACGCCGAAGATCGTCACCGCGAGGAGTGTCAGCAGCGCGAAGTTGAGCATCCCCAGCACCACATACGGCAATTGCTTGCCGAGCAGGAATTCGACGCGGGTGACGGGCGTGACGTACAAATTCACGATCGACCCCAGCTCCTTTTCCCGCACGACGCTGAGCGCGGTGAGCATCGAGGGTATGAGCAACAGCAGGATGGGGATGACGGCCGGCACGATCGATACCAAGCTGGCGACATCGGGATTGTAGCGGTAGCGCGTCTCGATGTTGGCCAGGCCCAACGACGGCCGGGCACCCAATTCGCGCAGCGCGAAATCCGACAGCCAGGCGACGTGCATGGCCCGCACATACGATAGCGCCGTCTCGGCCCGGCTCGGCATCGAGCCGTCGATCCACATGCCGATCGCGACGGGTGCCCCGCGCCGAATATCGCGCGCGAAATGTTCGGGAATCTCGATGGCGACGCTCAGTTCGCCATCGCGCATCCTCCGATCCAGCTCGGCATAGCTGTGGATCGCCGCATGCTCCACGAAATAGCGCGAGCCCGAAAGGTTCAGCGCATAGTTCTGGCTGGTGGTGGTTCCGTCGCGATCGAGCACCGCATAGGGAAGGTTCTGGACATCGAGACTGATGCCATATCCCATGACGAACATCAGGAAGATGCTGCCGGCGAGCGCAAGCGTCGCGCGGATCGGATCACGGCGAAGCTCCAGCGCCTCCCGCCGGCTATAGCTGAGCAGGCGCCGCAGACTGAAGCGTCTTGCCGGGCCGGTTTCGGCCTCCATGTCGTCGTGCGTGAGGCTGGGCGGCGGAGGGGCAGCCGTCGGGGCGAGTGCGTCCATTCGCCTGATGTGTTCGATAAAGGCGCCTTCGAGGTCGCTTGCGCCGCTCGCCTGTACGATTCCGGTCGGCGTGTCGGTCGCCAGAACCTTGCCCATATGCATCAGCGCGATCCGGTCGCAGCGCTCCGCTTCGTTCATGAAATGGGTCGATATGAAGATCGTCACCCTGTCGATTCGCGCGAGATTGATCATCATCTGCCAGAAGGCGTCGCGCGCGATCGGATCGACACCCGATGTCGGCTCGTCGAGGATCAGAATCTCGGGCGCGTGAATGGTCGCCACGGCGAGCGACAAACGCTGCCGCTGGCCAAGTGGCAGGCTGTCAGGATTGGCGTCCATCAATTCCGACAGGCCGAAACGCTCCGCCATATCGGCGACGCGCTCGGCGATGTCGCCGGGCACCTGAAAAAGCTGCGCGTGCAATTCGAGATTCTGCCGCACCGTCAATTCGGTGTAGAGTGAGAAGCTTTGCGACATATAGCCGACCCGCTTCCGGGTCGCGATATCACGCGGATCAATCGGTCGGCCGAGCAGCAACGCCTCGCCGGCGGTGGCTGGAAGCAATCCCGTCAGCATCTTCATCGTCGTCGTTTTGCCGCACCCGTTCGAGCCGATGAACCCGAAGATCTCTCCGCGCGCGATACTGAAATCGACATGGTCAACGGCGGTGAAGTCACCGAACCGCTTGGTGAGACCGCGCGCCTCGATCGCGGCAATCCCGTCGATCTCCACGCTGCGCGGCGGTATCGTCATGCTGTGATGGCCGCGCCGCTGTTCTTCGGGGAGCAGCGCGATGAAGGCCTCCTCCAGCGTGTCCTTCTGCGTGCGTGCCAACAGTTCGGCCGGGGTGCCCGTCGCGAGCACGCGGCCGGCGTTCATCGCCACCAACCAGTCGAACCGTGCCGCTTCCTCCATATACGCGGTGGCAACCAGCACGCTCATGCCGGGGCGTTTCGCGCGGATGCGATCGATCAGTTCCCAGAATTGCGCGCGCGACAATGGATCGACGCCGGTGGTCGGCTCGTCGAGCAGCAGCAGATCAGGATCATGGATCAGCGCGCAGCACAGGCCCAGTTTCTGCTTCATCCCGCCGGAAAGCTTGCCCGCCGGTCGATCCCGGAACGCCGCCAGCCCGGTCGCCTCGATCAGATCGTCGATCCGCCGAACCCGTTCCGAATGGGCCTGCCCGAACAGGCGAGCGAAGAAATCGATATTCTCGAAGACCGACAGCGTCGCATAGAGGTTTTTGCCGAGCCCCTGCGGCATATAGGCGACGCGCGAGCAGATCCGACGGCGGTGGCCGACATCGGCCATGTCGCCGCCGAGCACTTCCACCGCACCTTCCTGAAGGGCGCGTGCGCCAGCAACGAGCGCGAACAAGCTTGACTTGCCCACCCCGTCGGGCCCGATCATTCCGACCATGCGGCTTGCCGGAACGTCCAGATCGACGCCGTCGAGCGCCGTCGTGTCGCCGAAGCACAGGCGTACCCCGGTAAGGCGAGCCGCGCAGGCAGTCATTTGACGGGCGTCAGCGCGAGCTTGGCCGGCCAAGGAGTGCCGGGGTCGATCCGGACATAGGCCGTGCCGGGCATGCCCGACTTCACCAGATTGCGGACCCTGGCGAGCAGTTTTCGGTCGATCGACGCGCGAACACGAAACATCAGCTTCTCGCGCTCGTCCTTCGTCTCAACCGTCTTTGGGGTGAATTGCGCCACGTCCGCCACGAAGGAAACGTGCGCCGGGATCACCCGGTCGGGCACCGAATCGAGCACGATCCGCGCCTCGTCGCCCATGCCGACCCGGCCAACGGCCTGTTCGGGCAGGAAGAAGGTCAGATAAGCGTCGCTGAGATCAATGAGATTGAGCACCTTGCCGCCGGCACCCACGACCTCGCCGGGTTCGGCGATACGATATTGCACCCGGCCCGTGCGTGGCGCGCGCAGGATCGCGTCGCCGATGTCGGCATCGAGCCGGTGGACCCCCGCCAGCGCGGCGGCGACGTTCGACCGGGCGCCTGCGACCTGTGACCGCGCGGTCGCGACCGCGGCGTCGATGGCGCCGACCTGAGCGCGTGCCGCCTCCACCACGGCGCGCGTACCCTGCAGCCGCGCATGATCGTCCTCCTGTTCCTGGCGCGGCGTCGCGCCCTCGGACGCAAGCTCGGTCGAGCGGCCGAGGTGGCTTCGTGCGGTGTCCAGATCAGCTTCGTGCTGGCGGAGCTGGGCGACCGCCGCGGCGCGCTGGGCGGTCGCTTGCGCCACTTGCGTCTGGGCGGACTGCACCGCGCTCAAGGCAGCCTGGAGCTGTGCCACGGCCTGAGCACGCTGCGCCTGCAGCGAGTCGACGTCGATGGTTGCCAGAGTCTGGCCCGCCTTCACCATGTCGCCTTCATAAACCAGGATTTGGCGTATGCGGCCCGGCGCCTTGGCCGAGACATCGACCTCGGTCGCCTCGATCCGGCCATTGCCGCTGGCGATGCCGGGGCCGAGCGGATCCCGCACGAGATAGTGGCGCGCGATCAGGACGCCCGCCAGCACGGCCACAGCGATACCCAGGCGGAACGCCCATTTTTTCCAATCGGCCTTCACGGATTGCGCCTTTGCGGTTCGGGTTCGGAAAAGCCGCCGCCAAGGGCGGCGTAGAGCGCGACACCGCTTGCCAGCCATGCGCGCCGAAGCTGGATTCGCTTTTGCTCGGCGGAAAAGCGGTCGCGTTCGGCGTCGAGCACTTCCAGAAAAGCGGAGCGCCCGGCGTCGTAGCGAAGCTGTGCGAGGCGCGAGCGCTCGCTCAGCGCCACGATCGACTGGTCGATGGTCGTGATCTGCTCGGCGAGCCAATGCCGCTGCGCCAGCGCATCGGCGACGTCGCGGAAGGCGCCCTGGATCGTGGCCTCGTAGGCGGCGAGCATTTCATCACGCCGTGCCTCGCTGAGCCGCAGATTTGCGCGCAGCTTGCCCGCTGTGAAGATCGGAAGCGAGATGCTGGGCCGGAACAGCCACAGGCCGGTCCCCGCGCCGAACAGCCCGTCCAGATCGCGACTGCTGCTCCCGGCGATGCCGGTGAGGCTTATGCTGGGGAAGAAGGCGGCACGAGCCGCGCCGATATTCGCTTCCGCGGCGCGTAACCGATGCTCGGTCGCGACGATGTCCGGTCGGTTGGCGAGCAATGCGGAGGGTAGGCCCGGACGGATCTGCTGGGTGAGCCCGACCTGCGCCAAGCTATGTTGTAACGCGGAATCGGCGATCGGCTCACCCACCAACACGGCAAGCGCGTCGCGGTTTTGTGCCCGCGCAAGCTCGATCGCCGGGATTTCCGCCGCCGCCTGGGTCCGCAGCGTCTCCGCCTGCGTTACGTCGATCTTCGAGCCCGAGCCGACCTCATAGCGCCGGGTCAGCATGTGCAACGCACGTTCGCGATTGGCGAGCGTTTCGTGTGCGAGCGCCAGCCTTTCGGCATATTCCCGATCGGCGAGGTAGCCCGCGGCGACCTGTGCGACCAGGCTGGTCGCGAGGCCGCGCCGAGCCTCGGCACTCGCCAGATAGCGTTCGCGCGCGGCAGCCTGCAGCTTGCGCAACCGGCCGAACAGATCGATCTCCCAGCGCGCCTGGAGCAGGCCATTATAGCTGGTGAGCGTGTCGTCGCGCAGCATCCGGGCGAGCGCGTCCGGGACACCCACCTTTGCCATACCTGCCGATCCGCTGACCTGCGGCGCCAGATCCGCGCCGCTGATGCTGACATCAGCACGCGCCTGCGCGATGCGGGCTGCAGCAGCCTGCAAATCCCGATTGTTGTCGAGTGCGCGATAGATCAGGCTCCGCATTTCCGTGTCGGTGAAGAAGTCTTGCCAGCCCATTTGCACGGCCGTTTCGGCGGGTGCGGCAAGCGCCAGGGGATATGCCCCGGGAACCGGCACCGCCGGATGGCTGGCCGGCGGAACGGTCGAGCAACCGCTCATGAGGAGCGCGCCCGGCAGAATCCTCGCAATCAGCCCGGTTCGATTCGTCAAGGATAGCCGCCCCGAAGTGTGTCTCTGCAAAGATTTGTATTGCGGTGCGGCAAAGCCGGGCATTGGGAATGCTACGGATACACCCGAGCTGGCGATCAGTGTGCGAGGAAGACCGGGATGGGGCTTTCGCCCAGCATCGTGCGGGTGACGCCGCCGAACAGCGCCTCCACGAGCCGCAAATGGCCATAACCGCCCATCACGACATAGCCGAACCCACCCGAGGAGGCCTCCTTCAGCAAGGCCGGTCCCGCAGGGGATGCTGTTATGCGCCGGATGTCGGCTGGCACGCCGTACCGGGCCAGATATTCGGCCGCATCTTCCGCCGGGGTGGTGGTGATCGAACCATCCTGCACCTCGACGATGGTCACATGGTCGGTGCGTTTGAGCAGCGGCACGGCGGCACGCAGCGCCGCCGCAGCGCAGCGCGACCCGTCCCAAGCGATCAATGCGGCGGCGTGATCGAGCCCCCGGCAATCGGCGGGCACCGCGAGCACGGGCTTGCCCGAGCGCACGATCAACTCGGCGGCGGCGCCATGCATGTCGGGGTAGGCGAAATCGCCGACCTCCCGGTTGACGACGATCACATCGGTAAGCTCCGCTGCGCGCTGGAGGGTTGGCGCGATGTCGCCGGCTGCATCGATCCAGTCCCACGATATGCCTTCATCGGCAAGCCGTGCGACGACCTTGCCTTTGTTATCGACCTCCCGTGCCGCTTCCTGCGTGACCACGTCTCCAAGCACATAGGCCGCGCCATAGCCGTCGCCGAGGACAGGCGGGACGTACGTAACGTCGAGGCACGTGAGGTGCCCGTCGATCGCGCGGCAGAGATCGAGCGCAACCTGCAGACGACCTTCCTGGCCGCCATCGTCGTGGATGAGCAGAAGGATGTTCTTCATGGCGCTCCGCCTTTGCTGCGCGTGTTCGCGAGTGATGGTATTTCGGTCGCAAAGCGGCTGGCATCCGCAATTGTACGGACGTCGTGCGTATCCTGTCAGGGCGGAGCGCAAATGAAGGCCTTCAGCGGTCCTGACGAAAGCGTTGAAGATCACCGTTGGCAGGTCTGAGAGTGCTGACGCCGCTCATGTAGACCAGCGCCAGTCGCGCACCTCGGGCATGTCTTCGCCGCGCTCGGCGATGTACAATTTGTGCCGTTCCATCGTCGTCCAATAGCGGTCGCGCGCGGTGGCCACGCGGTCCGCCAGCCGCGGCACCCGCTCGATGGCGTCGAGTGCGAGCCGGTAGCGGTCGAGATCGTTGAGCACCACCATGTCGAACGGCGTTGTGGTCGTGCCCTCCTGCTTGTAGCCGCGCACGTGGATGTTGCGATGATTGGCTCGCCGGTAGGTGAGCTTGTGGATCATCGCGGGAAAGCCGTGAAACGCGAAGATCACCGGTCTGTCGGTCGTGAATATGGCGTCGAACCCATGATCGTCGAGCCCATGCGGATGCTCGCTGCGGGGCTCAAGCACCATCAGGTCGACGACGTTCACGACGCGAATGCGAATGTCGGGCACATACTCGCGCAGCAACGTGACCGCGGCCAGGGTTTCGAGAGTGGGCACATCGCCAGCGCAGGCCATCACCACGTCGGGATCCTCGTCCTCGACCCCCGCCCAGTGCCAGATCCCAGCGCCGGCGGTGCAATGTCGTACCGCCTCGTCGATCCCGAGCCATTGCCACTCGGGCTGCTTGCCGGCGACGATCAGATTGACGTAGTCGCGGCTGCGCAGGCAATGGTCGGCGACAGACAAGAGGCAGTTGGCATCGGGTGGCAGATAGACGCGGGCGATATCCGAGGTCTTGTTGGCGACCTGATCGATAAAGCCGGGGTCTTGGTGGGAAAGGCCGTTATGGTCCTGCCGCCAGACATGCGAGGTCAGCAGATAGTTGAGCGAAGCGATCGGTCGTCGCCACGGGATGTTGCGGCTGACCTTGAGCCATTTGGCATGCTGGTTGAGCATCGAATCGACGATGTGGGTGAACGCTTCGTAGCACGAAAAGACGCCGTGTCGGCCGGTGAGCAGATAGCCTTCGAGCCAGCCCTGGCAGAGATGTTCGCTCAGCACCTCCATCACGCGCCCGGTCGCGCTCAGATCCATATCGACCGGGTCGATCTCCGCCATCCAAGCCTTGCCCGAGACGTCGTACACCGCATCGAGGCGGTTCGACGCGGTCTCGTCAGGGCCAAACAGGCGGAAATTCCGCTGTTCGAGATTGAGCCGCATGACCTCGCGCAGATAGTGGCCAAGCACCCGCGTCGCCTCGGCTTCCACCGCTCCCGGAGCCGGCATGGCGACCGCGAAATCCCGGAAATCGGGCAGCGACAGCGGCTGCAACAGGCTCCCGCCATTGGCATGCGGGTTGGAGCTCATCCGGCGATGTCCGGTCGGGGCCAGGTTCGATAACTCATCGCGAAGCTTGCCGTTGGTGTGGAAGAGTTCGCTCGGCCGATAGCTCCGCATCCAGTTTTCGAGCTGATGCAGATGCTCGGGCTTGCTGAAGTCCGCGAGCGGAACCTGGTGCGCCCGCCACGTGCCCTCGACCGGAAGACCATCGACCACCTTGGGGCCCGTCCAGCCCTTGGGCGTCTTGAGCACGATCATCGGCCAGCGCGGCCGCCTGGGGGGCATCGACGCAGGAGCGGTGCGCGCCTCGGACTGGATCGTCTTGATATCGCGCAACACCACTTCCAAAGTCTCCGCCATCACCTGATGCAGTATCGCGGGATCGTCGCCTTCGACGAAATACGGCTCGTGACCGTAACCGTGGAGCAAGTCGGTCAATTCCTCCCTGCCGATGCGCGCGAGGACCGTCGGATTGGCGATCTTGAAGCCGTTGAGATGCAGGATCGGCAGCACCGCGCCGTCGCGCGCGGGGTTGAGGAACTTGTTGCTGTGCCAACTCGCGGCAAGTGGTCCGGTCTCCGCTTCGCCGTCGCCGATGATGCAGGCGACGATCAAATCGGGATTGTCGAACGCGGCACCATAGGCATGCGCCAGCGAATAGCCGAGCTCGCCGCCCTCGTGGATCGATCCGGGTGTTTCGGGCGAGACATGGCTCGGGATGCCGCCCGGCCAGGAGAATTGCCGGAACAGCCGCTCCATGCCGCTACGGCTGCGCTCGATCGCGGGATAATGTTCGGTATAGGAGCCTTCGAGATAGGCATTGGCCACCAGCCCGGGGCCGCCGTGACCAGGCCCGATCACGTAGATCATGTCGAGATCGTGATCGACGATCAGCCGGTTGAGGTGGACATAAACGAAATTAACTCCCGGCGTGGTGCCCCAATGGCCGAGCAGGCGCGGCTTGACGTCGCTCCGCGCGAGCGGCTGTTCGAGCAGTGGATTGCCGCACAGATAGATTTGTCCGACCGACAGATAATTGGCGGCGCGCCAATACGCATCGAGCGTCGCCACGATCTCGGGAGAAAGGGGAACAGGCATCGCAGTCTCCAACGCTCGGCCATTACGGCAGCCATTTGCCTGTCCCGAAAAGCGCGTGATCCCGGGGCCGACGTCTGCTCCTCTCCCTTCGCGCGAGCCGTCGCTATCGGTGAATGCCCGTAGCGGGACGGGAACCGCGCGGCGGTCGAGATGGCTTCGCGGGTACGGTGGGTGCCGCAGGCACGGATTGGCCCAGACGAAGGTTACGCACAGTCGCGTTCGCCCTATCGCCTCAATATGAGAAGAAAACGCTTCGGCACCGTCGTTGGCGGCGAGAAGCGGCCCTGTGGCTTTCCCGTATTGCCCACATCTGCGGGATCGTCGCAGGATCGGGTCGCCTCAAAGCCGGGAGAAACACAATGGTCTGGGTTGCCCGCATCGTCTTGTTCGTGCCCGCTCTTATCGCTGGCTGGTTCGTGTCGCGGGACGATGCCAGCTACTGGGTAATTGCCTTGGCGATAGCGCTCGTCTTTATCGCGTTGACGGCAGTCGCCGGCATGTATTTTCCGCGCGATCCTGGTCGGGCGCGACGCCCGGATGCCTGACCAGGCCATGCGCATCGCCACGCTCGACGGGTTCGAGTTCCTGGGCTTCAACGGCTTCGTCACGGCCCCCGTAACCGCCACGCTGGAAATCTTCGGCGACACGCAACCGCCTGCCTCGGCGATCATCCTCGCCCGAGCGACAGCGACCAGCACATGAACCGGAGGCATGTGCTGATCGGGGCCGGCGCGACCGTCGCGCTCGGCGGCGGCGCGACCCTGCTCACCCTGTCCGGCATGGGGTCACCTGCGGACTATGCAGCCGACATTGCCCCGCTCCGCAAACCGCTGGCCGACCCCGCCCCATTCCGCGATCTCATCCGCTACGCCACGCTCGCGTCCAATGGACACAACACGCAGCCGTGGCGGTTTCGCGCTCGCGAGAGGCGGGTCGACATCCTCCCCGATTTCACGCGGCGAACGCCCGTCGTTGATCCTGACGACCACCATCTGTTCGTGAGCCTCGGCTGTGCGGCCGAAAATCTCTCCCTGGCATCCGCCGCGCGTGGTCGGCCCGGTCGCGTGCGGTTCGATCCGTCCGCTGCGGGAGCGGTCGTGTTCGATTTCGAGCATGGGCCGGAGCGCCCGTCTGCGCTGTTCGACGCCATCCCGAAGCGCCAGTCCACACGGGCCGAGTATGATGGGCGTGCAGTCGGCAACGCCGATCTCGATCGGCTCGCCAAGGCAGCGGCCGTTCCCGGTGTCGATCTGGTGCTTCTCACCGATCGCCCGCGGATCGCCCACCTGCGCGATCTGGTGGAGGCGGGCAACACTGCGCAAATGGGCGATGCGGCTTTCGTGCGAGAATTGAAGGCATGGCTGCGCTTCAATCCGCGCCAGGCGCTTCGAACGGACGATGGCCTTTACAGCGTGGCGAGCGGCAACCCTGCGCTTCCCGACTGGGTGGGGCCAACCGCGTTCGACTGGCTTTCCACGGCGGCATCGCAAAACGGCGCCTATAGCCGGCAGATCCGTTCGTCCGCAGGCATCGCGATCTTCGTAGGCGCCCGGGAATCGCCGGCGGATTGGGTTACGGTCGGGCGGGCCTGCCAGCGCTTCGCTCTGCAGGCAACGGCATTGGGTCTAAAACACGCCTTCATCAACCAGCCGGTCGAGGTCGCCAGCCTGCGCCCGGATCTGGCAGCGCTCATCGGTCTTCCGGGCCGCCGCCCGGATATCGTTATGCGCTTCGGCTATGGGCCGACGCTGCCCTGGTCGCCACGCCGGCCGGTAGCCGAAGTCATCGAGGCGTGACGCGCAGCGCCGTCAACGAGCAACGTGGCAAGTCTCGGGGGCAGCGAGACCGATCGATGAGGCGGTCGTGTCGCCAAAATACGCGGTGACGTTGCCGAACGCGGGGTAATCCTCGGAATCCGAACCCGAAAGTGTCGGGTCATTGGCGAGCGTGATGTCGGCGCCAACAAACGACGGGTGTACGACCAGCACGCCACGCCGCCTGAAGGTCGCGCGCTGGAAACAGCCTCCAACGACCCATTTGAACCGATCGTTCTGATCTGAAGCAAGGCCGATTTCCTGTGTTGCCAGCAAACGGCAGTTCGCTCCGGATTACCCGGCAAACCGCGCGTCGCAGACACGGCGGGGTTGCAGACGACGAGATCGCAGGTCTGGAGATATTGCCGGCAATTGCCGAATTGATGCTGATGACTTTGGCAACGTTGGACTCCGCATCTCTCGACGAGGCCAACAGATAAGTCTGCGCCGTTCCTGCGCAGCATGATGGGATTGACAGACGCAACTACCCGGCAGATCTTCCGATTAAAGAAACTAGAAAGAAATCGAAATATAGCGGATAACCGGGAGCGCGCACCAGACACGCCTGTCATGCCGACGATACCCGCGGCATCGGAATAGGCGGGCCACCATCCAGAACATCGCCAAGGCGACGGTCGAAGGAAGGTCGGCGTTGATCCATTACGCAAACCACCGGCAAGTCAGATCGACCGGATCAGGAACACTATTGAACGAGAGGACCAAGGGGATGAAATTTCTCGGATTCGTAGCCATCGCACTCGCAACGGTCAGTGTGCAGGCGCTGGCCGATCCGTTGCAGGTCGCGGCACCCGGCGGATCTGTTCAAGGCATGATGGTGGATGGCGTGCGCAGCTTCCGAGGGATTCCGTTCGCGCAACCGCCGATCGGGCCGCTGCGCTGGCGTGAGCCGCAGCCACTGGCGAAATGGGCGGGCGTTCGCATGGCGACACAATGGTCCACGCGCTGCAAGCAATCCGCCGCCTTCGCCGACATGCGCTTTCGCTCGACCGGGGACAGCGAGGACTGCCTTTACCTCAACATCTGGACCCCGGCCAACGCCAAGCCCGGCATGAAATTGCCCGTGTTCTTCTACGTTTATGGCGGCGGCTTCGTAGCCGGAGCGGCCGACGAATCGCGCTATGACGGCGCGAGCATGGCCAAAAAGGGTATCATCGTCGTCGCGGCCAATTACCGCCTCGGAAATTTTGGCTTCTTCTCGCATCCTGAACTGACGGCGGAATCTCCGCATCACGCCTCCGGCAATCAGGGCCTGTTCGATCAGGTCGCGGCGCTGACATGGGCGCGCGACAATATCGCGGCCTTCGGCGGCGATCCGTCGCACATCACCATAAACGGCGAATCTGCGGGCGCGTTCTCGGTGAGCGCACTGACCGTCTCGCCGCTTTCGCGCGACCTGATCGTCGGCGTGATCGGGGAAAGCGGCGCAGCGGTGGACGGGCGATTGGGGCCGGTCCCGCTCAAGACCGCGGAGGCGAGTGGCGTGGCGTTCGGCCAGAAACTCGGCGCGACTTCGCTCGCGGCGCTACGCGCGCTTCCCGCCGACACCGTCCTCAACAGCGACGCGAAGAGCAGTCCGGGGCTTGGTCTCGTGATCGATGGCTATTTGCTGCCGCAAACGCTCGACGCCACCTATGCGGCGCGACGGGCTGCGCACGTCCCGGCGATGATCGGCTCCAACTCGCAGGATATGTTCGCCAACGCCGTAATCGGCACCGACGCGCCGAACGTCGCCAGATATCGCGCGGGGATCGCCACGCTGTTCGGCGGGAACGCCGACACCGTGCTGAAGCTCTATCCGGTCGCGAGCGACGCCGACGTGGTGAAGGTTTCCACCGAAGTGTCGAGCGATCATTTCCTCGGGCAGCCAACCTGGAAATGGTTCGATCTGCACCGCCAGAGCGGCCAGCCGACCTATTATTTCCGCTACGACCACATCCGCCAGCCCGCGATCGGCATCCCCGCCCCATCCATGCCGATCGTTGGCGCGGTACACAGTGCCGAGATCGAATATGCGCTCGGCAATCTGGACGTGGCCGGCATAACGCCCCTTTACCCTTGGACGCCGGCCGACCGGCAGGTTTCCAAGGTGCTGCAAGGCTATTTCGTCAATTTCATCAAGACCGGAAATCCCAACGGTCCGGGCCTGCCAGAATGGCAGGCGGCGGGTACGTCGGACATGCCGTGGCGGCAGATCATCGACATGAAGACCACCGGTCAGCCCATGGTCGAGCAGGCACGCTTCCGCGCGATGGACGCGCTGCCGCCGTCGCAATAGGCGCATCGCCCGCCGCCGACGGAGAAAGCGGGCGACGAGCCCATCCTGAAACCGCCGCACAACGGCTGTCCGGCGCCTTCTTGTGATCCGCGCGCGTCTTCCGCACCGCGCTCCCGTGCCGCTAAACCACGACAACGCAGCGCGAATTTTCGTTTATTTCCGAATAGCAGATAATCGAAAATAATAAGTTGATATGTAAAAAACGCTGCGATAGGACGACATCGCACCGCGCTTTGCCGCGAGTGCCCCGGAAGACGTCGAACAAGGCGTTGCCGGGTAACGGAAAAGGAGGGGATTTCGATATGAAACGATTCGGAACTTCGCGGCTGGCGCTAGGCTCGGCAAGCGTGCTCGCTCTGATGCTTGGCGCGGGCGGCACCGCGACGGCACAGACAACCACCCCCGAGGCGCAGGCCCAGTTGGCGGCCGACGCGCCGGAGCAAGACACCGCCCCCCAGCAAGATGTCGTCGTCACAGGGACGTTGCTGCGCGGCGTGGCTCCGGTCGGCACCAACGTGCTGAGCATCTCGCGGGCCGATGTCGTCGCAACCGGTGCGCAATCCGCGAATGATCTGCTCGCCAACATCCCCCAGATCGGCAATTTCAACACGATCCCGACCGGCACTGCGGGCTTCGGTCAGCCGGTCGTGCAGACCAACCTGCGGAACCTCGGCGCATCGGGCGGCACCACCACGCTGACGCTGGTCAACGGCCATCGCGTGGTCGGCTCGGGCATCTTGCAGACCTATGTCGATCCGCAGATCATCCCGCCCAGCATCATCCAGCGCGTTGAGGTGATACCGGACGGCGGCTCGTCGATCTACGGTTCGGACGCGATCGGTGGCGTCATCAACTTCATCACCCGCAAGCGCTTCGACGGCGTCGAGGCGAACGGCCATTATGGCTTCGCAAACGGCTACAACACGCTCGATGCCAATGTCACCGTCGGCAAGGACTGGGGATCGGGCTCGCTGTTCGTGTCCTATGCCTATGCTTGGCACAACAATGTCCAGGGTTATGAGCGCGATTACGTCACCCAGAACTTCACCGCGCATGGCGGACCGGACAACCGCAGCTTCAACTGCACGCCGAGCAACATCCGCATCGGCACGAGCTACTATCCCCTGCCCGGCCGCGGCGCCACCAACGCCGCCGGCGCAAACCGGTGCAGCACCACCGATAATGCCGACATCTATCCGCGCGAGAACCGCAACACCGTGTTCGCGACGCTCGACCAGCAGTTGAACGATTCGATCTCGACCAACATCACGGCCTATTACTCGCGTCGCGTCACCAGCCTGATGCAGGCGAGCCTGGCGGGCAGCGGCAACATTACCAATGCCAACCCCTATTTCCAGCCGGTCGGCACGGAAACCAGCCAGGTCGTCAATTTCGATTTCTCGAGCGTGTTCGGCAAGGGCATCGCCAGCCCGGCCCGGTTCGATTCCTGGGGCGTGACGCCGACCTTCGACGCCGATCTCGGCCATAGCTGGCACCTTCGCGGCCTCGCGAATTACGGGCACAGCTATAACAATACGATCGAATATACCACGAACGCCGGCAACGTCGCCGCCGCGCTGGCCGGCACGACGACCGCCACCGCGCTGAACCCGTACAACATTTCCGCCACCAATCCGGCGGTGCTCGCCTCGATCCGCGATTACAGCAACTATTCGCGCGCGCTTCAGGATCTGGCCGAGGGCCGCCTCGTCGCGGACGGCACGCTCGCGTCACTGCCGGGCGGCGACGTACGCCTCGCGGTCGGCGCGGAATATCATTGGGAGGGGATCGCGGCCGATATCCGCTTCGGTTCGGCGGGCGCGCCATTCCGCAACTCCGCCTCAGCCGGTCGCACGGTCAAGTCGGTCTACGGCGAAGTGCTTGTGCCGATCTTTGGCGAATCGAACGCGCGGACCGGGTTCCAGGCGCTCAATCTCACCGGTTCGCTGCGCTATGACCATTACAGCGACGTGGGCGGTACGACCAACCCCAAGGTCGGCTTCACCTACAAGCCAATCGACGGCATAACACTGCGCGGCAACTGGGGCACCTCGTTCCACGCACCGAGCCTTGCCGACACGGTGGGTTCGGTCGACTCGCGCATCTCCTATACCACGGGCATCGGATATTCAGGCGGGCGGCCGATCATCTGGATTTCCGGCGGCAATCCCAATCTGAAGCCGGAAAAGGCCCACACCTGGTCGATCGGCGGGGACATCAACCCGTCCTTCTTCAAGGCGCTGACGCTGAGCGCGACCTATTACAACATCGATTTCAAGGACATCATCAGCGTCAATTCGGGCGGCTTCAGCGGCGGCCTGCCCTGGTATGCCGATCCGCTCAACGCACCATTCTACATCCTCAATCCGACGGCCGCGCAGGTCAACGCCTTCTCGGGCGGCAAGCAGCCGGACAATTTCCCGTCGCTGGCTTTCCTCTACGCCAATTTCGGTACGCCCTATTCGGTGCTCGACCTGCGCCGCTACAATCGCGGGCGACTGTTGCAAGACGGTATCGACTTCAACCTGGCCTATAACCAGCCCACCAGCTTCGGTTCGATCAACGCGAGCTTCGGCGGCACCTACACGCTGCATCGTCGCTCAAGCCCGTCGAGCAACGGCGTCTATACCGAATTGCTCGACAATGGCGTCGGTCGCTTCAACTTCATCGCGACCCTTGGTGCGACAGCAGGGCCAGTCACCGGCCGCGCACAGCTGAACCACGGCGGCGGCTATCCAATTCTGTTCGACGCGACCCAGAAGCAGGTCGGCACGTTCGACACCGTGGACCTGTATCTGGCGCTCGATCTGGAAAAGCTCCACGTCGTGAACGGCACCTCGCTGACGCTCAACGTCGACAACGCCTTCGACCAGAACCCGCCCTATAAGAACTCGGGCTCGGGCTATGCCAACGGCTCGACGCTGGGTCGGCTGGTGTCGTTCGGCATCCGTACCAAGTTCTGATCCTGCCCTCCCCTGCAAAGGCCCGCCACCCTCAACGGTGGCGGGCCTTTTTTTTGATACGGACGCGCCCGCACCGAAAAGCGGCTGGATGAAAAACCGGGAAGATAGGCGCACGCATCGGGTGAGCCAGACCGCTTTCCACGCGCGGCCTCAGCGAACGGCATGCCCATCTCGCTAATGCCGCCTGCCAGTCGCAGCCGCGCGACCGGCAGGCTCTTCATGCTTTTCCTTCGTTACGGATGTCGGTAGCCGAACGGATAGAGCGGCGCAGCGCTGTCGTCGGGTACGGCCGGGTTCTGCGTCGCAACCGCCGCCATCGACGAAGGCAGTTCGAAGGGCAACCGGCCTTTGGCCGCCGCCGCGCCGGTCATCACGTCGAGCACAGCCGCGTCGCTCGCGCCGAAGGTCGCGACCAGCGCGCGCACCGTGCCGCGCACGTTGGTCAGCACGGCTGGCCGGTCGAGGTTGATGGCGACGGCGGTCGGCACGGCGGCGGTGGCGCGCTTGATCGCCTCGTAATCCTTGTCGCCGTCGTGGAAGTCGAGCCGCCCCTCGTTCTGGCGCGATCCGAAGAAGGCGTAGGGGTGCAATTTTTCGGACGGCGCATCGACGCGCAGGATGGCGAGATCAGCCTGGCGCGGATCGTCCACTATGACGAAGCCTTTCGCTCGCGCCGCCGCCGGATCGACCCGGTAGAGCCACACCCGCTTGCCCCGTGCGCGGATCGGCAACATCGCGTCGCGGTTTTCCAGCAGTACCTGCGCGTCACGCTGGGCGGCTTCCGCCTCGCGGATGTGAGACGGATCGCCGACGATCCTCGCCGCCGCGTTCGCATCGACATAGGGATTGTCGAACAGCCCGAGCTCGAACTTCAACCGCAGCACGCGGGCTACCGCCGCGTCGATCCGTGCGACACTGACCGACCCATCCTTCACCGCCGCCAACAGCGGTTCGGGCTCGGCGACGCCGCCGAACTGGTCAATCCCGGCATTGATGCCCTTGGCGAAGCGTTGCTCGACCGTCAGGCTCTCGACACCCCAGGGCATGCCGATCGCGACGCCCTGCGGCTTCTGCTCGGTCGGCGCGCGGCATTGTTCGGGGCAGTCGTTGGTGATCGCCCAGTCGGAGACGACCAGTCCGCCGAAATGCTTCTCCTTGCGCAACAGCCCGTCGATCAACTCCGCGTTGAAACCCGCGCCGACCGCCTCGAGCGGCTTGCCGTTCAGCGTGACACCCGTGATGACCGGGTAGGTCGGCATGATTCCTGCCGCCTTCGCCGCGAACGCTCCGTCGAACGCAGCGACGTGACGGGCGAAGCTGGCGTTGTCGAGCTTCGCCACCGAACCATAAGCGTTGTGCCCGTCGAACCCTTCAGGTTCAGCGCCATAGCCGACCCAGTGCTTCACCACGGTCGCGACGCCGCCCCGCGTCACGCCGTTCGCGCCGCCCTGGAAGCCCTCGACATAGGCGCCGACCATCTTGGACACGAGCGCGGGGTCGGAGCCGAACGTCGCCGTCACGCGCGGCCAGCGCGGCTCGCTCGCGAGATCGGCCTGCGGGGAGAGCGCCATGTGGATGCCGACCGCGCGATATTCGCTCCGCGCGATGTCGCCGAAGCGCCGCACGCGCGCCGGATCGCGCAATGCCGCGAAGCCCAGAGTCTCGGGCCAGACCGAGAAACCCCCGCCCGCAGTGCTCGCGCCCAGCACCGCCTGGAAGTGGTTGCGCGGATCGGTGCTGATCGTGATCGGAATGCCGAGCCGCGCGCCTTCCGCCACGCGCTGCACCGCATTGTTCTGCGCCGCCATCTCGGCCGGGGGCACCGCAAGGCGGGTGATGAAACTGGTGATGTGGGTCTTGGTGATCGCCGGGATCATCTTCGCCATGTCATACGCGCGCCCGGTGCCGAGTGCGCCCGCCGCCGAGCCGCTCATGTGCAGCAACGTCCCGACCTTTTCCTCTATCGTCATCCGCGCGATAAGGTCGTCGAGCCGCGCATCGATGGGCTGCTTCGTATCCTCATAAGGATCAAGCCGGCCGTTGTGATTGAGGTCGCGAAACGCCTTGGGGGCATCCGCGAGGGACGGCCCGGCCACGCAAACGGATGCGAGCAGCGCGAGGCGCGCCGCGGCTGAAAAACAACGATGCATCGAAACTCTCCCGTGAAGGCACCAGCCGCCCGGATCGGGCGCGGCTGGCGCCACCGATCAATCGCCGAACAGGGCGCCGCGCGCGAGGTTGAGCGCGGCGACCGCATCCTGGCGCTTCTGCGCCGCCTTCAGCGCGTCGAAATCCAGTCTATCGAGGGCTCGCTCGATCCGCTTGAGGAAGCCGATCGCGCTGTTGGCGGTCTCGACGCTATCCTCGCGAAATGGGAACTGGTCGAGTTGCCACACGCCTTCCCAGCCGTTCTTGCGAAGCGTCCAGAAAAATTCGAATAACTCGATAGGGTGGACCGAGCCGGCGATCATGTCGTCGTCCCAGCCGCGCAGATTGTCGTTCACGTCCATGCCGAACAGACGGCCGTGGTCGATCGCGAGTTGCGCCGCGTCCGCCGGACTCTCGCCGCCATAGAGCGAATGGCCGAAATCGAGCAGGATGCCAACGTTCGGCTGACCCATCTTCTCGATGCCGAGCAGCGTGCGCGCGACCGAATCATAACTCATGTGCACGCGCGGTTCGCGCGGCTTGTATTCGATGACGAATTTGAGGTCAGGATTCTGGCTGGCCAGTTCGGCCACCCCCTCGACCGACAGCTTCCAGATCTCCCGATGATCGACCTGGAAGGGATAATCCCAACCGTCCTGACCCGGCCACAGCTTCACATAGTCCGCGCCGAAGTGACGGACCATCTTCGCCGCCTCGTTGCACATCTCGTTGGCAAGGCGGCGGAGGCCCGGATCCGGATTGGTGAAGGCACCCTTGGCGAACTGCCGCGTGTAGATTTCCGGCGTGATGCCGATCACCGACAAGCCGTTGCGTTTGAGCGCGGCGTCGATCGTGGGCAGCGACACGTCGCCGCCGCCGGGAAACGGGAAGTTGATATCGACGACCGTCAAATCCTCGACCTGCCCGGCCAGATCGATCATCTCGACCAGCGTGCGTGGCGCGCCGTAGCCGTCGGTCGCATAGCGGTCCACATAAGTCGCGAAATGCCAGATGCCGGCGCCGTACCGTTGGGTGCTCATCGTGAAATCCTCATTTGGAAGCGGGGGAGGAAAGGCTCGCGAGCGCGAAATCCTGCAACTGCGCGGCGTTGGTTCGGTCGATCAGGAAACAGTCCATCAACAGCTTCTCGGGCTGCCCGGTCGCGCCGGTCTTGAGATAGCGGTCCGCGAGATCGACGGCATATTCGGCCTGTCGGCGCGCGGGTTGCAGAACGGTCGCGTGCATCTTTCCTGACCGGATCGCGTCTCGCGCGTCGTTGGAGCCGTCGAAGCCGACAACCACGACGTCGCTGCGCCCGGCGCTGTCGAGTGCCGCGAGCGCGCCCAGCGCCATCGTGTCGTTGCCCGCGACCACGCCCTTGATCTCGGGGTGCGCCTGCAACACCGACTGCGTGACGGAGAAGGCCTGAGACTGATCCCAGTTCGCGCTCTGCCGCGCGGCCATCTTCATGCCGGGATATTGATCGAGCACGTCGTGGAAGCCGCGCGAGCGGATCTTGGCGTTGGTATCGGATTCGCGGCCGACCAGTTCGAGATACGCCCCTTTCTCGCCCAACGCATCGACGAACGCCTGCGCGCCGAGGGTCGCGCCCTGATAATTGTTCGAAACCAATTGCACGACCGCCGCGCCGCGCGCGGAAATTTCGCGGTCGATGAGGAATACCGGCACGCCGGCATTCTTGGCGCGCAGCACTGCGGCGACGCTGGAATCGGCCCCGGCGTTGTCGAGGATGATCGCGGCCGCGCCGCGCGCGATGGCGTTGTCGATCAGTTCGCTCTGCTTGTAGGCGTCGTCGCCATGCGAAACCTTGAGCGTGGCATAGCCGAGCTGGCGCGCGCGCGCCTCCGCGCCGATCGCCTCCTGCCCGAAGAAGGGGTTGTCGAGCGACGGCGTGATGACGACGATGAGCTTGGAACCATGCGCGGCGGGAAGCACCCAAAGCACGGCACCCGCGAAAACCGCGACGATAAGCGCTCCCACAATCAGCAGGGGCCGGGAGCGCTTTGATATCATGCGATAATCACCTCGATTCCGGCATCGAGGAACGCACGATGGTCTTCGTCGCGGATGCCGGTGTCCGTAATCAGGACGTGGATATTCTCGATCCCGCCGAGCGACGAGAAACTGGTCTTGCCGATCTTGCTGGAATCGGCGAGCAGGTACACGCGCGAGGCCGTCTCGATCATCGCCCGCTTGACGGTGATGTCGGCCAACGCCGGGAAGGTCAGCCCCGCCTCGAACGAAACCGCCCCGGTCGCGAGGAACAATTTCTGCGCGAACAGGCCCTTGAAATAATCGGCCGAGCGTTCGCCGGATAGCGACAAGGTCGGCGCCTTGAACTGGCCGCCGGGCATGTGGACGGTCGAGGTCGGCAGCGCGCCGAGGATCAGCGCGATGTTGAGCGCGTTGGTGATGACGGTCAGATGCTCGTGCTCGGCGAGGTTCATCGCCAGTTCGGTGGTGGTCGATCCGGAATCGAGGATGATCGTCTCGCCATGCTCCACCAAAGCGGCGGCGGCGCGGCCGATGCGACGCTTGGCGTCCATGTTGACGAGGTGATGCAGCGCCATCGCCTTCACCTGTTGCGGCACCGATTTCAGATACGCACCGCCATGTTCGCGCACGACATGGCCTTCGAGTTCGAGGCGTTCGAGATCCTGCCGGATTGTCACGTCGGAGACCGAGAACGCCTCGGCAAGGTCGCGCACCCGCGCGCTGCCCTCTTCCTGCAACCAGGCGAGCATCTTCATCCGTCGTGGCTCACCGAGCAGCGATCCGCTCGCTCCGTCGCTCCGCCGCACGGCCTTCGCCTTACGCGGAGCGGCCGCCGGGCCGTCTTTTGTGCTGCGTTTTCCCGCCATCGTCATCCTCGATCACCCGAGCCGCCCATTCGGCCCTGAAGCTGATCGAGTATCACGGCCGCGACGATAACCGTACCTTTGATGACCATCTGCCAGAATTCGCTGACTCCCATCATCACCATGCCGTCGCCGAGCGTGCCGATGACGCACGCGCCGATGATCGTACCGCCGATCGTGCCCCGCCCGCCCGCCAACGATGCTCCGCCCAGCACGACGGCAGCGATGGCGCTCAGCTCGAAACTCTGGCCGCTCGCGGGATGCGCGGAGACGAGATCGGAGGCGACAAGCAGGCCGACGAGCGCCGCGCATGTGCCGGAGATGACATAGACTGCCGTCTGGATGCGCGAGACACGCACACCGGACAGGAGCGCCGCACGCGCATTGCCGCCAACCGCGTAGACATACCGCCCGAAAGGCGTGCGCGCCGCGACGAAACCCGCCACCAGCGCCAGCGCGCCGACGATCCACACCGGCAGCGGCACACCGAGCAACCGGCTCGCGCCGAGCACGGCAAAACCCTCGTTTCCGAAATCGGGCGCGCCGACAAGGTTGGGGAAGGTCGCGCCGTCCGACAGCAACAAGGCCGCGCCGCGCGCGACATACATCATGCCAAGCGTCGCGATGAACGGCGCGACGCCGAATCGCGTGACGAGCGTACCATTGACCAGCCCGATCAGCCCGCCGACCGCAACGGCAATGAGCATCACCAGCGGAATCGAGGGATAGATCACCCAGCCCGCCACGGTCAGCCCGTTGAGGATCAGCGCGCCCGCCACCATGCCCGACAGGCCCGCGATCGAACCGACCGAGAGATCAATGCCTCCGGTCAGGATCACATAGGTCATGCCGATGCCGAGCGCGGCGATGATCGCGATGTGCTTGGCCATGATGAGCATGCTGCCCAGCGACAGGAAATTGGGCGCGAGCACGGAGAAGAAAGCGAACACCACGAGCAGCGCGATCAACGCGCGCAGGCGGATCAGCAACGCGCCAAGGGCCGGGCCTTCCGCACTGCGGTCAGCCACCGCCGTGCGATCGGTGGGGATGGGGAAAGCGCTGTCTGCCATGGTCGCCTTCAATGCACGGCCTGCGGCACCATCGCTGGCGTCGGCACGGCTCGATGTTGGGAAATGCCGTTGGCGGCGCTGACGAGGCGGCCCTGATCGGCCTCCGCGACCGGCAGGTCCGCCGTAACGCGGCCGTTCGCCATCACGACGATACGGTCGGCGACGGCCAGCGCTTCTAGGAGATCGGACGTCGTGAAGGCGATCGCGACGCCTTCGGCCGAAAGCGTCCGCATCGTTTCGAACACCTCCGCTCGCGCGCCGATGTCGATGCCGCGGCTCGGCTCGTCGAGCAGCAGGGCGGCGGGGCCACGCATCAGGCAGCGGCCAATGACGACCTTCTGCTGGTTGCCGCCCGATAACGCGCCGATCGGCGTTTCGCCCGACCGCGCCTTGATACCGAGCCGCCCGATCATGCTGTCCACCGCGCCGAGCTCGGCCGCGCCCGATACCAGTCCGTTCGGAGCGAGCCGTTTGAGGACGGACAGGCTGAGATTGCCGCCGACCTTGAGATTGGGAAACAACCCCTCGCGCTGGCGATCCTCCGGGACGAGCAGGAGGCGCTTCTCGATCCGCTTGACCAGCGACATGGCGTCGATCGCCTCGCCGTTGAGCCGGACCGGGCCGGTTCCCGCACGCGCGCCGCAGAGATATTCGAACAATTCGGTGCGCCCCGCCCCCAACAGACCGTAGATCGCGACGATCTCACCGGCGTGCAATTTCAGCGAGACGCCATCGACCAGCGTGCCGCCGCCGGGCCGGCGTACCGTCGCGTCCTCGACCTCCAGCACCACCGCACCTGGAACGGTTGAGCTGGCGGGCCGCGCAGTCGGCATTGCGGCGTCGCCGAGCATCTGCGCGACGATCCACGGCACCGACACATCCGCCGCCGACGCCGACGCGACCACCGCGCCGTCGCGCATCACGGTTATATAATCCCCGATCTGCATCAACTCCTCGAGCCGATGCGAGATGTAGACGATACCGACGCCGGCGCGTTTGAGTTCGCCGATTACCTCGAAGAGAGCCGTCACCTCGCCGCCGCTGAGCGCGGAGGTGGGTTCGTCGAGGATCAGGATACGCGCATCCTCGGCCAGCGCGCGAGCGATCTCGACGATCTGCTGCTGACCAATCCGCAGCGATCCGACCTGCGTGTCCGGGTCGATCGTCGCGCCGAGGCGGGTGAGCACGGCCTGCGCGCGGGCGCGTTCCGCCGCGCGGTCGATCAGGCCGGTACGGCGCAGCGGGTCGCCGAGGAAGATGTTCTCGACCACACTCAGGTTCGGGCAGAGGTTGAGTTCCTGAAAGACGATGCCGATGCCCTGCCGCGCGGCATCCCGTACCGAAGCAAAGGCGACCGGCGTGTCGCCCAGCAGCAAGCGCCCCGCGCCGGGGCGTTCGACACCCGCGAGTATCCGCATCAACGTCGATTTGCCCGCGCCATTCTCGCCGATCAATACGTTGACCGCCCCAGCCCGGACCGCGAAGTCCACCCCGCGCAAGGCCCGGGTTGCTCCATAGGATTTGACCACCCCTTCGGCCCGAAGCGCGATAGCGTGCGGCACCGACATGCTCAGCCCGCCTTGACCGGCGCCAGCGCAACCGGCGTCAAAACGATAGGATCGCTGGCCTCGCGCAGGTTGGCGACGCCGAGGAAGCGGACGCGCTGGCCGACACGTAAAGTCCCGACTGCCGGCTTCACCCCGCGCAGCGCACTGGCGGTCAGCGCGCGACCGAGATCGGCGAAGGCGAGTTGGTCGGCGAAGTCATTGAAAGCCACGAAAGGCAGGGCATCGCGTACCGCCGCACCCGACACGACAGGGCCTATCTGAACCTGCGCGGTGCGGCCGAGCACATCGGCGAGCGCTATTTCCGCCGTGCCGCGCCGCGATCCCGCATCGACGCGCGACACCACGCCCTCTCCGCGCACGACGAAGGTCCATGCGGAGCCCTCCCCGACGCGGCGCCCCAGCTTGGCACCGGCCAGTTCCATGCCACCGTCGACAGCTGTGAGCAGATCTCGCGCCGACACCGCCTTGCGATCGAGTTCCGGCAGCACCTTGCGCGCCCAGATGGCATCGACATAGCGCGGGGCGTCGAAATCGGACCCGCGACGCGCACGGATCGCACGGTCCTCTTCCACGCTAAGCACCTTGCAGCCGCCGAGCAGCGCTACACCCAGAGACAATGCGGGAAAAAGAAACCGCCCAAACCGGCGCGGAGCCACGAAAATCATCAAGACATACCCCTCCGCGCCGTGATCCGAAGCCTGTTAGCCCCGGTCTTTTTACATTTCTCTTCGAAACCTGCCGCGCACGGCACACCTTGTCAAACAGTTTCACCACCGCAAATCGCCGATCTCTTACGAATCCGGTATGCCATACCAAAATTAATGAAGATATTCGAAAGTTCCGCTTGCGCCCTCTCCGCCATGACGGTACGTCCGCAGCCCTGATTAGGAGAGCTTCATTGCCAGAGTCGTTGGCTGCCCCGGCATCTATGGGCGAGACCCCGCCGGAAATGGACCCGCGCATCACGATCGTCCGTGGGCGCGCGAACTGGATGCGCCGCCGGATCATCCAGATGATCTATGAAGCGCGCCAGGGGCATCCCGGCGGAGATCTGTCCGCCACCGACGTGCTGGCGACACTCTATTACGCGGTGATGCGCTACGATGCCGCCAACCCTACCGATCCGAAGCGCGACCGCTTCGTGATGAGCAAGGGGCATTGCACCGGTGCGCTTTACACAGCGCTCGCCGGAGCTGGCTTCTTCCCCGAGGAAGAGTTGTCGACCTATCTTCAGCCCAACTCGCGCCTCAACGGTCATCCCAACCGCATGTATCTGCCCGGCGTCGAGACCAATACCGGTCCGCTCGGTCACGGGCTTCCGGTCGCTCTGGGCATCGCCATAGCCGGGCAAATCGACGGCGCCGACTATCGCACTTTTGTACTGACCGGCGACGGCGAGTTGCAGGAAGGCAGCATGTGGGAAGCGGCGATGCTCGCCGGGCACCGCAAGCTCGACACGCTGACTGTCATTGTCGATCGCAACCGGCTCCAGCAGGGCGCGCGCACCGAGGACACCAACGCGCTTGAGCCGCTCGGCGACAAATGGGCCGCCTTCGGCTGGGAGGTCCACAGCATCGACGGCCACGATTACGCCGCGCTGCTGGAGGTGATCGAAGCTCCCGCCCACGGCAAGCCACGCGTCATCATCGCAAATACCCTCAAGGGGAACGGGATCTCCTTCATGCAGGATCAGGCAAGCTGGCACCACGGCGTTCCCAATGCCGAGCAGTACGCACTCGCGCTTCAGGAACTCACCTTGCCGGAGGACGCCGCGTGAGCGCCGCCGCACCGGCCGCACCCGGCCTGTTCGACTGCCGCGACGCATATGTTCGCACCGTCGAGGCGCTCGCCGCCGATGACGCGCGCATCGTCGCCGTCGTCAATGACAGTGTGGGATCGAGCAAGCTCGGCACGTTCCGTGACAGGTTTCCGGACCGGCTCGTCAACGTCGGTATCGCCGAGCAGAACATGGTCGGCGTCGGTGCCGGCCTCGCCAATGGCGGGAAGATCCCGTTCGTCAGCGGCGCGGCCTGCTTTTTGACCGCGCGTGCGCTGGAGCAGATCAAGGTCGACGTGGCCTACAGCAATGCCAACGTGAAGCTGTGCGGCATCTCGAGCGGCGTCGCATACGGCGAACTCGGCGCGACTCACCATTCGATCGAAGATCTGGCCTGGCTGCGACCACTGCGCAACCTGACTGTCATCGTCCCTTCGGACCCTGCCGAGACTGCGGCGGCGATCCGTGCGGCAGCGGCCTTTGAGGGCCCGGTCTTCATCCGAATCAGCCGCATGCCCGTTCCGGAACTCGATCACCCGGCGACGTTTGAGATCGGCAAGGCGGAAGTGCTGCGCGACGGCAACGACGTGACCCTCATCGCGACCGGCACCCTCGTCCACCGCGCGCTCGCCGCTGCCGACGCACTGGCCGCCGAAGGTATTTCCGCACGCGTCGTCAACATGGCGACGATCACCCCGCTGGACGAGACGACCATCCTCGCCGCCGCGCGCGAAACCGGCGCGATCGTTACCGCTGAGGAGCATGTCGTGCGCGGCGGCCTTGGCGGCGCGGTTGCGGAAACGGTTGCGACGCGGCATCCCGTGCCGATGCGTATCATCGGCTTCGACGGATTCCAGCCCACCGGCTCGGCCGAATGGATGATGGAGCGCGCCGGCCTCACCGCCGAAGGCATCGCCGCCGCCGCGCGCGAACTGGTCGGCCTGAAGGCGTGACGCAAAGCGGCACGATCCTGGCGATCGATCAGGGGACGTCGAACACCAAGGCGCTGCTGATCGCGCCCGACGGAACCGTCATCGCCCGCGCGTCTCGGGCGATGACGCTGCAACACCCGCAACCCGGCTGGGCCGAACAATCCGCCGAGGCGATCTGGGCGAGCGTGCAGGCGGTCATCGCCGATCTGGTCGCACAAGCTCCCGACGACACGCCGGCCGCGTTGGCGATCAGCAACCAGCGCGAAACGATCGTGCTGTGGGATGCCGCGACAAGCAAGCCGCTCGCCCCCGCGATAAGCTGGCAATGCCGGCGCTCCTCGACGCGCTGCCATGCCTTGCGGGAGGCCGGGTACGAAGCACTGCTGCTGGCGCGAACCGGCCTCGGTATCGATCCACTTTTCCCCGCCGCCAAGCTGGCGTGGCTGCTCGATGCCGTACCGGACGCGCGCACGCGCGCGCAAGCGGGCGAACTGCGCGCGGGTACGATCGATGCGTGGCTGCTCTGGAACCTCACCGGCGGCGCGGTCCATGCGACCGACCACGGCAACGCCTCGCGCACGCAATTGCTCGATCTGGAACGCGGCGCGTGGGACGCCGAGCTCGCCGCCTTGTTCGGCCTGCCGCTGTCGTTGCTCCCCGAGGTGCGCGCGTCGGACAGCCATTTCGGAACCGTTGTTGCGGGCGCGACCACGCTTTCCGCTGGCATCCCCGTACATGCGATGATGGGAGACTCCCACGCGGCCCTGTTCGGCCACGGCATCACCGCGCCGGGCGAGGCGAAGGTGACGATCGGCACGGGTTCGTCGATCATGACGCTCAGCGCGGCGCCGGTGCGGTCCGCCAACGGCCTGTCGGGCACGATCGCCTGGAGCCGGGCGGATGGCATCCGTTACGCCATCGAAGGCAACATCACCGTCTCGGGGCAAGCGGCGGCGTTCGCGACGCGGCTGCTGTCGGCCGCCGACGAAACCGCACTCTCGGCGCTTGCGCAGACAGTCGAGGACAGCGGCGGAGTGGTGTTCGTGCCCGCGCTCGCCGGGCTGGGCGCGCCGCATTGGCAGGATCGTGCACGCGGCCTCGTCACCGGCATGACGCTGGGGACCACCCCGGCGCATGTCGCGCGCGCCACCTTCGAGGCGATCGCGATGCAGATCGTCGACGTGTGCCGCGCGATGGAGGTCGATATCGGGGCGCCCCTGCCCGGCGTCTGCGTAGATGGCGGCGCGACCCGTGACACCTTCCTGATGCAGTTGCTCGCCGACTTGCTCGATCGACCCGTAACGCGCCGCGCCAACGCCGAACTGAGCGCACTCGGCGCGGCGCGACTGGCGGCGGCGGCGATCGGCCTCGACCTCCCCGACGCGGCGGCGGACAGCACGGTTTTCCACCCGCTGATGAGGCCGGATCAGCGGAAAACAATTCACCGGACATGGCAAGCCGCCATCCGCCGGTCGTTGGTCGACGTCTGACGCCGTGTCACGAACGCCAACGTCCACGGCCTGCGCGCATATTCGTAACTCCAAACGTTCGACAAAAACCCGTCACATCGGGACAATGGGGAGAGCATGGCCATGAACAGGCATTTGACGATCACGCGGCGCGGCCTGATAGGATCGGTCGCGGCACTCGGCGCACTGGCGACCTCGCGCGCTTTCGCCAGGGATTTCGGCGCGGCGACCGCGATCGTGGAAACGGCGAGCGGCCCGTTACGCGGCCGTTTCGAGGCGGGCGATGTCCAGGCGTTCAAGGGCCTGCGCTACGCCGCGCCACCGGTCGGTCCGCTCCGCTTCCGCCCGCCCCAGCCGCTCGCCAAATGGACCGGAATCATCGACGCGGCGCAATTCGGCAACGCGGCCATCCAGTCGCCCCGCCAGCCCGATGCGCCTTTCGACGAGCGTCAGAGCGAGGACTGCCTGTTCCTCAACGTCTGGACGCCGGACCTGGCAGGCAAGAAGCCGGTTATGGTCTGGCTGCACGGCGGCGCATTCTCGTCGGGCGCGGCTGGACGGCCGACCTATTGGGGACAGCAATTCGCGCGCGACGGCGTGGTTCTGGTCTCGGTCAACCATCGGTTGAACGTGTTCGGCTTCATGCAATTGCCCGACGCTTGGGGACCGGATTACGCCTCCTCCGGGATCGCCGGCATGCTCGACATCGTGCAGGCGCTGCAATGGGTCAAAGCCAATATCGCCAGGTTCGGCGGCGATCCCGACAACGTGACGATCTTCGGCGAAAGCGGTGGCGGCGCGAAGGTGTCGTTGCTGCTCGGCATGCCGCCCGCGCGCGGCCTGTACCACAAGGCGATCATCCAGAGCGGGGCCGCACTGGATGCCACGCCGCGCGCCTACGCGCAGTCGCTGGGCAATGCGCTGACCGAGGTTCTGGGCGTCAAGCCGGGCGACGTGTCCGCGCTCGCGGCCGTTGACACGCAGAAGATCTTCGACAGCCAGCAGAGGGCTATCGACGCGGTGGCGAAGCTCGATCGCGGCGGCTTCCTGTCGGGCGGGTTCACCCCCAGCATCGACGGCAACGCCTTACCGCGCGGCCCCTTCACACCCGAGGCGCAGCCATGGATTGCGGACATCCCGCTCATCGTCGGCACCAACAAGGACGAAGGCACGATGTTCGCGCTCGGCAATGCCGCGCTGGCGGGCGCGACCGACGCGACCTTCGACGCGGAGGTGCGCAAGGCCTATCCCAAGCAGGCGGACAAGGTCGCGGCGGCCTTCCGCGCCGCCTATCCGGGGTATACGCCTGCCGACCTCATCACCGCGATGAACGGCAACCGGATGTTCTGGGTCGATTCCATCAAACTCGCCGAACGCAAGACCCGTCAGCCCGCACCGGTTTGGATGTACCGTATGGACCACGAACTGCCGACGATGGGCGGGCGCCTGAAGGCGGGCCACGCGACCGAATTGTCCTATGTCTTCGGCACCTACGACAACATTCCGAACTTTGTGGGCACGGGGCCGGAGCCCGCGCGCATGTCGGCGCAGATGCATCCGGCGTGGGTCGCCTTCGCCAAGGCCGGTAAGCCGGAGGCGCCGACCCTGCCCGCCTGGCCGCAATACGACCTCGCCAGGCGCCAGACGATGATCTTCAACCTGGAAAGCCACGTCGAGAGCGATCCCCATGGCGATCTGCGCAAGCTGATCGTGGCCTGAACCCGTCCTTTCAGCCGCCGCCCAATTTTCGCGGATCGGGCGGCGGCTTCACGTCAAGCGGCGACGGTGACGACGACCTTCGCGTAATGCGTCAGCGCGGGCGCGCCGCTGTCGGTAGCCTCGGCGATGATCTGGAAGGTGTCGCCGGGTTTGGCATCGGCGGGGACGGTCACGACCGCCGTGTCGCCGTGGCTTTCGACCGACATATCGCCGATATAGCTGCCGGCCTTCTGCCAGTTCCACCATCTGACGGTCACGGTGTCGCCGTCCGGGTCCGAAGTCTTCGCCGCCAAAGTCAGCTTCGCACCCGGTCTGGCGGTGATCGCGCCACTGCCGACGAGCGCGATCCCGGGATTGTGGTTCGCTCCCGCATAGGTCGGCGTCACCGCCCATTCGAAGCGCGCCGCCCAATCATTCTGGACGGCGGCGAGAAAGGGATGCGTCGCCATTCGTGTTCTTGCGCCGCCGCCACCAAACGACAGTTCGAAGCCGCCCATGCCCGCTGGCACCGGTCCCTGGCGCGCATAACCGCCCCACCCGCCGAACGTCGCCCCACGATAACCACCCAGCCCGTTGTCGATCAAATTGAGGAAGGTGCCGGTATCGCCTTCGCCGAGAAACTCGCCCTTGCCCAACGGCTTGGTCCAGACGACATAGCCTTGCTTGCGGAGATCGTCGGCGGACGTGTCGGCGATGCCGAAGAAGTCGAACCTGTCGCCCTTCACCATCTGCTTGCCATCGCCCCAGACCCGCTCAAACGCCCCGAGCGGGCCGCGGCTGGAGACGTTCTCGTGCATCCAGGCGGCGGTGTAATAGGCGCGGTCCGCCTCGCTCACGATGTTCTGCGCATTGTAGCCGAGCAACACCCCGCCCGCCTGCTGGCGATAGCGGATGTCGGGCCAGTTGGGCGCGATGTATTTGGCATAGGTATCGTCCTGATCGCCCGAGGGATGGATCACCGCCTTGCGCACGACCTTGGCGCGGATCTTCACCCACTGCGGCGTGCCCTTGTACTGCTCCTCGATCGACTTGAGCGCCCGCGCGATCGTGCTCTGGCCGCCCCAGGCGTGGAGGTAGACGGGCGATTCCTCGGTATCGAGCAGCAGCGACTTGATGAGGTTTGAGCCAGCCGTGTCATGCTCCATCTCACCGTCGAACTGGACGTTCCCCCAGCGAATCTTGGCCTTGAGTGCGGCAGGCGTGGGATACGCGGAATTGTGGACGCGCAGATTGGGATAGGCTTTCGCATAGCGCTCCACCGCATCGTCGATGAAGCGCTCCTTGGGATTCCAGCGCCAAGACGTGCACGGACAGGGATTGGGGCCGAAGCGCGTATATTCCCGGCCCGGCACTGAGAGCTTCGTGCCCTTGCCATCGCCGCTCCAGTGGAACTGGCTGCTGGTGTAGATGAGGCCCTCGGTGCGGTAATCGGTGCTGTAGAGCAGGTAGCGGACCAGCGAGTTCGAATCGTCGAGTTCGGGGTCGGCGGTGATGACAACGCGCGGCTTCTGCCCGACAGGCGTCTCGAGATATTTCGGCGGGGCCGACGTCGTCTTCGCCACGACCGCTGGCGCGACGCCGGCGAGCAGGGCAGCCGCGACGGCGGTGATACGGATATGGCCTGCCATTCAACACCTCTCTTCGATTTGTTTCGATTTATTATGATCAAAAGCTGCGGCGAGGATGCCGGCTTGTCAAGGTTCGACCGCAATCGCGACAAAAGAGATCGCAAAGCGGTGGATGGCGCGAACGGCATTTCAAAGTTATACGAAGATTATCGGCGTTCTTGCTCGATTTCACGAGGTCGCGCGTTTCGGCATGGGCGACACCGCGCGATTGTGCGACACCCGCAATAGCGATATAGATATGTGTCATAACATAATTTGGAGAGGCGCTCGTGCCCACCGATCCCCGCGACCTGATCAATCACTCGCCAATGTCGCGCTTTCAATGGGGAATCGTCGGGGTCATGGTCGGCCTCAACGCGCTCGACGGGTTCGATGTGCTGTCGATCAGCTTCGCGTCGCCCGGCATCGCGCGCGCGTGGGGGATCGATCGCGGTGCGCTCGGCATCGTGCTGTCGATGGAATTGATCGGGATGGCGCTGGGCTCGATCCTGCTCGGCGGCGTGGCCGATCGGCTGGGGCGGAGGCGAACGATTCTCGGCTGTCTGCCGGTGATGGCGGTCGGAATGCTCGGCGCATCGAGTGCGCACACTGTGTTGGCTCTCTGTCTATGGCGCGTGCTGACCGGCATCGGCATCGGCGGGATGCTTGCCGTCACCAACGCCGCCGTATCGGAAGCCGCCAACGCAACTCAGCGCAGCCTGTGCGTGGTGCTAATGGCGGCAGGCTATCCGCTCGGCGCGGTGATCGGCGGATCGATCTCGGCGCTGTTGCTGCAACATGCTGACTGGCCGATCGTGTTCCAGTTCGGTGCGATCGTGACCCTGTGCTTCGTGCCGCTGGTGTGGTGGTGCGCGCCCGAATCGATCGCGTTCGGGATGCAACGCCGCACGCCCAGTACACTCGCCGGCATCAACGCGACGCTCGCGCGGATGGGGCATCCGCCCGTCGATACGCTGCCGCCTCTTGCAGATTTCCCGCGCAAGGCGCCGCTCGCAACTCTGTTCTCGCCAGATCTGGCGCGACGGACGATCCTGATGACGATCGCCTATTTCGCGCAGTTGATGAGCTTCTATTTCATTCTGAAATGGACGCCCAAGATCGTCGTGGACATGGGCTTCGCGCCCGCGTCTGCGGCGGGCGTGCTGGTGTGGACCAACATCGGCGGGACGATCGGTGCCGTACTGTTCGGCCTGTTGACGATCCGCCTGCCGCTCCGGCCGATGACGATCGCCGCAATGGCGATGTCGGTGGTGCTGATCGTCGCGTTTGGCCACGGCCAGGCCGGACTCGGCACGATGGCGGCCATGGCCGCTGCGACCGGCTTCTTCACCAACGCCGGCATCGTCGGCCTCTACGCGCTGATCGCGCGCGATTTCCCGACCTCGGTGCGTGCCGCCGCGACCGGTTTCGCCATCGGTGTCGGGCGTGGTGGCTCCGCTCTCGCTCCCGCGCTGGCCGGTTTCATGTTCGGGAGCGGCGTCGGTTTGCAGGCCGTGGCGATCGTGATGGCATCGGGATCACTGATCGCGCTTCTGGCACTCGCGGCTTTGCCCATCAACGCGTCGCTGCCGACAAGCCGCAAAGCCGGAATCCGCGATACGCGCATGAACGGCTGAGCTAGAGCATTTTTCGATCAAAAAGCATCATATCCGCAGTGAGCGAAGTAATTTTTGCACTCTGCCGGGGTGAATTCGTCGATAGATTAACCGATAATGCGCCAGAGGTCATCAACCGTTCTGGCAGCGGCTTTGCGTAGCAAGGTCTTGAGTTTCGAGAAGGCGTTCTCGATCGGATTGAAGGCGATTGTACCGACCGCACAAAGCCCGGTTGCTTTACAGTCCGCCTGCGCGACCATCGATCACAGGCGGACTGTAGAAGCGAAGCAATCAGAGGCGTGCACGCACCCCGAAGAAGAACGCGCGCCCGGTATATTCGTAAAAAGCCGGCACGTTGCTGTAACCCGAATAGCGCTGCGTTGCCGAATCGAGCAGGTTTGAACCCTGAACATAGACAGTCAATTGCGGCAGGATATCATACGAGATGCTGCTGGCGAGTTCGTGATACGGCTTCTGCTTGATCGCGAGCGTATTGATGTAGCTGTATTGCGACGAGGTGAAGCTCGACTGATACTGGTACGACACCGATGCGTTGATGCCGTGCTTTTCGTAGAAGATCTTGGCGTTTGCCGAGAACGGCACGGCATCGGCAAGATCGGTCGTCACCTTGCCTTCGGTAATGGCACGCGAATGGTTGTAGGTCGCGTTCGCCTGGAAACCGAGGCCGTTATCCAAGAAATACTGGGCACCTGCCTCGATACCGTACACCTTGGCACTGTCGCCGTTGACATAGGTCGACTCGCTGAACGCGAAACTCGCCGGTGCATCCGGAACTTGGTTGGTCGGCACCAGCGTGACCGCAACAGTCTTCGTGGTCACGAAATTGGTGATGTGTTTGTAGAAGCCCGCCAGCGTCAGCGCGATACGGCGGTTCGGGTAATATTCGAGCGAGATGTCCGCCTGATCGGCCGATGTCGGCTTGAGGTTTGGATTGCCTGCGTCGTTGATGACCGGCGTATTGGACTGTGCCGCGGAATAGTCCTTGGCGGACGAAAGCTCCCCGAATGTCGGACGCGACAGCGCCTGCGAAGCCGCCAGGCGGACCCGCAAGCCCCGCGCGAGATCGTAGGAGAAGTTCGCCGAGGGCAGCAGCCGCTGGTAGCTGCCGCCGCCATTGACCGGCGCGATCGGGTTGAACACCACGTTGGCGGTACCCACGCCGATCACTTTATAGCTTCGAACCGTCGCAACGTAGCCCAGCGAATCAACCGTCGTGTTGATGTAGCGCAGGCCGAAATCGCCCTTCCACCTGTCGCCGCCAACGTTGATCTGCGCATAGGCGTTCCAGGTCCGCTCCTTGATCGCATAGGAGGCGAGCTGATCCGGCACGACCTGCTGCGTGCCGTAGCCGGTGGGATAGACTTGCCCGGTGTTGGGGTTGATGACGTTCGGGTTATTCTCCGCCTTCTGTAGCGACGACAGATAGGTATTGATGTCGAACGCCGGGATCGAGCGCGGGAAGTTGCCCGACAGATTGGGCAGGATGTTGGTAAATTCGGGCGCCTGCACGACGTTGGCGCCGATCGCCGAGAACGCGAACGGATAGCCGCCGAAATTGTTGGCGGTGGTGTACTGGTTGTCGATCACGTCGACGGTTTTCTTGCGATCGCTGAACACGCCGCCGAATGCGATGGAGCGGAGCAGGCCGTTATCCGCCTCATACAGCAGGTCGAGCTTGGCGCTGGTGCTGCGGTCGGCGATGTTCTGGCCCTGGATGCCGATATAATGCACGCGCAGATCCTGGTTGCCAGCCTGATCGAGCGTGCGGTTGGTCACCGTGCCATCGGCATTGGGGATGGTCAGGATCAGATCGGGCAAGCCGCCGTCGCGCGTCGCAACCTGCGCGCGCGAGCCCGGAATACCCGCCACCACGAAGCGGTTCTGGCCGCCGGTATTGTCAGACGCCTTGCCGTAGGAGACGTCCGCAGCGACCTTCAGGTTGCTGAGCGGCTTCCAGTCGATATGGCCGCCCACCTGGTATGTCACAGAATTGCGCGGCTCGTCGGTCGACAGCACGTCGATCGTCGCGTCGTTGACGGTATAGTTGGTGAGAACCTTGTTCTTGTCGATCTGGACGTTGTTGAGATCGTAGCGAACGTTGCCGTCATTATCGAAGGGCGTCAGGCCGACCGAAACGCGGTGGTTGTGCTCGGTATCGGTATAGTTGCTGTAGATGCCGTCGATGCGAAGCTCGAAACTGTCAGAGGGTTTCCACTGATAGGCGGTCGATCCGCCCCAACGCTGGCGTTCGCCCTGCACATATCCGACGCTGTAGAAATATGGCTCGATCACGCCGCCGCCGTCCGGCACATTGACGACGCTACGCTGCCCGCCCGGGCCGGTGACGATATCGTAGATGTCGTTGCTGGAATATTCGCCGAGATTGTCGGTGCGGAACTTGTACTTGTTGTACGTGCCCGAGATCAGGAAGCCCATCGTGTCGTTGGCGAAGGTGGTGCTGACGACGCCCGACGCCTTGATGCCGCCCTTCTCGGCGAACTGGTTGTACTGGCCTTCGAGCGAACCGGCGGCATGAAAGCCGCGGTGATCGAATGGTCGCGCAGTGCGCAGATCGATATTGCCGCCGATGCTGCCTTCGAGCTGCGATGCCTGCGCCGCCTTCTGGATCTCGGCGCCCGAGATCACTTCTGACGGCAAAACGTCGAAAGCGAACGATCGGTCCGGGCCGTCGGTCGGCAGAACGCGACCGTTGAGCGTGGTCAGAGCGAAATTCTCGCCAAGTCCGCGCACGGTGACGCTGCGGCCCTCGCCACGACCATCGCGGCCGACCGTCACGCCGGGAATGTTCGAAAGCGCTTCCGCCACGTTGCGGTTGGGAAACTTGCCGAGTTCTTCGGCCGAGATCGCATCGACGATGGTGGAGGCGTCGCGCTTGGTGTCGATCGAGCGCAGCAAGCTGCCGCGCACGCCGCGCACGACGATGTCGCCGCCGGCATCACCGGTCGTCGCGGTCGCGTCGCCGCTCTGACCGGGGCCGGACTGGATGGTGGAGCCGGGGTTCGGCTGCTCGGTCGGCGAAACGGCCGTCTGGGCGATTGCCTGTGATCCCGCGATCAGTGCGGTCGCGCTGATGCCCGTGCGTGCGACGTTGCGCCATGTCCTAGCGTCGATCATCTTCCGTCCTCCCTTTGACGATGAAGCCGCCAGCGACGATACGCTTGACGAGCGATTTGTTGCGCTTTGCTACCTCGCGCGAAACAAAGTTGTCAAACGCTTTAAAACGAAACTAAGGGATAGCGCATGGACGTGGCAAATACACCACTCGTGGGATCGACGGGCAGGACCGCAGGTTCGGCGGACCTGATATTATCGACGCCCAGAATTCAGCACCGCGTCGCCCCGAGGCGATGTGCCTAACATATGGTCTCGCGACGTTTCGGAGAAAGTTGCATGAAAACAACGAGAAAGTCGTCGGCACTGGTGTGGACGAGGGCGGCTTCGTTCGCCGTGCTTGCTGCCACCCTCGCCCAGCCGACGCATGCGCAAGTCGCGTCGCTTACGCCGTCCGGCGCATTCTCGGTCTATCAGACCAGCGCCGCCCAGACGCCGCCGATGGGCTGGAACCCGTGGAACGCATTTCACACCGATGTCGACGAAGCCAAGATTCGCGCCGTCGCCCGCACGATCGTCGACAGCGGGCTGGCGCGCAAAGGCTATCGCTTCATCAACATCGATGATGGCTGGGCTTTGCGGCGCCTCGCCGACGGGCGACTCCGCATTCGCGACAGTATGTTCCCATCAGCGAAAATCCCCGCAAGCGATACGGGGTCGTTCAAGCCGTTCACCGACTATATCCATAGCCTCGGCCTCAAGGCTGGCCTGTACACGGATATCGGCCGGAACACGTGCGCACAGGTTTGGGATGCCAACAGCCCCAATTTGCCGGTCGGCACGGTCGCCGAACGGCAAGTGGGCAGCTTCGGCCATGCCGCACAGGACATGCGGACGATGTTCGCGGATTGGCGGTTCGACTACGTCAAGATCGATGCGTGCGGAGTCGCGGATTACACGCGCGACGTCGCACCGGTGAAAGCCGGCGATTATCAGGCGTTTGCGCCGCTGATCGTGCGGGGCAATATCCCCGAGTCCGATCCGGCTTCGGTGGAGAAGCTCTATGCAACGCTGGGCGATGCGGTGCGCCGCTGGGGCGGCGAGGCGGCGGTGCTGTCGATTTGCGCCTGGGGTGAGGCGCTGTCGCCGCTCTGGGGCCATGTGCGCGGCAATCTGTGGCGGACCAGCCCCGACATCGAATTTACCTGGAAGAGCATGCTCGGCAACATCGACAGCATGGTCGACGGTGCACTCTACGCCGGGCCGGGGCATTGGAATGACCCCGACATGCTCGCGATCGGTCACGGCGATTTCGATGCGACTCATCTCGTCGAGGCGCGGTCACATTTCACGATGTGGGCGATCATGGCCTCCCCGCTGCTGCTCGGCTATGATGTGCGCAAGCCCGCGCCGGCGTTGCTCGACATCGTGGGCAACCCCGAGGTGATCGCGATCGATCAGGATGCGGCCGGCAACCAGGGTGTGCCGTATCGCGACGGCGACGCGATGGTCGTCGTTCGCACGCTGACCAGCCCCGGTGCGCGCGCGGTGGCGATGTTCAACCGCGGCACGGAGCCCGTCACGGCTCAAGTCCGTTGGGAGCAGCTCGGCTTCGCGCCAGGCAGCCGCGCGACCGTGCGCGATGTCTGGGCGCGGCGGAACCGCGCGACGGCCGCGGGCACGATCACGGCGGAACTGCCGGCACACGGCGCCGTATTGCTGCGCGTGGAGGGGACTCCCGCAGACCCGGATACCGTCCCGCTCGACGAGATGCCCGCCCGCGTCAACATCGCCGTCGATGGACTTTCGCCCGCCACCGCATTGCCGATGGGCCAGTTTCCGGCACGGATCAATACGGCGCCCGACGGGACGCCGCTGAGCGTGAACGGCAAGCACTTCGCCAAGGGGATCGGTCTGTTCGCCAATTCGCGAGTCGAGCTTCGCGCGAGCGGGCAGTTTCATCGTTTCGTCGCCACGCCGCTGGTGCTGAGCGGCGCGCAACCGGTTCGGTTCCGGGTCTATGCCGATCGCAAGCTTGTCGCAGAAACGTCGGTCACACCGTCGCTTGAACCGCATGCGATCGACGCCGACGTGACGGGCGCCAAGGTAGTCGAACTGGTCGCCGAGGGGCCGAATGATCCGCGTGTGCGACCTGCGATGATCGCGTGGGGCGCCGCCGGGTTTAAGCGGTGACACCACTTTGAGCAGCGAGAGGGACGCGCTTTCCGCCGATGCAACGACATTGTTGCTTGCCGCGAACGGCGAGCGCGACATAACGAAACGCATGTGATGACAGGCGGTGAGAATGCCGATCATGAACGACGCAGTTGAGCAAGGAACGACAAGAATGATCCGGGACACCAGCGAGCGACGGTTGTGGATCAGCACGCAGGTCCGCGAGCGCGGCAGCGTCCAGGTGGCGCCGCTTGCCGAGCGGTTCGGCGTCTCGATGCAAACGATCCGCAAGGATCTGCGCTTCCTCGAACAGCGCGGTGTGATGGAGCGCTCCTATGGCGGCGCGATCAGCGCGGACGCAGTCAACGCCAGCATGGAGAACGCCGTCAACGTCACCGCGGAACCCGCTGTCGAAGTCAAACGGTCGAGCCATGCCGATGAGAAGATGCGCATCGGCAAACGCGCCGCCGCGATGGTGTCGCCTGGTGAATCGATCGTGCTCGATTCGGGTACGACAACGCTCCAGATCGCGCGCTTCCTGCCCGATGACGAGGACATCACCGTCCTGACCAACGATCTCGACATCCTTTCGGTGCTGGCCACGAAGGAGCGTCTCAACATCGTCATGCTCGGTGGCATGCTGCGCCGGAAGAACCGCGCGTTCTACGGTGCGCAAACCGTCGCGGCGCTGGAGGATCTGCGCGTCGACAAGCTATTTCTCGGCGTCGACGGGTTCGATATCGAATGCGGCATCACCACGCATTACGAGCCCGAGGCGATCCTCAACCGCAAGATGGTCGAAGCGGCGCGCGACGTGATCGCGGTGACCGACGTGTCCAAGTTCGGGCGAGTCTGCCTGCACCGGATCGTCTCGGTGGAGAACATCCATCACCTCGTCACCGAGGCCAAGGTGCCCGACGACATCCGCGCGGCATCCGCTCGGCTGGGGTTCCGTATCCACGAGGCCTGATCGTCGTACCGAGCGGGCGCGCGGCCCCCTCCGTACGACGACCCGTGCGTTACCCCTTCAGGTGGAAGAAGCGGCGCGCGTTGGAATAGTAGATCTTGTCGATGACGCTGCGTGGCAGCGCGAGGCCGGGCGCGTCCGCTTTGATGGCGGCGATCGGCTGCGACAACGACGTGGCCAGATAGCGCCAGTCGGAACGCCAGTTATCGTCGGCTTCCTTGGCGAAATTGCCGGTGGCGGGCGGGTTCTGCGCGCGCGCCTTGGGATCGGGCGGGCTATCGGTCAGGTCGGTGCCGTACATCAGCCGGTCCTGGTATTTGAGGAAGAAGGCGCGGACCTTGGCGTGGTTGGCGTTCGACTGGACCTGAACCTGGCTCATCCGCGCCGCCAGATCGACGACGGCATTGGGATAGCGATCGAGGAAGCTCGCGAGTTCGTCCACGCTCCATTCGAGGCTCGCCATATGCGCGCCGTCGAAGGCGAGCTTGGGATGCCGCGCCACGAAGCGGTCGCGCGCGGCCATGAGTTGCTCGTACCGCGGCTCCTCGGGGTGCTTGTACATGTAATATTCGGGGTGTTCGCTGAAATAGGTGCGGTCGTTGTCCGTTGTCATCTGATCGAGCGGGAGCCAGCAATTCTTCGGCTCGCCCTGATGCGCGATCAGCGGCACGCCGCGCGCCTGGATATGCGCCATGATGGGATCGAAGCGCGGATCGTCGAGGAACACGCGCTTGCCCGCCGTGTCCTTCGCGATCATGCCGATGTTCTTCCACACCTTCACCGCGACCGCGCCGTGCGCGAAGCCGGCATCGACCGCGCGGGTCGCCTGCGCGGTCCAGTCCTTGCCGCCGAAACCGTCCATCGAGAAGGTCGTCGCGAAGTGGAAGCGCTTGGGGTCGGCGGCGTGCATCTTGTATGCGATCGTCGCCTGGGTCGCGAGCGGCGGGAAATCGGGATAATCGACGTTGATCGAGAGCAGTTCGAAGCCGTCCTTGCGCGCGACGCGCAGGAAATCGCGCGCGTCGCGGTTGGCGTGGACGTGCGCGTCGAGCTTGGGGACGCGGGCGAAGTCGGCTTCGCTGTAGACCGGCGCGGCCGGGGCGGCGGCGGTCAGCGCCACGGTGGAAGCCAAAGTGAGGAAGGTTGCCCATCGGCGCATCGGAATTCTCCAAACGAAACGTAACGAAATCGATCTTATGTTGCGTTTTGGTTTGCGCAAGCCTTGGTGATCGGGCACATCGACATTCAAGGCCGCTAAGCGGCTTGCTCCGTGGGAGGCTTGTTCGTGTCGCAGTTCCGCATATCCCGTCGTAGCGCGCTTACTGGCGCGGCGGCGATGTTCCTCTCCTCGCCGGGGTTCGCGCGGGTCGCGATCAAGGACGCGCCGATCACCAAGGTGAGCGACGGCGTTCTCACCATCGAATTCGATTCCGGGCTGCACTCGCGCATCTCGCGCGGCGGCACCGTGCTGACCGCGATGGAGCCGGGGGAGGCGATCCGGCTCGGCGACCAGCGCGTTGTCGACCGTTTCCTGCTGCTCGACCAGACCCGCGAGGCGGTATCGGGCGCGCATGGCCCGGGCCATGTCCATCATCTGCGCGGCGGCGCCGATTGGCTTGAGAAGCGCATCTCCGTCACCTTTCTCGATCGCTATCCCGGTCTTGCCTTGCTCGACATCACCTATCGCAACACCGGCGCCGCGCCGCTCGAAATCCTCGGCTGGCAGGCGGCGACTCACGACCTGCTCGCGCACCCGGAGGGCGCGTGGAGCTTCTCGGGGGCATCCTATCCCGATCGTCGCGACTGGGTGCAAAAGGTCGCGCCGGGCTTCGGTCAGCGCAATTTCATGGGGATGAACGCGTCGGATTACGGCGGCGGCACCCCGGTCGCGGTGGTGTGGCGGCGCGACGCCGGCATAGCCGTCGGCCATATCGATACGGTGCCGCGCCTCGTGTCGCTCCCGGTCGGTGGCCAGCCGACGGGCACGCGCATCGCCATCGCCAGCGACACCGCCACATTGCTTGCGCCCGGCGCGACACTGGCGCTGCCGCCGGTGTTCCTGATGGTGCAGCAGGGCGACCATTTCCGCCCGCTCGACGCCTATCGCCGGCTGATGGCCGAGCGCGGCATCGCCGCGCCGGCGATCCCCGAGCCGAGCTACGCGCCGGTGTGGTGCGCGTGGGGCTATGGCCGTGACTTCACCACCACCGAAGTCCTCACCGCGATGGGCAAGGCCAAGGCGATCGGACTCGAATGGGCGGTGCTCGACGATGGCTGGCAGACCTCGGAGGGCGACTGGAAGCTCAACCCGGCCAAATTCCCCCGCGGGGACGCCGACATGAAGGCGTTCGCCGGCGCGATCAAAGCCGGCGGCATGCGGCCACGACTGTGGCTCGCCCCGCTCGCGGCGGACCCCGGCACCGATCTGCTGCGCGACCATCCCGACATGCTTCTGCTCGACCAGAATGGCGCCGCGCAGAACGTCAGTTTCTGGGACGCCTTCACGCTCTGCCCGGCCTATCCGCCGGTGGTGGAGTATTTCCGCGGCCAGATCCGCCGCATCCTCGGCTGGGGCTTCGAGGGACTCAAGCTCGACGGCCAGCACCTCAACGGCGTCGCGCCCTGCTACAACCCGGCGCATAACCATGCCCGGCCCGAGGAATCCTACGAAAAGCTCCAGGATTTCTGGAAGGCGCTCTACGACGAGGCGATCTCGATCAACCCGCAAGCGGTGATGGAAATCTGCCCCTGCGGCGATTCCTTCGCGTTCCACAACATCCCCGGCATGAACCACACGCCGGCCTCGGACCCGACCTCGTCGTGGCAGATCCGGCTCAAGGGCAAGAGCTTCAAGGCGATGATGGGGCCGTCGGCGCCGTTCGCCGGCGACCATGTCGAGCTGAGCGACCGGCATAACGACTTCGCGACGCATTACGGGATCGGCGCGATCCTCTCGACCAAATTCACCTGGCCGAACGATCCGGTCAACACCACCGATCCATTGCCGCCGGGCGGCATCGCGCTCAACCCTGAAAAGGAAGCGTTGTGGCGCAAGTGGATCGCTTTGTACCACGCCAACATGCTGCCCAAGGGCGAGTATCTCGGCGCGCTGTACGACATCGGCTTCGACAAGCCCGAGGGGCACGCGATCCGCGCGGGTGGACAGATGCATTACGCTTTCTACGCCGATCGCTGGTCCGGCCCGGTCGCGTTGCGCGGACTGCCGCCGGGCCGCCATCGCCTCACCGATGGCTTCACCGGCCAGCCGCTCGGCACCGTGAGCGGCCCCGAAGCGACCATCCCCGCCCGCTTCGAGCATTTCCTGCTCGTCCAGGCCACGCCAATCGATGGAAAGACCGCCGCATGAGCACAAGCGCCTCCCCAAGCGGCCGCGCCTGGCTGCTCAACGCCCTCGCCACCGTCGTGCTGTGGGGTATCTGGGGCGCGTTCTCCGGGCTGTCGCCGCAGCACGGTTTCCCTGAGACGCTGGTCTATTGCGTGTGGGCGCTGACGATGATCCCGCCCGCACTGATCGTGCTCGGGCTGGCGAAGTGGAAGCTCGACGTCAATCCGCGCGCGATCGCTTATGGTCTCGCGGTCGGCGTGCTCGGCGCGGGCGGGCAGATGGTGCTGTTCTACGCGGTCACGCGCGGGCCGGCCTATCTGATCTTCCCGGTGATTTCGCTGTCGCCGGTCGTCACCATCGCCTTGTCGTTCCTGTTCATGGGCGAGCGCACCGGACGGCTCGGCGCGGTCGGCATCGCGCTCGCGCTGCTCGCGCTGCCGACCTTCGATTTCGCGCCGGGTGGTGATGCGCATGGCGGCGGCTGGCTGGTGCTGGCGGTGATCGTGATGCTGTGCTGGGGGCTTCAGGCCTATTTCATGAAATCGGCCAATCACATCATGTCGGGCGAGAGCATCTTCTTCTACATGACGGTGACGGGGCTGGCCTTGGTGCCCGTCGCGCTGGCGCTGACCGACTTCAGCCGTCCGATCAATTATGGTCTCGATGGCCCTGCCCTCGCCGCCCTGATCCAGATGCTCAACGCGGTCGGCGCGCTGACTTTGGTGTTCGCGTTCCGATACGGCAAGGCGATCATCGTCGCGCCGCTGACCAACGCCGGCGCACCGCTCGCCACCGCGATCATCTCGCTCATCGCGCTGAGCGTGGTGCCGGGGCCGATCAAGCTGGTCGGTATCGGCCTCGCGCTGGCGGCATCGTTGATGCTCGCGATCGAGCCGGACGCGAAGGACGAGACGACCTTGGCCGCAGATGCCTAAACGATCCCAGCAATGTTTCGTTATGCTTCGTTTTCTTGCATTAAGTACGCTGCGGCCCTAAAGGTGGCGAAAGGAGGGATTCGATGGAAATGATTCGAAATCTCGTCGCTGATCACAAAAGCGGCAAACGTGTCGGCGTCACCTCGGTCTGTTCGGCGCACCCGCTCGTGATCGAGGCGACGTTCCGGCACGCGCTGCGCAACGCCGCGCCGTTCGTGCTGATCGAGGCGACGTCCAACCAGGTCAATCAGGACGGCGGCTATACGGGTATGGTGCCCGTCGCTTTCCGTGCGTTCGTCGAAGCGATCGCGACACGGCTCGATTTCCCGCTCGATCGGCTCGTGCTGGGCGGCGACCATCTCGGCCCCAACGCCTGGACCAGCCTGCCAGCCGACGCCGCGATGGCCAAGGCCGAGGTGATGATCGCCGATTATGTCCGCGCCGGTTTCGCCAAGATCCATCTCGATTGCTCGATGAGTTGCGCCGACGATCCCGCGCCGCTCCCCGAACGCACCATCGCCGAGCGCGCCGCGCGGCTGTGCCGAGTCGCCGAGGACGCCTATTCCGGCCATCCCGCCGAAGCGCCGGTCTATGTGATCGGCACCGAAGTGCCGGTGCCGGGCGGTGCCGCCGAGGATCTCGACACGCTCGCGGTGACCACGCCCGAAGCGGCGCTGGCCACGCTCGACATGCACCGCGCGCTGTTCCGCGAGCGGGGCTTGCAGGACGCGTGGGAGCGGGTGATCGCGACCGTGGTCCAGCCGGGCGTCGAGTTCGACCATATGAAGGTGGTCGATTACCGCCCTGACGCCGCGACCGCGCTCAGTGCCGCGATCGTGCCGGTCGATCACGTCGTCTTCGAGGCGCATTCGACCGATTACCAGACGCCGGCAGCGCTGAGCGCTTTGGTGCGCGACCATTTCGCGATTCTCAAGGTCGGGCCGGGCGTCACCTTCGCCTTGCGCGAGGCTTTATGGGCGCTCGACGCGATCGAGCGTGAAACCGTGGCGCCAGCCAGGCGCGCAAATCTGCGTGACGTCGCGATCGCCCGGATGAAGGCCGAGCCGGGCCATTGGCGCAAATATTACCACGAGACCGGCGACGCGCTCGATCTACAACTGCAATACAGTCTGAGCGACCGCATCCGCTATTACTGGCCCGACGCCGAGATCGCCGCGGCGCAGGGGCGGCTTTTCGACAATCTGCGTGGCGAAGTCCCGCCGCTGCCGCTGCTCAGCCAATATCTGCCCATCGCCTACGCGGCGGTGCGCGATGGCACCGCGACACTGGACCCGATCGATCTGATCGTCGCGCACATCGGCGCGACGCTCGATGCTTATCATGGAGCCTGCAATCCCAATGTTTGAAACCACCCTTGCGGCCGATCAGCCGGCCGCAGGCGCCGAAAGCTGGACGCGGCGCGAAATCCTGCAACAGCCCGCGACCTTGCGCGCGACCCAGGCGGTGCTCGACGCGACTCGCGCCGACATCGAAGCTTTCGTGCAGCCGTTGCTCGACCTGCCCGATCTGCGCATCATGCTGTGCGGTGCCGGCACCTCGGCCTTCATCGGCGAATGTCTGGCACCGTGGTTGACCGCGACGCTGCGCCGCCCGGTCGAGGCGGTGGCGACCACCGATATCGTCAGCGCGCCGCATTTGTATCTCGATGCCGCGCGGCCGACGCTGATGGTGTCGTTCGGCCGGTCAGGCAACAGCCCGGAGAGCATCGCCGCGGTCGATCTCGCCGATGCGCGCGTCGCCGCGATCCATCACCTCGTCATCACCTGCAACGCGGAGGGCGCGCTGTCGCGGCGGGCTTCGGGCAACAACCATGTCGTGCTGCTGCCCGAGGCGACGCATGACCGGGCGTTCGCGATGACCTCGAGCTTCAGCGCGATGATGCTCGCGGCGTTATCGATCTTCACCGGGCTCGGCGCGATGCCCGCGCGTGTCGAGGCGATCGCGCGCGCGGTCGACGCGATGCTTGCGCGATCGGAAGGCGAGGCAGCCGCGCTCGCCAGTGCCGATTTCGAGCGGGTGGTGTATCTCGGCAGCGGCGTGTTCCAGGGGCTTGCCCGCGAGGCAGCGCTGAAACTGCTTGAGCTGACCGACGGCGCGATCCCGACCGCGTTCGATTCGTCGCTCGGCTTCCGGCACGGCCCCAAGACGATCGTGACGCCGCGCACGTTGGTGGTGGTGTTCGTCTCGAACGATCCGCTCACCCGGCTGTACGATCTCGACATGATCGCGGAGTTGCGCGGCGACGGGCGCTGCGGTGCGGTGATCGTTATCGCCGCGCAGGATACGGACGGCGAAACCCTGCAGGTGGAGGGCGCGGCCGGGTTCGCCGATGCCGATCTGCTGTTCCCCTACATCGTGTTTCCGCAACTCTACGGGCTGCATTGCTCGCTGCGCCTCGGTCGCACGCCCGACCAGCCCAATGCGAGCGGCACCGTCAACCGCGTCGTGCAGGGCGTCCGTATCCACACGCTGGCGGCATGACTATATTCCTCGGCGTCGATGGCGGCGGCACCAAGACCGAGTTCGTCTGCATCGACGAGAGCGGGCAGGTGGTGGCGCGCGCGCTGACCGGCACGACCTATCATCTTCAGGTGGGTTTCGATGAGGCGGTCAGGCGGCTCGCCGAGGGGATCGGCGCGGTGTGCGCGCAGCTAGCCATATCCGCCGCCGAAATTCGCTACGCGTTTTTCGGTCTGCCCGCGTTTGGTGAGGATGCTGCCGTCGATCCGCTGCTTGCCGCCGCGTGCGGACGGCTGCTCGGGCATGATCGCTATGCGTGCGACAACGACATGGTGTGCGGCTGGGCGGGTTCGCTCGCGTGTGCCGACGGCATCAACCTCGTCGCCGGCACCGGATCGATCGGCTATGGCGAGCGGCAGGGCCGCAAGGCGCGTGTCGGCGGCTGGGGCGAGATGTTCAGCGACGAGGGCTCTGCCTATTGGATCGCCATCCAGGGGCTCAACGCCTTCACGCGGATGAGCGACGGTCGGTTGCCGGTGGGGCCGCTGCACGACGGTTTCCGTGCGGCGCTCGGTCTGGCGAACGACCTCGACATCTGCGCGAAGGTGATGGGCGAACACGGCATGGCGCGCGATGCGATCGCCGGGCTCGCTCCGATCGTCTCGCAGGCGGCCGAGGCTGGCGACATGGCGGCGGCGGCGATTTTGGAGCAAGCGGGCGCGGAACTTGCGGGACTCGCACAGGCGCTGCGCAAGCGGTTGGGGTTCGCCGACGAGGAGACCGTGCTGCTGTCCTGGTCGGGCGGGGTGCTGACCAAATTGGATACGGTGCGGACGCCGTTCCTGCGCAGCCTGCAAGCGCAATCTCGCTACGAAATCGTCGAGCCGCGCCACACGCCGGGCGTCGGTGCCGCACTATACGCGGCGCTGATGGCGCAAGCCTGAAGTGGCTTTGGGTACGGTCGGGCCTTGTGGCCGAAACCGACCGATCGCCTTGCCTTCGTTTGCCGGCCAGCCCCGAAACAAGCGTGTTCTTTTTTGAAGCGGGTTTGCTATGCTCGCCACGATGCATGGGGGGGCGTGTGGCGGTCGATACGCCGGAGTGGGTCAGCGCGCTGGCCGACGATACGAAGGCGGCGATGCCGAGGCTCTGCTGGATCGGCTGGCTCGGCTTGTCTTGTCGGGCGTCAATGTCATCGTCCTGCTGGCGCTGACCGATAGCGGACGGCCGTCCTACGATCCGCTGCTGTCGGCGAAAGTGGCCGCGCTCGGCATCCCGGTGTTTGCCTGCACGCCCGATCAGTTTCCCGATCTGATGGCGACTGCGCTGCGCCGCGAAGACGTTCACAGCTGGGCAGCGGATCACGACATCAAGCTGATCCGCTCCGACGCATAGGAATGCCGAAGGGCGTGACTCACCACGCCGCTTAACCGCCGGCATCAGCCCACGACTGGTCGCCGCGCGTGATCGCCTAGCTGGGGAGCCGAGAGAGCTAAGTGCCCAGGATCATCCGCTTGGTTCGCCCGGCATACTCCACCGCCACACCCGAGCTTAGCGACAGCGCAGAGTTCTCCGGGCGCATCAAATGTGCGCGGATCGCGCGGCTCTTCGCCATGCCGGGATACGTGCCCCGCCGCGCGCCCAGCGTGAGCACGCCCGCCGCCTGATCCCACTCCAGCGTCGTGCGCGCCGCCGCGCCTTGTTCGTAGCGATAGGTGAGCCCGTCATCCTCGTACAACGAGGCGACGCCGTCCCGACCGGGATACACGACAAGATCGAGCGCGCCACCGAGCAGCCTCGCCGTCGATTGGCCGACCGGCCCCAGCGGCAAGATACTGCCCGCCCGCACGTGAAGCGGAATGCGGTCCAGCGCCACCGGAACGCTATGCGTCCGCCCGCCTTCACGATGCTCGTTTGTCCAGAAATCGTACCAGCCGCCCTCCAAAACCGGCAAGTATACGTCCCATGTCGTCACGCCCGCGGCCAGCACCGGCGCGACATGGATGGCGCTGCCGAACATATACGCGTGAACTTGATCCAGCGCTTTTGGATCGTTTGGAAAGTCGAACACCAGCGGCCGGATCAGCGGCATTCCGGCCGCCGAAGCCTCGGCTGCCAGCGCATAGGTGTAGGGCAGCATGCGATAGCGGAGTTCGAGATAGAAGCGGGCGACGCGCTCCACCGTCTCACCGTAGCGCCAGAATTCGGTATCGGTCATATAGCCGTGGACGCGCGTCATCGGCAGGAAGGTCGCGAACTGGAACCAGCGCAGGAACCGTTCCTGATAGGCAGGGTCCGTATATTGGCCCTTTCCCGGCCGGAAGAATCCCCCTGCGTCAACGGTCCACCACGCCTGACCCGCCGCAGCCATGTTGAGCCCGGCCGGGATCTGCCGTTTCAGCGTCTCCCAATCATGGCCGATGTCGCCCGACCATGTCGCCGCACCATAGCGTTGCTGGCCCGGTGCGGCCGATCGGGTGAGGATCATCACCCGCTTGTCCGGATAGGCGCGCCGCTGTTCCTCATACACGGTTCGGCTGACTTGCAGCGGATAGAGGTTACGGCGGGTCTCGCCCGGCTGGGTGCGGCCCGGCGCCGCATAAATCGGCCGTCCGGCCAGATCGTCATTCTCGGGTTCGGTCGCGTCCTGCCACCAGGCGTCGATGCCGAAGGCGGCGAGCTTCTGGTTCTGCTGCCGGGCATAGAAGCGCGCGGCGACGGGATTGAAGAAATCGATCCATTCGGTGCCTGGAATGTAGAAGCCCTTGGCCGCGACGTCCTTGCCCAGCGCTGTTTCCTTGCCGACCTTCGACCAGACCGACAGCATCAGGCGCATGTCCATCGCATGCAGGTCGCGAACCAGCCCTGCGGGATCGGGATAATGGTCCTCGTCGAAGCGCATGGCGTTCCAGCCGTACTTTCCCCAATATTGCCAATCCTGCACCATCATGTCGCAGGGGAGCTTGCGCGCGCGGAACTCGCGTGCCGTCGCCAGGATCTCGTCCGACGAGTGAAACCGCTCGCGGCAGTGAATGTAGCCGAGCGCCCATAGCGGCATCATCGGCTGCGGCCCGAGCAAGGCGTGATAGCCGCTCATGACCTCCTCCGCCGTCGGCCCGGCGATCACGACATAATCGATCCCCTCGGATACGGGTGACGACCAAGTCGTGCGATTGTCGACGGGTGCGAAGTGGAGCACCGGCACATCCTCGTCGCCCGCCCGCACCAGCACGCTGTGCTCTCCCGCGGCAAGCTCGCCGATGAAGCTGGCGGTCGGAGGCAGCCAGAGATTGGCGTGATCCGTCAGTGGCTTGCCGTCGATCTCCACATAATGGCGCGAAGACATCTTGCGGCCGAGATCGAGCAGGAACGCATAGCGCCCACCCTGCGGGACCGTGAACTTGCCGGTGAACTCGGCATCGCGGCGCTGGACGCGGGCATTGCCGGTGGAGGTGGTCACATCCGCCATGCGCGCCGCGCCCGCTGCCGCCTGCCGGGTCAACGCGATCGGCCGGTCCGGCCGGTTCAGCTCTGCCATGCCGGGATTGTGCCACAACACACCATAGCCCTTGCTCGACAGCACGAACGGCTGGCTGATCTGCGTATTCACCTGCGTCAGGCGGCGTGGCAGGCCCCGAATATCAAGATGGCCGTCCTGAAAGCAGCCCGTGCCGTAGAGGCGTTCGTCGGCGGGGCTGGCGAAGCCTTGCGTCACGGCAAGGGTCGGCGCGTTGCCGATCGTAGATTGCGCGACGTGGCGCGATCCGGGTGCTTCGCTGAGCAGCAGGTTACCCGCGCCGTCATGGAACGACAGGCATCCTGTCGCCTCATCCCAAGTGCATTGTGCGTGCGGAAGCGTCAGCCGCGTTCGGCCGCCCTCCCGGGTCCGCTCGGGAATTGGCGGACTCGCGATGGGCGCCAGCATCTCGCTCGGCGTTGCGGGGGGCGCGCCAACGGGCGCGACGCGAACGCGGAACGCACGATCGCTCATTGCCGTAACGGCAATCGAGAGGTCGCCGGACCGGATCACAAGATCCGGGAAGACAATCCGCGTCGCGGCTTGCACCACGCCGCTCGACAGGATCGCCGCGCCCGCACCGCTGCCGAGCAGCGCCCGCCGGGTGATGGCCCAGCTAAGCGGTACGTTCTTCTTGTTCACGCAACCTCCCGTTCGCTTCGACCTATACAGCGGCCATCAGTCGGATCGGCCATCTTCCTCGATGATGGCGACGTCCCACGCGGCAAGGTCGATCGATCCGCCGCGCTGCACCTTGCGCTCATGCAACAATTCCGTGCCGGAAGCGGGGGCGGCCAGATGCTGTGGCACAGCCGAATAATTGAGCACGTACCGGACCTTGTGGCCGTTCTTCAGCGTGCCGCCGCGCACGATCAGCGGGAATTGCACGCCGGCGACCGATGGCTCGACACCCGCACGCGCGACCTCCGCAGCGACGATCTTCTCGGCCAGCGCGTCGCTCGGCATGAAGCCGACATAGCTGACCTCGCCTTTGCCCCAGTGGTTGCGGGTCATCGCGGCGCCAGCCGGCCATGACGGATGCTGATAGCGCGCCACGACTTCGGCGGTGGTGGGCTTCAACATCTCCATCCACCAGCGCGGCGCGTTGTCGGCATCCGAAACCCCGAACGGATTGCCCGCCAGCGTGACCCCGACGGGAATCGTGTACTCCTGATAGGTGACGCCCGCCGCCTCGGCGATCGCACCCGGCTGCGCAGCATAGCGGACCTTGGTGTTCTCGTCCGAAAAGCCGCTTTTGAACGTGTAGAGCAGGTGGCCGCCGCGCTTGGCATAGTCATTCAGCCGCGCGATCTCGGCGTCGCTCGCCGCGTAAAGCGCCGGCACGACGATGAGCTTGTAGTCATCGAGCTTCCGCGTGCTGTCGGGCGACAGGATGTCGGCCTCGACATTCATCCGGTAGAGCGCATCGTAAAAGGGGCGCATCACCTGGTTATATTCGATGCCCGCCGGCTTGAACGAATTGAACGCGGTCTGGGCGGTGTTGCTGACATAGACGGCGACCTGGTTGTGCTTCGTCATGCCAGCCAGCTTCGGGCCGAGGCGCGCGATCTCGGCGCCGATCTCTTTTGCCGCCGCATATTCCGCATTGGGCTTGTAGTCCTGCGACAGCAGCCCGCGCCAGTAGGTTTCGACCGCGTTGGCGGTGGTCGCCCAGTGCCAGTATTCAACCATCTGCGCACCCGAGGCGAGATGGCTGAACGCCTGCAGACGAAGCTGGCCCGGATAGGGCGTCCATTGCGGAAAGCCCTGCGCCTCGGTTTCCAGCACCAGATAATTCTGTCCGTTGCGGATCGAGCGGGCCTCGTCGCCCCCAAAGGCGATCTCCGCGCCGGTCAGCTTGTCCTGCGTTGGATGATAGATGTCGATGCCGGCGATATCGAGCGACCGTGCCGCCTTCCAATGGTCGACCTCCGGCTGGATGCCATAGGAGCCCTCGCGCCAGCCCAGATCGAAATTCTGCGTCATGAACTGGCCGGGCCGGGCATGGGCGCGCACCAGCTTGGCCTGCCACGCCAGGAAATCGGTGACGAGGCTGCGCTGGTAGGCGGCGAAGGCGTTGGACATGCTGGCGTTGATCGAGCCGTTGGTCGACGGGAAATCCTCCCACCGGTTGATCCGGTTCGACCAGTAATTCAGGCCCCACGCCTGGTTCAGGGCATCAAGGCTCGGCCATTTCGCTTTTATCGACTGGACAAACCCCGCCTGCACCGCCGGGCCGCTGGTGCCATAGGGCTTGGTCTCGTTGTCGAGCTGGTAGCCGATCACCGCAGGATGATCCTTCACATGGTCGACCAGCGCGACAATCACCCGCTCGGCCGCAGCGCGGTAGTCGGGATCGGTGATGTCCATGTTCTGCCGGGTGCCATATTGCGCGCGGACACCGTCGCGGCCGACGACGAGCACATTGGGATGCTGGCGCGCGAGCCATGTCGGCACGGCATAGGTGGGCGTGCCGACGATCACCTTGATGCCCTGCTTATGCATCGCGGCGAGCATGCGGTCGACATGGCTGAAATCGAAGACGCCGGGCTGCGGCTCAAGCGTGCCCCAGGTCGACTCCGCGATGCGGACGACACTGATCCCTGCCGCCTTCATCATCCGCGCGTCCTCATCGACGCGGTCGACCGGCGTGTACTCGTCATAATAAGCGACGCCGTAAAGGATGGTATCCGGCACCTGCGCCTGCGCCGCCGCCGGCAGCGCCACAATGGCCGATGCGAGTGCTTTCACGAACCGCTGCATGATCCTGCCTTCCATTACCAATTTCTTCCCCCGCCGTATCGCTTCCAAACTAACAGGCGCGTCGTGCGAGAAGCGTCTCGCCGCCCGGCCTGATCGCGAGCACCAGGTCACAGCACGAGTCTGTCAGATTGGCGGCGTCCCCCGTCAAGATGACGCTCTTCGTAAGAGATCTGTACGCCAGCATCACGTTTACCGTGGCCGCATTTGCGAATTCTGCAACACCCGTCCGGGTCTGCGGTGAGATCCGACAGCTATCGCGCCATATATATACGCGGCGCGAAGCTGACCCTTTTCGTAGAACGCGACGGCGGCATCGGAATTCGCGCAACACCGCGAAATAGGCAAGCTTTCATACATCGTCTCCCGCGTTGCGCTGCGTGTTCGTTTCCGAGGGCGGCGCTGAAGCCCTTCCCCGGTTGCCGACGCCTATCGTGAACAAAGGTTTTCTACACGATGATGTCGTATATGCAAATTCACTTTCATATATGCTTGCCGTTCAGAGTGGCGGTTGCTCTGGGGGCGCGGGCCAGATTCAGAGGCTGTCTGAAACCGAAGTGTGGGTGTCGGGGCGCCCTGGACGTCGGGCCGCCGCGTTCGCGGGGAAGCCGTAGCCGTGCAGTTACGTCATATCGAGGTCGTGCGATCCGCGACATGGGTCCAGTACAGGTCGATATCGTCGGTTCCCAGCCGCTGGAATGCCCCTCCCGGGCCGTCGCACATGTGTCGCGTCAGGCGCATTGGCAGTTTTGCAATATGATTTGGCGAGATCGTCCTACGCCCCCTTCAGCCATCGAAGTATGACAGGATAATGCGAGGCATTCGCAAAATCTGGTCAAGGGGTTTCAATGTTCGGGGGAAAAGACGGCGTCCGAAATCGTGCGGGTCGGCTGGAAGACCATAATGGACGAGGCAAGCGCGCAATCGCCAAAGGCGTAAGCGGCCTCATCGCATGTGCGATCATCGCAGCACACAGCGCGGCCCAGGCGCAGTCCGACAATCGACGGGATGCGCAGCGAAACACGTCCCGCCATGATGATCCGGATGCGATCACCGACCCCGCCGACATCATCGTCACCGGCATTCAGGAGGGTGAGACCACGGAACGCTCCGGCTCTTATACGACGCGTTCAACGGGCGCTGCGCTCGGCCTGCCGCTCAGGCTGAGGGCGATTCCACAGGCGGTTACCGTCATCACCAGCCAGAATATGGAAGACCAGAACCTCACAAATCTCGACTCGGTGCTGCAAAGCGCGGCCGGCGTGACACGGAATTATATCGATTCTGAGCGGGTCAACTATTCCTCACGCGGCTTCAGTGTCGACAACATCATGTACGACGGTGTGGTGAGTTCACTCGATAACGGCATCGGGTTCATCGACACCGCACTCTACGACCGCATCGAGGTCGTGAGGGGCGCAACCGGCCTGCTTACCGGCGCGGGCAATCCATCGGCGTCGATCAATCTGATCCGCAAGCGACCGAAGAAGGACTTCGCCGTCGGTGCGTCGGCGCAGGCAGGATCGTGGGACAATTATCGCGGCACGCTCGACGTTTCCACGCCGCTGACGGCGAATGGCATGATCCGCGCGCGGCTCATCGGCGTCTATCAGGATCAGAAATCTTATCTCGATTTCTACCAGCAGAAAAAGGCCATCGGCTATGGCGTGATCGAAGCCGATCTGACCGATCATACGATCCTGACCGCAGGCTTCGAATATCAGCACAATCTGCCGAAGGGTTCGACCTGGGGCGCCGCGCCGCTCTTCTACAGCGACGGCACGCTGACGACGGACCTGCGCCGTTCCGCGACCCTGTCGCCGCCATGGACCTTTTATACAGTCGAATCCCAGACGGCGTTCGTCAACCTGTCCCATGAATTCGCCAATGGCTGGAAGATCAAAAGCGCGCTCACCCATTCGCAACTGAACCATGACGCGGAATTGGCTGCGCTGGTGGGTATCGATCCCACCAATCCCAGGGCGACTATTGGCTTTTATCCTGATCGGCAGACGGGTTTCTCCGGTTTCCCGGTGGCCAACGCCGGCACGAAATTCAGCGGCAAGACGCGGCAGGATACGCTGGACCTGCAAACCAATGGGCCGGTCGAGCTTTTCGGCAGGCAGCACGAACTGGTTGTCGGCACCACCCTGTCCTGGACGAAGCAGGATACGCCGGGCTCTCGCCTGACGATAAACCCGTATTTTCCCTTTTCGACGACGCCCGCGCCATCCCTCGATCAGGTGGGCACGATCCCTCGCATCGATTTCGAGAACAATTCGATGCCATGGGGCACGGCCTCGAACGTCAGGACCAGGAAATACGGGGTCTATGCGGCAGCCCGCGTGTCGCCCGCGGATGGCCTGAAGGTCATTCTTGGCGGTCGTTTCAATCGATTCGAGTTGGATGACGATGAAGCCGGTTCCGCCAGCGTTCGATATCGGCAGAACAGGTTCACACCCTATGTCGGCACGACCTATGATCTGACCAGGAATTTCACGCTGTTCGCGAGCTATACGGAGATATTCAAGCCACAGCCGGACCGGAGGGACCGTAACGGCAACATCCTGGCGCCGACCAAGGGCAATAGCCGGGAAGTCGGTGTCAAAGGCGAGTTCTTTGGAGGCGACCTCAACACCTCGCTGACCCTGTTCGACACGCGGCTGGACAAATTGGCACAGCAGGATGTTGGGTTCTTCGACCCGAGCAACCCGCTGAACACTGCCTATGTTGCAGTCGACGGGACGAAGACCAGAGGGATCGAACTGGAAGCAAACGGCGAAGTTCTGCCGGGCTGGAATGTGTCCGGCGGCTTTACCTGGCTGAAAAGCCAAACCCCCGACGGCGCACGCCTCAATCCCCAGGAACCGCGCCGAACGGTCAAGCTCTTCACGAGCTATCGCCTGCCGGGATCGTTGGACAGGCTGACGATCGGCGGCGGTGTCCACTGGCAAAGCGACATTCAGTTCGCAGGGACCAATCGGCCGGACGGTCGGGGCGGAATCCAGCCGGGCACGACGGTCGTGCAAGCAAGCTACGCGCTGATCAATGCCCTGGCACGCTATGCGTTCAGCGATCGCCTGTCTGCGTCGGTCAACGTCAATAACCTTTCCGACAAGCGGTATTGGATGCGCGCCGGGTTCTTTGACACGGCGGCAGTGGGGGCGCCGCGAAACGCCATGCTGACCGTGAACTTGCGGTACTAAGGCACGCACCGGGTTGGCATATCCGTTGGAACATTCACGTGGATATGCCGGCCAGTTTGCTTTGCGATCCTAGCTCCTTGAGTCGCTGAGGTTCCAATCTCTTCCACCGGTGGACATCCTGGCGGGGCCTGCCGGCATTTCGGAACGCTTTGGCGGCGTTGAACACGGCGTCCGCCGGAGAACCGCTCTATCGCCGTATCACGATCAATTCGCGTTTAAGCACCGGAGGCTCCGAAGTCCTTTGATCATGCAGATAGTGGGAGCTTTCGGGATGGCGGCGTGCCTTGCGTCGGTCCTGATGCTGCGGACAGCATGGCGAGGCGCTGGAATGCGGCGCAAGCGTTGGGCGGCAGCGGGGTGGCTGATGCTGATCCCCGCCCTTCTTCTTTATGCCCTCTGGCTTGGGGTCGCCATCGGCCTGATGGCGGTTCTGCTTGCCTTCAGCCTCTGCGCGATGATCGTGGTCAAATTCGGCGAGGAGCGGCAGCCGGTCCGACGATCGGAGCCACGCGCCAAAGCACAAAAGGCGCCCGAGCCTGACGAACGGCCCGGGGGCCGCTGGCGTGGTTGGGCAAGGGGCGCGGCCGCACTTCTTCTCACCGCGATCACCGCAAACGCGGTCGGTGCAGCGGCCGCAGGCATCGCGCCGGGGGCGCGGCTTGACCGTTTCGCTGCCGCCGTCGTCTTCGTGCCGCTGCTTTGGGCATGTCTCGTCATCTGGATGCTGAGTGACCGCGTCATGCTGCGCCCTGTGCTCGGCATGATCGGGGCGTCCGCCATCGCCGGCTCCACCATTGCCTGGATACTGCTGGCATGAACAATCCCCTCCGCCCCGCCGCGCGCAAATCGCTGTTTTCCAATAGCTGGATCAGCGCCATACTGGCGGGCCATTCCGCGCTGGGCCTCGCGTTCAGCGCGGCGATTTACCTGATTTGCCTGACGGGAAGCGTCGTGGTGTTCGTGCAGGAGCTGCAACGCTGGGAACAGCCCGCAGCCCCTCGGGTGCTCGCCGTTGCTCCCGGTGCGATTGATCTGGGCATTGCAGCGCTCCGCGAGAAAGGGCCCGAGGACGCGGCGCAATCGGTTTCCGTAACCCTCCCCTCGCCCCACAATCCGCATCTTCTGCTCTCGGCAAGAGGTCGCGAGGGTGCGGGGAGCGGGAGCTGGTTCGCCGACGCATCCGGCCACCCCGCGATGAAGGTGCGCCACGATGTCAGCGACTTTCTGGTGCGGCTGCATGTCGACCTCCATCTGCCGTTCGGCATCGGCACGGTGATCGTTGCGTTGGCGGGGATGGCGTTGCTGGCGCTGGTGATTTCCGGGGTTCTTGCCCATCCGCGCATCCTCAAAGATGCTTTCCGGCTTCGCAGCGGCGGATCCGTGCGAGTGGGCCAGGCCGGCCTCCATAACCGCATGGGCACCTGGGGGCTGCCTTTCCACCTCATCATCGCGTTCACCGCCGCCTTCCTGGGCGTCTTCATCATCGTTTTCGGAAGTGTTGCTGCGACCACGTACAAGGGGGACATGTTCAAGGCCTTTGCCGATTTCGCGGGCCCGGTCGCGCGACCGGCGGCTCACGCGTCTCGTACGGGTCCGCTTCCTTCGGTCGGGCCCTTCATCGCCGCAGCGACCGCCGCCGCCCCCGGCCTTGCGCTCCAGTCCATCGACATCCAGCAGCCGGGCGCCAAGGGGCAGCTGATCGGAATTGGCCTGCGCGATCCGCGAAGCCTCTTTCTCGAAGAGCGCGTCGTCTATGACAGCAAAGGCCGGAAGGTCTTTGCGTCCGACGTAACCAGACGGCCCTTCAGCCAGCAGATGATCTTTGCCATTCAGCCGATCCACTTTGGCTGGTTCGGCGGGATTTTCGTCAAGCTCGCTTACGGCCTCCTCGGCCTGTCGATGTGCGGCATCACTGCGAGCGGGTTCAAGATCTGGTTGACGCGCCGACGTGACAAGGGGCGCCCCATGCCGGCCATGGAGCGGCTGTGGACAGCCACAATCTGGGGGCAACCGCTGGCGCTCGCGCTTGCGGCGATCCCGTCGCTTGCAACGGACGCAAAGGCCGCGCCCCTGCTGGGTTGGGCCGCAGGCACCATAGCAGCCTATGCGCTGGCATGTTTCCCCACGACGCAGCTGCGCCTGGGCGACGGGTTGCGCGCGGCAACGGCCGTGGCGCTGGCAGGGCTGGCGCTGGTCCATGCCACGCTCAGCGCAACGGGCGGTCTTTCCGGCATCGACCCGGCAAGCTGGGCGGTCGACGCCACGCTGCTCCTGATCGCCTTCTTCGTCGCGCGGCCGACGCTGAAGCTCCGCCGACCTAACCGCGCGACCTAGCCAGGCCGCCCGTCCGGCGAAGCGCAACCCGGCGCGATGGCCTTGGCAGCTTGAGCGATATTGCCAAAATGTTGCGCAATACCGCCACTCAGTTGAGAATCGTTCGCAATTTGGAGGTGTCGGTGGCAGATTGAAGGCCGGCCCCAGCGGATCAGAACGATGCAGAGCGACGATTACGAGGTTTTTGAGCCCGAGGAGATTCCCCGGCCGGTCTCAGCGGTCGGGATGGAACTTTTCACGGAAGGTTTCGAACAACCGCCGCATCGGCATCGCAAGGCGCAACTCATCCTCGCGGTCCGTGGCCTCATTACCTGCGAGGTGCCGCAGGGCCTGTGGATGGTTCCGCGGCAGTGCGCATTGTGGATCCCCGGCGATATGGAACATAGCGTGCGCTGCGCCGGTGACCTTGAGGTCTACACGCTCTTCATCGATCCCGAACTTGCCCGCAATCTGCCAGCGGAGTGCCGCACCTTCTCCACCGGGCCACTGTTGCGCGAACTGCTGATCGCCGTGACCCGCTTCCCCTCGCTTTACGATGTCGACGGCGCTGACGGCCGCCTTATCCAGACGATGCTCGACCAGCTTGAGCGCGCACCGATGGGGAGCCTCCATCTGCCGATGCCTGCCGACCCGCGATTGCGCACCATAGCCAAGACCCTGTCGTCCGATCCCGCCAATCGGACGACGATCGGGGGTTGGGCCCGGATCGTCGCCATGAGCGAGCGCAGTCTGTTCAGGCTCATCATCAAGCAGACCGGCATGAGCTTCGGGCGGTGGCGCCAGCAGTTTCAGGTGATGTTCGCGATCGAGCGCCTGACCGAGGGAGCGTCCGTACAGACCGTCTCGTTCGATCTCGGATATGAAAGTGCGAGTGCTTTCATCACGATGTTCAAGAAGGTGATGGGACAGCCACCGGGGCAGTATCTGGCGGCGCGGCGGAGCGCAGCTCCCCCCGGGACACCGCAACAGCGCAAGCCTAAACTCATCTCCACAATAAGGGAGGCTCAGCGCGCGTTGGGGCTTTGATGCGCAACCCGCACAATCGTGCCGACACTCGTCAGCGGGCCGTTCGAACCCCGAAAATTGGCAGTTTCGATAAATCATCTGCCCAAGTCGCCAAATCCAAAGTTCCGTGAAGAGCCTATGAAGGTTCGGAATGATAAAACTATTGGACTCAGGCCATGCTGGTTGATGACACGCAATTCCCGTTAGTGCGCATGCACTACAACCGCGTCGACGATCGAGGTGACGAGGTCAGCTTCCAGATTTTCGAAGATCTTCTGGAGCGCAAGCGATCCTTCGTATTGATCGGCCTCGGCGCAGAAACTGAACATGTTCATTCGAACGAGGAACGAAAGCGGTTGACGCTGTGGATGAAGCGCAACCGTGAGGCACTCCATACGCATGTCCGGGCAATGGTCTATGTCGAGCCGAGTCCGGCAAAACGCTTCCTCGTCAAGACATCGGCGCCGGTCTTTCAGAAATTTTGGGGCTATCCGATCCTCGTCTCGGCTTCCGAAGCCGAAGCCGAAGGCATTGCCGCACGGCTGCTCGCAGGCGAGCAGCCCGCCCACATCGAGGCGGCGCAGCCCGATGCGTAGGAGAATGATCTGGACGTCGCTCGGTCTGGCAGTGCCCCTGCTCGCCGGCTGCGCGGCGCTGCCGAAACAAGGCGCGGTGCCGGCGATGCGATCGCCCAGCGCCTTTGCAAGCACCTCCAGCCTGGCAGCGCCCGAGACATCCTGGCCGTCAGATCGCTGGTGGGAAGTCTTTGGCGACCCGCAACTCACGGCGCTTATCGAAGAAGGTCTGTCGGCTGCGACCGATCTGCGCGTCGCGCAAGCACGGTTCGAACGGGCCGACGCGCTGGTGCGAGAAGCGCGGAGCCGATTGCTGCCGTCGCTGCAGGCAGATGGGGAGATTGGCGGCACCAAGCAGAGCTACAACTATCTCATCCCGCGCACGATCGCACCCCAAGGCTGGAAAGACTATGGCCAGGCGACAGCGCGGCTTGATTGGGAGCTGGATTTCTGGGGGCGGAACCGGGCTGCCCTTGCTGCGGCGCGTTCCGATGCCGCGGCAGCCCAGGCTGAGGCGGCGGCGGCACGCCTGATCCTATCGTCCGGTATTGCGGAAGCCTATGCCGATCTCGCCGATCTTTTCGCGCAGGCCGATGCAGCACGTCGCGCCGTCGCGGTACGGCGACGCACCGTCGAACTGATCGATGGGCGCCGAGCCCAGGGGCTTGAAAACACTGGTGCTGTCGAGCGGGCGCGCTCGGCGCTCGCCGCCTCGCAAGGAGAGCTTGCCGGTCTTGACGAGACCATCGCGCTCACGCGCCATCGTATCGCTGCGCTGCTCGGCGCGGGTCCCGACAGGGGCCTTTCCATCGAGCGGCCGACTGCGCACGCGACAGAGGACTTCGGCCTCCCCGCCAACGTGCCGGCCGACCTCATCGGGCGCCGTCCCGACGTGATCGCCGCGCGGCAGAGGGCGCAGGCGGCCGCAAGCCGGATCAAGGAAGCGCGCGCCGCTTTCTATCCGAACGTCAACCTTGCCGCGCTGATCGGACTTCAGCCCATCGGCATTGGCGATCTCGTCAAATCCGGCTCTACCTTCGGCACGGCCGGACCCGCCATCAGCCTGCCGATCTTCGACGGGGGACGGCTGACCGGCGCATATCGCGCCGCTGAAGCCGACTATCGCGCTGCGGTCGCGGATTATGACGGCGCGCTCGCCCAGGCTCTGGGCGAGGTTGCGGATGCAGCGACGAGCGAACGTGCGCTCACCGAACGCATCGGCAGGGCCGATGAAGCCGAGCGCGCCGCAACAGCGGCCTGGACAGTGTCCAACAATCGCTACCGCGGCGGGCTTGCAACCTCTCTCGATGTACTCGTGGCCGAAGACGCCCTGATCGATGCGCGGCGCAACCTCGCCACGCTCCGCAACCGCAGGTTCGTCCTCAATGTCGCCCTTGTCCGCGCGCTCGGCGGCGGCTTCCGTTCCTGAAGGATCTCCCGATGTCCACGCAAACCCTTACAGATCCCATGCCCTTGGCCCACGAAGAGCCAAAGAATGACGCTGCCCTGAAAGCCAAGCGCGGCAAATTGTTCGCGATTTTTGCGATGGCGGTGGTTGGCCTCGGCATTCTCTATTGGGCCTATGTCCATTTTATCGCGGCGCAGCACGTCTCGACCGATAATGCCTATGTCGGCGCCAATGTCGCCCAGGTGACGCCGCTGATCGGTGGCCCGGTGCGCGAGGTGCTGGTCGATGACGCACAGCGCGTGAAGCGCGGTGACATCCTCGTGCGACTGGACGATACGGACGCCCGCCTGGCGCTCGCGCGTGCCGAAGCCGAGCTTGCGTTGACGGAACGCCGGGTTCGTGGGCTGCTCGCCACCGATAGCGGCCTCGGCGCCCAGGTAACGGCGCGCGCTGCCGATCAGGCACGCGCCGAAGCACGGATGGTTGCGGCGCACGCCGATCTCGCCAAGGCGAAGATTGATCTCGACCGTCGCGAAGCGCTCGCGGCATCAGGCTCCGTCTCCGGCGATGAACTGACGATCGCGCGCAACGCTTACAGCACGGCCACGGCAAACCTGAAGGTGGCCCAGGCCGAGAATGCGCAGGCGCAGGCCAATCGGACCTCGGCAGTAGGAAGCCGCGACGCCAATCGCGCCCTGATCGCGGACGCCGCCCCCGAAGCAAACCCGGAAGTGCTGGCTGCGCGCGCGGCGCGCGATCAGGCGCGGGTGGACCTTGATCGCACGGTGGTGCGGGCGCCGGTCGACGGCATCGTTTCGCGTCGCCAGGTGCAGGTCGGACAGCGCGTCCAGGCGGGTGCAACGATGATGGTGGTGGTGCCCGTCCAGGCCGCATTCGTCGACGCCAACTTCAAGGAAGGGCAACTCGCCCGCGTTCAGCCGGGACAGCGCGTCACCCTCACCTCCGATCTCTACGGCGAGGATGTCGAATATCACGGCCGCGTGATCGGCTTCTCGGGCGGTACCGGCGCTGCCTTCGCCGTGGTTCCCGCCCAGAATGCCACGGGCAACTGGATCAAGGTGGTTCAGCGCCTGCCCGTGCGGATCACGCTCGATCCAAAGGAACTGGCCGAACATCCACTGCGGGTCGGGCTGTCGATGAACGCCACCGTGGATCTCTCGAACTAAGCGGAACCAGCATATGACGGACACCGTCGTCGCGCCGATTTCGGCGAGGCCGCTCACCGGCGCGACCTTGATCCTTGCCGCACTGCTGATCGGGTTGGGCAATTTCCTAGTCGTTCTCGACACGACCATCGCCAACGTGTCCATCCCGCATATTGCCGGCTCGCTCGGCGTGTCGGTGACGGAGGCGACCTGGGTCATCACCTCCTATGCCGTCGCCGACGCCATCACGGTACCGCTGGCAGGCTTTCTGGCCCGGCGGTTCGGCGAGCAGAGGGTGTTCATCTCGGCCTTTATAGCGTTTGGCATTTTTTCATTGCTGTGCGGCCTGTCGCGCTCGCTCGAAATGCTGATCGCGGGTCGGGTTCTGCTGGGTCTTGCCGGCGGCATGATCATACCCCTGTCGCTGACGCTGCTGCTGCGCGTCTTTCCTGCCGAAAAGGCGACTCTCGCGACGATCATCTGGGCGATGACCACCACAGTCGCGCCGATTGCCGGCCCCATTCTGGGGGGCATCATCTCCGACAACGCCGGCTGGGAGTGGATATTCTTCCTCAACGTGCCTGTCGCAGCCGTCGGCGCCGCGGGCCTTTTCTATCTGCTGCGTGGACGGCGCGAGGCAACGGCCCGATCGCCGATCGACGTGGTCGGCCTCGTCCTCCTCGTCATCTGGGTCGCAGCGCTCCAGATCGTGCTCGACGAGGGGCGCAACCGCGACTGGTTCGCGGCGACCGAGATTCGCGTGCTGGCCGTTGTCGCGGCAATCGGCTTCATCGCGTTTCTGATCTGGGAACTGACCGAAAAGCACCCCATCGTGAACCTGCGCGTCTTTCGGCACCGCGGTTTCGTCGTGGCATCCGTCACCTATGCCATGAGCTTCGGCGCCTATTTCGCGACCGTCGTTCTTATCCCCCTCTGGCTCCAGCAGAACATGGGCTACACCGCGACTTGGGCCGGTTACGCGACCGGCATCATGGGTATCTTCGCGGTGCTCGCCTCACCGGCCATCGGGGCAGCGGCCGCCAAAATGGATGTGCGGTTGCTCATCTCGACCGGGATCGCCGGAATGGCGCTCATCTCGCTTTGGCGCACCGGCTTCACGCCTGACATGACCTTTCTGCAGATGGCTTGGCCGATGCTGCTGACAAGCCCTTTCCTCATGATGTTCTTCATTCCCGTCACGGGCTTGTGCATCGCCAGCGTCGATCCGCACGAACAGGCCGACGCCGCCGGCATTTCCAATTTTCTGCGCACGCTCACCTCCGCCTTCGCCGCGTCGCTGGTCCAGACGGGTTGGATCAACGCCGCGCGGGCCAACCGGGCCGAACTGGTCGGCGCCATGCAACAGGGGCCCTCCACGATCGAGGCGATGGTGGCATCGGGCCTGTCGCGCGAAACGGCGACCACCGTGCTGGCCAATATCGTCGAAAGCCAGAGCGTGATGCTCGCCACACTCAACATGTTCGCGGCGGTGGCGTTGTGCCTTGCCTTCACCGGGGCGCTGATCTGGCTGGCACCGAAGCCGAAAGGTCCGATCGATACGAGCGGTGGGCATTGAGGCGAGCGCGAGCCCTCTGGCGTCGGCGACAAGGTGCCGCAGCGCATGAACAATATACGTGATATCCGTATCGAACAGCGGGAGAGCACCGCGCTGTCGAGGGGAGCGGCCGATCGGCGCCTGGAAACCCCGGTGAACGACTTGGCACTCGATGCCGCGGCCACTATGAGGCCCCGGACGCATGGATATCCATCTTGGCCATGGGCTTGCCCATCAAACTGCATACGTTCACACAGACTGACCAGAACACCGTGTCCTACTTGTACACCGGCCGGGCCATACGTTCGTTCAGCCCAGTCGATGATCGAGCGCTGCATTTCGCATCCGAATGAAGAAAAGTCGGCGTGGCACCAATCGCTGCGCCTGTCGTTACCGCCATGAAAGACCTACCGTCGGAGGATCTGGATGTCGCTCATCGTGAATGGGGCGAAGGTGTCGGCACCCGCCGATCCTCGCACGTCGTTACTCGACTTGCTGCGGGAGGAACTGCACCTCACCGGCACCAAGAAGGGCTGTAACCAGGGCGCGTGCGGCGCCTGCACGGTGCTGGTGGATGGCGAACGCATCCTCGCGTGCCTGACGCTGGCGGTGCAGGTGCAGGGCGGCGAGGTCACGACGATCGAGGGATTGGCGGACGCGGACGCACTCCACCCGCTGCAGGCCGCGTTCATCGAACAGGACGGGTTCCAGTGCGGCTATTGCACGCCGGGGCAGATATGTTCGGCGATCGGCATGGCTGCCGAGGCCGCGCGAGGCGTGCCGAGCCATGTGAGTAGCGACCTCTCCGCCGACGTGACGCTCACGCGCGAGGAAATCCAGGAACGCATGAGCGGCAACCTGTGCCGCTGCGGCGCGCATAACGGGATCATCGATGCTATCCGCGACACCCTCGCGGCGGAGGTTCCGGCATGACGCCGTTCACCTATCTGCGCGCCGCCGATGCGGCCGAGGCGCTTCGCCTGGGCGCGGGGGCCGGCACCGCCTATCTCGGCGGCGGTACCAACCTGGTAGATCTCCTGCGCGAGACGGTGGCCCGCCCCGAACGGCTGGTTGATGTGAGCGCGCTTCCCGCGACGATCGAGGAAACGGAAGACGGCGGTCTCCTGATCGGCGCGGCGGTGCGGAACACCGCGCTTGCCGAACATCGCGCGGTGCGGACACGCTATCCCATGCTGGCGCGGGCGATCCTGGCCGGCGCCTCGGCGCAGATCCGCAACATGGCGACGGTAGGCGGCAACCTGCTGCAGCGCACCCGTTGCACCTATTTCTACGACACCGATGGATCGCGCTGCAACAAGCGGGTGCCCGGATCGGGCTGCGACGCCCGCGAGGGCTTCAATCGTATCCACGCGGTGCTGGGCGCATCCGAGGCATGTGTTGCGACACACCCTTCGGACATGTGCGTGGCGCTGGCGGCGCTGGATGCCATCGTGCACGTGACCGGGGCCGCAGGCGATCGTCGCATCGCGTTCGGCAATCTGCATCGTCTCCCCGGCGACGCGCCTGACCGAGATACGACTCTGGCCCCGGGCGAACTGATCGCGGCGGTTGAACTGCCGCCGCTCGCGTTCGGCGCGACGTCTACCTACCGCAAGGTGCGGGACCGGGCGAGCTACGCCTTCGCGCTGGTCTCCGTCGCGGCAGCGCTGAAGCTGGAGGGCGATCGCATTGCGGACGTGCGGATCGCGTTCGGCGGCGTCGCCCACAAGCCGTGGCGCGCGGCAAAGGCCGAGGCGGCACTGCGTGGCGCGCTGGCTACGCACCAGGCCTTTCTGGACGCTGCGGCGCTGGAATTCGCGGCGGCCCAGCCGCTCCGCGACAATGCGTTCAAGCCGGCACTCGCCGGCCGCGCGCTCGCGGCCGTGCTACAGGCGCTCGCAACGGGAGAGACGGCGTGAGCATCATCGAGAACGCCAAGCAGGCGGCGCAAGGGCTGGTGCAGAGCGCGATGGAAAAGCTGGTACCGCTCGCGCCCGACAGCTGGATTCCGGGCGGCGTGCCCGACCCGCTGATCGCCCGCAAACACGGTCTGATCGGCACGCCCGTTTCGCGACTGGACGGTGCGCTCAAGGTGACGGGCACCGCCGCCTTCGCGGCCGAGTATCGCTTCGACGGCATGGTCTATGCCGCGCTGGCCTATGCCACGATCGCGCGCGGCCGCATCGCCGCGATCGACAGCACCGAGGCGGAGGCGGCCCCCGGCGTGGTGCTGGTGATGACCCACCGGAACGCGCCGCGCATGGCGACGCCGCCCATTTTCGGCTCGTCCCCCACGGGCGTGGGTCCGGCGGACCTGCCCGTGCTGCAGGATGATCGCGTCCATTGGAACGGTCAGCCGATCGCCTGCGTCCTCGCCGACACCCAGGAGCAAGCCGACCATGCCGTAACCTTGCTGCGGATCACCTACGACGTGGAGGCATCGACGACCTCGCTGGCGGAAGCGAAGGCGAAGGGGATCGAACAAGGCCTCTTCATGGGCCATCCGCTGTTGAACGAGGTCGGCGACGCGGAGGCGGCCCTTGCGGCGGCGCCCCACATGGTCGACCAAGTCTATCGCACGCCGCGGCACAACCATAATGCGATCGAGCCGCACGCTGCCACCATGGCGTGGATCGGGGACACGCTGACGATCCACGATGCCAGCCAGATGGTGTCGCAGCAGGCACAGACGCTGGCCGACGTCTTCGGGCTGAAGACGGAGCAGGTGCGGCTCACCTCGCCCTATGTCGGCGGCGGCTTCGGCAGCAAGGGCCTGTGGGACCACCAGATCATCGCGGCAGCGGCGGCGCGGCTTTCCGGCCGGCCGGTGCGCATCGCACTCTCGCGCGAGGGGGTGTACCGCATCGTCGGCGGACGGTCGCTGACCGAGCAGCGGGTGGCGATCGGCGCGCGTGCCGACGGCAGCTTCGAAGCGCTCATCCACACCGGCCTGTCGGTCATGACGCCACACAACAACATGCCCGAGCCATTCATCCTCGGCAGCCAGGCGGCCTATGCCGCGCCCAACATCCTGCTCAAGGTGGAGGTGACGCGGATGCACACGCTCGCCAACACCTTCATGCGCGCGCCGGGCGAAGCCGTGGGGACGTTCGCACTCGAATCTGCGATCGACGAACTCGCCGTGCAGCTCGGCATCGATCCGGTGGAGCTGCGCCTGCGCAACGAGCCGGAGAAGGACCCCGTCAACGGCCGTCCCTTCTCTTCCCGCCATATCGCCGAGGCATGGCGTAGTGGCGCGGAACGGTTCGGCTGGGCCGATCGCCCGGCACCCGGCACGCGCCAGGACGGCGAGTGGCGCATCGGCGTGGGCTGCGCGACCGGCACCTATCCCTATTACCGGATGCCCGGCGCAGAAGCGCGCATCACGCTGTCGCGCGACGGCGAGGACGTGCGGGCCAAAGTGGAGGTTGCCGCCGCCGAAATGGGCATGGGAACGGCCACCACCACCGCGATCGTCGCCGCAGAGCGGCTTGGCCTCGCCATCGAGCAGGTCGAAGTCGTCTATGGCGATTCCGCCATTCCCGGCGCGATCATGGCGGGCGGGTCGCAACAGACCGCCGCAATCGGCGCGGCCGTCATCGCCGCGCACGGCGAACTGGTCGGCGCGCTGCTCAAGCTGGCCGGCAACGACTCGCCGCTCGCGGGCCTGTCGCCGAGCGAGGTCGGTTGCGATGACGGCAGTCTGGCGGCGCTCGCCGATCCCACGCGCCGCGAGCGCTATGCCTCCATCCTGGCACGGGCACAGCGCGACAGCCTTTCCGTGACCAAGGCGGGGTCGATGCCGCTCGAGACGATGCACTGGTCGATGCATTCGCACAGCGCGCTGTTTTGCGAGGTGGGCGTCAACATCGTCACCGGCGAGACGCGCATACGACGGTTCCTGGGGTCGTTCGATTGCGGCCGCATCCTCAACCCGAAGACCGCTGCCAGCCAGTTCCGCGGCGGCATCATCATGGGCCTCGGCATGGCGCTGATGGAGGAAACCCAGTTCGACGAGCGCAACGGGCGAATCATGAACCCCAGCCTGTCGGAATACCATGTGCCGGTGCATCTCGACGTGCCGGAAATCGACGTGATCTGGACCGACATCCCCGATCCGCACACCCCGATGGGCGCGCACGGCGTCGGCGAGATTGGCATCACCGGCGTCGCCGCGGCGGTGGCGAATGCCATCTACAATGCCACCGGCAAGCGGGTTCGGGAGCTGCCGATCACGCTCGACAAGCTGCTTTGATCCCAGAGCATAAGCCGACCTGATGGAATCGTGCGCGGTTCCCAAAGCGGTTTCGGTCTGATCCGGTGCCGCCTCGGAGCAGGGAGGCCTGGTGGCAGCGGAAACGCCGGTCAATCTTTCCGGATGGGCATTGTAGCGGTGAACTGGCCTTCATCTGAACGGGTGACTCAGCGACTGGCCATGCACATATTCAAGGCTGAAAAATTCCAATCCATTCAAACTCTAAAATTTGAGCTGGAGGCCAGCGAATAGACGTCGCCCTGCATAATAGACTTCGGACGTGCCGATCCCCTTCACATAGGAGCGCGAGTAAGCGTTGTTGATGTTCTGCATTTCGACAAACAGGCTGGTATGATATTTTGGGAAGCGCAGCGTGATCTTCCCGTCGAGATAGCCCTCGCCCTGGCGGTAGATCGGCAAATTGCCGTTGTTCGAATCCGCCGCCGTAACCAGCCAGTCGGAGCGATAATTGTAGCTCAGCCGCGCGTTGAGGAAGCCCTTGTCGTAGAAAATGCTGGCATTGTACGTCCATTTGGACAGGCCGGGATATTCGAGCAGCGGCTGACCGGTCGCGGCGTTGGTCAAATTGGTCCTGATCGCGCGCGCGAAGGTGACGTTGGCCGAGGCGCCGAAGCCATCGAATGGCTCGGGCAGGAAGGTGAACGCCGTCTGCGCGCTGCCTTCGATGCCGTCGAGCAACGCGCCGAACCCGTTGACCGGCTGGCGCACGGTATACAGGACGCCATCCTTGAACAGGTCGACGCCGGAGCGGGTGACGCCGGGAACGACGAAGCTGCTTTCGTACTTCTTATAATAATCGACGCTTATCAGCGTATCGCGGTTGGGATACCAGGCGAGGTTAACCTCCCACTGGTCGGCGCGGTACGGCACCAGCTCGGGGTTCCCCGCGGTGCAGGTATCGTCCGCTGCGGCGATGGTGGCGTCATCGGTGCAGGTGATCGTCGCCACCAGATCGGACGGCTTCGGACGCGCAAGATTCTTGGCCCAATTCGCGCGCATGACCAGGTTTGGCGTAAATTCGAGCGCGGCGTTGAACGCGGGCAGGACATCCGCATAGCTGTTCTTGAGAGTCGATTGCTGGGCGTTGAGCACCACCGTTTCGACCGAACCGGTCGAGGTAAAGCGCGTCACCCGGCTGATGTTGACCCCCGTTCCGTTGTCGCGCGTATAGGTATAGCGCACCCCGGCGTTGCCGGTCAGGCGCATGCCCAGAACGCGCGTTTCGAAATCGGCTTTGACATAGCCGGCGGCGATCGTCTCCGTGATCGTATAGGCCGGGATTTGCGGCAGACCATTGGCATTGAGCGTCAAATCCTGATCGAAGCCGGACAGATCAAAATATTTGGCAATCTCGCTTGCGTTGAAATTGGCAAAGGCGATGCGGCTGGGAATCCCGCCGGGCGCGCCCTGCAGCCCGGTGAACAGCGGAGCGCCGGCGCTGGTAGCGCCAAGCGCGCTGATCAGCGACGCATATTCCGCTTGCGTCAATTGATTGGTGTAAGTGCCGTTGCCCGTCTTGGTGGTGCGCGCCGTCACCGCTGAGACGATGTTGGTCGAATAGGACACGTTGGCGGTGTCCTGATAGACTTGCGGCACCACGCCGACGGCGCTCAGGAGACGTGCGCCGCCCCCGTTGTACGACACATAATCCTGATCGCGATATTGGCCGCCATATTCGATGGTTTTGAGCGGCCCCAAATCCACCTGCCAATCGACGTCGAGCTTTGCCTGCTTCTCGCTGTTCGAGGTTTGGGACGGGCGGTATTGGACCGTCGGCCCCGATTGCGCGACGTTGCCGGGGCGCGTCAGATCGGTGTAAAGGCCGGGATCAGCGGGGTCGACGCTGCTCGGATAGGTGAAGACCGGGATACCAAGCGCATTGGCTGTATCGACCTTCACGCCGGCGATGCCAGTGTTGATCGAAATGAGGTTGGTATCGCCTGTGGTTTTGCCCTTCGCGTAGGACACCATGCCCTTGATCTGGAAGCGATCGAGATTCCAGTCGAAGCCGCTTTGGAAATATTGTGATTTCTGATCGTATTGGAAGTCGCGCCGCTGCACGCCGAGGATATTGCTCGATCCGCTGGTGACGGTGCTGCTTACCACCACCGAATTGAGTGCCGTCGTATAGCTTGTGACGACATGGTCCGCATTCACGGTGGCGGTGCCAAGCTTTACTTGCGGGGTCGAACTGGTGCCCAACGATGGATCGAGCTGGTAGCGCTGGTAGCGGCCCATATCGAGCGCGTAGTTGGTGTCGAAGAGGCGCTGGTCGCGATTGTTGATCTGCGCCTCGGCATAGGCGCGGAAATTGTGCGCGAATTCATATTGCACCGTGAAGTCGCCCGACAGGCGTTTGTCGCGGCGCACCAGGTTGCGATAGCGCGGCGCGGTCGGTGCCCAGTCGAAGAACTGGTTCTCGCACGCAGCCCGACGCGTCGCGAAGGTGGCGGTCGATGTGCTGCCGACGTTGGCGCAGCTCGCATAGGTGGGGAAGGCAGAATACGCAGCGTTGGCGACCGTCGGCTTGTCCGAATGATCGAAGTCGGCAAGGCGGCTGTAATTGGTGTTGCTGGCGTAATCCTGCCGCGTCGATTTGTCGTCATAGGTGACGTTGAGCTGGACGCCGAGACCGTCGAGCAGGAAATGCGGGGTGCCGAGCACGATCGTGCCGCGTGGACGCCAGTCCTGCGTCGTCTCGAGATACTGTTCGGACAAGACGACGCTGCCGAGCGCCTTCTTCAATTCGAGCGGCTTGCGCGTTTCGACCAACACCGTGCCACCGATGCCGCCCTCGGTCAGGTCGGCGGCATAGCCCTTATAGACGTCGATCGACTTGACGAGTTCGGTGGCGAGCTCCCGGAAATCGCCGGCGCGGCTGCCGCTGGCTGAGACCTGGCTGACACCGTTGATCTCGACACGGTTGAGATCCGGCTCGACGCCGCGGATCGAGACTTGCGTGCCTTCACCGAAATCGCGGCTGAGCTGGACGCCGGTGATACGCGACAGCGAGTCCCCAACGTTCTTGTCGGGAAAGCTCGCAATGTCGTCAGCGACGATCGAATCGACCACCGTGCCGGCGTTGCGTTTGCGGTTGATGGCCGACTGCAATGAGGCGCGGGTGCCGACCACGATGACGTCCTGAGCGGCCGCGATATCGGGGCTGGTCCGCCCGGCGTCCCGCGGATTGTCTTGGGCGGATTGGGTTTCGACCGGCGGCGACACGTCGCCCGAGGCGCGGTCACGCGTCGCCGGCTCGACCGTGGCAGACGAGGGCGCGACGTTTTGGTCGTTGCGGGGCGCGGTCTTTGGTTGCGGCTGGATCGCGGGATTTGGCGTCGCGGTCTGCGCCGGGGCGATCGCGGGCAGCACACAGCCGAGCGTCAGCGCGACGATGGATGTGGTGCGGAAAAGCTGGGTACGCGGAGCCGAACGAGTGTTGGTCATGATAATCCCCCCCTGAGGCGGCCTGGCTTTTCGAGCCATTGGGCCGTCTTGCTATGATCTGATGCTGCGTTGGGTACGCCGCGCGCTGCCGAGGGCGGCGCGTATCGGGCCGGCATTTATGCATGCGTTGGCGGTTTCAGGTTGTCCCCTCGTAGTGCAGCGCGGCTCTTGCCGTCACATCGACTTGTCGCTTATCACCCACATTGTGGGCTGCTGTTCCGTTATATGTTGCGAAATAGTGAAGCGCAATCATAATTGTTGAGATGTGACGACGCCGTCGTCGCCGGGGAGAGACAGGATGATCGGGATGTGCAGCTATTTCTGGGTGACCGTGGCGCTCGGTGCCGTGGCGTTTCCATCGGCCTTCGCGGCATCACGTGAGTTCGAGAGGCTCGACCGTGGAATGATCGCGACGCCGGCGAAGGGTGGCGGCTGGCTGGTCAGTTGGCGCCTACTGGCGAGCGATCCGCGCGGGATCGGGTTCGACGTCTATCGCGACAATCGCAAGATCACGCCGCATCCGGTGACCGACGCCACCGCCTTCGTGGACCCGAAGGGGAGTGCCAAAGCGCGCTATACGCTTGCGATCGCGAACGGCGCTGCACGGGGAAAGCCGGCGCTGATGGCGCCTGACGGCTATCTGGCGATCCCGCTCACTCCCCCGCCGGGTGGTACGACACCCGATGGCGAGGCGTACAGCTATACCGCCAACGATGCCGGGGCCGGAGATCTCGACGGCGACGGCCGCTATGAGATCGTACTGAAATGGGATCCGACCAACAGCCACGACAATAGCCAGGCGGGGTATACCGGTGATGTGTTCGTCGATGCCTATACGCTCGACGGCAAGCGGCTCTGGCGGATCGACCTGGGGAAGAACATTCGCGCCGGCGCGCATTATACGCAGTTCCAGATCGCCGATTATGATGGCGATGGCCGCGCCGAGATCGCGATGAAGACCGCCGACGGCACGGTCGACGGTACGGGCACGGTGATTGGCGGTGCCAAGGCGGATTGGCGCGAGCATGGCGGCGAAGTGCCGCAGCCCGACCGCACCGGCGCCAAGCTGCTGCCCGACGGCACCAAGGTTGCGCCGCTGGTCGGCCGTATACTCAAGGGACCGGAATATCTCACCGTTTTCGATGGCCGCAGCGGCCGCGCGCTCGATACCAAGCCCTATGATCCGCCGCGTTATCCGGGTGGCAACCCGACGTTCGAGCAGCTCCGCGATACCTGGGGCGACGGCTATGCAAACCGCGCGGACCGGTTTCTTGCCGGAACCGCATATCTTGACGGGCAACATCCCAGCATGGTGTTCGGCCGCGGCTATTATGCGCGCACTGTGGTCGCGACTTGGGATTTCCGCGCCGGCAAGCTGGTCAAACGCTGGACGTTCGATTCGGCCGCCCCCGGCAATGGCGATTATGCCGACCGCGGCAATCACCAGCTAAGTATTGCCGATGTCGACGGCGACGGGCGGGACGAGGTGCTCTACGGATCGATGGCGCTCGACGACGACGGCAAGGGGCTGTGGACCGATCCGCTGTTTCATGGCGACGCGATGCACGTGGCCGATCTCGATCCGGCCCGGCCGGGTCTTGAGAAATGGGGCGTGCACGAGCAGGTGAAGACCAATGGCGGTATTGGCTCGGCGCTGCTCGACGCGCGGACCGGGCAGGTGCTGTGGACGAAGCCGGCCGACACCGATACCGGCCGTGGCCTCGCTGCCGATATCGATCCGCGGCATGTCGGCGCGGAATTCTGGGGCTCCAACAGCCGCGACCTGTTCGACGTGAAGGGCAACGCGATCGGGCCGGCGCCGCGCCAGACCAACTTTGCGCTCTATTGGGACGGGGATTTGTTACAGGAACTGCTCGACAAGACGACCATCAGCAAATGGGACTGGAAGACCGCCACCGCCGTCCCGCTGCTCGCTCCTGCGGGGCTGATGTCGAACAACGGCACCAAGGCGAACCCGGCTTTGCAGGCTGATCTTTTGGGTGACTGGCGTGAGGAAGTGGTTTGGCGCACCGCCGACAATCGGGAATTGCGGATCTATGTGACGCCGTATCCAACCACGCATCGGTTGGTGACGCTGATGCAAGATCCGGCCTATCGCGCCGGCGTGAGCTGGCAAAACACGGCATATAACCAGCCGCCGCACCTCGGTTATTTCCCAGGCAGTCTGACCGCGTCCGGGACGGCGAAATAGTCCGGCGCAGCACAACACTCGTCAGCCGCAGCCCCGCTGCTTACTACCCATAATATGGTATCACTTTATATATTGCGGGACTACCTTGGCAAAGCAGCGCGAGCCGTCCTATGCTGACGCGAACGCTAGAAGCGAGGAGAGGGCATGAGCGTTGGAGTGGTTCTCGCCAGCATCGGCGCGCTGACCATGTTCGGTATCGCGGCGCAGGCACCGCTCACCGATTGGCGGATCGAGGCCGAATCGCGCGATGCACAGGTCAGCGAACGTGGTGGTGTGATCGACATCGACACGCCCAAAGGGCTCACCTTGTGGTGGACGAAGCCGATCACCGCGCCGACGACGATCACCTTCGAGGCGATGGCAGTGTCCGCCGGCGGTGCCAATGACACGGTGAGCGACCTCAACGCCTTTTGGATGGCAACCAACAGCGACGGATCGTCGGTGCTGTCCAAGCCGCGATCCGGTGTATTCGCCGCTTATGACGATCTCCGAGCGTATTATGTCGGTATCGGGGGCAACCGGAACACGACGACCCGATTCCGTCGGTATATCGGCGTGCCGGGCAACCGCCCGATCCTGCCCGAGCATGACAAGGCCGCACCCGCCGACCTGCTGGTCCCCAATCGCTGGACGCGCATCGCGCTGATCGCCGACGGTCGCACGGTCGCGGTCGAACGCGACGGGCAACGGCTGTTCACGCTCGACGACACCCGCCCCTACACACGCGGCCATTGGGGACTGCGCACCACGTGGAGCCACCTGCGCATTCGGCGCGTGTCGGTGACGCATCTTTGATGGAGACCGAGACATGCTGAATCGCCGCGACACGCTGAAGGTGACGCTGGGGGCTGCCGCCACGGTGCTGCCGGTGCGGTTACGCGCGGCCCGGGGCGCGGCATTCCAGCCCGCGGCGGTGCGCTGGATCGATGGCGTGGCACCAGCGCTGCAGGCCGGGCAGACGTTCGGGGTTGCCTGGCCACGCGGTGCGATCAAGCGTGGCACCCTGTTGAGTGTAATGACTCGTGACGGCAAGCCGGTGCCCTCGCAGTGCTGGATCACTGCGAGTTGGCCCGATGGCTCGATCAAGTGGAGCGCGCACGCTATCCCCGCCGGCACCGCGCCCGATGGCCTGATCGTCACGCGCGGTCGCCCCGCACTGCCCGCCCGGCCCGTCCGCGTGACCGAAAGCGCCGATGCCGTGACGATCATGGTCGGCGATCTGCAATGGCGCATCGGCAAGTCGGGCGCGGCGCTGGTTCAGCAGGCGAGCATCGCCGGCAGGACCGTGCTCGGCCCGGTGACGCTGACCGGTGCCGCGCGAACCGAGCCGCTGCACGGCGCCGACATGCCGTTTGTGGGGCAGATCGAGCGGGTCACGATCGAACAGACCGGGCCGGTGCGTGCAGTGGTGAAAATCGAAGGCGCGCATCACACCGGGGAGCGTCGCTGGTTGCCGTTCGTCGTGCGGCTCTATGCCTATTCGGAGTCTCCTGGGCTGCGGATGGTCCACAGCGTCGTATTCGATGGTAGCGCTTCGAAGGACTTCGTCTCGGCGCTGGGCGTACGGGCGAGCGTGCCGGTGAAGGACGCCGCGCTCCATGATCGCCACGTGCGCTTCGCCACCGACGCGCAATTCTTCGCCGAAGGCGTGCGCCCGCTGACGGGGCTGCGGCGCGATCCCGGAATCGCGTTCAAGGCGGCGCAGGTTGCGGGTCGCGCGGTGCCGCCGCTCGACGCGATGGCCAAGGCGGTGCGCTCGACGCTCGAGCGTATCCCCGCCTGGGGCGACTTCCGGCTCGACCAGCCGACCGCCAATGGCTGGACCATCACCAAGCGAACCGCCCCCGATTACGGCTGGATCGATGCCGACGAAGGGCATCGCGCGCCGGGGCTTGCCTATGTCGGCTCACCCCAGGGCGGAGCGGCGCTGGGCGTACGCTATTTCTGGCAGCGGCATCCAACCGCGCTCCATATCGACGGCGCGACCGGCGACGACGCCGCGCTGACGGCGTGGCTATGGTCGCCCGAGGCGGCGGCGATGGATATGCGACCCTATCACGGGACGATGGGCATGGAACGTTTCGACGCGCAGAACGAAGGCCTGTCGGTCACCTATGAAGATTATGAGCCCGGCTGGGACGACGCGACCGGGATCGCGCGTACCAGCGAGCTCATGCTCTGGGCGTTCCCGGCGACCCCTGATACCGCGCTCCTTCAGGAGATGGCCAGGATGCAGGCCGAGCCGCCGCAACTGATGATCGCGCCCGAACACCTCCATGCCGCGCAGGTGTTCGGCGACTGGGGCCTGCCCGATCGTTCGACGCCCAACCGCGCTGCAATCGAGAACCAACTGAGCAACCTCGTCGATTTCTACGCCGGCGAAGTCGATCGCCGCGCGTGGTACGGTTTCTGGAACCATGGCGATGTGATGCACACCTATGACAGCGACCGGCATCGCTGGCGCTACGACATTGGCGGATTCGCGTGGGACAATAGTGAACTCTCGCCAGACCTGTGGCTGTGGTATCAGGTGCTGCGCACCGGTGACGCCAAGACGTGGCGTTTCGCCGAGGCGATGACGCGGCACACTGGCGAGGTCGATGTTTATCACAGCGGCCGCTTCAAGGGGATGGGCACGCGCCACGGCGTGCAGCATTGGAGCGACAGTTCGAAACAGCCGCGCGTCAGCAACGCGAGCTATCGCCGGCCGTTCTACTATCTCACCGCCGACGAGCGAGTGGGCGACCTGCTCCATGACTTGATCACGTCGGACCAGACGCTCACCACGGTCGAGATCGGGCGCAAGGTGCCCAACGCCGCGAAGAAGCTCGCGCTGCCGGCGGGAACGATCGAGATGACCTTCGGCACCACCTGGTGCCCGCTCGCGGCGGCATGGCTGACCGAATGGGAGCGGACCGGCGACGTGCGGTGGCGGGATCGCGTGGTCGCGGGGCTGGACAGCATTGGGCGTCTGCCCAAAGGCTGGATGACGGGGAGCGCGCCCTTCGACCTGGCAAGTGGGCGCTTCGTCGATCAGGGGCGTGGCGTCCAGGTGTCGCATCTCAACGCCGTGTTTGGCGCGGTGGAGGTGAGTGCGGAACTGATCCGCCTGTTGGACGTGCCGCGCTACCGCGCCGCGTGGCTGGACTATTGTCGGTGGTACAATGCCCCGCAGGTCGCCTATCTCGCAAGGTTCGGCCCGCCGTTCGGCCCGCGCAACCTGCGCGAGGGGCATTCGCGGCTCACCGCCTATGCCGCGTTCGAGGACAGGGACGCGGCACTTGCGACGCGCGCCGCGGACGAGTTTTTCTCTGGCGATGCCGGACTCGGGACGTGGCCTTCGGACCCCCGGCATCGCGTCGACGGGGTGCTCGAATGGCCGGGAGTCTCAACCAACGCCTCGGCGCAATGGGGTTTGGCGGCGATCCAGAACCTCGCGTTGATTCCCGAAGCGCTAGACCGCGCGACGATCGTCGCCCCGGACGCGCCGGGCCGGCGGCGGCAGGGCGACACCGGCCGGGATTAGGTGAGCGTCCCGTCCGAATGGTCCATCGATCTTTATAAGCGTCGGATGGCAGCTCCTGTCCGATCCTGACATTCGGCGCGAACGGCATGAATGGCATACTCTGGTCGACCGTCGCCGGCCGTTCGTGGGATATTCCTGCCCTTCTGGCCGGCTGTGACGAACGGCAGCTCCGGCCGTGACCCGTCATTATTGAAAGCTCCCGTTGACACAGAAGTGATGGGGTGACGCCCCCCGACTGCATCGATGTGCATAGTGGAGGTGTTGAGCACCACTGGAGGAGGCGTCCGTGTCAGAGTTTACCACGATGGGGTTGGATATCGCCAAGCATGTTTTCCACACGCACGGTGCGGACAGCACCGGAAGGGCGGTGTTCAGCCGCAAGCTCACGCGCGGCAAGCTGCTCGACTTCTTCCAGGCTCACCCACGCTGCCTGGTCGCGCTGGAGGCATGCGGCGGTGCGCATCACTGGGCACGCGAGCTGCGGGCGGCAGGGCATGAGGTCCGGCTGATCCCGCCAGCGTACGTGAAGCCGTTTGTGAAGCGGCATAAGAACGATGCTGTTGATGCCGAGGCGATCTGCGAGGCGGCACAGAGGCCGAGCACGCGGTTCGTGGCGGTGAAGAGCGAGCAGCAGCAGGCAGCGGCGCTGCTGTTCCGCACGCGCGACTTGGCAGCGAAGCAGCGTACTCAGCTCGCCAATGCCATCCGCGGGGATCTCGCGGAATATGGCTGGGTTGCGCCCAAGGGTGCGTTCCACCTGACAATGCTGGCTGACTTGTTGGAAGACGGCGAGATCGGTGAAACTCTGCCCGGAGCGGCGCAACCGATGTTCGCCATGATGGTCGACATGCTGGCGGATCTCGACAAGCGGATCGCCGTGCTGGACAAGGAGATCACGCGTCGTGCCCGCGAGGATGAGGTTGCACGTCGCCTGATGACCATCCCCGGCATCGGTCCGATCCCGCCACCGCAATCGCAGCGATCGCACCGCCAGCGGAAACGTTCGCAAAGGGGCGCGACTTTGCTGCCTGGCTCGGGCTGGTACCGAACCAGGCATCGACAGGTGGCAAGCAGAAGCTCGGCGCGATCTCGCGAATGGGTGAGCGAACGCTCAGGCGGCTGCTCATCATCGGCAGCGGCGCGGTCGTGCTCCAGGCGAGCAAGCGTGGCACGCTGGCGGGCTCATGGTTAGAGGGCATGCTCGCCAGAAAGCCGCGCATGCTGGTCACGGTTGTACTCGCGAACAAGATGGCGCGGACGGTCTGGGCGTTGCTGGTGAAGCAAAAGGATTACAGAGCTCCGGTCGCAGTCGCGGCATAAGCCGAGGCGGGCCTGAGGCGCAGGAAGGGCGCAGTCGGTCGAAGGAGGGTATGGCACAACAGTCGGCGAGACGGGGCCGAAAGAACCAGACCGAGCCGGTGTGCGCACGAGCACGCAGAGGTGATTGTGGTTCCGGTCCGCGAACTCCCATACAGGCCAGCAGCTTACGCTGCATTACAGGCCGGACAGATGGCAGCATCCGACTACGTGTCAGAACCTGAAGAAAACCGCTTGCAACCGTTGGGGCGTCCACAGATGGCTTCATCGCTGGTACGGATCGCACCCAAACGACGCGTTGCCGCCGAGCAGGGACGATTGGATCGATGAGGAGAACCCGGTCCACATAACGGCGTGTTTGTCGATGCACCGGAGATCTCGAAGCTTGGGTTTGACGGCATGAAGCCTGCCGCGACGGGCGGCCATCAACCGCCGACGTGATTCAAATGCGCGATCATGTTTCTCCGCACACGTGGATCACATCCTCCGCGCCGCTGCGATTCCCGCCACGAAAGCGCGCAAGTCGGTGCTCAACGACGCCAACCCTGCGTCATCCTCGCCGATCGAATGACCGGTCGGGTAGAAATGGCTGCTGCGGCGATCAACCGGCACGCCGGCCTGGTTCAACGCGAAGATGCCCGCCTCCACCGGCGTGGTAAGGTCGAAATAGCCGCCGCCGGTGAAAACCCGCATCGTCGGCTTGGCCGCCATCGCCGATGCGAGAAACGGTGCGAACGATCCCCCGGAATAGGCCCCGCCCCGCCCGGCTTCGTAATCCCACTTGAAATTGATGCCGAGATTCAGGCTGCGATACGGACTGGGCACGGCATAGCCGAGTTCGTCCTTGAGATAGCTCTCAATCGTCGCGGTCGTTCCGGAACCGAGCGACATCGAGGGATCATCGAACGGCGGGTGGAAGTTGGAATCGGCGATGGCCCGGGTCATGCGTGCATCGAGCTGGCCGGTACGCAGGCCCTTGGCGGCGAGCAGGCCGAGCATAAAACCGTCCTTGTCGATCGCGATTCCATCCTTGGCGATCGTCTCGGCGGGCAGACCGATCAGCGGCGCCATCCGTGCCGCCATCGCTTGGCGCTCAGCGTCGGGCAGCGCCGAACCTTGCACTGTCGCCGTGATATACGCGCTTTCGGCAAAGGCACGCGCCGCTTCGAACTGTTGCGCGACGGTGCGGCCACCCCGGTCGATCGTATTATGATACCAGGCGACCGCGGAGAGCGTCGGCAATTGCACCATCGCATCGGTGGCGGGCGAGCCTCCGCCGCCAAGCGCCAGCGCGAGCAGCACGACGCCATCGGGAAGCGCCTGTTTCGCCTTCATCGCCTCATTGAGCATCGCAAGCGCGCGCATCGTGCCGTAACTCTCGCCGACGACGATGGTCGGCGCGGTGGTGCGCCCGTTGGCTTTCTTCCAGCCGTCGATCACCTGCGCGGTCGCACGCGCGTCGCCACCGACGCTGAAGAAGGGCGTCGCGTCCTTGCCCGCGATCGGCATGCTCGCGCCGGTGCCGACCGGATCGATGAAAACGAGATCGGCGACGTCGAGCAGGCTGTGCGGGTTGTCCTCGATACGCGTGCCATCGAGCCGGCGCGGGCCGATTCCCGTCATGTGCAGTGGCGAGGACGAAGCACCCGGGCCGCCGTTGAAGATGAACAACACCGGCCGGTTAGCCGGATTGGCCGGCGTCTCCGCGACATAGGCGTAGGTGACGACGACCGCAGCGGGCGTGCCGTCCGTCCCCGCCATCGGCGTTTCGGTGACGATCGCGCGATAGGCGATGCGCTTGCCGGCCAGCGTGATCGTGTGGCGGGTGGTCACCACTTTGGCGCTGGCCGCCGCGCGCGGCACCATCGGCTCCATCGCGCGCTGGAACGCGGGCGATACCTGCCACGCCGGCTCTTTATCCTGAGCCACGGCTGGCGACGCGAAGATCAGGCTGGCGGCGGCGAGCAGGCGAAAGCGGTGGCGCATGGCAGATCCTTGAATGCGGCAGACGGGTCAGGCGGCGGGCAGCGCGGCGAGCGCGCGGTCGATATCGTCCATGTCGTTGAACACCGACGGGCAAAAGCGGAAGCGGTTGCGCGACAATGTGATCTGCACGCCGGCCTTCGCGAGCGGTGCGGCAAGCTTGTCGTGCGCGCCTTCAAGGACGCAGGTGACGAGCGGCGTGCGGCTGTCTGGCGGCGTTACCACGCGGTAGCCCTTGCGCAGCAGTTCGGCCTGGAGCCGCCCCAGCATCGGGCGACGGTACGCGGTGATCCGCTCCACGCCGAGATCGAGCAGATGCGCCAGCGACCAGTCGAGCAGCGCGATGCCGGTATGCGCGCGCGTACCGGCCGCGAACAGACCCTCCACGTCGGAGCGCGGCGTCACATCGGCGATGGTGTCGCCGGGCGGATCGAACGGATAGACGTGCGGCTGGAAGCCGGCGAGCTGGTAATAGCCGTAGGTCGAGCGTTTGATGCGGTCATGCAGGTCGGCGCGGGCGTAGAGGAAGCCCAGTCCGAAATCGCCCATCAGCCATTTGTAGCTGGCGCAGGCGGCGAAATCGACGCCGCTGGCGCGCACGTCGATGGGGATCGTGCCGGCGGCGTGGATGATATCAGCATAGACCAACGCGCCCTTGGCATGGGCGATCTCACAGACGCGCGTCAGATCGTGTTCGAAGCCGTTGTACGTCGAGACCAGCGACAGCGCGACCAGCCGCGTGCCGGGCGTGATCGCGCGCTCGATATCGTCGATCGCGATTTTGCCGTCGCGCGGCCGTAGCCAGGCGACGTCGACGCCCTGTTTGGCAAGTTCCTCGTAGAGATAGAACGAACCGAAGAAATGCAGCGTATCGGTGACGACACGCCCGCCGCTACGCGGCAGATCAAGCCCGGCGATGACGAGTTGCTCGCCGGCGGTGGTGCTTTGCACGAAGGCGAGTTCGGCGGGATCGCAGTTGATGAGCCGGGCGAAATTGGCTTTGACGCGCGTCTCGGCGTCGTCGGTCGCGTAGTGGCCGCCGGTGCCGTCGCGGGTGCGCAGATAGGCATCGAGCGATTGCCGCGCGCCGGTCGCGATCGGGTGCATCGTACCCGAATCGAGATAGGTGTTGCGCATCGGCGCGAACGACACCGTATCGGGCAGTGCCGCAGGTGTCGGCATGGCGCGCGCACCGCTTACCGCCAGCGGCAAGGTGGCGCTTGCGCCGAGTATCGTGCGCCGTGTGACCTTCATGCCCCATCCGTTCCCATCGCGTCCTCCGCAGGGTAGCGGAGGATGACGGCATAGTTTTCGCGAAGATGCGCGTCGAGGCGGTGCGGTTCGCGCATGGAGGCCGGGGAAATGACGTCGCCGCGCCGATCAACGCATAAAAATCGTCGTGCACCCGGATTAGACCGATCGCGTGGCATGATACGGGAGGTGGCGATGCGGGCGATCTTGAACTTCGGGGCGATCGTCCTGATCGCTGCGGGAGCATCGCCGGTCGCTGCCGCCCCGCGCGCGCCTGTCCGGGCCGGGTGCCCGGCCGATGCGGTTTCGCGCGCGCAAAGTGCGGTGATCCGCGGAATGACACGACACTATACGATCTGCGCTGGCACGCTGCCGATCCGCGATTCCGCCGGAACGGTGCGCGCGTCGATCTTCTATACCGCGTACCTTCTCGACGGCGTGGCGCGGGCACGGCCGCTGAGCTTCGTCTGGAACGGCGGCCCCGGTGCGGATTCGCGGCTGCTTCAGTTCCACGCGCTCGCCCCCAGGACGCTCCAGAACGGCGTGCTCGTCGACAATGCCGACAGCGCGCTGTCGGCGAGCGATCTCGTCTTCGTCGATCCGGTCGGCACCGGCTTCAGTCGCGCTAAGACCCTTGCGGACGGTGCGGCCTTTTACCGCACCACCGGCGATATCGGCGCGACGGCGCAGTTCGTGCGCAACTTCCGCAGCGCGTACCATCGCAGCGGAGCGCCGACCTATCTGGTCGGCGAAAGCTTCGGCACGTGGCGCGCGGCGGGGGTGGCCGAGGCGCTGATCGATGCCGGCGAACCGCTGGCGGGCATCGCGCTGATCTCGGGCGGGATTCCGCTTGGAGACGCGGAGGACCGGTCGCTGATGCGCGCGCTGTCGCTGCCCAATCGCACCGCCACCGCACTCGCGCTCGGCAAGCTCGCGCCTGACGTGCAGGCCCACCCGCAAGCGGCGCTGGCCGAAGCTGAGCATTGGGCGCGCACCGTCTATCGTGGCGCGCTCGCCGATCCCGCCGCGCTCAGCGCCACCGCGCGGGCAGAAGTGGTGGCGCGGCTCGCCCGCTACCAGGGACTATCGCCGGCGACGATCGACGCGAAGACCTTGTGGGTCTCGCCGCGCCAGTTCCGCACCGGCCTGATCCCGGCGGAACCGCGCGACATCTTCGACATGCGCAAGCCGGTCGCGCACCTGGACACCGCCGCCGACGACAAGGTGGTGCTGGCGTTCTACCGCGAGACGCTCGGCTATCGGGACGGGCGCTATGCCGGCATCGAGGAAAAAGGCCCCGATGTCGGCGGCCGGTGGGAATATGACCAGACGCCGGTGACGCCCGAGTCCCTCGCCCGCGCGATGGCGGGCGAGGGTCCGCCGAGCGCATCGCAACCCTGGACGCTCCGCGCGATGCAAAAGGCACCCCGGCTGCGCGCGTGGGTGGCGGCGGGCCGGTATGACTCGCTCAACAGTTGCCCGGGCAATGCGGCCACCGTCGCGGGGTTGCCGCGAAGCGTGGCGACGCGCTTCACGCTGCGCTGCTATGCGGGCGGGCACATGATGTATGAGGACGCGGCGGTCAAAACGCGCTTCGGGCGCGATCTCGCCGATTTTCTGGCGCGCTGACGATCACCACAAGGGTCGGCACCCCGGCTAAATTGTTCGGACGACATTTCCAACGATTGGGCCGGTCGTGATGCGGAAGCTTGCCCGATACGCGCATAATTTATCCGTAAGGCGCGTCGGGTTGCTGAACTGCGACGAAGTTTTTGCGCAGCCTCGCGATATCCTGACAGGCATCGAACACGGCTAGTCCGGGGAATGGCCGAGCCACAAAAGCGGGCACAGGGGGAAACATGGGCAATCATCGGGGACCATCGGTCCGCAGGTATCTCGAAACCACCGCGCTGATCGCGGCGCTGGGTGCCGTCGCACCGGCCCATGCGCAGGTCGCGCCGGCCGCAGCCGAACTCGCGCCCTCCGCTGACGCGGCACCCGAAGACCCCGCCACCGACGTCGTGGTCACCGGGTCGCGCATCCGCCGTTCGGGTTCGGACCAGATGGCGCCGGTCGTCACGGTCGATCAACAGTGGATCATCGATCGCGGCTACACCAGCGCCGCCGATGCGCTCAACGACATCACCTCGATGACGCCGGCGATCAACCAGGCCGACGGCACCGGCAATTCGAGCGGCACCGGCCAGCAATACCCCAACCTGTTCGGCCTCGGCGCCGGGCGTACCCTGACGCTCGTCAATGGCCGCCGGATGGTCACGTCTTCCGCCGGACTGGGCGATGCGCAGGTCGATGCCAACATCATCCCGATCGGCCTGCTCGATCGGGTCGATGTCGTGCAGGCGGGCGGCGCCGCCGTGTACGGCTCGGATGCGATCGCCGGCGTCGTCAACTATGTACTCAAGAAGGACTTCACCGGTCTCGACGTCGATGCGCAGACCGGCATCTCCAGCCGGGGCGATTACCCCACCTACAGCGCGCGCGCGACCGCCGGGACCAACTTCGCCGACGGGCGCGGCAATGTCGCGGTCGATGTCAGTTGGGCGACCTCGCCGGTGCTGCGCTTCGGCGACCGGCCGCTGTCGAACCTCTCGCGCGTCGCCGTCACCAACACGGCCGATACCGGACCGAGCGACGGCGTGCCTTCGCTCAAGCAACTGCTCGACGCGCATTTCTGGGAATTCAACGGCAATGGCGTGCTGTTCAACACACCCGCCCCGCTTACGCGCTTCCTGACCGGCGGCGGCCTGCAATTCGCGCCCGACGGCAGCGTGACGCGCTACAATCCCGGCACCAGCGTCGGCATTCCCTTCTCGAGTGGCGGCGATGGCCTGCGCTATTCGGATCTCGCCGGACTGCGCACCGGCGTCGACCGGCTGACCGCGAATATGATCGGCCATTACGATGTCTCCGATCATCTGACGATCTCTACCGAGTTGCTATATGCGCGCACCAAGGGCACCGAGATACCGCAGGGCAACAGCTATACGATCCTGAACGCCGGCACCTATGCCGGGCCGATCGTGTTCACGATCGACAACCCCTATCTCACCGCCGCCAGCAAGGCGACGCTGAGCGCCGCGCGGCCGGGGTTCGCGCAGGGAGCACCGATCTTCCTGTCGAAATATTTCTATGACCTGGTGCCGAGCGACCAGCAGACCACGACCACAAACACCTATCGCGCGCTGCTTTCGGCGAACGGCGATTTCGATCTCGGCACGCGCAATTTCTACTGGTCGGTCTCGGGCAGCTATGCCCGTGTCGAAGGCCATCAGCGTAGCTGGCAAGTGGTCAACAGCAAGTTCCAGAACGCGATCGATGCCACGCTCAACGGCGCGGGCAAGATCGTCTGCGCGATCAACGCCGATAGCGATATCAGCAACGACGATCCCAATTGCGCGCCGATCAACCCGTTCGGGAACGGCAATGTCAGCGCCGCCGCGCGCAACTACGTCAGCACGCGCGCGGGCATGGATTACACCAACGAGCAGGTCGATATTCTCGCGACGCTCGGTGGCACCGTGGTCAGCCTGCCGACCGGCGACGTGAAGTTCATCCTCGCCTACGAACACCGCGACGAACGGGCGCGCTTCGATCCGCTCGCCGCCAACCAGGCCGGCAGCTTCGGCGGCGGGACATTGGAAGTGCCGCAATCGGGCCGCTACAACACCAACGAACTCTCGGCGGAAATCGATATCCCGCTGGTCGGCAAGGATTTCACCTTGCCGCTGGTCAAGGAACTCGAAGCGACCGGCGCGTACCGCTATGTCGACAACTCGATCGCGGGCAGCGAAAGCGTATGGCAGGCCGGGCTGCGCTGGCTCGTCACCGACGGCGTCACCCTGCGCGGCACGCGCAGCCGCAACTTCCGCGCGCCGACGCTGACTCAGCTCTTCCAGCCGAGCAGCACCGCACTCGGCTCGATCGGGTTCGATCCCTGCGATGCCGATCGCATCAACTCCGGCCCGAATCCGTCCGTGCGCCGCACCAATTGCCTCGCCGCCTTCGCGGCAAATCCGGGCTATGGCGTCGGCGCCGATGGTACGGGCGCGGGGCTGAGCGCCGCGCAACGGCTCGCGCTGTTCCAGGACCCCGCCGAGAATTTCGAAGTGGCCTCGGTCACGACGGGCGGCAATGCGGGGCTGAAAAACGAGATTTCGAACACGCTGTCCTATGGCATCACGCTGCAGCCGAAATTCGCGCGCGGGCTGACGATCACGGTCGATCGCATCCAGGTCGATCTGCGCGATGGTCTGTCGGCCTTCACCACGGACGATTTCACCGCCGCCTGTTACGATAACGTCAATCCGAACCCGGCGGTGTGCAACGCCTTCAGCCGCCTCGCGGTGAGCGACGGCATCAACACCGGCGGCACGATCGTCAAAGGCACCACCACCACCTTCAATGCGGGCGTGGTGAAGTATCGCGGCGAAACCTATGCGATCGATTATCGCTTCGCGCCGGGCGATCTGTTCGCGGGCGGGCGCGATCTCGGCCGGCTCCAGCTCAACGCGTCGGCAACGCACAACGAACTGCTCACCCAGTCGGTGACCGGCGAGACGTTCGACCGTACCGACGACACGATCACCGAGCCGAGCTGGGTCGGGCGGTTCAACGCCACCTACGTGAAGGGTCCGGTGCGCCTGTCGTACCAGATGTTCTACCTGCCCGGCGCGCGGCGCACGTACACCTCGACGATCGAGAACGACCCCAATCCCGAGGTCGCCAGCAACATGACCCACAGCCTGTCCGCACAGATCGACGCGGGTCGGCTCACCTACCGGCTCGGCGTGGAAAACCTCACCGACGAGCAGCCGTCCTATCCGAGCATCGCTTATGGCGACATTCTCGGCCGGCGTTTCTTTGCCGGCGTCAACGTGCGGTTGCCCTGACGGCGGCGGTTCGGCCCCCTTTCACCACATCGGGCACCGGCCACGCGAGGGCGTGGGCCGCGCCGGTGTCTCGACGGCGCGCGCCCGGTGGGCGTGAGGAGTAGGAAGCAATGGCTCATCACGGCGAGACTTCGCCGCCACGATCCTACGCGCAGTGGATTCGCCGGACGCTCCGCCGTGTGCGGGCCGAACGCACGCTGCTGGTCAGCCTGTTCGAAAGCTCCGTGCCCGAACCGCGCGAGATGCTGCGCGCGCTGGTGGCGGAAGGCTTCGGGCAGACGATCACCTCGCGGTACGCCAGTGCGTTCGCGGGCGGCAACCCGTTCGTGGTCGAACAATTGATGAATCGCTACCGCGTCGATGCCGATCGGTTGCTCTGCACGACCGGCGCGACCGGCGCGCTGTCGTTGATCTACCGCGCGCTGCTCAAGCCCGGTGATCGCGTCCTGATCGAAACGCCCGCGTTCGACCTGTTCGATACGATCGCGCGCTCCTACGGCCATGAGGTCGATCATTTCAGACGCAGCGGCGCACGCTTCACGATCGATCCCGAAGAGGTCGCCGCGCGGATCGGGCCGGATACCAAGCTGATCGTGCTGTCGGACCTTCATAACCCGTCAGGGATGCGAACCGACCCAACCGTGATCGCCGAGATCGGCCGGATCGCCGCGGCGCGCGGCGTCACCGTGGTGGTCGACGAAGTGTACCGCGATTATGCCGACGACGCGGCGGAGGCGACGCCTTCGGTCCATCTTTCGCCCAGCATCGTCACGATCAGCAGCCTGACCAAGATTTATGGCCTCAGCACCCTGCGCTGCGGCTGGATCGTCGCCGCGCCCGAGGTGATGCGGACGATCCGCGCGCTCAACGACGAGGTCGAGTTCGGCGTCTCCAATCTCGCGCATGCGGTGGCGGCGATGGTGCTGGAACGGCGCAACCGTTTCGACGCCTATTCCGCCGGCATCGTGCGGCGGGGCCGGCCCGTGATCGAGGCGTATCACGCGCATTGGCGCGCGAACGGCCTGGTCGATGGCGAGCTTCCCGATTTCGGCTGCATCGCCTTTCCCCGCCTTATCGGCATCGACGATACCGATGCCTTTTCGGACTGGATCGCGGCGCGCGGCGCGGTCGTGGTGGCGCCCGGCAGCTATTTCGGCGCGCCCGGCCATGTGCGGATCGGTTTCGGGCTCGAACCAACCGCGCTCGAATACGGCCTTCAGGCGCTGACCGACGGGATGAAGACCTATCGCGACCGTTCGGCGAGGCCGGCACCGGTCGCGGTACATGATTGATGTTTCGAGCGAACGGCAGATGCTAGGGCGATGACGAAAGGGGCTGGGATGGCGTCGAAGACAATCGCAGGCTGGCTGCTGCTGGCGAGCGCGGTGGCATGCGCACCCGCGACCGCGCAAACCGTCCTCGCGCGCAGCGAGCGCACCGTCACCATCGCTCGCCAGCCAGTGCGGATCGCCACCGAGATCGGCACGGTGCCCGTCGCCAGCGCGGCCGGGCATGACGACGCCACCGCCGGCTATATCTCCCACGTGCGCGCGGGCGGCGCGACCGAGCGGCCGGTGCTGGTCGCCTTCAACGGCGGCCCCGGCGCGTCCTCGACCTATCTGCAACTGGGTGCGCTCGGGCTCGATCATGTCGCCGTGCCGCAGGTGCCCGGTGCCCCCCTTCCGCCCGCGCCGACGCGCGCACCGAACGACGACAGCCTGCTCGACACCACCGACCTGCTGTTCGTCGATCCGCCCGGCACCGGCTTCTCGTCGCTGCCGGCGGGTGCCGATCCCGGTTCCTACCATTCGGTCCACGGCGACGCGCTCGCCGCCGCCCAGGCCGTCCGCGCGTGGCTGGTCGCGCACGGGCGCACGCACGCGCCGGTCTACATCCTCGGCGAAAGCTACGGCACGATCCGCGCGGCGGCGATGGTCGATGCCCTGCGCGAAATCGATCCTGCGATGCACGCAGCGGGGGTGTTGCTGCTCGGCCAAGCGCTCAACATGATCGAGACCGCACAGCGGCCCGACAATATCGTCAGTTACGTCGTCTCGCTGCCGACGCTGGCGGCGATCGCCTGCTACCACGGCAAGCTCGCCAAACCGTGCGACCCCGCGCATGCCGCCGATGCCGCGCAAGCGTTCGCGGGCACCGCCTACCTCCACGCGCTGTACGAGGGGCGGAACATCGCCCCAGCCGAAAAGCAGCGGGTGGCGGCGCAGCTCGCGGCGCTGAGCGGAATCCCCGCCGCCTATTACCGCGCGCACGATCTGCGTATCTCGAAGGAGCGGTTCCGCGTCGAACTGCTGCGCGCCGAGGGCAAGGTGATCGGCCGCTATGATGCGCGCTACACCGCGCCGCGCGCGCCCGACGCCGGTCCGGTCGTCGGCTCTGATGCGTTCTCGGCCGTAAGCCGCCAATACGAACAGGCGATGCCGGCCTATCTGCGCGCACTGGGTATCGCGGACCCGTCCGGCTACGCGGTGCTGGCGCCGCCCAAGGGCAGTTGGAACTATGGCGGCGACACCTCGCCCTTCACCGACTGGCCGTTTCTCGACCCGATCGAAAAAGCCGCCGCCGCGGACCCGCATTTCCGGCTGTTCGTGTCGAGTGGTCTCTACGATCTCACCACCACGATCGGCGCGGCCGACTATCTGATCGCGCAATCGAACCTGCCGGCGGCGCAGTACACAGTCGAGCGCTTCCCCGCCGGCCATGTCAGCTATTCGGACGAAGCGAGCCGGCACCGGCTGATCGCCGACATCCGCACGTTCATCGCCGCCGGGACGTCGCGTTGAGCGCGGAGACCGGTCTCGTCAAAGGGATCGATCTCGGCGGCGTGATCGCGCTCGGGCTCGGCACCGCGGTCGGCGTGTCGATCTTCTCGGCGATCGCCCCCGCGACCGCGCTCGCCGGGCCGGGTATGCTGATCTCGGTGCTGATCGCGGCGCTGCCGATGTATCTGATCGCGATCAGCTACGCGTTCCTCGGCTCGGCGGTGCCGGTCTCGGGCGCATCCTATGTCTGGCCGGCGCGGTTCCTGCACCCGGCCTGGGGCTTCGTCGTCGCCTGGCTGCGGATCGTGGCCAACATGGGCGCGATCGTCGTGCTCGCGCTGGTGATGGTGCGCTATCTGTCAATGGTGCTGCCGCTGCCGCTCAAGCCGACGATGTTCGCGGTGATGCTGCTCGCCTTGCTCGCCAATCTGTTCGGCATCCGCACCGCGACACGCGTGCAGAAAGTGCTGATGGTGGCGATGCTCGCCGTGTTCGCGCTGTTCGTTGCATGGGGTGGCGCGACCACGGTCGACACCGCACGGCTGTCGCCGCTGCTGCCGAACGGCTGGGCGGGCGTGGTCGCCGCCGCGCCACTGCTGCTCGGGCTGTTCTTCGGCATCGAGGCCGCGACCGAGGCCGGGGCCGAGGTCAGCGACAGTGCACGGACGATCCCGCGCGGTATCGCGCTGTCGATCGGTTCGGCGACCTTGCTGTATCTCGCGGTCGGCTTCGTCGCGCTCGGCGTGCTGGGCAGCGATGCGCTCGGCAGCAGCCAGGCGCCGATCCTCGATGCCGCCAAGCGGTTCATGGGGCCGGTGGCGACGCCGCTCGTCGTGCTGGCGGCGGTGCTGTCGATCGGCAAGTCGCTCAACGCCCTGTTCGCGATGTTCAGCCGCAGCCTGTACGCGATGGGCGTGGCCGGCGCGCTTCCACATGCCTTCGGCCAGATCCATCCGCGCTGGCAGACGCCGCACGTCGCGCTGATCGCGGTGTTCGCGCTCGGCTGCGTCGGGCTGTTGCTGCCGATGGAACTGACCTTCCTGTTCCTCGCGGTCAACGTCCCCAATCTGCTCAAATATGCCAGCGTCTGCCTGGCGGCCGCGCAAGTGACGCGCCGCCATCCCGAGATTTACGCGGTGGCCGGGTTCAAGCTGCCGAAACGGCGGTTGCTGGCGTGCAGCTACGGCGGCGTCGCCTGTTCGCTCGCGCTGGTGGTCATCGGCATCGGGACGAACTGGCGGCCCTATGCGCTGCTGGTCGGCTGGCTGGTGGTGGGCCTGCTATATTACGCGGTGCGGCGCCGATAACCGTCGGATCAGAAAAATTCGTCGGCCGGATCATGCGCCGGGACGGCCGACACGCCCGCCTTCCCCGCCGCCGGCATCGCGATCTTCGGCGCCGGCGCGAACGGCGTCACGCCGAACGCCGGCCAGATTTCGGACGGGAAATAGATCGTCCCGTCCTTCACCACCATGCCGATGCGGTGGATTTCGCGCAGGTCTTTCACCGGATCGCCCGGCAGCAGGATGAAATCGGCGAGCTTGCCGCGTGCGATCGTGCCCAGTTCCTGATCGCGGCCGAAATATTGCTCGGGCGCGAGCGTGCCGAGCCGCAGCACCTCGGGCACCGATATCCCCGCTTCGGCATAGATTTCCAGCTCGCGGTGGACCGACAGCCCGGTGCCGTCGTCGGTGCCGGGCAGCAGCCGGATGCCGCGATCGTGCATCAGCTTGAGCAGTTCCTTCACCTTGGCGAAGGCGCCGCGATACGCGGCATCGTCGGCAGCGCTGGTGATCGGCGCGATCGCCTGACGGCGGCGGCGCTGGAGGCCGATCGGCAGATGATCGATATACTCCGCCACCGCCGGGCTGGGCGTGCCATCGCGGCTCAGCATCAGCAGTTCGAGCGTTACCGCAGTCGGATCGTGCGCGATGTGGCGTGCGGCCATCCGGTCGAGCGTCGCCTGGACGCGGGGTGCGGCGAGATCGAGTCCGGCGGTGCGTCGCATCGCGGTGAGGCGCAGCGGCGTGCGCGTATCCTCCTCGGGCTTGAGCACCCAGCCGAGCATCACCTGGTTGATGTGAGTCACCTCGTCATAGCCGGCGTCGATCATCGCATCGGCATTGGTGAAGGCGGGGACGTGCCCGGTCACGGTCATGCCGAGCCGATGCGCCTCGCGGGCGATCGCGGGCACCCAGGCGGGGTTCATGCTGTTGTAGATCTTGATCTGCCAATATCCGCGCGCGGCATACCAACGCACCGCCTCCAGCGCCGCCGCCTCGCTATCCACCACCGTGCCGAGCCGCGCCGAATAGGGGCTTCGCCCTTCGAGGAACCCGTTGCGGACGATTCGCGGCCCGGCGATCGTCCCCGCCTCGATCTGCGCCTGCGCGCCGAGCAGAAACGCATTGTCGTTGCCCATGTCGCGCACCGACGTGACCCCCGAGGCGATGTAGAGCAGCGCCGATTCGAGGCTGAGATGCGCGTGCATGTCGTGCAGGCCCGGCATCAGCGTGCCGCCCTTGCCGTCGATCTTCGCCTCGCCGGGGGTGGGCGGGCTGTCGAGCGGCTCGACGCTGGAGATGCGGTTTCGGAAGAACACCACCGATACCGGATCGGAGAGCCTGCCGCTTGCCGGATCGAACACATGCACGTTGCGGATACGAACCGGACCATCGACATGATGCGCGAAGCGCTTCTGGAGATCGACGTAGCGCGCGCTGGTCAGCCGCGTTGCGATCTCGGTAAGTGCCGGCGTCTCCGCTTCATGGCCCGCGCGCACCGTGGCCCCGTCCGAGCTGACGACCGCGAACAGCGCGTCGTTCGCGTCAAGCAGGATCAGCGCCGGCGAGAGATCGATGCCGCTCAGGAAATAGGCGCGATAGGTCGCCTTGCCGACGGCCACGCTGCCTTGCGGATCGAGGTGGATCGCGCCGCCAGGCAGCGCGAGAACGGTGTGGTCGGCGCGCTTCAGCAGCGCCCGCGCATAGAGGCCGAGCGCCCACGGGCTTGCGTTCTGGCCGATATAGACCTTTGGGCCATCGAGCGTGGCGCGTTTCTCACCCGTCGAATCCCGCCATGTCGCGATGCCTCTGGCCGCGTCATAGGCCTCGTGCGCCGCGCCGCCGAAGGTCGCGGTGCCGTCGATCGTCCAATGCGTCGGCAGGCCATCCGCGCCGATGTCGATCGCCTCGTCGAGGGTCGGGCCGCGTCCGTTGTTCTTGACGTCGTAATGGATCGCGACGTGGCCCCCGGTCTGGGTCACGTCGAGCGCGCCGACCGTCTCGCCGTTGGCGATGACGACCAGCCTGTCGGCGGCGGGCGCGGCGCCGATGCAGGCGAAACAGGCGGAAGCGGCGAGTGCTGTACGCAACGGCAGTCTGATCATCGCGTCAGCGAACTCCGGTAGAGAAAGGCGGCGGCAGCCAGATCCTGCACGGCATGGCCGAGCGATTTGTAGGCAGTAACCTCGTCGGGGGAGGTGCGGCCGGGAATGCGGCCGAGCACGACCTCGCCGATTTCGCCGGCGAGATGCGCGTCCTCGATCGCGCCGCTGTCGCGCGCGATCAGGAATTCCGCGGCAGCTTCCAGCGCGGAGGCGCGGCTGTCGGCGATATAGCGGCTTCGCGCGACCAGCGCGGTATCGACCTCGACCGGCCCGGCGAAGCTCGATCCGACGATGTTGATGTGCGTTCCCGGTTTCACCCAGTCGCCGAGCAACACCGGCTGCACCGCCCCGGTCAGCGTGCAGATCACGTCGGCCTCGCGCGCGGCGGCTTCGACCTCGGTCGCGACCTCGACCGGCAACGTGGCGTTAAACTCCCGCGCGAGGTGCTCCGCCTTGCCGGTGTCGCGTCCCCAGATCAGCACGCGCTCGAACGCGCGCACCAGCGGCAGCGCCAGCAGGTGCGTTCGCGCTTGTCCGCCGGTGCCGAGGATGAGCAGGGTTTTCGCGTCGGGGCGCGCCATCGCGTCGGTTGCAACCGCGCTGGCGGCGGCGGTGCGGATCAGCGTGATCTCCTCGGCATCGGCGATGCAGACCGGCCGCCCCTGTTCGGGTTCGAACATCACCACCACGCCGCGATGGCGCCGGCGGCCCGGCGAGGCCGGATCGGCGAAAACGCTGATCATCTTGGCACCGAACATGTCATCATCGCCGAGCGCGCCGGGCATTTGCGCGAAGGTGCGGCCCGGCCCCATGCCGATCATCGTGCGCAGCAACTGGCGCGTCGTCCCCGCCGACAGCGCGGCCATCGCCTCGCGCACGACGCGGATGCAATTCGGGTAGTCGAGCTTCGCCCGCACCGCATCGGCATCGAAAATCACCAGATCGTCCGCGCGCATCATGATCCCTTCCTGTAAGTATCTTACCGAGGCCGGCGCGTAGCGCTTGCCGATCGTCGCCCGGAAACCTAGTTTTGCGCATCATACATATCGTGCTGGGCACAAAGGGAACATAAACATGCCCATCGAGCTCGACCGCCTCGACTACAAGATTCTCGATCGGCTCCAGATAGACGCTGCCGAATCCTCAAGCGAGATCGCCGACCGCGTCGGCCTGTCGCAGTCGCCCTGCTGGCGGCGTATCCAGCGCCTGAAGGAAGAGGGGTTCATCAGCGGTCAGGTCGCGATCCTCAATCGCGAGATGTTCGGCGACAGCATGTTCATCTTCGCCCAGCTCAAGATGGGCCGTCTCACCGACGACGAGCGCGACCGCTTCGTCCAGGCGATCGAGGACATTCCCGAGATCACCGAGGCCTATACGCTGTTCGGCGAGATGGACGTGATGATCAAGGTGCTCGCGCCGAGCATGGCCTGGTATCAGAATTTCACCTTCCGCACGCTGTTGCGCCTGCCGGGCGTGGAGGACATTCGCTCGACCGCCACCTTGTCCGAGATGAAGAACACGCACCGTTTGCCGCTGCCACGGGGGTAGGTCGCCCAAGCCTGCATAGATCATGCGCGGCCGCGCGGGATTCGCCGATTTTCTTGCCGGGCACCCGCGCTACGATCGCCGAGAGATCGGAAAGGAAGCGGCATGAACGGATCGATGCGGTGCATGGCGAGCGGAATCGCGCTTGTGCTCTCCGGCGCGCGTGCCGCGCCCGAGCCGCCACCCACGCTGAGCATCACGCTCGCCCCCGACGCGCCCGACCGCGACGGGCATATCCGCGCGATCGACCTCACGCTCGTCGTGACCGACGCCGATGCCGCTCCGGGCGCGCCGCTGTTCCACCTCCCGGCGACGGCGAACACCGTCGTCACCAGCGCGGACGACATCACCGCCCTCACCGCGACCGACGCGCGCGGCCCGCTATCGCTTGCCGCACAAGACACGCCAGCGGACGATTCGAACACCGATCGGGCGTGGCGCGCCGACCGGGCGGTCGCGGGGACAGTCACGATCCGCTACCGCGTGACGATCGACCCCGCCCGACCGCCACTGGTCGCGCCGCAGTACGACATCCGTACGGAAAGCGGCACCGTCTCGGGCGCAGCGAACAGCTTCGTGCTGCTGCCCGCCGACGCTAAGCCCCGCCATGTCGCCGTCCACTGGAATCTGACCAAACTCGGCGCGAACGCGATCGGCGTGTCGAGCTTCGGCGTCGGCGATGTCGCGCCGGACACACCGATCACGCCCGACCGCCTTGGCTCGGTCTATTACATGGCCGGGACGCCGGGCCTGTACCGCGCGCCCGGCTTCTTCGCTGCGTGGCAGGGCACACCCGCCTTCGCCGCAGCCGAGGTGATGCAATGGGCGAGCAAGCTGCACGCCTTTTACGGCAGCTTCTTCGGCTACCGGCCGCCCAGCTTCGGCGTGTTCGCGCGCACCAACGCGGGCAACCCCGGCAGCGGCATCGGCCTGGTCGATTCGTTCGCCTTCACCTTCGGCCCGACCTCGACCGCTGAGGAGATGCGCACGCTGCTGGCGCACGAGATGCTGCACGCATGGGTTAACTCGCTCGACGGATCGATGGACGCGGCGAACGGCCTCGGCGCGGCGTGGTTCGGCGAGGGGCTGGCGGTCTATTACCAGCGTGCGCTGCCGTACCGCGCCGGGCTGATCCCGACCGCCGCTTTCCTGGCCGACCTCAACGAAACCGCCGGCCGCTATTACACCAACGCGATGATCGCGACGCCCAACGCGGACATTGCGGCGGGGTTCTGGCGCGACACCCGCATCCGCGTGCTGCCTTATGATCGCGGCTCGCTCTATTTCGCCACCGTCAATGCCGCCATCCGCGCGCGATCGGGCGGGCGGCGATCGCTCGACGATCTCGTTCGCGAGATGCTCGCCGCCCGCCGCCGGGGCGAGGCGATGACTCTCGTGATGTGGCGCCGGATGCTCGCGGCCGAGCTCGGGCAGTCGGGCATCCAGTCGTTCGAGGCGATGCTCGCCGGGAAGACCGTGCTACCGCCGTCCGACGCTTTCGGTGCGCGGTTTGAGCGGGTGAAGGTACCATTGCGGCGCTGGCAGCTCGGCTTCGATCCCGCCTCGACGACGACTTCGCCGAAGACCGTGCGCGGGCTGATTCCGGGGTCGAACGCCGCGCTGGCCGGCCTTCGCAACGGTGACCATATCACCACCGCCTTCCCTCAGGACGCACCGCAGGGCGATCAACACGCGACGCTAGACCTCAAGATCGAACGCGACGGGAGACCGATGGTGATCCACTACCTGCCACGCGGCAAGACCGTTCTGGCGTGGCAGTGGCGGCTGCGTTCGGCGGGCAAGCGGTAAAATCAAACCACCGCGTCGAGGGCCACGGAGACGATTCTCACCGCGGCGCTCACGGCAACCTCCTCTTCTGCTTCGTGCTTGTTGCCGGAGCCCGTGAACGGCTCGCCAAGTTTCCGCGAGAAGCAGTTCCCTGTATGTTTCAATCGTGCTACGCCGCCCGGATGCCGGTGTCGGTTCCTCATCGCGTGCTTGCCTGTGCTGCGCAGACTGCCGTCGCCTGATGGGCAAGCGTGCCGGCAGCGCCGACCTTCCGCTGCATGGCGGTCGCGTGCCCGCGTGGCTCGGGCAGCGCATGACCCGGCTCGGCACCGTCATCACCGAGGCGATCGTGCTGGAATATGGCCGCGACGAGTTCCTGCGCCGCCTCGCCCATCCGTTCTGGTTCCAGTCGTTCGGTGCCGTGATGGGGATGGATTGGCATTCGTCCGGCATCACCACCAGCGTGATCGGCGCACTGAAACGCGGCCTTGCACCGTTGTCTAGCGAACTCGGCATTCACGTCTGCGGCGGTCGTGGCAAACATTCGCGCGCGACACCGGGCGAGTTGCTCGCGGTCGGGGAGCGGGTCGGGCTGGACGGCGCCGATCTCGCGCGTTCGAGTCGGCTCGTCGCCAAGGTCGATAGCGCGGCGCTTCAGGACGGGTTCGACCTCTACCTGCACGGGTTCATCGTCGCCGACGACGGCCAGTGGGTGGTCGTGCAACAGGGCATGAACGATGCGCGGCGGCAGGCGCGACGATATCATTGGCATTCGCAAGGCCTGGAGAGCTTCGTCGATGCGCCGCACGCCGCCATCGAGGGGCACGGACAGGGCACGATCGTCAATCTCGCCGATCGGCGTGCGGCCGCGTCGCGCGACAGCCAGCTCGACCTGCTCGCCACGATCGGCCCCGATGGCATCACACGCCACTTCGGCGAGGCGCGGGCGCGACCGGCTCCGCCCGAGCCGGCACAGGCGGTGCTGCCTCACCTGATCCTTCCCGATCGGCACGATGTCCGCGCCGAGGACGTGGTCGCGCGCCGCCTGCATGGCGCGCTCGCCGCCGCCGCCGACCGCGGTCCCCGGGATTTCGCGGAGTTGCTTCTCGTCCCCGGCATCGGCGCGCGCGCGGTCGAAGCGCTCGCGCTGGTCGCGGAGGTCGTTCACGGCGCACCATGCCGGTTCAGCGACCCGGCGCGATTCTCGCTCGCCCATGGCGGCAAGGATCGTCATCCCTTCCCGGTGCCCACCAAAGTCTATGACCACACCATCGGCGTGATGAAGTCGGCGGTGTGCAAAGCGAAGCTTGGGCAACAGGAGGAACTGGCCGCGATCCGCCGGCTCGACGATCAGGCCCGGCGCCTCGAAGCGGCCGCGACCGGACCGTCGGTAGAGGTCTATATGGCTAGTGAACGCGCTCGCTCGCACGGCTTTGGGGGGCGGAGCGTGTTCGGTTGGGAGCCGCCGGCGGAGACGGCAAGGCCGACGCGCGGGCAGGACCTGCCATGACGATGCGCGCTTTCGATCTGTTCGATACGCCGGTTCTGCCGGGCCTGTCTAGCGTACGCCCGGAAAGACATTCTGCGATAGGTTCAGCGCCGCACTCTCAATCGCGGTTGGCAAGCCGGCGGCCATAGCTTTTCCGCTGCGGACTCAGGCGCTCGAATCTTCCGTTGTGACTAACAGCGTTCCTGTGTTCAGGCCGGAGAACAGACCCGCGAATGCATTTGGCAGCGTTTCGAATCCTTTCCGCACGTCGATCCGGCATTGCAGCTGGCGGCTGGCGGACCATGCGCCGATCGCCGCCGTAGCCTCGTCATAACGCGCGGCGAAATCTCCGACGACGAAGCCTTCCATCCGGAGTCGCCCATATACGAGCTTCATCATATCGTTCGGGCCGGCGGCCGGTCGGCCGGTATCATAGGCGGAGATCTGGCCGCACAGCACGATCCTGCCATGCGGCACCATCTGATCGATCGCGTCTTGCAGGATTTGACCGCCCACATTGTCGAAGAAAAGATGGTATCCGCCGGGGCTCGCGGCCTTCAGCCGGGATACCATGTCGCCCGAGCGATAATCGATCGCGGCGGCCACTCCGCAGTGTTCTTCCAACCAGCGGCATTTTTCCTGCCCGCCCGCGACGGCAACGACGCGGCAGCCCGCTAGTTTCGCCATCTGGCACGCCATCGCACCCACGGAGCCGGCGGCGCCGGAAACGAGGACGGTCATTCCCGGTTCGGGCTCTCCGATGGCGAACAGACCGAAATAGGCCGTCAGGCTGTTCGGTGAATATAGCGTCATGGCATCGATCGGGTCCATGCCACGCGGAATCGTGGTGACCGGAACCACCGCCGCGTCGGGCCGCAGCACGGCATAGTCCTGCCACGGAGTCACGGCGGTCACGAGATCACCGATTTTGAAACGGGAATGACGCGTGGCGACGACCTCGGACGCGGCCATTCCTCGGATCGGTTGTCCGATGTCGATCGCCCCTCGATAGCTTCGGTCGGGTGGGTTAAGCCAGTTGCGGATCGTCGGAGCACAGGAGAAGATCAGCGTCCGCACGAGGATCTCGCCGTCCGCGAGGTCCGGCGCCGCATAATCCTCTTCGCGATACGCGAAGTCGGAGGCGGCGACCGGCCCTTCGGGCCGTCGCGCCAGAACCCACGTGCGGTTGAGGCTCACGCCGTTTCGCCGAAGCCACGTCCCTTGTCAGCAAGTCTGACAAGAAGATCCGTCGGACAGAACGCCTCGCCGTATCGACCTTCCAGTTCCCGCATTTCCGCGACGATCCTGCCCAGCCCGATCTGATTGGCCCAGAACAGCGGGCCGCCGCGATAGACGGGCCAGTTATAGCCGAGGATGGCCGCAATATCGACGTCGGAGGCTCGCAGCGCGATGCCTTCCTCGAGGATCTTCGCCCCTTCGTTCACGACCGGATAGAGAAGCCGGGCCAGCAAAGCCTCGTCCCCGCTCGTCGCATCGGGCCGTATTCCGCGCGTTGCCGCAACGTCGCGTATCAACTCCGAGGTGATGCCCGATTCGCTCGGGCGTCGCGTATCGTCATAATCGTAATACCCCGCGCCCCGCTTCTGGCCGAGTCGACCGCAGGCGACGAGCTCACCCATCACGGTGCGCTCGGTTGAATCGCGGCCGATCACGTCGAGCCCGACCAAGTCCATCATCTGGAAATGGCCCATCGCGAAGCCATATTCCACGAGCGCGCGGTCGATCGCGTCGATCGGCGTGCCCTCGAGCATCATCGCTTCGGCCTGGGCGCCGCGCGGCGCGAGCAGACGGTTGGCGATGAAGCCATCGCAAACGCCGCTCAAGACCGGCACTTTGCCGATCCGCTTGGCAAGTCGCATCGCCGTCGCCACCACCGGCTTCGCCGTCGCGGCCCCGCGGACCACCTCCAGCAACCGCATCACATTCGCCGGCGAGAAGAAGTGCAGTCCGATCACCCACTCCGGGCGGCTGGTAGCCTCCGCGATCCGGTTCAGGTCGAGGAAGGATGTGTTGGAGGCGAGAATGGCGCCCGGCTTGGCAATGCGGTCGAGCTTGCCGAAAATCTCGCGCTTGACGTCCAGACTTTCATACACCGCCTCGATGACGAGATCGGCGTCCGCAAGCGTCGCCAGATCAAGACCGGGCGAGATCAGCCCCATGCGCTGTTCCACCTGCTCGGCGCTCATCCGGCCTTTCCGAACGGTCGCCTCATAGTTCCGCCGGATGACGGCAACGCCGCGATCGATCGCCTCCTGCGTCATCTCGACCAGCGTGACCGGAATGCCGGCGTTGAGAAAATTCATCGTGATGCCGCCGCCCATCGTACCGGCGCCGATAACGCCGACCGAGCGGATATCGAGTATCTCGGTGTCGGCGGAAACATCAGGCACCCGCGCCGCCTCACGCTCGGCGAAGAAGACATGGCGCTGCGCCGCGGATTGCGGGGTTGCCACCAGATGCTCGAACAGCGCAGTCTCTCGTGCCAAGCCTTCTTCGAACGGCAGATCGACAGCGGCTTGTACCGCCGCGATGATCGCGTCCGGCGCGGCGAAGCCTTTGAAGCGGCGGGCATTCTTGGCGGCGAAGTCCGAGAAGATCACCGGCCTTTTCCGGTCAACGACGGTCCACACCTCGTGATCACGCGCCCTGGGCCGCGCCGAACCGCGGGCAACGACATCGCGCGCGAAGGCAATCGCACTTTCGCGCAGGTTTCCGTCAGGAACGAGCGTGTCGATCAAACCAAGCGACAGCGCCTCCTTAGCCCGGATCTGCCGCCCGGAGGTAATGATGTCCAGCGCCGCTTCGGCACCGACGAGCCTCGGCACGCGCTGCGTGCCCCCCGCCCCTGGTAAAAGGCCAAGATGCACCTCGGGCAGCCCGACCTTCGCCGTCTCTGCGGCAACACGATAATGGCAGGCGAGTGCCAGTTCGAAGCCGCCACCAAGCGCCGTACCGTGGATCGCCGCGATCACCGGCTTGGGCGCCTGCTCGATCAGCGCGAACAGCTCGGCGAAGCTGGGCGGCTGCGGGGCCTTGCCGAATTCGGTGATGTCCGCACCCGCGATGAAGGTACGCCCGGCGCAAAGGATCACGACCGCCTCGACCGCGGAGTCCGCCAGCGCCTGTTGGAGTTCGCGCAGCAGGCTGGCGCGCAGCGGCGCCGACAACGCGTTCACCGGGGGATTATCGAGCGTGATGATGGCGATTCCGCCGGTCAGGGCACTCGCTGCCAGTATGGTCATTGTCCGTGTCTCCTAAACGGCGGAGGACACCACACGGCGGCCGACTTCGTCGATCGCGAGCGCGGCCATCGCCTTCTTGTCCAATTTGCCGGTGGCGGTGACGTGCATCGCTTCGACCAGCACCAGATGCTCGGGCCATTTCTTTCGCGACACACCTTGTGCGGCCATGTGCTCGAGCAGCGCGGAAAGATCGAACGCAACCGCGCCCGGGCGCAGCCGGCACACCGCACACGCCTGCTCGCCGAGCTTGCGCTCTGGCACCGCCACCACCGCGACCTCTGCAATCGCCGGATGGCGCAACAGCGCCGCCTCGACTTCGGCGGGGTCGATGTTGAAACCGCCGCGGATGATCTGATCCTTGATCCGGCCGACCACGCGCACGAAACCGTCCTCGTCGCGGATGATCTCGTCACCCGTCAGATAAAATCCGTCGGGCGTCTTGCGTTCCTGGCCGGCACCGAGTCCGTTGGCATAACCGAGAAACAGCGAGGGGCCGCGCACACCGGCTTGCCCGCGTGCGCCTCTCGCGAGAGCGCGCAATTCGGCATCGAACGCTTCCTCCTCGGTGCCCGGGAACGGGATTCCATCAGAAATCTGGCGACGTTCGAGCGAATGGTCGGGCCGAGTCGACGCGTGGCCCATGCATTCCGACATTCCGAACATGCGAAGCGCCTTGAGCCCCAGCAAAGCATCGGCGTCCGCGATCAGTTCAGCGGTCATCGCACTGCCGCCGACCGCCATCGCGCGCAGCGGCAAGCGTCCGTGCCACTCGCCCTGCCGCGCCGCCTCGACCATAGAGAAAAGGTGTGTCGGCACTGCGATCGCCCAGCCGCAACGATAACGTTCGGCCCGGCGCAACGCCTCGGCTGGAACCCAAGGGTCGACCAATATCAACGGATGACCCAGCGAAAGCGCGAAATGCGCCGTGAAGGTGAAGCCCGGCGCGCTGTCCAACGGGACGATACCGAGAATCGCGTCATCACCCTGAAGGCCGGCGATGGCGGCGCAGGCGCGCGTCGCGTAATTGAGTGCCCCTGCCCCGTGCATCACGCCCTTGGGAATGCCGGTGCTGCCGGAGGTGAAGCCGATCAGAACGGTCTGCGCGTCACGCGGATCGGTCGACCGGCCCCCTTCCGACGCGAGCACATCCACCGTGACCGCATCTGTCGGCGTCACTTTGGCGGTGTGTCCGACGCGCGATTCGATCAAGGCGAGGTCCGCCGTCCCGAGCTTTGGCGAAACCGGACAGAACACGGCATCAAGCGACGATACCGCCAGGGCCGTCGCGATCGTGGCCGGATTCTTATGCGCCGCGACGAGGACGCGCGATCCCGCGCCGACACCCGCACCGACGAGGTCGGTCGCGATCCCGGCGGCGAGCGCGCGAAGCTCGCGACGGTTCCAAAGCCTGTCCTGACAATCCGCCATTGCCAGAGCGTCGGGATCGGCGGCGACGAGCGCGTCGAACTGTGGCCAGAGGCGGGCCTCGTTCCACTCGAACGGAGCATGCATGGCATCGTCAGGCAATGGATTGTCCCCCATCGACGAGGAAGGTCTGCCCGGTGATGAAACTTCCTGCCTCCGACGCGAGCAAGGCCAGCATGCCGGTTATTTCCTCGGGCCTGCCGAAGCGGCGCAGCAGGATGCCTGCGCGGGTCTTCTCCTGCGTGGCGGCGTCGAGCGTCTCGGTCATGCCAGTTTCGATCGACCCAGGCGCGATCGCGTTGACGCGGATGCCGTGCTGCGCCCATTGTGCGGCGAGATCGCTGGTGAGGTGAACGATCGCCGCTTTGCTCGTGGTGTACGGCACGACTTGACCGGCATCGGGCTGGTAGGAGATGAACGCTCCGACCGAGGCGATATTGATGATCGCTCCGCCCCCTTGCGCGATCATGTGCCGGGCTGCGTGGCGGCAGGCAAGGAACGTGCCGGTTACGTTCACGTCCATCACCTTCTGCCATCCTTTCAGGGGAATGTCCTGTGGCAGCCCCCACCAGGAAGCACCGGCATTGTTGATGAGGATGTCGAGGCCGCCTAACCGGTCGACCACACTCGCGACCGCAGCCTCAACCGAGGCTTCGTCCGCGACATTGCAGGCAAGTCCGATCGCAGAGACGCCAAAGCGTTCGGCGATATCGGCGGCGACGGCGGCACAATCAGCCTCGGTACGGGACGCCAGCGCCACCGAACACCCCAGGTCCGCGAGCGTGGCCGCCATCGCCTCGGCAAGCGCGCCCCGCCCGCCGGTAATCAGCGCGCGCTTGCCATCCAGGCGGAACTGGCTGGTCGAGAACCCGCGAACCATCTCAGCCATTGCTCGTCTCCGCCAGCAGGTCGACCTCCTCCGTGATGAGGATGATCCGTCGGCCGCCCATACCTCTGGTCTGCGCAGTCGCCGCCTTCCATTCGGGTGACGAGAAGGCGGTATCCAGCGCCGCCTGGTCGGCAAAGGTCAGCACGGCATGCCCGTCCCATGCCGGCGCCTCGGGATTGTCGTAATCCTTGGTGACGGCGCCGTGCCGATAGGCCGTGAGCCCGGGCAGCACTCTGGCGGCATCGGCGTGAGGCCCACGCCACCAGATCGTGAACTGCTCGTGCGTCCAGTCCGTCGGCCGGCTGGCCAGGACGACCATGCTGACCGACATCGCCTAGTTTCCCGTCCAGACGGGCTTGCGCTTCTCGAGGAACGCCGCGACGCCTTCCTTCGCGTCTGCCGAGTGATGCACGACGTTGCAGGTCATCGTTTCGAGCGTGATGAGCGAGTTGGTATCGGCGTCCATGCCACGGTTGAGCGCCATCTTGGTCATCCACATGCAGAACGGGCTCTTGTCGATGAGTGGCGCGCAGAAATCCTCGATCAGCTTGTCGAACTCGGCCGCCGGTGCGGAGGCGTTACACAGGTTCCACTCGACGCATTCGTCGCCGGTGAGGAGCTTGCCGGTCAGCATCAGTTCCTTCGACTTGCGCATGCCGATGTAGCGCGGCAGGCGGTAGATCGGCCCGGCGCCACCGAACAGCGCACGGCGAATGTGGAAATCGCCGATCTTCGCCTCGGAAGCCGCCAGTGCGAAGTCGCAGGAAATCATCAGCTCGAAACCACCGGCGACAGCATAGCCTTCGACGGCCGCGATCGTCGGCTTATTCATGTTGTAGATCTTGTCGTAGGTACGCGCTGAGTCGATCGCGAGTTGCAGAGACACGGTCGATTCATGCAGCACGGGGCCGACAAGCTGGTCGAGATCGGCACCCGAGCAGAAGGTGTTGCCGCGACCGCGGAACACCACGGCCAGCGCCTTCTTTTCAGCGGCGGCGCGGTCGACCGCGACCTCCAGTTCACGCAGGAGCTGCGGGCTCACACAGTTGCGTTTGCGCGGGCGATTGAGCCAGATCGTGCAGATGCCGTTCTCGGCCAGCTCGTACTGGATGACGTCCTTTTCGGGTTCCACGAATTCTCTCCTTTGTGAATGGTTGAAAAGCGAATTTTGAAACTTCAGCGCGGGATACCGCCCTCTTCGGGCGGCGCCAGCATGCCGCCGACGGCCATCCAGGCTGCCACGCCCGCCGCCGGCACGGCACACAGCACCGCTTCCGCTATCTCTTCGTCCGAAGCGCCGGCGTTACGCGCGCCACGGACATGAGTCGCCGCCATCGGGCTGTATCCCGCCGCCAGGATCGCCAGCAGAAGCAGTTCGCCGTGCTTGGGGGAGAGCGGGTTGGCGTCGATGCTGCCGCGCCGCATCAGGTAATAGGCGTCGGCGGCTTGAGGGCTCAGCCGGAGCAGTTGCTTTAGCGGGGCAGGTATCGAGCCGAAATATGCGGTGAAATTCGCCTCCGCCTCGCCCGCCTTCGCCGTCGGCAGATCCTGCGGCTCGGGCGCCTGAAGATCCTCGAACGCCGCGTCGAGCACATCCGCGAAGTCCATCGCCGCCGCTTCGCCGCGCAGACTGGTGAGAACGATTAGCCCCGCAGTCGCTTCAAGCGGCGTGAGACCAAGCGTGACGCCACGCTCGATTTCGCGACGGGCAAGGCTCAGATGCCGCCGGTCGATCGCGGCCACGGCGACGAAAAGCGCTTTGAGACGCGCCGGCACCGCCCCGTCGGTATCGATCACCGACCGGAAGGCCGCGAACCCGGCCAACGTGTAGGGCGCGTGCCCTTTGAGCAGCGCGATATCCATGAGCGGACGTGTTTTCATTCTGCCTCTCCTGGCCAATCTGATGCTCGACCGACTGGTCGGGCGTCAACCGAAAAATTTCCGCCTGACCTATTTGACAGCCGACCGGTCGGTCGGGTAGCCAAACAGTCGACCGCTCGGTCGGGCGAGTCCTAAAGTAGGCGAGACAGGACGAATCGTGTCGCGCATCGGGGAGGACAACGAGTGATTTTCGAACAGTCTGCGAAATCCAGGGAGTGGATGGAGCGGGTCCGCGCCTTCATGGACGAGCATATCGTCCCGGCGGTGCCGATCTACCAACAGCAACTCGCGGCTATCGACCGATGGGCGGAGATCCCGCCGATATTCGAGCAGCTCAAGGCCAAAGCGCGCGCCGAGGGGCTTTGGAACATCTTCATGCCACCGTCGGAGCATGACGACGCGTTCTTCACCAGCGTCGGGCTGACAAACGTCGAATATGCGCCGATCGCCGAACTGATGGGTCGCGTCTCGTTCGCAAGCGAGGTGTTCAACTGCATGGCGCCCGACACCGGCAATTTCGAAGTGCTGCATCGTTACGGTACGCCCGCGCAGAAACAGCGCTTCATGGTGCCGTTACGCGACGGCGAGACGCGGTCTGCCTTCCTGATGACAGAACCGGCCGTTGCCTCCTCCGATGCGCGCAACATCCAGACCGAAATTCGCCGCGAGGGCGACGAATACGTCGTCAATGGCCGCAAATGGTGGTCATCCGGGGCCGGCCACCCGCATTGCGCCTTCTACATCGTGATGGGCAAGACCGATCCCAACGCCGCGCCCTATCACCAGCAATCGATGATCCTCGTGCCGCGCAACACGCCCGGCATCACGCTCGTCCGCCATCTGCCGGTGTTCGGCTATGATCATGCGCCGCACGGGCATTTCGAGGTGCTGCTCGAAAACGTCCGCGTGCCCGCCGAGAACATGCTGCTCGGCGAAGGGCGAGGGTTCGAGATCGCGCAAGGCCGCCTTGGGCCGGGACGAATCCATCACACGATGCGAAACATCGCGACGATGGAGGTCGCGCTCGAAAAGACCTGCCGGCGGCTGCTGTCGCGGCGGGCGTTCGGAAAGGCGATTGCGGAACATTCCGTCTGGGAGGAACGCATCGCGCGCGCGCGCTGCGAGATCGAGATGGCGCGTCTGCTTTGCCTCAAGGCGGCGCACATGATGGATACCGTCGGCAACAAGGAAGCGCGCGCCGAGATCGCGATGATAAAGATCGCAGCACCCAAAATGGCACAGCAGATCGTCGATGATGCCATCCAGGCGCATGGCGGCGGCGGCGTGAGCGACGATTTCGGCCTCGCCGAACTCTGGGCCAACACGCGCATCGTCCGCCTGACCGACGGCCCCGATGAAGTTCACGAACGCCAATTGGCGCGCATGGAACTCGCGAAATATCGCGAACGCGACGGAGCGACATCGTGAGCGCGGCACAACCCGCCGCGATGATCGGCGGCACGGTCGATGTGGCGGCGAACAGCGCTTTCGACGAAGCGAGGCTCATCGCCTATCTCTCCGGCCGTATTCCAGAATTCCCAGGCTCGGTGCGAGTCCAGAAGTTTGAGGGCGGCCAGTCGAACCCGACGTTCCTGCTATCGACGCCCGATGCGCGCTACGTGCTTCGTCGGAAACCGGCGGGCGCGCTTCTCAAATCGGCGCACGCGGTCGATCGTGAATATCGCATCACCAAGGCTTTGTTCGAGGCTGGACTTCCCATCGCCGAGCCGCTTGTGCTCTGCGAGGACGACGATGTTATCGGAACGATGTTCTATGTGATGCGGCACGTTCCCGGGCGCAGCTTCTGGAATCCGCGCATGCCGGGTTTGGAACGCGCCGAACGCGCGGCCATCTACGATTCGGCGAACGAAACGCTGGCGCGCCTTCATCTGGTCGATTTCGAGGCGATCGGGCTTGGCGATTATGGTCGCCCGGGCAATTATTTCGCGCGTCAGGTCTCGCGCTGGTCCCGCCAATATGAAGCATCGCGCACCCGCGACATTCCGGAGATGGAACGCCTGCTGGCATGGTTGCCAGGCGCCATCCCGGAAACGGGCGACCGCACGACGATCATCCACGGCGATTACTCCTTCCACAACCTCCTCGTGCATCCGACCGAACCGAGAGTTTCGGCAGTGATCGACTGGGAATTGTCTACGCTTGGCGACCCGCTCGGCGATCTCACCTATCACATGATGGAATGGTCGCGCCCCGAAGGCGTCGATGCTCGCGGCACATTGCAGGGGGCCGATCTCGGCGCCCTCGGCATCCCCACCGCGCAGGAATATGCGCGACGCTATTGCGAGCGCACCGGCTTTCGCGGCGACCCGACGCACCCCTTCTACCGGGCCTTCAACCTGTTCCGGGTGGCCGCGATCCTGCAGGGAATCGCTGGCAGAGCGCGCGACGGTGTCCAGACCGCTTCGAACGCCGAAGACATCATCTCGCGTGTCGAACCGCTCGCCCGCGCGGCGTGGATCGCCGCTCAGGAAGCGGGAGCAGGCTGACCCGATCACGCGGAGACGAAACGATCATCATGGCCATAAAAAAAGGCCAGTTCGTAGGAGAGAGATACCATGACCAAGAAAGCGCAGTCCTTCCGTACAATATTGCTCGCTGGCAGTGCCCTGGCATTCGCCAGCCCCGCGTTCGCTCAAACGGCGCCGGCTTCCGGCGCGCCCGTGAGTAACGCGGCGCAGGCCAGCATCGCCGACATCGTCGTGACGGCGACCCGTCGCGCCGAACGGTTGCAGGACGTGCCAATCGCGATCAGCGCGCTCGACGGCGCGCAGGTTCAGGCGCAACGCATCGACAATTTCGCGTCGATCACCAAGATCGCGCCGGGGCCGACGTTCGTACCAGTCAAAGGCACGTCCACGATCGCGGTACAGATCCGCGGAAAATACTCGAACAACGATGCTCCCGGTCTGGAAAATCCGGTGGGCGTGTATATCGACGACATCTATTACGGCTCACTGGCGTCCTTCGACGCCAATCTGTTCGATGTCAGCCAGATCGCGATTCTGCGCGGGCCGCAAGGCACGACGTTCGGCCGCAACGCGGTCGGCGGCGCTCTCCAGATCACCAACAACGTCGCCGAACTCGGCAAGACCGATGCGCGGATCACCCTGACCGGGCTCGGCAACGCGATGGGCCAGTTGGGTATCGAGAGCGACGGGTATGTCAATTACGCGATCGGCAGCTCACTGGCCGCGCGCTTCGCCTATAGCGTGAAGAACGACGGCGGGTATCAGAAGAACCTGCTGTCGGGCAATTACCTCGATGACAATCGGGTACAGAGCGTGCGCGGCTCGGTGACGTGGCAAGCTTCCGAACGCCTCAAGATGACCGCGAGCGCATCCTACACGCATCGCGGAGGCTATGGTGACGGCGCGGTCATTGTCGGCCAGGGCGCTCTGGTGAAGCAGGTTCGCGCGGCGAACGGCGGCGATCTTCACAAGACCTTGCTCGACGACGACGGCGAGACTCGCCGGCACCTGTTCGCTGGCATCCTGAAACTGGAATATGACACCGATGTGGGTACGATCGCGTCCATCACCGGCTATCGATCGCTCAACGCCTTCTATCAGGAGGATTCCGACGGCGGTCCGCTGCCGGCGAACTATCCTTCGATCAACATCAACAAGGAAAAGCAGGTCAGCGAAGAGCTTCGCTTCACCTCGAAATTCGGCGGCCCGTTCGATTTCGTCTCGGGCGTCTATTTCGGATACGAAGATCTCTACAAGGGCATCCAGTTCAATTTCAACGGCACGCTGCCGCAGTCCTATCTGTCGGTCCTTTCACCCGGCCGGGTCGCATCGCAGTTCGTGGCCGGCAGGATCTATAATTACAGCGTCGGGCCGTTCATCGAGGGAAAATACAAGATCACGCCGCAACTCTCGCTGACGGCAGGGCTTCGCTACAGTTACGAGCGCAAGAACGGCTACACCTCGCACGAGGGGTCTTCGCCCTTTTACGGGGCGCCGTATTTCGTCGAACTCGGCAAGAACGGGGGCACCAATTCCTGGCAGTCCTTCACACCGCGCTTCATCGTCGATTATAAACCGACTCGGGATATCTCCTTCTATGCTTCGGTTTCCAAGGGCTTTCAGGGCGGCGGCTGGGTGCTGACCGCGACCAGCGCAGCCAAGGCGCTCGTTCCGCTCGCCGCGGAAACGACGTGGAGCTACGAGATCGGCACGAAGTCCAATTTCTTCGATCATTTCCTGACGACCAACGTCGCGGCGTATCTGTCCGACACGAGCAACCTTCAGGTCCGTTCGCTGATCAACGGCGTGCTGACGGACAGCAACGCCGGCAAGGAGCGCGTGAAGGGTGTCGAGGTCGAAGCGGCCATTCACCCGGTAGCAGGTCTCTCCATCGGAGCGAATTACGCGTATACCGACGCCGTCTATCGCAGCTTCCCGGGGTGTGCGGCAGGCGGCCTGGACTGTACCGGAAACCGGGTTCCGTTCGTATCGAAGAACGACTTCACCGCGCTTCTCGATTACAAGATGGATCTCAAGAGCGGCGCCAGGCTCGGCTTCCACTTCGACGACAAGTTCGCAAGTCCGTACCAACTCATCGCCACGAACCTCCAGCAGATCGGCGTGCCGTATACGAGGCGGCGCAACGTCGCCAACGCTTCGGTGAGCTACACTCCGCCCTCGGGCGCGTGGGATCTGCGGCTGTGGAGCACCAATCTGTTCGACAAGACCTACGCGAGCAACGGTCTGAACTATTACTTCTACCATATGTCGCCGGCGGAAGTTTCGGCGGGCGGTGGTGCCGCGAACGCGGACGTCGAGCGGCTGACGATCGCGCCACCGCGCGTTATCGGCATCACCTTCACCGCTCGGGTCGGAGGGTAGACATGGACGGCGCCGTGACTCGCAAGCCGGAAACGGCGCCTCCGACGGCACCGTCGAATCGCACCCGGCGCCTCGTGCTGGTGATGCTGGGGCTGGTATCGATGTTCAACTACATCGACCGGACCGTGCTTTCGATCCTGCAGGAGCCGATCAAGCGCGAACTCGGGTTGAGCGACGCGCAATTGGGTATGCTGACCGGCCTCGCCTTCGCGCTGTTCTACGCAACGCTGTCGTTGCCGATCGCGCGCTTGGCCGACCGGCTCAATCGGCGCAACATCGTCACCGCCTCGCTCGCGGTGTGGAGCGGCATGACCGCGCTTACCGGCCTCGCGACCGGATTCGCGACGTTGGTGGCCTTCAGGATCGGCGTGGCGCTCGGCGAGGCGGGATCGGTGCCCGCATCGCATTCGATGATCGCCGATTATTATCCGCCCGAGAAGCGCGTGACCGCACTCGCCTTATGGGGCCTTGCGCTGCCGGCGGGGATCATGCTCGGCTACGCATCGGGCGGCTGGATCGCCGCGACCCTCGGTTGGCGCACCGCCTTCGCGGTCATCGGCGGGGCTGGTCTCATACTCGCGCCTTTCATGTTGCTGCTGGTCAAGGAGCCGATGCGCGGCGCCTTCAACAAGCCGCAACAAGCGGCCGAGCGGATACCGCTCGGCGCGGCCATCGCTACGCTGTGGAGGCTGCGCACCTACCGCTACATGCTTGCGGGCACCACGCTTCACGCCTTCGCGCAATATGCGATCATGAACTGGACCGCACCCTTCTACATGCGCGTGCATCATATGCCGCTGTCCGAAGTCGCGGGATGGCTGGCGCTGATGAACGGCATCGGCGGCGGTATCGGCATCTATCTCGGCGGGTGGCTTTCGGACAGGATGGCGCGCTCCGATCCCGCGGCACGAGTCTGGGTCAGCGCGGTGGCGATGTTCGTGATGGTTCCGGCGGCGCTGGTGCAGTTTCTCGTCCCCTCGCCGGGGCTTTCGCTCGCGTTCGGTTTTGTGGCGACCATGCTGATGTTCTTTTATTATGGCCCGATTGTCGGCGTACCGCAGTCGCTTGTAGCGCCGCGGATGCGTGCGCTCACCTCCGCAGTGACCCTGCTGGTCTTCAACCTGTTCGGACTTGGGCTCGGCCCAGCCGTCACCGGCTTCATCAGCGATCGTCTGGCCGCCGGCGGCGGCATGCACGATACGTCGCTTCGTTATGCGCTTGCGGTGGTGCTGGTCTTCTCGCTGGTGGGCGCGCTGAGCATCGCTTGGGCGAGCCGCTTCTACCGATCGGAAATCCGCGAGTCCTGATCTTCGCATTTCACCTGCGCTCGGGAGACTTCATGCCCATCGCCACTCGTTCGCTGCGCATGTGTGCGGCAGCCGCCATCGCCCTGTCCGCGCCCGTTGCGGCGGGACCGCTCGGCGATGCAGCCTCGACGCAGCGGCTCTTCCGGGGCCGGTCGAGCGATCCCTACACGCTGGCGGTGAGAGCCACGGTCTGGGGATATCCGTTGGTCCGTGCCGCGCAGTTGCGCCAGAAGGCGACCCAGCCGGATCATCCGTTCGCCCCGCGCGCGCAGACTGTCGCGACCGCGCCGCTGAACAGACTGGGGCGTGCGAGGCAGCTTGCCGACCCCGATACGCGCATCGGAGTCGCCCCGAACAACGACACGCTCTACGTTCTGGCGTTTCTGGATACAAACAACGGGCCGTTCCTGCTCGATACGCCGGACTTCGGGAACCGATATTACACGTTCCAGTTCGGCGAGGCCGACAGCGAGACTCGCCATTCCTACGGGCAAAGCACACACGGCGGGAAACTGCCGCCGATCTTCATCGTCGGCCCGGATTATCGCGGCGCCACGCCAGCCGGCGCGCTGACGGTACGGAGCGAACAACGCTATCTGATGATTGCGGGGCGGCTTCTGGTCTCCGGGGCGGATGATCTTCCTGTCGTCCATCGACTGGAAGACCGCATTTCGCTCAGCAAGTGGCTCGGGCCGGGCGTTCTCGGCCCGACCACGGTAACGCCGCAACGCATTCTTGCGGGCGCCGGAAGCCAGGTTCCAGATGGCCTCAAGCTTCTCGCCGACCTTGGTACGGTGATGCAGGACTGGAAGCCGGCGGCACAGGAGCAATCATTGTTTCGATCTTTCCGGGCGATCGGCATCACGCAGGAAGACGGGTTTCGCTTGGATCGGCTGAACCCGTCCCAGCGCGCCGCGATCGAGGCCGGGGTCGAAGACGGCCTGAAGATCATCGGCGCGAAAACCCGCAATCTGGGCGCGATGGCGAACGGCTGGTCGACGAGCTATTCCGGATCGACCTTCGGAAAAGATTATCTCCTCCGCGCGGCGGTGGCGATGGATCAGATCTACGTCGTGGACAAGGACGAGGCGCTCTATCCGGTCGCCCATCTGGACGGCAAGGGCGCGCCGCTGGACGGCCGGAACGCCTATACGATCTGCTTCAGCAAGCAGGCGCTTCCACCGGTCAACGCATTCTGGTCGATCACCCTGTATTACGCCAAGGGTTTTCTCGTGCCGAACCGCATGAAACGCTATTCGATCGGTGATCGCACACCCGGGATCACCTATGGAAAGGACGGCTCGCTCAAGCTCTACGTGCAGAGCGAAAGCCCCGGTGCCGGGAAGGAAGCAAACTGGCTGCCCGCTCCGAAAGCGGGCTTCATGCTCATGATGCGGCTCTATCGGCCCAAGCCGAGCGCGATGCGCGGTCAGTGGCATCCCCCCGCCGTAACGCCGCTGGGAAATCCCGCGGAGTCAAAAGACGAGGGCTGTTCCGCACGGTGATGTCATCCGTCGGGTCAGGCGGCGAGCGAGGCCCGCGCTGCGGCAGCGCCACCGTAGAGCCGCGATAGCAACAGCACGCGACGCAAGCCCCGGCCCGCCGCGAGTTCGTCGGTCACGCCCATGCCGCCGTGAAGCTGCACGACATCCTCCGCAAGCCGCAGCGCCGCATCGAAGACATACGCCTTGGCAGCGGTCACGGCTCGCGGCCGGACTTCGTCGGCAACCAGTGCGGCCTTGAGCAGCATCGAACGCGATTGCTCAAGCAGCGTGTAAAGACGCGCGCAACGATGTTGAATCGCTTGGAAACTGCCGATCGCCTTGCCGAACTGCTTGCGCTGCTGAACATAATCGATGGCGAGATCGAACAGAATGCCCATCGCACCGACCAACTCCGCGACGATCGCCAGTTCGGCCAGCGTGATCGCGCCGGTGAGATCAGCCTCGGATATGCCAAGCATAGCGGCAGAGGCACCGTCGAACCGCAGGTCGGCCGCCATGCTCCCATCGACCAGCCGCACAGGTGCGCGATGGACGCCGGAGCCATCCGCCTCGACGAGAGCCACATCTCCTGTTTGCGACACCACAACAAAAGCGGAGGCCGCCATGCCATCGCGAACGATCCCGACATCGCCGGAAAGACGTCCGTTTTCGATCGTGCCGCCGCGCGCGAAGCCGAGGACGACATCGCCCTGCGCGAGCGGCGCGCCCCACTGACCGGACGCATCGCTTCGCGCGATCACCTGTCCGCACAGCACCACGCTTTCCGCCAGCGGGGTGATCGCCAGGGCGCGGCCGAACTCTTCGGCGACGATCATCACCTCGGCGGCGCCGCCGTTCATGCCGCCGGCCTGCTCGGGAAGCAGCAAGGCGAACAGGCCGAGATCGCCCAGCGCGCGCCAATCCGCCGATGTCATCGGGCCCTTGGCCATGCTGGCGGCATCATAGCGATCCGCGAGGAAACGCCGCACCATGTCGCGGACCATCACCTGTTCGTCGGTCGGCGCGAAGTCCATCGCTAGAGCACCTCGATGATCGAGGCGTTGGCGATCCCGCCACCTTCGCACATCGTCTGGAGGCCATAGCGCGCGCCGCGTGCCTTCAGCGCATGGATCAGCGTCGCCATCAATTTGGTGCCGGTCGCGCCGAGCGGGTGGCCGAGCGCGATCGCACCGCCGTTCACGTTGAGCTTCGCCGGGTCGGCATCCAGCGCCTTGGCCCATGCCATCGGAATCGAGGCGAAGGCTTCGTTGACCTCGAACAGATCGATATCGCCCATCGACAGTCCTGCCCGCTCGAGCACGCGCCGGGTCGCGGGGATCGGCTCTTCGAGCATGATGACCGGATCGCCTGCGGTGACGGCCAGATTGACGATGCGCGCGATCGGCGTGAGACCGTGCGCTTTTACCGCCGCTTCGGACGCGACCAGTACGCCGCTCGCGCCATCGCAGATCTGGCTGGCGGTCGCGGCGCTGAGGGTGCCGTTCTCTGACAGCAATTTGACCGAACCGATCGACTCGATCGAGGCATCGGCGCGGATACCTTCATCGCGATCGTGCAGGATCGTCCGGCCGTCGGGCAGCACGACGGAGAGCGGCACGATCTCCGCGCCGAACGCGCCGGCCTCGGTCGCCGCGGCAGCCTTCTTATGGCTTTGCAGCGCGAAATGATCATGGTCCTCGCGGGTGAAGCCGTATTTGTCGGCGATCATCTGCGCGCCGATGAACTGGTTGAAACCCTCGACCCCGTAGCGTTTCTGGATCGATGCCGCGAACGGGTTGGCGCCGATCCCGCCCGTCTTGGCAAGCGCGATCGGTGAACCCATCGGCACCCGGGTCATACTCTCCACGCCACCGGCGATCACGATGTCCTGCATGCCCGACATCACCGCCTGCGCCGCAAAGTGCAGCGCCTGCTGTGACGATCCGCATTGGCGGTCGATCGTCACCGCCGGTACGCTGTCGGGCAGCTTCGACGCCAGCACGACATTGCGCCCGAGCGCGAATGTCTGCTCACCGATCTGGCTCACGCAGCCGATGATGACGTCATCGATCGCCGCCGGGTCCAGCCCTATGTCGGCGATGAGGGCATCGAGCACGGCGGCGCCGAGATCGGCCGGGTGCCAGGCGGCGAGACGGCCATTGCGACGGCCGCCAGCGGTGCGACGCGCGGAGACGATATAGGCTTCAGGCATGGATTACGTCCTTTTGTCTGTCACAGGCCGAGCGCGGCCTTGGCGATGATGGAAAGCTGGATTTCGCTGGTGCCGCCGAAGATCGACCAGGCGCGCGCGTTGAGATAGCGGGCGGCCGCGACCTGCGCTTCGGCGGAGCGGATCGGTGGAGGCGCATCGTTGCCGTAGAACGGGCGATCGAGCGGAAGCTGAAGACCGGCGAGGCCGAAGGCATCGACGGCCAGCGCCTCGATGCCCTGCCGAATTTCGGACGCGATCAGCTTGGTCGTAAGGCTGCGCGAGTCGGGGGAGGCGCCACCCTCGATCTCGATCAACGTCCTGAGTTCGGTGATTTCCAGTGCCTCGGCCTCCAGACGCAGCCGCAACGCGCGATCCGCCAACTCGCCGGCAAGCGGCCCCGCCGCCTCACGCAGCCGCCGGATGTCGGCGAGCAACTGGGGCGCGAAGGAAGACCCCCCGCGTTCGTTCTCGAGAAGGAACTTGGCGATCGACCAGCCCTGCCCTTCCTCGCCGACCCGCTCCGCGACCGGGACGCGCACGTCGTCGAGAAAGACCTCGTTCAGTTCGTGGTCTCCCGACGCGCTGAGGATCGGCTTCACGGTCACCCCGGGCATGGCCATGTCGATCAGCAGGAAGCTGATGCCCTGCTGCGGCTTGACGTCGGCATCGGTGCGTACAAGCGCAAACAGCCGGTTCGCGAACTGCGCCTGCGTGGTCCAGATCTTGTGACCCGACACGACATACGCATCCCCGTCCCGCACGGCGCGGGTGCGCAGGCTGGCAAGGTCGGAACCCGAACCGGGTTCGGAAAATCCCTGCGCCCACACATGCTCGGCGCTGCGCAGACGGGGCAGATAGTGCGCCCGCTGCGTGTCGGTGCCGAAGGTATAGAGGACAGGCCCGACCAGCTTGAGCCCCATACCGGGCAGGACTGGCACTCCAGCCTCCGCGCATTCCTTCTCGAAAATCCAGCGCTGGATCGGCGTCCAGCCCGGTCCGCCGGCGTGGACCGGCCAGTGATAGACCAGCCAGCCCCTGGCGTCGAGAATCGCCTGCCATTCGCGCGCGATATCCGGCTCGGCGAAGACGCTGGAGGTCAGCGCCGCGCCGCGGCGCAGTTCAGGGGTCAGCGCGTGGGCGAGGAAAGCGCGAACCTCGTCGCGGAACGCCGTCTCGGCGGCGGTGAAGGTCAAATCCATGCCGTCACCGTTCCACGATCGCAACCGCCGACACGCCGGGCGCGCCGTACACATGGCTGTAGCCAAGCCTCGGATTGCCGGGCACCTGTCGCCGGCCGGCCCGCCCGGTAAGCTGGACATAATTCTCGTAAATCTGGCGCAGTCCCGACGCCCCGATCGGCTCGCCGCAGGCAAGACATCCCCCGTCGGTGTTGACCGGTAACGCCCCGTCGATCCGGGTCCGTCCCTCGGCGATCCAGGCAGCCTGTTCGCCATCGGCGCAGAATCCGTTTTCGGCCATATGCATGATCTCGGCACCGGCCTCGGTGTCCTGAAGCTGGGCGATGTCGATGTCCTCTGGACCAACGCCTGCCATTTCGTAGGCGGCCTGCGCGGCGATCGTGGTCGGCGAGCCGCCGCGTTCGAGATCGAGCGCGGGCGAAAAGACTTCGAACGAACCGGGCGGCCGCGTCCGCACCGCCGCCGCGCGCAGCCGCACGCTGGGAAGGCCCAATTCCCTTGCCCGTTTTCCGCTCGCGAGGACGAGCGCCACCGCACCTTCGGCGGGGGAGCAGAACATGAACTTGGTCAGCGGATCGCTGACCATCTGCGATGACAGAATCGTCTCGATATCGACCGCCTCGCGGCGCCAGGCATGATCGGCCAGCACACCGTTCGCAAACGCCTTTTCCGCCACCGCGCCGAGGGTGCGGAGCGGAATTCCATATGTCGCCATGTAGCGCTGAATCTTCATCGCGAAGAACTGAGTGGTGAGCATGAGGCCGGTCTCGCCATACCAATCGGGCAAGCCCCAATCGGCCGGCAGCGGCGAGAACGAACCGCGCGGATGCTTGTCGAAGCCGACCGCGATGCCGAGATCGAATTCACCGGACTTGATCGTGCTATACGCCCCGAACATCGCCGAGCCGCCAGTTGCGCACCCATTGGCGACGTTGACGAACGGCAAGCCGGTGAGCCCCAGTTCGGACACCATCGTATCCGCGTTCCCCGCCGAATCGGATCCGCCGAAGGCGAAGCGGATATCGGGCCAGGCGAGGCCGGTGTGCGCCAACGCCTGGCGCACCGCATGGACACCCTGCTCAAGCCCAGTAAGGCCCGGCGTGCGTCCGAAGCGATGAATCCCGGCACCCACGATGAAGACATCACTCATCGCCCGGCTCCCACGGCTGGCGCAAAGGCGAAGCTGGTGCGGACCTCGCCGCTCGCCAATGTGAACGGCAGCGGCACGAGCCGCATCGGCATGTCGATCCGCAACGCATCGAACGCGACATCGACCAGCCGCGATTCGACGATCAATGCGCCGTCGAGTTGCACATAGCCGACCGCATAGGGTTCGAAAGCGTCCGGCCCGGCATAAGGCGGCGATTTCGGCCGGAAGCGCTGGACCGTCCAGGACCAGAGCCGCCCCTCGTGTGGCAAGGTGATGGTTTCGTAGCGGTCATCGGCGGCGGGCTTCGCCGGGAATATCGCGCGACCGCTCACGCGGTCGCGCGATGCGACCAGCCGATACGCGCCATCGACCTCAACCAGCAGATTGTCCGCGATAACGGGGGCGAGCATGTCGGGCATCGTGTCTCTCCTGCCCGCCCTTCTAATGCCCGACCGGGCGGGCGGCTTCTGACCAATGCGACAGCGGCTACCGAATCATCCCCAAAAAGCCGAGTTGCGCTGCCTTGAAGAGCGTCTGATCCCGATTGACCGCATCCAGCTTGAGCGACGCGGCCCGGATATGGAAACGCACCGTCGTCCGTTGCAATCCGAGGATCAGTCCGATCTCGTCGTTGGTCTTGCCGGCCGCCGCCCAGCGCAGACATTCGACCTCGCGCTTGGTGAGGGAGACGCCCGCCACGTCCTGCCGAACGTGCGCCGTGACCTTGACATAGCTCTGGATGAAAGCCCGGGCGAGCACCGCGAGCGCGTCCGCGACGACGTCATATGCCCCGGAAAGATCCTCTTCGAGCGGATCGGGCGACAGGAAACTGGCCGCGCCGATCTGCCCGAACGGCAGATGGATCGGCACCACCAACGCCGACGATGTCATCGCCCGCGCACGAAAGTCGGAGAGGTCGATGGCATCGAGCAGGGGATTGGCGACCCTGGTGCGAAAACCACGCGCGTCGCACCAGAACGGCTCCGCCTCGACCCGACAGGCATGGACGAGCGGTGAGGACAGCGCGAGCTGCGGCGCGTCCCACCAACGCCCTTCTCCCTCCCGAAACCCGAACACCTCGCTGGCAAGAACCGCACCCTCGCCGTCCCGCATCGGCTCGCGGACCGCGATGTTGTGGGATACCGCGGTCCGCAATCCGCACAGATGCGCGACCTGGTCCCGAAGCGCCTCCGCCGCGCGCCGGATGCCCGCCAGCTCGGTGAAACGCACCGCCGCTACGTCCCCGGAGGAAGGCATGTGCCGAAGGTTGCCAGGCACGGACATGGCCTATGGTTTCGCCAGACTAAGTCCTTCGAAAAACGGGCGACAGAGCGCGTCCGCGACATCCTCCGGCGATTGTTTCTTCGCCAGCGGCGGATACCATTTATAGGCCCAGTTGCACATGCCGAGGAACCCGAAGGTCGTCAGGTCGGGATCGCAATCGCGGAACTGCCCGTTCCGGATGCCGGTCGAAACAATGCTTCGGACCTGTTCGAAATACGCCTTGCGCTGCGCCCGGATCTGATTGCGCATCGTGCCTTCCAGATCCTCATAATGATCCATAAAGGCACGAACATAGCCGGGATGTTCCGCGATCTGCCGCAAGATGTTGATGCACGCCGCGCGCAACATCCCCAGCGGATCGTCTGAAAGCTCCTCATCCGCCAGTCCGTCGAGCAACGCGGTCATATGCGCGTCGTGGATCGCATAGAGGATGGCGTGCTTGCTCGGGAAGTAATGATACAGCGTAGGCTTGCCGAGACCGACCTCGTCGGCCAGCATCTGCATCGATGCCTTGTGATAGCCGACCTTATCGAACAAGATGGCACAATGCCTGAGGATCTCGTTGCGCTTTTCATCATGCGCTTCGGTCGTCTGTCGTTTCTTTGTCTCGTGTCGCGCCATGCCGGCCCCAGATCCTCATTCCATCGGACAGCCGCCGGGCCGCCGATCTTGCACCTTATTGCACCAGAGCTCCACCGTCCACGGCAAGCGCCGTGCCCGTGATGTAGGACGATTCATCGCTGGCTAGGAAGAGCACCGCCGCGACCACCTCTCCGATCTCGGCGAGACGGCCGATCGGCACGCGCGATAGCCGAACCGCCAAAGCCGCCGCATCGGTGTACGCGGCTCGCGCCAGTGCGCTGTCGATCGGTCCGGGATGCACCGAATTGCAGCGCACACCCTCGCGCGCATGTTGCGCCGCCGTGATCCGCGTCAGCATCGCCAGCGCCGCTTTGCTACACGCATAGGCCGGGTCCATGATCCCGGACTGGCCAAGCCCGGCAACCGAAGACACGTTGACGATCGTGCCGCCGCCCTGCGCGCGAAAGAGCGGCAGAAACGCGCGCGTGCCGAGGAACGGCCCCTTGGCGTTGATCGCCATGCTTGTGTCCCAGTCTTCCGGGGTGCGCTCCTCGATCCGGGTAAGGCTCGATGCGATCGCCGCGTTGTTGACGAGGATATCGATCCCGCCCCGGCGGTGGCGGACTTCCGCAACCACCCGGTCCCAGCCCGCCGGGTCCGCCACATCGAGGCCGATCTCCCAGGCGTCGCCACCAGCCGCGACAATCGCATCGGCCACGTCCAGTCCGGTGCGCTCGTCGATGTCCGCCACGACCACGCTCGCGCCCGCGCCTGCGAAAGCCGTCGCGATCGCGGCACCGAGTCCCCTCGCTCCACCTGTGATCAGGGCGCGCTTGTTCGCGAGACGCATGACCTCTCCAATTGGTAACTCGACCGTCCGGTCGGTAGCGTATAGCGTTGGTCCCAATGGTGCTGGAGCGCAAGCCCGAGGGAGAGGAAAATGGAACTGAACGGTAAGGTTACCCTGGTTACGGGCGCAAGTTCTGGGCTGGGTCGGCATTTCGCGACCGTGTTGGCGGCGCAGGGTGCGATCGTCGTCGTCGCTGCACGGCGAGAGTCCGCGCTCGCGGCGTTGGCCAAAGAAATCGCCGAAGCCGGCGGACACTGCATTCCGATCGGTATGGACGTGACCGATCCCGCCTCGGTCGCGGCGGCGTTCGCGCGTATCGGACAGGCGGTGCCGGCGCCCTTGTCGATCGTCGTCAACAACGCCGGCGTGGCGCACACACGCCGGGCGATCGATATGTCGCCCGAAGATTGGCAGGATGTGCTCGCCCCGAATCTCACCGGCGCGTTTCTCGTTGCCCAACATGGCGCACGCGCGATGCGCGGCGGCGGTGGTTCGATCGTCAACGTCGCCTCGATCCTCGGCGAACGCGTCTCCAAGGGGCTGGCCGCTTATGCCGCGAGCAAGGCGGGGCTGATCCAGCTTACCAAGGCGCTGGCGCTCGAATGGGCGCCGCTCGGCATCCGCGTCAACGCGCTCGCGCCGGGATATATCGAAACCGACCTCAACCGGGACTTCTTCGCATCAGACGCCGGCAAGCGCTTGATCGCTCGCATCCCGCAACGCCGGCTCGGCCAGATGGGCGATCTCGATGCGCCGCTTCTGCTGCTCTGCTCGGACCAGTCGCGCTACATGACCGGCTCGGTAATCGCGGTGGACGGCGGGCATCTCGTCAGCGAACTTTGAGCGCGGCGTACATCAGGCGTCCATCGCCGTGGCGCCGATCACCCAGGCAGAAAGACCGGCGGTCGGCACCGCGCAGATCACCGCCTCTGCGACGGCTTCCTCGCTGGCGCCAGCCGTGCGTGCGCCTTTGATATGCACCGAAGCCCAGGTGCTGTAGTCGGCGACGAGCACGGTCACGAGCAGCAGTTCCGCGTGGACCGGTCCGAGCGCGGTCCCGGAGAGCGTACCTTCGCGCATCAGGTAATACGCATCAGCCCCAAGCGGCTTGACCTCGAACAGCTTGCCGAGCGAAGGGGGCATGGTTCCGAAATACCGGAGGAAATTGGCCTCCGCCGCGCCGGGTTCGACGACGAGATCCTCGTCGGACGCTTCGATGTCGACGGCGTCGGGATAGACATCGCAGAAGATGCCGTGGAAACGCAGTGCCGCACCCTCGCCGCGGACGCTCGCCAAGATCGCGACGGCCGCGCCCGCCTCATCCTCGGTCAGCCCCGCATCGCGCGCCGCCTGCAATTCGCGAAGCGACATTTCCTCATAGCCCTTCACCGTCGCAGCGCAGGCGACGAACAGGCGCTTGATCCGCGCCGGCACCGCGCCGTCCGAATCGATGATGAGACGCCAGCGACGGAATCCGGCGATCGTCTTGGGCGCATTGCGCCGCAGGCGACCCAGCGCGATGAGAGGATTGGTTGGCATAACGGCTCCTGCATGATCCAGACCGTCCGGTCGGCCGAGCCTTGCTATGCCGCTCTTTTCCGGCGGTCAACGGCGCGATCACGATTGACGCCCGACCGGACGGTCGGCTAAAGGGGTGGCGAACGGCGAGTCCCCGAACCGGACCGCATGGTAGGACAGGAGCGATGCCGGCATGAAAGATTTCTCCGGTAAAACCGCAGTCATCACCGGCGCGGGAAGCGGCATCGGCGCAGCGCTGGCGGATCAGGCCGCAGCGCTGGGCATGAACCTCGTCCTCGCCGACATCAACCGCGCGGATCTGGAAGCAATCGCCGGCCGGATCTCCGCGAGCGCGATCCTTCTCCAACAGACCGACGTCGCCGATCCCGACGCGGTGCAGGCGCTGGCGGATGCTGCCTGGGATCGTTTCGGCGGGGTCGATCTGCTGTGCAACAATGCCGGGGTCGTTCCCGGCGGCCGGCATCGCTTCGTGTGGGATTACGCGCCGGAAGACTGGCGCTGGGCGTTCGGCGTCAACGTCGATGGCGTCGTCAACGGCATCCGCAGCTTCGTACCCCGGATGCTCGCCGAGGGGCGGAGTGGACATATCCTCAACACCGCCTCGGTTGCCGGTTTCGTGAGCGGATCGGGGTCCGCAGTGTATGGCGCGTCGAAACACGCCGTGGTCCGCATCACCGAGGCGCTGTATGCTGGCCTGCGCGACGAAGGCGCGCCGATCGGCGTGACGATGCTCTGCCCCGGCCTCGTCGCCACCCGCATCTATGATGCCGAGCGCTCGCGGCCCGCGCATCTCCAGACTGCGGCGGGCCGGGCGGAGGAAGCGCAGGAGCTGCGCTCGATCGCGGACAATCTGTACCGCAACGCGCCCTCCCCCGAAGCTGTCGCGGCGCAGGCGTTCGAGGGCATCCGGCAGGATCGCCTGTACGTGTTCACATCGGAGCGCTTCGATGACCCGATCCGGGCGCGAACCGAGGCGATCCTGTCCCGCGCCAATCCGACTTTCGAAAGCCTGCTCTCGCTGAGCAAGGATGACGCCGGCCTGTCCGGACAGGCGGCGTGAGCCGCTTCGCCGATCGTATCGCGCTGGTTACGGGCGCCGCCTCGGGCATCGGCCTCGCCACCGCACGGGGGCTCGCCGATGGGGGTGCCACAGTTTTTCTGGCCGACCGTGACGTCGAGGCGCTGAAGGCGGCGCGCGAAAGCCTGGCTGGTGCGCCACACGAAGCGATCCCCCTCGATGTGACCGACGAGCAAGGGTGGGTCGCGCTAGCCGAACGCATTCGGGCGCGCTTCGGCAAGCTCGACATCCTCGTCAACAATGCCGGTTTCGGCAAGTTCGCCGCGATCACCGATACCACGCTGGACCAATGGCGCTCGATCATCGCGGTCAATCTCGACAGTGTGTTCCTGGGCACCAAGCACATGATGCCGCTACTGGCTGCCTCCGGATGCGGGGCGATCGTCAACATGTCGTCGATCCGCGGCATCGTCGCGGGCGCGAACACCGGCTCCTACAGCGCCGCGAAAGGTGGAGTGCGAATGTTCACCAAGGTCACGGCGCTGGAATGCGCGGCGGCAGGCAATGGCGTGCGTGCCAACTCGGTCCATCCGGGCCACATCGCGACGCCGCTCACCGCGCCGGCCTATGCCGACCCGGAAATCGCGAAGGCGTTGCTGGCGGACGTTCCGCTTGGGCGGATCGGACAGGCGGACGAGGTAGCCGATGCGATCCTTTTCCTGGCCAGCGACGAATCGCGCTACATGACCGGCGCCGAACTCGTGATCGACGGAGGAACTACCGCACAATGACCGAGCGCGCAGAGACGATTGCGGCGAAGGTGGAAACCTTCGTGCGCGACATCGTGATCCCTTACGAGAAGGACGGCCGCCGCGACCATCACGGTCCGGCGGACGCACTGGTTCGCGAACTGCGGGAAAAGGCCCGCGCCGCCGGCGTGCTGACGCCGCACGTCCTCCCGGACGGGTCACACCTGACGCAGCGCGAAACCGCGATCGTGCTGCGGAGGTCGGGCCTGTCACCCTTGGGGCCGCTCGCGTGCAACACCGCCGCGCCCGATGAGGGCAATATGTATCTGCTCGGCAAGGTCGCCAGCGCGGAGCAAAGGGCGCGTTTCCTGGACCCGCTGATCGCGGGCGTCGCGCGCTCCGCGTTTTTCATGACCGAACCCGCCGAGGACGGCGGTGCGGGCTCCGATCCCTCAATGATGCAGACAACGTGCCGGCGCGACGGCGATCATTGGGTCATCAACGGCCGCAAGAAATTCATCACCGGGGCGGAAGGCGGCAGCGTCGGCATCGTCATGGCGAAATCCGACGACGGCGCCTGCATGTTCCTCGTCGACCTTCCAGACCCAGCGATCCGCACCACACGCGTGATCGACACGATCGACAGTTCGATGCCAGGCGGCCACGCCGAGATCGACATCGTCGATTTGCGCGTTCCCGCGCACCAGATGCTCGGCGCGAGCGGCGAGGGCTTCAAATACGCCCAGATCCGGCTCAGTCCGGCCCGTCTGTCGCACTGCATGCGCTGGCTCGGGCTGGCGATCCGTGCGCACGAAATCGCCGCCGACTATGCCAATCGGCGCCACGCCTTCGGCAAGCCCTTGGTCGATCACGAAGGGGTCGGCTTCATGCTCGCCGACAATCTCATCGATCTCCAACAGTCCGAATTGATGATCGACTGGTGCGCCAGCGTGCTCGATACCGGCTCCCTAGGCACGACGGAAAGCTCGATGACGAAGGTGGCGGTGTCGGACGCGTTGTTCCGGGTGGCCGACCGGTGCGTTCAGGTGATGGGCGGCACCGGCGTCTCGGGCGATACGATCGTCGAGCAGGCGTTCCGCGAAATCCGGGCGTTCCGCATCTATGACGGCCCGACCGAGGTTCACAAATGGAGCCTGGCCAAGAAGATCAAGCGTGACTGGATTGCTGCGCAGGCATGAGCAAGCCCGCGCCACCCAAAGAGAGCCAAGCCGATATGGCGAAAAGCGCCTGCGCCCGATCGATCCGGTGCCTCCTCATCGCGCCCGCTGCACTCGTTGCGGCGGTTTCCTTTCCAGCCTCGGCGAACACGTTCGCCGCGCCCGAAGCGCCGCGCTCAACCGCCGGTTTCGGCGCCGATCTGCTGCCGAAGGACGAGAAGAGCCGCGCCGCTCTGCTCAAGTCCACTGCGTTCGACGCGACGATCTACGGTATGTCGGCCTATCTGCAATATGAGCAGATGTACCGTCAGGTGTTCGACACGTCCGCCCCGAACTTCACGGGCTTCAACCGCTTCGCGCATGAGCGCGCGCTCGCTGGGCCTGATTATGCAACGTTCAAGGTACCCAATTCCGACACGCTTTACTCGACCGCATGGATCGATTTGAGCAAGGGGCCGGTCGAAATCGACGTCCCGCCGACCAGCCTGAAATACTTCACCCTCAACATCTTCGATATTTTCGGAAACCCGAGCAACCTGAGTAACCGGACGATCGGGCTGAACGGCGGGCGCTTCCTGCTGGTGCCTCCCGGCTGGCACGGCTCGCCCCCGCCCGGCACGACGGTCTACCGCGCCGCCACCGTCCAGCTCTGGATTCTGATGCGCGCCTTCGCTCAGTCCGACAAGGAGGTGGCCTACGCCCGCCGCTTCCAGGACGACGTGAAGATCATCCCGCCCGCCATTCCGACGCAGGAGGCCGGCGTAGGCATGACGCCGCCCGCTCCCGCGCCGGGAGCGGCGGGGTTCTTGCGGGTTCTCGACTACATCCTGCGGGTCAACGGGTGCCAGCCCGGCGAGGAAGCGCTGGTGTCGCGCTTCCGCGTGCTCGGCGTAGTGGGCGATCGCCCATTCGGCGCGGCGGCCCTCGACGCGCCGTCGCTCGCGGCGATCGACGGCGGCTATACCGATGCAGTCGCCCTGATCGCGGCCTCGAAATCGCAGCTCGGCGTGTCCACCGGCACCGGTTGGATGAAAGTGAACAAGGGCGAATATGGCTTCAACTATATCCGCCGGTCCGTCACCAACACCGCCGGGCTCGGAGCGAACGTCCGGGAAGAAAACGCATCCTACACAACCTTTGCGGATGGAAACGGAAAGCCCCTGGACGGCGCGGCGTCGCGTTACACGCTGCGCCTGCGGACCCCGCCGCCAGTCAACGCCTTCTGGTCGGTCACGCTGTACGACGCCAAATCCTTCACCCTCTATCCCAACCCCCTCCGCCGCTATCTGGTGAGCGACCGAACACCGGGTTTGAAGGTCGGCGCCGACGGAGCGATCGATATCCGTCTCCAGCATCTGCCAAGCGATGGCGGCAATTGGCTGCCCGCGCCGGCGGGACCGTTCTTCGTGGTCATTCGCGCCTATAGCCCCAAGCCGGAGATGCTGGACGGGCGGTGGCTTCCCCCCGCCATCCAGGCGGGCGCACCCGCCAGATAGCGGATCGCCAGCGCGGTACGCCATTTTGCCGATCGAGAGGTATCGACCGTGAGTGTTTCAGCCAATTTCAACAGCGGTACGATTGCGGTTCGTGAGGGCTATGGACTCGATGCGCGCGCGCTTGAATCGTGGATGCGCGAGACGGTCGATGGCTTCGCCGGCCCGCTCTCGATCGAGCAGTTCCAAGGCGGTCAGTCGAACCCCACATACAGGCTGGTGACACCAGGCGCGTGCTACGTGCTCCGCAAGCAACCGCCCGGCCAATTGCTCAAGGGTGCCCATGCGGTCGATCGCGAAGCACGCGTTCTCACCGGTCTCGCAAAAGCGGGCTTCCCGGTCGCGCATGTCCGTGGCGTCTGCAACGATCCGGCGGTACTCGGCACCATCTTCTACGTGATGGACATGGTGGAGGGCCGCATCTTCTGGGACGCGACCATTCCCGGCGTGCCGAACGCGGAGCGCGCCGCCCTGTTCGACGCGATGAACGAGACGATCGCCCAGCTTCATAGTGTCGATTACGATGCCGTCGGGCTCGGCGATTATGGTCGCCCGGGGAATTACTTCGAACGGCAGATCGGACGCTGGTCTAAGCAGTATCTGGAGGATGAGGAGGCAGGCCGTGATCCGAACATGGACAGGCTGGTCGAATGGTTGCCCGCCAATATTCCGCCAGGCGACGAGACCAGCATCGTTCACGGCGATTTCCGCATCGACAACATGATCTTCCATCCTACCGAGCCCCGCGTGCTGGCGGTGCTCGACTGGGAATTGTCCACGCTGGGACATCCCGGCGCGGATTTCGCATACCATGCGATGATGTATCGCATGCCTCCGCATATCGTAGCCGGGCTCGGCGGTGCCGACACGATGGCACTCGGGCTGCCGAGCGAGCAGGAGTATCTCGCCACCTATTGTCGCCGGCGCGGAATGGGCACGATGCCAGGCTATGGCTTCTACATGGCGTTCAACTTTTTCCGTCTCGCCGCCATCTTCCACGGCATCAAAGGCCGCGTGCTGCGCGGCACCGCGGCATCCGCCCAGGCGCGCGAACGCGTCGCCGTCCTGCCCGAACTCATGCAACTCGCCTGGCGACAGGTCGAGCGGATCGATACGCCATGACCAACACCCCCATCGGCTTTCGCGTCGAAGACGGCGTAGCGTGGCTCACGCTGGACCGGCCGGAGAATCGCAACGCGCTCGGGCCGGAACTTGCCGAAGCACTGCATGCGATGGCGGATCGCTGCGCCGACGATCCAACGGTGCGTTGCGTCGTTCTGACCGGGAGCGGCCGCTTTTTCTGTGTTGGCGGCGACATCGCGGTGTTCGCTCAGACGGGCGGGGATATCGAGGCAACCGTTCTAAAGCTCGCGCGCAGCTTCCATGCCGGCATCCTGCGACTGGCAACGATGGCGAAACCCCTCGTCGTCGCCGTCAATGGCCCCGCCGCCGGCGCCGGCTTCAGCCTGGCCTTGCTCGGCGACATCGTCATCGCGGCGGATACGGCGCATTTCACGGCGGCCTATACCGCAATCGGCCTGACGCCGGATGGCGGTCTGTCGTGGTGGCTGCCGCGTTTGGTGGGGTTCAGGCAGGCCCAGGATATCCTGCTTACCAATCGGCGGATAGACGCGGGCGAGGCCGTGCATATCGGCCTGATAACGCGCGTCGTCCCGGAGGGGGAACTGGAAGCGGCGGCGCGCGAGACGGCGCTCGCCCTCGCCGCCGGGCCATCGGCGGCGCTTGCGCGATGTCGCGGGTTGTTGCTGAGCGCAATCACCACGCCATTGGACGCACAGCTCGACGCCGAAGCGGCGTCGATCGCTGCGGCCAGCGCCGGCGCGGAAGGTCGTGAAGGTGTCGCCGCCTTCCTCGCGAAGCGGCCGCCGGTCTTCCCGAGCGAATAACCGCGCCGATGCGCCCCGCCAACTTATGCTATCCGCCAAATCCCGCTTATGGTTCGGGCGCTTGCCGGCGAATGGTGCAGATCACCTGCGGCGATGGTGTCGTCGATGCGCATCTGTCCGACACGTTTCATGAAATGCGCTGCCGCGTCCGCCACAACGGCGAAGTGGTAACGGCGATCGAGGGAGAAACCATCCGCATCCCAACCACGGCATGCCCTGCTGCAATCACGGTTCTGCAAGATCTCGTCGGAACGCGTTTGGACCTGCCTGGACGAGCCTTCTACAGCGGTGGGCGTGCGCGCCGTCATTGCACGCATCTGTTCGATCTCGCGGTACTTGCCATCCAACACGGCAAGCAAGCTGAAGGCTCCTGCCGCTACGACGCGATCGTTCCGGACGAAACCGATTCGCCCGTCGCGATCACCGTCCACCGCAATGACATCGAGATACATCGCTGGCTCATCCAAGATGCTACCATTTTGCACCCGCCGGCTCTTCGGGGAAATACGCTCGACAGGGGATTCGCTGCATGGGCGACTTTGCATTTCGCTGACGGTGCGCTGGAAGCCGCAACCGTTCTCGCCCGAACCTGGCTGATCGCGCTCGGGCGGCGCTATCTGATCGAGCAGGCTGCCGGACAACCTATAACCCAGAACGCGCAAATGGCTGGACGGTGCTTCGCTTACGCCGCCGAGAACGCGCAAGCGGCAACGTTCACGTCCGGAAGCATCGCTATTCAGCCAACGCTTGAAGGTCGAGAGGTCACTTACAGGCGCGGTAGGATCAGAACGGCTTGAGCGAGCCAGAAGATAACGGTGGCTGCACGGGCGAGACGGTAGAGAAGAAGCGGTTCGGCGTCAGTTGAATCACCAGCCCCGGCTATCCGCCAGAGGTTTTTCGAGGCGTCCGACCGACATCAAGCGCGCCGCGCGCTTCGACCGAGCGCACCATCGCGAGCACGTCGGCACTGGTGATCGCGCGCAGACCGCGGTCACCGAACGCCGGGAACGCGTCGCGCTAGAGCCGGGTCAGCAGCCGAGTCGCATGGCCAGCATTAAGCGACGCCGCGCGGTTGTCGTGCCACGCCCGCGCGGCAGCTTCGAACGTCGTAACCGGCGCCGGCGCAGCCTTAGCGCCGGGATCTCTGCCCTGCCCCAGCGCAAGCTTGGCTTCGGCGCGACACAGTCGTGCAGCCGCGAGGATTGGCGGAAAGTCTCACAGTTTTGTCTCACGGTCCGAGAGGCACACGGTAGGGCGGGTACGGGTAGCTCCGCCTCCCCCGAGGCTATCTAGTGGATTGATCGTGACGAATGAGTCCTTTTGAGCATTCCGGCGGGCGCTGCATTGTGCGACCAAAGGGTATGCGTAGCGGTATCACCTTCGTCGTCACGGCACCGGATCGGGCTCGGCTTGAGGCTCTCGTTTCGGCACGTGGGTCGCCCCAGAAGCACGTATGGCGGGCGCGGATCGTCCTTCTGTCGGATGATGGGCTGGGCACCGTTGCGATCATGGCGGCGACGGGCAAGTCGAAGACGTGCGTGTGGCGCTGGCAGGAGCGGTACATGGCCGAAGGCGTCGATGGCCTGCTCCGCGACAAAACCCGCCCTGCTGGCATCGCGCCGCTCGAGACGACGCTCGTCGACCAGGTCGTGGCGTTGACGCTCGAGCCACCGGCTCAGGAGGCGACAAGTGCATCTTTACACACGGCACCGTTTAGATAACAAGCACCAAATATGCATCTTTTCGCTGAACCCATTTCCGGCCTTCGAAGGGAAGCTCGCGCGATGACGACCGCCACGATCACCGAACCGAAGCGCTCCCTCGGCGCGCAACGGCCCCCACCTCCGCGCGCGCCGGATCGGGGCTCGCGACGCGAAGGATGGCGAGTGCATACGGAACTTGCGTCAAAGCCGACCCGCCGGCGCCGGGTCGCCGTCGCGATGACCGCGACACCGCGATGCAGCTGACGCGCTACACGGACTATGCGATCCGGATCATGCTGCACGTGGGGTCGCATGACGAGCTGTCTTCGATCGCCCAGATCGCCGACGCCTATCGCATATCGAAGAACCACCTGATGAAGGTGGTCCAGCATCTTGGCCAAGGAGGGTTCCTCGAGACCATCAGGGGCCGGAACGGGGGGCTGCGCCTGGGACGCCCGGCGGAGGAGATCACGCTGGGACAGCTCGTTCGCCATACCGAACAAGGCTTCACCCTGGTCGACTGCTCCACCTGCCTGGTCGCCCCCGCATGCACCGTGCCGCGCATCCTGGGCGAAGCGACGCAGGCGTTCCTCGCGGTCCTAGACCGCTACACGGTGGCCGACATCCTGTCGCGCAAGGTCGACATGCGCAATCTCTTCGGGGGCGCGTCCTCGCTCGGCGAGGTCATGGCGGAGATCTGAGCGGGCGGAGAGGGGCGTTGCCCCCCTGCCCTAGTATGCGAGATCCACACCGGTCAGCTGTCGGCTGACCGTCCAGAGGCGGTCGGCGCTTGAGGGATCGACCGCCCATGCCGCAACGCCCGGCTTACCCACCGCGCCTTCGGTTAGCATGGGAGCAACGTCACTATTCTCGCAGTATACACCCCCCAAGCCATCCAGCCGACCGCTGGTCGCGCACCAGACGGAAGTGGCCGCGCCCTGCTGCGGCGTCTTCATGTCGCGGTCCGGGTCGATGTTCGGGCGGCCGTCGGCGCCCCGCGCTCCGAACGTATCGATCTCCTCCTCGGTCAGATGACGCGCCAGCGGGCCTAGGACAGAACCCGGGTGGACTGAAAACGCTCGAATGCCATGGGCCTCGCCAAAGCCGTCCAACGCGAGAGCGAACAGGATGTTGGCCGTCTTGGATTGACCATATGAGACCCATTTGTCGTAAGCGCGGCGATCGAAGTTGATGTCGCCGAAATCGATGTCGGAGATCTGGTGTCCGCGCGACGAGAGTGACACCACCCGCGCGCCGTCCGCCCTGCGCAACGCAGGCCACAGACGGCACGTGAGCCGGAAGTGGCCTAGGTGGTTGGTCGAGAACTGCGACTCGTTCCCCTGAGCGTCCCGCGCGAGAGGAGTCGCCATGATCCCGGCGCTGTTCACGAGTATGTCGAGTTTCTCGCCGCTGGCGATGAACCTCTGGCTGAACGCGTCGATCGACTGCGGGTCCATCAGATCCATCTGCTCGATGGTCGCGCCCGGCACGACGGACAGGGCGTCCTGGGCGCGGCGCGGATCCCTCGCGGGAATGACGACCCGCGCGCCGGCTCCCGTTAAAACCCGCGCGGTCTCAAGCCCGAGGTGCGAATGGCCACCGGTGATGATGGCCGTCTTGCCCGTCAGGTCGCTGCCGCCGACGACATCCTCGGCCGTGCTGTGAGCGTCGTAACCCGAGCCGATTGGGTGCTGCTTGCTGCTGGTCATGATCAATCTCCTCAGTCACAGGAGGTAACGGCTGCGGGACGGATATCCTATGCTTGAAAGTCGCGTATTCTGTCGCGATAATCCAAGGATGACAGACCCCCTGACCGACGTTCTATCACTGCTGGAAGCACAGAGCTCCGTCTCCACGGGGCTCAGGGCTGGAGGAGACTGGTCGCTGCGCGTCGGGCGGCACGAAGGCCTGAAGTTCAACGCCGTGCTTTCCGGCCGCGCATGGCTCGCGATCGAAGGCCGGGACGAAGCGATCGAGCTGAAGGCGGGCGACTGCTTCCTGCTCGCTCGCGGGCTCCCGTTCACGCTGGCGACCGACCTCGCGATATCTCCTGTCGACGCAGCCGACGTCTTCGGCACCGATGCGCCGATCGCAACCATCGGTGATGGCGCCGACTTCCACGTGGTCGGGGGGAAGATGGTGCTCGACCCCACGTCCTCGGCGATCCTGACCGATACCCTTCCGGACTGCATTCTGCTCCCGAACACGTCACCTGGCGCGACGTCCATGCGATGGCTCCTCGAACGCTTCGTGGCCGAGGCCGATGGGGTCGAGGCCGGTAACGGCGCAAGCGCAGCCAATCTGATGCATCTGATGTTCATCGAGTTGATCCGCGCGCATCTCTCGCGTTCCGGTGAGAGCAGCGAAGGCTGGTTGTACGCCTTGTCCGATCCCAAGGTCGGAAAGGCCCTGCGCCTGATGCACGCCGCACCAACCCATCATTGGACGCTCCCGGAACTAGCGGATTCGATCGCCATGTCCCGATCAAGCTTCGCACAGCACTTCCGTTCGCGGGTGGGGATGCCCCCGCTGGAATACCTGCTGAGATGGCGGATGCGATTGGCGCGGCGCGATCTGCAGAAGCTGCGCCAGCCCATCGCCGAGGTCTCACGGCGATACGGTTACGGATCGGAAAGCGCGTTCGGCAACGCCTTCAAGCGCGTATTCGGCGAATCTCCGCGCCGTTCGGTCACTGCGCGGCCGACGCCTGGGAGGTAGGCCGCCGACTGCGGCATCATCACGCTTGCAAAAGACCGCCGGTCTCTTATGTGCGGTCCATCATTGGATGGGGTGCGATACGATGCCGTTTACCGGACACGACGTTCCGGATCTCGCCGGGAAGACCGCGCTGGTCACGGGGGCGACCGGCTTGGGCTTCGAGACCGCGCGCGTGCTGGCTCATGCCGGAGCGTCGGTGATTCTCGCAGGGCGCGACGACGACAAGGGTGCCCGCGCCGTCGGCCGTATCCGGCAGCTCACGCCGAAGGCACGGACCCGCTTCGCCCGCCTCGACCTTGCCAGCCTGACCTCCATTAGCAGATTCGGCGAACAGGTCGGTGACGCGCCGATCGACATCCTGATCAACAACGCGGGTGTGATGGCGCCGCCGGCGCGAAAGCTCACCGCCGACGGGTTCGAACTGCAGCTGGGAACGAACCATCTCGGCCACTTCGCGCTGACCGGCACGCTGCTGCGCCTCCTGTTGAAGGCCGCCGCGCCGCGCGTGGTTTCGATCTCTTCGGGCATCGCGGCGATGGGCCGCATCGATTTCGACGACTTCCAATCCGAGCGCTCCTATGTCCCCAACACCGCCTACATGCAGTCGAAGCTCGCCAATCTCCTGTTCGCCCGCGGGTTGCAGATCCGCAGTGATCGCGGGGACTGGAACATACTCTCCGTCGCCGCGCACCCCGGTCACGCGCGAACCGACCTGATCGAAAACGGCGCCGGGCGTCCCACGGGGTTGAAGTCGGTGTTGATCAAGGTCCTACAGGCGGTCGCTTCGCACGATGCGGCTTCCGGGGCCCTTCCCGGGCTCATGGCCGCGACGGCTCCGGCCGTCCAGAAGCTCGATTACTTCGGTCCCATGGGTCTGTTGAACCAGAAAGGGCCGCCGGGCTTGGTCAAGCTGCCTTCAAGGGCGCAGGACGATCCGGTCGCCGAGCGGCTCTGGTCGGTTTCCGAAAAGCTGACGGGCGTGCGCTTCGCTGCCTGAGCCCGCTTCCGCACAAGGAGGTTGCGTTGCGCCCTCCCCTGACGAAGGTCGGGGATGACCGACTTCAAGCGCGCCCGCCAGACCGATCAGAAGAACGCACGGCGTCGAAGCCTGCTTGACGCCGCGGCGGACCTCTTCGACACGGGCGGGCCGACCGGTGCAGGCATCAACGCGATCGCCGCCCACGCCGGTTTCACGAAGTCGAACGTATACCGCTACTTCGAGAGCAGGGAACACGTTCTGCTGTCCCTCTTCCTCGAGGAGTTCGAAGGCTTCTCGCTAGCCGTAAGCGAACGGATCGGGAGTTTGCCGGCTGGCGACGTCGGAGGCATCGCGGACGCGATGACGACCGGCTTCCTCGATCGTCGACGCCTCTGCAAGCTCGTCGCCATCTTCGGCACCGTTCTGGAGCAGAACGTCTCCGCCGATACGATCGAGGCGGTCAAGTCGGTCCTCGGTGGCCTGACGGTGCCGCTGGTCGAAGCGATGCGCCAGCGCCTTCCCGGCGCCACGACCGAAGATTGCCAGTGGGCCTTCGCCATGACGACGTCGCTCTTGGCTGGCATGTGGCCGGGCGTGTGCCCGTCGCCGGCAGCCGCAGAGGTCTTGGCGAAGTCCGAGTTCGCGCGGATGACTCTGGCGTTGGATCGCGAGTTCAAGCGTGCGCTCGAGGCGCTGCTTTGGAGCTTGGTCGCCACGCCCCGCGATAGCGCTGATTGATCGTCCGATGACGAGGGGGCCGCGCGATGGCACGCGGCCCGCCAACTCAGCGCAGTCCTTCAGCCTCTAGCGTCCTTTGGACTGCGGGCCGCGCCTTCAGCCGCTCATAAAGCGCTAGAAGCTGAGCGGGTGCGGCGATCCCGAACTTCTCCGCCCACATCATCGTGACGAAGAGGTAGAAATCGGCGACGCTGGGAGAGTCGCCGAAGAGGTATTCCGTCTGAAGGGAGTCGGCGAAATACGACATCCTCTTGACGATATATTCAGCCGCCGCAGCCTTGTCGGCGTCGCTGCCGCCCCTCCAAAATGGCTTGAAGCTCTTGTGGATCTCGGTCGAGATGTAGGCGAGCGCCTCAAGGAGGCGCGTCCGCGAGAGCCCGTCGCCGATGCCAAGCTGCGGATACTGCTGGGCGAGAAAATCGAGCACGGCGATGTTCTCGGTCAGCACTTCACCGTCATCTAGGACGATCGCCGGCACGTAACCCTTGCTCGTGATCGTATTGAAGTCGACGCCGCCCGCGGTCACCTTACGCTTGAGATCGACGCTTTCGCTTTCGAATACCACGCCCGCTTCGAACAAGGCGATGTGGCCGGCCAAGCTGCATGCGCCCGGGCAATAATAGAATTTCATGTTGGATTCCTCCATCGGTTCACAACCGAGGTCCGCCGGCAAAGACGGCGGACCTCGCTACATCCAGGCGGCCGGGATCAGGCTGCCGCGGCGACCGGCGCATCGACGGGATGCACGGCGCGGAGGCCGATCTGGACCTGGTTCCAGAAGTTGATCGCGCCGATGAGAACCGTGAGATAGGCGATCTCATGATCGCTGAAGTGGCTCTTCAGCGGTGCGTAATCGGCGTCCGGCGCATTGGTCTTTGCGATGCGGGTGAGCGATTCGGTCCACGTGAGGGCCGCGCGCTCACGGTCGGTGAACGAAGGGGATTCCCGCCAAGCTGACAGAAGGTGGATCCGCATGGCGGACTCGCCGCTCTTAACGGCATCCGTGGCGTGCATGTGGATGCAGTAGGCGCAGCCGTTGATCTGCGAAGCGCGCAGCTTCACCAGTTCGACCAGGCTGTGCTCCAACCCGGAATTGGCGACGCTGGTCTCCACGGCGATCATGCCCTTCATCGCGTCGGGGGCAGCCTGAAAGATGTTCATGCGAGGTGTCATGGTCGGTCTCCTGTATTGGTTGATTGCGTCGATGATGACGCGGGTGGTCAGCGCGTGGCGGCCGTGCTGACGGCACGGCGGCCGTCACCCATCGCCCACAGCGTGATAAAGATGCCGAGCGCGGCCGGGAGCGTGACTGCCGGGAAATCCCGCACCAGCGCGGACGGACCGCAGATGCCGACCGCCACCTCCCAGAAGTGGAAGAGGGCGTGACCCGACAACCATAGGGAGGGGGCGGTCCACAACGCCGTCCGAAGCGCGGGCTTCCCGGCGCCGCACAGGTAGGCCGTCCCGACGAAGAGGAAGATCAGCCCGATGTCGCGGATGAAGTGTTGGTTGAACGGACCAGTGGTCGTGACCCCAGGCACCGCGAAATACCAGTTCGCCGGCGTATAGAGCATGTAGAGTCCGTTGCCGATCGCCAGCACGCCCATCAGACAGGCGATGCCCACACATGTTTTCCTGAGCATATCTGCCCCTCCCTCAAACCGGTTTGGCGCAGCGGCAGGCCGGAGCGTCGTCCTCGCCAGCCGGCGCGCTCACTTGCGTGAGGCAGGCGGGGGCACGTTCTCCAGCCACCAATCGAACTTGGTCGATCCGAGCTTCGCGTCCCGGCCGGGAATGAGCGATTCCTCTTCTAGCTTCACACCGAAATAAGCGGCGTCGGGATCGGTCACCACCGTGCGGGGATCGTTGTCGAACGCCAGGACGCGCGCGACCAGCTCGTCGATATGGAACTTCTCGGGACCGCCCACCTCGACCGTTCCGTTCGCGGCCGGCGCGAGCGCGGCCTCGACGACCGCGTCAGCGACGTCCTCCGCCGCCATCGGTTGGATGTAGGCATGGGAAAGACGGACCTCGTCGCCGACCGTTCCCGATTGCGCGATGCCCCGCAGGAACTCCATGAACTGCGTCGCATGGAGGAGGGTGTAGGGGACTGACCCCGACTTGATCAGCGTCTCTTGCGCGAGCTTCGCACGGAAATAGCCCGACCCCTGCAGATTCTCGGTGCCGACGACAGACAGCGCCACGTGCAGGCCGACGCCCGCAGCGACCTCGGCGGCGGCGAGGTTCCGTCCCGCAGTCTGGAAGAAGTCCATCACGGCCTGATCCTCGAACGAAGGCGAATTCGCCATATCCACGACGGCCTGCGCACCCGAAAGCGCATCAGCCAGGCCTTCACCCGTGATCGTGTTCACACCTGTGTTCGGTGCCGCCGCGACCGCCTCATGTCCGAGCGCCTCGAGCTTCTGAACGACCTTGGAGCCGATCAGACCAGTCCCTCCGATTACGACGATTTTCATTGCGATGTCCTTCATCTCGATCGGGCTTGCGGGACGCGCGGATGGCGGCCTGTCGATTGGCAGATACCGTCGCAGAGGCGGAGGCACGAGCACCGAGACTTGCTAAAGGCAGTGTACCAATCCTAGGGCCGCGACCGCGAAGGCCGTCTTGGTACATCGCTAGCGTCACGTTTCGGTTCTAACGCGACGTTTTGCAGCGTGATCTAAGGGCTTTGCGCGGTGTGGGGGATCCCATCCCGCGATACCAAGCCAGGGATCAGCCTGGCCTTCTTCGCTAGAGAGCAACGAATGGCGCACAACGGCGACGGAACGGTCGAGGACTTCCAGGACGCAACCTTCATACCGGGCATCCTGGCGATGGCCGACAACCTCGACGCCGGTTCCGATAACCAGCGGCTGATCGATCTCGCGGTCGCATGCGCGGCCAGCTTGGGGACGGACGTGACGATACTGGATCTTCGCGATCTGGACCTCCCCGATTACCCCAGTGCCGCCGAGCAAGGTGGTGATCTGCCGCAGGGGGCATACGCGTTCCGGCAGCTTCTATGCGCACACGACGGCCTCCTCATAGGGCTACCGTCCGACGAAGGGGACTGCGGGCCTCTGCTGCTGAATGCGGTGGCATGGAGCACCTGCCCGGAGTTCGGCTTAGACGCCCGAGCAGCCTATGCGGGCAAATGCGCGACGTTGGTTTCGGCGACCAACAGGAGCGAACGTATCGAACGGCAAGTCGCGGAACTGACCACGAAGCTCTCCCTGCTCGGTGTTCTCGTTCTGCCTGAACCGCCGCCGCCACCGGCCGCCACCACCAATCCCGCAACAGAAAGCGGGCCCGGCAAAGCAGCACGGTGGCAACTGGAAGACCAGATGAACGTCTTCATCAGGACTATCAGGTGGGCTCAAGGCCAAGCAAGACTTGGTTCTACCGCGATCGACGTGGACGACGCGTGACGGCTGGTTCTTCTCCGGCCCCAACGGCGAGATCGTGGCTGCATCAGTATCACACTTCCAATGCCTGCAACGCGACGCTAGATCAGTGTCATCATCAACCGCGCCGGTACAGCAAACAGGTACCGCGTGGCCAGAATTGCCGAGGCGAATCCGCAGTTTTCTGCGGCTTTCGGAATATGGTAGCCCGTACCGTAGGGGTCACCATTTTAAAGAACCGTCGGTATTCTGGGCTAGTGCTAAAAGCGCCCAAAGCATCAAGCCATGAGCTTCGCGGTGCTGGCTGCTGCACGCTCTCGAAACGTCCACGCCATCGGACCCATGCAGCCATAGAAACTTCGATATGGTCGCATGGACTCAAATGAAGCGCCTTCGAAGCCTCCAGGCGCCTCAAGGCGCTACAATCCGGGCAAAGCCTCATCGCGCGCGCGAATGCCCTTGGCATGAAGCGGCGCCTTAATCCCGGTGGGCAAGGCCTGCAACGGGCTCCCGGTCTCAAAGCGCGCAAGCACCCCCTGCGTCACCTTGTCGAGAGCCTCATCCGAAAAGAACCCACCGGCCACCAAACAGCGGTCGATCAGCACGCGGCAGAAGGCGGCGAAGGTCGCCGCATCGGGCTTGCCAGGGTCGCGCCAGAAATCGTCGAGCCGACCTTGGAAGGTCACGTCCTCGATATCATACACCGCCTGCCCTAGCGCGATCACCGGCACGTCGAGCGCCAACGCGAGTGTGCCGCTGGTGCTGTTGATCGTCACGACCCCTTCCGAATCGCGCGCGACGGGCACGATGTCGCCGGTTTCGAGATAGTCGACTCGCTCACCCACGCCGTGCAGCTTGGCGAGCGCCGCCGTTTCAAGCCGCCAGTCGCGCACGCCGTTGTCGAGCGGGTGTTCCTTCACCACCAGCCGCATGTCGGCGGGGGCGTGCGCCGCAAACGAGGCGATCACCATGCGCAAAGCATCGGCGATCCCAGCGAACGAGGAGTGCAGCCGGATCTGCGCGTCCGAATCGAGCTGGAGCGGGAACAGCATGTAGCGGGGGCGCTCGGCGGCGAGCTTTGCCAGCACCGCCTGCGCCCGCTCCGCCGACGCCTTGTTGCGCAGCAGCCGCCGCGCCCAGCCCATCCCCTCGACCAGAGGATGCCAGGGGCGGTGATTCTCCCAGAACGGATAATACCAGCGCGTCAGCACGTCGGCGACGTTATAGGCGAGCCCTTCCAGCGCGCGGCGACGGAACGAGGACGGAACCGGGTGATGCTGCGGCGCGGGCGGCAGCGACGCCGCTTGGGCGCGATACCAGGCAGCGTCGCGCGGCAGCGACGAATGGCCGTTCACCCCGCCGAGTTCGAGCGTGACCCAGTCGGGCCGGATATAGCCTTCCTCGAAGACGTGGACCGGCACGTGCAGATCGCGGCACAATGCTGTCGCCGCCATATGCAGCGGCCGGCAATCGCCGAACAGCACGACATCGGTGATCTGCCGCTCGGCGATGATCTGGCGGAGCGCCTCGGGCCAGTCCTCGGCGCTGCCGCGATAGTCGATCCCGTTGGGCAGGCGCCAGAACAGCCGGTCGCCGCCGTTGAAATTGACCTTATGGACGCCGTAACCCGCGCGGCCGAGCGCCTGCCCGAGCCGGCGGAAGAGCGGCCCCATCAGCCCCTGCAACAACAGGATGTTGCGCTGGGCGAGCGGCTGCGGGATGCCGGGGGCGGCAACCTGCGGCATCAGCGCCGGGGCTTGGGCGGGCAGTTCGGGCAATCAAACGTTCCTTCTTCGTCCCCGGCGATTCTCTGAACTCGTCGCCGGTGCGGCGGGCCATATAGATCACGCTTGGTCTTTCAAGTCGCGGCGCGGTGACAGCCGGCAGGACGACCGCTATAGCCGCCGCGTCGCTTCTCTCTCATGGGCGCGCGGCGTGGCATAATCGAGGCTGGCAACGCGACCAATTGTGGCAAAGACTGTGATGTATTTGCTGGCGACGCTGGTCGTGTCGCTGCTGCTCGACTCGATAGTGCGGCCGCGCCCGGTGCGCGGGCGGCGCGGTGTCGGTGCACTACTGCATGTGCTGGTGATGACATTCGCGTTCGGAGTGTTCCTGACGCTGGCGGGCAATGCGGCGGTCTCGGCGGTGCTGGCGTGCGCGCTGATGGCGGTCTTCACGGTCGCGTCGAACGCCAAGTACAAGATGCTCGGCGAACCCTTGGTCTTCTCCGATCTCGCGTTGCTCGCGGCGGTGGTGCGTCACCCGCGTTTCTATTTCACCGCGATCTCGGCACGTCAGCGCGTGTTGATGGCGCTCGGCGCGGTGGCGGCGCTGGTCGCCCTGCTGTTCCTGATCTCGCTCGACGCGTCGCCACATCTGACGGGTGCGGTGATCTTGCTGGCGGCGAGCGGGGGATTGTGGCTGGCGTTGCGGAGCGGATGGGTGGGCGGCGTGATGCGCGTGCCCGACCTGGAAGGCGACCTGCAACGCTACGGGCTGGTCGCGACATTGCTGGTGTACTGGCGGCGCTGGCGCGAGACGGCGGACCCGCCGGCCTGCCTGCCGAGTGCGGCGACCGCCCCTGCCCCGCCCGAGGTGATCGTGATCGTACAGTGCGAGTCATTCGCCGATCCGGTCGAGATCGGCGGCGATGCCAGCCTCGCCCTGCCCGGCCTGACACGAGCGCGTGGCGATGCGTGGCAGCATGGCGACCTCGCGGTGAGCGGCTTCGGCGCCTATACGATGCGGACGGAATATGGCGTGCTGTTCGGGCGCAGCGAGGCCGAACTGGGCTTCCGCCGCTACGACCCTTTCCTGACCGCCCATGGCGAGACGACGCTCGCGCTGTCGGCGCGGCTGGACGGGGCGGGGTATCGCGGCATTTTCGTCCACCCGCACGACCTGGGCTTCTACGGGCGCGACCGGTTGATGCCGGCGATCGGCTTCGAGCAGGTGATCGGCGAGGACGGCTTCGCGCCGGTCCCGCCGGACGCTGGCCGCTATGTCGATGATCGTACTCTGGGCGCGAAACTCGGGGAACTGGTCGCGGCGGCGCGCGGGCCGACCTTGCTCTATGCGGTGACGATGGAGAATCACGGCCCCTGGGACGCCGGGCGCGTGCCGGGATCTCCGGGCGGGCTCGACGCCTATCTCCAGCATGCGCGCAGCAGCGACGCGATGCTCACGGGTCTGATCGAACGGCTCGGTGCCGATGGCCGCCCGGCGCTGCTCGTGTTCTTCGGCGATCACCGGCCGAGCATTCCCGGCGTCAGCATGCCGGGCGGAGCGCGGCATACGCCTTATGTCATGATGCGCTTCGCCGCTGGCGGCGTGCCAGTGTCGGGCGCCGGCCGAGTTGATCTTACGCCCGACGAACTCCACCACACGATCCTGCGCTGCGTGCAGTGACGTTCAGCGCTCCGGCGGCGTGAGGCTCAGCAGCAGTCGGTCGCGGAAGACTGCGGGCAGCAACCGATCGAACCAGCGCAGCAGCGCGAAGGGCCACGGTAGGATCGCGTGCGCGCGCCCATCCTCCGCGGCGCGGGCGATTCGCGCGGCGGCGTCGGCGGGTTGCATCAGGAAGGGCTTGGGGCCGGGCGTGCGCCGCGCCGCCGCTGTATCGATGAACCCGGGCGAAACCAACGTCACGCGAACGCCATGCGGCTTCACCCCGATCCGCAATGCCGCGGCGAAGCGCGCCAGCCCCGCCTTCGCCCCCGAATAGCCCGCCGCGAACGGCAGTGCATGGAAGGCCGCGGCCGACCCGACCAATACGATCCCCCCGGCCCCGCGCCGCGCCATGCGATCGGCAAGCGCCGCCGCCATCGCCGCTGGCGCGACGAAATCGACAAGCCCGAGCCGTATGATCTGCGCGGCATCCTCAACGCGTGCGCCCGGTGCGCGGGTATCGCCCAGCCCCGCGGCGAAGATCGCCAGATCGATCGCGTGCGCGGCATCATCGGTTTCGAGCGCTGCGACCGCCGACGCGCTGTCGGAAAGGTCGAGCATGCGAAGTGCCACAGTCGCGCCGGTGGCGCGACACGCGGCGGCGACGGCTTCCAGCCGCGCGGCGTCCCGGCCCCACAACAGCAAGCTACGGCCGGGCACGGCGTAATGTCGCGCCAGTGCGCCACCGAGGCCACCCGACGCGCCCGTGATGAGGATATGGTTTGGTGGCGTCATCAACCTGTCATCTATCCGCTTCGAAAGTGTTGCTTTTGTGCATTCGGCCCCGAAGCAATGCAGATTGGCGGATTTTTGCTGCGTCGCAACTTGACAGTCGACCTCCGGCAGTGCCCATACGATCCGGACGTGTACGCGTCGATCCGGGAAGAGCGAAACTGTCAATGATGAAGTCCGGGTCCAGTCCCCAGCGCATAAGGCTGTTCCAGAACGATCTGCTCGAACGCTTTACGTTGATTTCTCCTATCGTGTTCGCCGTGACATGGGCGGTGTTTCTCGCGATCGCGATTCGCGCAAGCTGGGGCGTGGCAAGCTTTCTGCCTTCGGTCGCGCTGGTCGCGGCGGGGCTGCTGATCTGGTCGCTGTTCGAATATGCGATGCACCGCTTCATCTTCCACCTCAAGCTGCGGTCCAAGTTCGGCCAATGGCTGATCTTTCTGACTCACGGCAACCATCACGTCGTCCCCGGTGACGGGATGCGCAACATCATGCCGCCGATCGTCAGCGTGACGATCTCGTGCGGGGTGTGGGCATTGCTGTACGCGGCATTCGGCCCAGCGGGATCGGTGATCTTTCTCGGCTTCGGCATCGGCTACGTGGTGTACGACAGCGTACATTACGCCTGTCATCAGTTCCCGATGCGGGCGCCCGTGCTGCGGCAGTTGCGCAAACACCATATCCGGCACCATTACGCCAAGCAGGAGGGCAATTTCGCGATCACCGCGATCTTCTGGGATCGCGTGTTCGGCACCGAGGTTCCCACCAAGAAGCGCTAGGTTCGCAGCGCCTCGATCGCGGCGCAGACGATCGCGATATGATCGTCCCACGTCGGCGCACGCCATGCGGTCAGGCGCTCGCGTTGCGCCGTATGAAGCGGCCCGTTACGAAAATGGTCGAGGATCGCCGCGCGCCAGCCGGGACCGTCGAGCGGATCGATGAAGTCGGGCGCATCGCCGCCCGCCTCGCGCAACGCTGGCAGATCGCTGCAAATCACTGGCGTTCCGACCGACAAGGCCTCCGTCACCGGCATGCCGAATCCTTCCGCGAACGACGGCAGCAGCAGCGCGCGCGCGCGCCGCGCAGCAGATCACGCAGGGCGCCGTCGGAACAGCCGTTACGCTCCTCGACATGACCGACCAACGCCGGGCAGCGTTCGAGCATGTCGATCACCTGCTCATTCTCCCAGCCGCGCCGCCCGACGATAACAAGGCGTGGCACCGCGCTCGCCGGCAGGGATTCGGCCATCGCGCGCCACAGGTTGAGCAGCAGCAGATGGTTCTTGCGTGGCTCGATCGTGCCCACGCAAAGGAAATAGGGGTCCGCGGGGACCGGGTTGGGAGTCACCGCTAAGGGCATGTCATGCGTGCCGAGCAAGGCGACGTGCGTTGGCACATCGCGCCCTGCCTTCTCCAGCCAGGGCCTGAGCGATTCGCCGGTGGCGGCGGAGTTGACGATCGCCCCATCCGCGAGCGCGGCGACCGTCTCGATTCGCCGCTGGTGGAGCGCGGCGCCATTCGGCCGGGCATATTCGGGATAGTCGATCGGGATCAGGTCATGGACGAGGCAGAGGAAGCGCGCCTGTTCGCGCGTGAGGATACGCCGCACCAGATCGGGCCTGGTGAGGTGATGCGGCGAGGCCTGCACATAGACGCTGCCCGGTACGGGACGCGGCGCCTCGGGCCGCAGATCGAGCAATGCCGGTAACACGGCCGCGAGCGAACGTGGCTTGGCATCCCCGTCCTCAAGCGCCCAGCGCTCTTCGAGCATGTCGAGGAAGCGCAGCGCCTTGGCGGCGGGCAGTCGGCCGTATCGCCCGACCGGATGGACGATCGCGAAGCGCAGCCCGTCACCATACCGCGCGTGCAATCCGCGCGCATAGGCCATCTCGACCCGATCGACGCCCGACGGCGTATGATGCCGCACCCGCGACACCAGCCGCGACAGATCGAGGATCACCTCGCTCATGGCCGGCGCCTCACCAAGCGGCCCTGCACCTGCTTGAGGCGTGTCACCCAGCCGAGCCGGTTGTGCGCGGCGCCGGCTTCCATGCGCCGGATCAACACCTCGGGCGCGCAAGGCAGCCCGATCACCGGATCGAGATAGCGCGGATAGGCGATCAGCACGCCAGCGACGAGCGCGTCGAGCGTCAGCGCCCTGCCGCGCCGGTCGGGGACGGCTGCAAGATCACGCGTCAGGCCCCAGCCCGCATAGAATGGCACGCCGTGGCAGGTGACCTCACACCCGCGCAGCAGCGCCTCGAACCCGGTCAGCGAGGTGAGGACATGCACCGCATCGACCGTGTCGAGCAGCGGCGCCATGCCACCGCCGCGCACGATGCGGTCGGCATGGAGAAGCGCATCGGCATCGCGCACCGCGCCGATACGGTGACCGGCATCGACGTCGGGATGGGGACGGAACCAGATTTCCGCGTCGGGTTCGAGCGAGCGCGCACGCCGCAGCACTTCGAGATTGCTCGCCAGCCCTGCCCCGCCAAGCCGTACCGACATATCATCCTCGACCTGCCCCGCCACCAGCACGAGCCGGCGGTTGCCATCGCGCGCCGGGGCCGGCTGCGCGGCATCCTGGCCGTATTTGCTGATCCCGGCCTTGACGATCGTCTCCCGGAGCCGAGCAGCGCGGGCGAGCATCTCGGGCGCGAAATCCTCGTTTGCGAGCAACGTTTCCAAGTCGCTCGGATGCGCTGGATCATAATGGATGCCAAGCCGATCGACTGCGATCGAGGACGGTGGCACGAGGTTGCTGCCGAGCCCGACCGAGCGCACAAAGCCGTCCTCGACCCGCACCAACGGCACGCTACGCGCGGCAGCTTGCGCCACCAGCGCCGCCGAGACTCGCGAGGGCCACACCGCCAAGGCGCCACGTTGCCGCTCGGCATGTGCCAGCGCCGCGCGTTCGGAGCGGAAGAATCGCAAGAGGTGTTCGGGCGTCCACAGGAAACGCGCGATCTCGCGGCGTTTCCACCAACTGAAACCGCAGCCCGCGACGATGTTGCGGTTGGCGGTGAAGATGCGCCGCCACGCACCGAGCAGCGCAATCGTCGCATCGAGGGTGGTGTCTTCGCCGGTGTACGGATCGCGGTAGCACACGCTCGCGAGGTCGTCGGCAACGCGGCGGCGTAGCGTCGCCAGATCGTCGCGCGGCACGCCGAACCGACCGGCGGAGAGAATGCGCACCCGACATCCCGCGATGATCGCGAGTGCGAGCCATTCGTCATCGCCATGCGCCACCAATGTCGATCCGGCGTCGAGCAGAGACCACGGATCAACCTCCGCCGCCCGATCGATCAACAGCGCGTTGCCCACATCAGCCGGAGCGGCGGCGGCGCGCACGATCACCGTCCCGTCGCCGCGCTCGACCGACCGCGCCCAGAACGTACCGCCGACGCGCGCCGCGCCGATCGCAGCGAACAGGCGGTCGATCGTCTCGGGCGCGAGCGTGTCGGGCGCCACCGCGCCCGATCGTGTCACGGCGGCGTCGATCCCCGGAAACGGGGGCGCGCGGAGCAGCGACGCGTCCATAAGGTCAGCCGAGGCGCACGCGGATCATGCGTGGCGCTTTCGGGGAAGCACAGCCACGATGCAAGCGCCGGATCACGGCCGGCGGTCCCAGTCAAGCAGCCGCAGCCCGTCCGCATCCCGAACGATCACCCCATACGCCCCGGTTCGCAGCTTGAGTGATGGCAACGCCGCGGCCTGTCGTTGCAGCGCCGCGTCCGAGCGGAGCGCGAAGCGCGCCGCGCCGTTGCTGGTGACGATCAGCACGCGCCCTGCGCCATGCGTCCACAGGTCCCGCCACCCCGCCAGCCTGCGCTCCGCATCGACGCTCCACCCGTCGGGTACGCGCGCCTCCGCATCCCAGGCGGCGAGCGCATCGTGGCCGATACGGGCGACCACCGCATCCTCGGTCGCGCCTTCATCAGGGCCGTGATCGATCTCGGTGAGCCAGTCGGCGTGTTCGATCACAGGCGCCTCGGGCTGCGCGGCGAGGATCGCCTCGGCGGTCTCGCGTGTGCGCAGCAGCGGCGCTGCCAGCGCGCGCTCGAACCCGTGCAAAGCGCCCCCCAGCGCGCGCGCCTGCGCGTGCCCGCTCGCGACGAGCGGCAGATCGGTGCGCGCGCCGATCCGGCGTGCTGGCTCGCCCGGTTCGAATGTGTTGCCGTGGCGGACTATCGTGACGATCAGGTCCATGACAGATGCGGCTCGCCATGTTCGGCGATCAGCGCTTCGGCCATCGCGACGTCCTCGGGCGTATCGATCCCCGACATCGCGTGGCGCGGCGGTGCGACCGCGACGGTGAGGATATCCTCACCCGTTTCGAGGAAGCGCAACTGCTCGAGTCCCTCCAGCACCTCATACGGGGTCGGCGCGGTCTGCTCGAAGCCTTGCAGCGCCGCGAAGCGATAGGCGTAGAGGCCGATATGGCGGAACACCGGCGACAGTTCACCCATGCCGCGTAGCCGTGCCTCGTCTCGGATCGCCGGAAGGACGGTCTTCGAGAACCACAAGGCGCGATCATCAGCGCGCCGAACGCAGGTCGTACCGCTGAACGGGGACGCCAGCTTATGCGCGCGCAAAGCGTCGAGCGCCGCCCAGTCGAGCTGCACCACCGGCGTCGCCACCCCGCAGGGCGAGTCCCGCAGCGCCGCGATCAGCGCGGCGATCATGCCGGGCGCGGCGAACGGCGCATCTCCTTGCAAATTGACGACGATCGGCGGCGGCACCGTCCGCCCGCGCGCGACCGCCCAGGCACGGCCCGATCCTGACGTGATCGCCGAATCGGTCATCACCGCCGCACAGCCGAGTTCACAGGCGTGGTCGAGGATGCGTGGATCGTCGGTCGCGACCACCACCTCGGCATTGCCGACGCGGGCCGCGCCCTCGCGCGCGATCACGATGACACGTGACAGCAAGGTGCGCCCGGCGATCAGCACCAACGGCTTGCCGGGGAGCCGGGTCGAGCCGTAGCGGGCGGGGATCACGATCAGGTCGGGCGGTGCGTCCTCCGCCGCGCGCGTGTCAGGCAACGCCAGCCCGCAGCATATCGTGGAGGTGGACGACGCCGACCAGCCGCTGATCCTCGCAAACGAACAGCACCGACACGGCCTTTTCGTTGAGGATGCGCAGCGCGTCCGAGCTCAGCGTCTCGGGGGCGACCACGATCGGCGTCTGAGTCATGTGGTGGCGGATATCGTCGCCGAGATGCTTGTTCGCGAAACTGCGTCGCAGATCGCCGTCGGTGAACGCGCCGACCAGCCGGTCCGCCTCATCGACGACGGCGGTGCAGCCGTAGCGCTTCTGGCTCATCTCGATCATCGCGTCCTGGAGCGTCGCGCCGAGCCGCACCACCGGAACTTCCTCACCACGCGCCATCAACTGCACGATGGTGACGAGTTGCGCGCCGAGCCGGCCGCCGGGATGGAAAGTGAGGAAATCGGACCGCGTGAAGCCGCGCCGCTCGATCAGCGCGACCGCGAGCGCATCGCCCAGCACAACCTGCACGGTCGTCGAGGAGGTCGGCGCGAGTTGGTTGGGGCATGCCTCCTGCACCATCGGCAGCGCGAGGCAGATATCGGCGGCGCGGCCGGCGGTGCTGTCGGGTCGCGCTGTCGCGACGATCAGCTTGACGCCGAAGCGGCGGCAATAGGCGATGATGTCGCCCAGCTCGGTGGTCTCGCCCGACCAGCTCATTGCCAGCACGATGTCGTCATGGCCGATCGTGCCGAGATCGCCGTGGCTGGCGTCGCCGGGATGGAGGAACAGCGCCGGCGTGCCGGTGGAGGTCATCGTCGCGGCGATCTTGCGCGCGACGAGGCCGCTCTTACCCATGCCGGTCACGATCAGCCGGCCGCCATGTCCGCTGATCGCGCTGACGGCAGCGGTGAAGCTCTGTCGGAGGGGGGCGACATGCAGCGCCTCTGACAGCGCGCGGAGCGCATCCATTTCGATGCGCGTGGTGCGCAGGGCGGACAGCAGGCCGGGTTCGTCCGCTCCGCTGGTAGCAATCGCCGGCATAACATTCCCCAATGGCGGCGCTTTAAGCGTCTCGCGGCTGTCCTAGAAGCGCATCGCATTGACTTCCAGCGCTTTCGCGGCGCAGGGAAACCAATACGCGACCGTCTGTTGTTCTTGAGAGACAGTTTCCCGCGTGGCAAGTCTAGTGAGGTCGTGGATGCGTCTGTGTGGGCAGCAAATCGGTCCGAATCAGAAGATGTTCTTCATTGCCGGCCCCTGCGTGATCGAAAGCGAGTCGTTCGCGCTTGCGACCGCGACGCGGCTGCGCGCCATCGCCGACCGGCTCGGCGTGCTGCTGATCTACAAGAGTTCCTTCGACAAGGCGAACCGCAGTTCGGGCACGTCGTTCCGCGGCCCCGGCATCGAAGAAGGCCTGCGCATTCTCGAGAAAGTCCGCGCCGAAACCGGACTGCCGGTGCTGACCGACGTGCATGACGAGAGCCAGGTGCGCGCCGTCGCCCAAGTGGTCGATGTGCTGCAAACCCCCGCCTTCCTGGCGCGGCAGACCGATTTCATCGCCGCGGTCGCGGCGGCGGGCAAGCCGGTCAACATCAAGAAGGGACAGTTCATGGCGCCCGGCGACATGGTGCATGTCGTCGCCAAGGCACGCGCCGCGGCCGAGAGCGCGGGCGTCGCCGCCGATTTCATGGTGTGCGAGCGTGGGGCGAGCTTCGGCTACAACAACCTCGTCTCGGACATGCGCGGCCTGGCGATCATGCGCGAGACAGGCTGCCCGGTGGTGTACGACGCGACGCATTCGGTGCAATTGCCAGGCGGACGCGGCGCCACCTCGGGCGGACAGCGCGAGCATGTGCCGGTGCTGGCGCGCGCCGCCGTCGCGGCGGGCATCTCGGGCCTGTTCATGGAAACGCACCCCGACCCCGACAAGGCGATGTCGGACGGCCCCAACAGTTGGCCGCTCGACCGGCTAGAAGCCCTGCTTGCGCGGCTGCTCGCGATCGACGCGATCGTGAAAGAGGGCGGCTTCGAAGAACAGGCGCTGGTCGCCTGACCATGCGACCCGGCGCGTGTGGAGGCTAAGACAGCATGTTCGCCCACGTTCCCGTCGCGATCGGCATCCAGCTTGCCTGCTGGGCACTGGGTCGATGGCTCGGCGCGTCCACCAAGGCGTCGCTATGGCTCGGCTGCTTCGCGGGCGCTGCGGTGTGCATCATGCGCGAGATCACACAGCGCGAATATCAATGGATCGAGCAGTTCGGCGGCGGCCGCCGCGCCAACATGCCGGGCTATGCCGGTCTCGAAGTGTGGCAATGGAACGCCCATTCGCTGAGCGAGACTGCGGTGGCGATCGCCGCGTCGGTGGCGCTGGCGCTATTCGTCGCGCGGCGGCGATAGCCGCGCGTCAGGCCAAGCGTTCCGGCACCGACATCGCTTCCTCGACGATCGTCGCGCTCATCGCAACGGCTTCCCAGGGGAACACGAACCAGCGCTTGTCGCCGTCGCGGTCGATCGTCTCCGCCCGGTAATCGACCCGCGCCTGCGAGCGGACATTGTCCAGCACCACCGCGAAGCGCAGATTGCCGCTGTCGCAGCCGGTCTCGGCGAGCAGCTTGCGGATATAGGCGATCGTACCGCCGCTATCGTTGATGTCATCGACGAACAGCAGCCGCTCACCCGCTGCGCTCTTCTCCGCCACCTTGCGCAGCAGCTCGTCGGCGAAGCCCGGCACCTTGGAGGAATGATCGACCGACAGCATCGGCAGGTTTAGCTGGTGCGAGATGAACACAGCCGGCACCAGTCCGCCGCGCCCGATACCGATCACGAAATCGGGCTTCCAGTCGCCTGCCGAGACGCTCGCCGCGACGGTGCGGACATCGGCGAGGAAGGTCTCATAAGGGATGTAATAGAGGTCCGGGCTCATGATCGGGCGAATCCAGAATGCTTGGAGAAAGCGCCCCGGATATCGTCTCGGCGCGGTCGCGGCAATCGTTACGCCTCTGCAGCAGCCGTCTGGATCGCCCCCGGATAGCCGAGCTGTGCGAAATCGTTCTCGATTTCCGCCAGCACGATGCTCGCCGCATAGGATGGCGTACGCGCGGTCGCGGTGGCGAGCGCCAGCGTCATCGGCCGCAGGATCGAATCGGAAATGCGCGTGAAGCCGAGCAGTCCGCGCTTGACCTCGGTGAAGACGTCGATCGAGGTGAGGATGCCGATGCCGACCCCCTCCAACACCAGCGACACGATCATCTGGATGTTGTCGGAGGTGACGGTACGATCGAGCACGACGCCGGTGATCCCCTCCAGCACCGCGATCTGCTGGCTGACCGCGAGCGGTTCGGCGGGCACGATCAGCGCCGAGCCGGTCACCGCCGAGAAACGCGCTTCCTTCTTTTGCCCGAGCGGGTGATCCGGCCGGGTGATCAGCCCCAGCACCACCTCGACGAAGGCGCGCACGGTGATGCCGCGATAGGATTGCGGTTCGAAGAAAATGCCGAAATCGACCTCACCGTTCATGATCGCGGCGCGCACCTTGTCGTTCTCGACCACGCGCACGCCGATCGTGATGCCGGGATAGCGGCTCTGGAGCGACCGGACGATGCCGGGCAGATAGCCCTTGGCGAGCGCGTCGATCACGGCGATGTCGACGTGCCCGCGTTTGAGTCCGCGCAGATCCTCGATCTGCGCACGCACGTCGCTGAGGTTCTTCTGCCACCGCCCCCCGGCCGCCATCATGATCTCGCCCGCCGCGGTGAGGCGCAGGCCGGTTGGCAACCGTTCGAACAGCGGCATGCCGAGATCGGCCTCGACATTGAGAATCTGCCGATCGATCGCCGATGCCGACACGTTGAGGACATCGGCCGCCTTGCGGATCGAACCGAGCCGCCCAACCGCCATGAAGTACCGCAGGAATCGCGAAAAGGCTGGCATTGGCACCCCTCTATTTTTTGCAACGCTCCGTGGGATTCATTGCGTTTGATGGCGCTACGTCAAGCCCCTACGCACATATCATGCTGCGATGCCACAAAGCGCGGCGCTCCGCAGCGCGGACGCGCCTTGTTTGCGGCACGAGTAACGAAGCGGCAGAAACTTCCGGAAGAGAATACGATCTTCTTTACAATATCGTGAAGGCGTCATTACCATGACGCACTGCAACATCCGGGGAAATGGATGGGCAGACGAGGCGGGGACATAAAACGGGTCGGCAGCGGGCGAGACAAAAGCCGCCCGCCGCGAAATGGGGGACATACATCGATGGCACAAACTTACCTTCTTGGTTTCAGGAACGATTCCGCCGCGCGGCATCGTCGCAGCTACGCTTCGTTGACCGCGCTCGCGGCGGCATTGCTGTCATGCCCGGTGATCGCGGCACCCGCCCGCGCGGCCGATGCGCCGGCACCGGCGCCGGCGCCCGATGCGGCGCCCGACGAGAACAAGGACATCGTCGTCACCGGCGCGCTCAACGCGCTGCCGAACCAGGATGTCAGCTCGATCTTCGGCTTCAACAAGAGTGTGCTGGAGACGCCGCGTTCGGTCTCGACGATCAGTTCGGAGCAGATGGAGCGCTACGGCGTCACCGACATCTACGATCTCGTGGCGCAGTCGCCAGGCACGTTCACCAACTCGTTCTTCGGGGTCGGCGGCGCGCTCGATATTCGCGGCACGCCGGGCGAAGTGTTCTTCCGCGGCATGCGCCGGCTCGACAATCCCGGCAACTATCCCACGCCGATCGCCGCCGCTGACCGTATCGATATCGTGCGCGGCCCCTCCTCGCCGATCTACGGCCCGTCCAAGACCGGCGGCTACATGAACTTCGTGCCCAAATCGGCGCGGGTGAAGGGCGGCGCGCTGCTCGATCACGCGCAGGGTCAGGTCAGCTACACCGGCGGCAGTTGGTCGTACAACGACATCAAGGCGGAACTGCGCGGCCCCTTGCGCTTCGGCGGCACCGAATTCGGCTACAGCCTGTACGGCGAGGTCGAGGATTCGGGCAGCTATTACCGCAACATGTCGACTCGCAACGTCGTCTTGCAGGCAGCGTTCGACAACCAGATCACCGATTCGCTGCGCGTCGAATTCGGCGGCATGTACCAGAAATATGATGGCCAGCAGAATGGCGGCTGGAACCGGCTGACTCAGGCTCTGGTCGACAACGGCACCTACATCACCGGCACGCCGCCCTCGCTCGATACCAATGGCGACGGCCAGATGTCGCCGGCGGAAATCAAGGCGGCGGGCGGCACCGCCGTGTTCAACCCGTTCCGCCCATCTGCAGCGATGTACACCAACACCACCCTCTCGCCATTGCTCGCGTTGACCAATCCCGGCACCACCACGCTCAGCCGCAAGGACGTGCTGACCGGGCCGAACGATTTCCTCAAGAACAAGCAGTCGACCGGCTATTTCGACATCATCTGGGATGGCGGAAATGACCTCGAGATCAAGAACCAGTTCTTCTACGACGGAACGCGCAACCGGAACAACAATGACTACGGCTTCTCGCAGTTTCACCAGTCCTATGTGATCGAGGACAAGATCGTCGCGGCGAAGACCTTCAAGACCGACGTCGGCAAGTTCTCGCTGCAACTGTCGCCGTCGCTTCGCTATACGCACTTCCTGCACGGTGACGATTTCACCTACGAATATTTCCACCGTGTCGATCTTTCGCAAGGCTACACGCCCGCCTCGAACCGGCTGTTGGCAAACGAATGCGGCTGCAACTACACCAACTACATCAAGGGCCATGCCACCGATTACGGGTTCGCCGGCCTGCTCGACGCCGATTTCGATTTCGGCCTCGACGTCATCCTCGGCGGCCGGTACGACAAGGTCGATGTCACCTCGTCCTACAATCCGAGCAAGATGGAGGTCGCCCCGGCCACCGTGTCCGGATCGGGCAGCAACGACGGCTGGTCGTGGAACGCCAGCGTCTCGTACAAGCTGCCATTCGGGCTGATCCCCTATGGCACGATCTCGCGCCAGACGACGATCATCGCTGGTCAGGGTTCGGAAATCGACCCCGACACCGCGATCGCCGGCACCTTCATGACCGCGTCGAAGCTCTACGAAGGCGGCATCAAGGGAAGCTGGCTCGGCGGGAGGCTATACGGTGCGCTCGCGGTCTACAATCAGGAGCGCGTTGATCACAACATCCAGTCCTCGACCGTCAACCAGTCGGTGCAGACCAAGGGCATCGAGGCGGAAATGCGCTGGTCGGTCGACAAGCATCTGCTCCTCACCGGATCGTACACGCACCTCAAGGTCTACAATCTGACCTTCTACGATGCCGGTTCGACCTTCAGCTTCTTCGGGGTCGGCGACCTCACCAACATCACCAATCCGGCGCTGATCTTCGGCGGCCAGCCCGGCGGGCTCGTACCGATCCCCGACAAGGAAGCCTCGCGGCGGCAGGGCATCCCGACCAACACCTACACCGCCACCGGCACCTACAAGTTCGACAACGGCATCGCCGTCAACGCCAGTCTCGTCCACGTCGACTCGGTGTTCTCGGGCCAGTCGCGCACGGTCAAGCTGCCGGAATATACATTGGTCGACGTAGGCGCCTCCTATGAGACCGGGCCGTTCCTGCTCCGTGTCGTCGTCAAGAACGCGACTGACGCGACCTATTATCGCGCCAACTTCACCGAGTTGTTCGGCGGCACGATCGTGCTGCCCGAACGGCCGCGCAGCTTCCAGGCGACGATCCAGTACAAGTTCTGACCTGATCGGGGCGCCGGCGCAGGCCGACGCCCCGTGTTCTCATTATGGAATACCGCCCATGCGCTTGCTGACCCGCGCCACGCTCTTCGCCGCCGCGCTGTTCGGACTCGGCGCACCCGCCCTTGCCGCCCCGGCGGACTGCCAGCCCGGCGGGGCCTGCGCGCATCCCCTGCCCGTCAAGGTCGTGATCGTCACGATGTTCGAGATCGGCAAGGACAGCGGCGACATGCCAGGCGAGTTCCAGATCTGGAAGGAGCGCCGTCATCTCGACACGCGCATTCCCTTCCCGCAATCGTACCATGATCTCTATTATAATCCCGAGACGCAGACACTCGGCATGGTCACGGGGATGGGCAGCATCCGCTCGGCGACCGCGACGCTCGCGCTGGGGCTCGACCAGCGGTTCGATCTCAGCCGCGCCTATTGGCTGGTCGCGGGCATCGCCGGGGTCGATCCCGCCAAGGCCTCGATCGGCTCGGCGGCGTGGGCGCACTATCTGGTCGATGGCGATCTCGCGCATGAGATCGACGCGCGTGAAATCCCCAAGGACTGGACATCGGGCTATTTCGCGCTCCACAGCAAGGGGCCGAACGACACCAGCCCGCCGGTCGGCCAGGGCGAGGTGTTCGAGATCAACGCCGGCTTGCGCGACTGGGCTTTCGCGCTGACCAAGGACATCGCGCTGCCCGATGAAGCCGGCCTCAAGGCGGCACGCGCGCGCTTCACCGGCTATCCGGCCGGGCAGCGCCCGCCGTTCGTGCTCAAGGGCGACAATCTCGCCGCGATGACGTTCTGGCACGGCAAGCTCTTGACCGGATGGGCCGAGGATTGGGTGACGTACTGGACTCACGGACAAGGCGAATTCGTCACCTCGGCGATGGAGGAGACGGGGACGTACCAGTCGATCACATATCTCGACACGATTGGCAGGGTCGACAAGCGTCGCTTCATGGTGCTGCGCGCCGGCAGCAACTACACGATGCCGCCGCCGGGCGTCGATGCCGCGACCTATCTGCTGCGCGAGAACGAGGGCTATGCCGGCATGCACGCCGCGCTGGAGAACCTCTACACGGTCGGATCGAAGGTGGTTGACGAACTCACCGCGCATTGGGATCGCTACGGCAAGACCGTACCGGAGTGAGGATATTTGCCCGCGCCGCGCGACCGTTCTGGCAATCTGCGGTGACGGTACACTGACGCGCGGGGCGGCGAAACGTGGCTAAGGTTGTCCATTCGAGTGACGGTGCGGGCGGTGTCACTTTTGGGCATGGCTGACGGCCGGGCACCCCGCGCGAGGGGTGGCCGTGACGGGTGGCGCTGACGGTTTCAAAGAGCGTTGGCGCGAGTTTGGCACAGGGGCTGCGTGTAGGACAGGCCCCCTGCCACAGTGCATCGATTTTGATACATAGCTCTTGTGAAACCGATGGCGTTTCTCGGCGACAGCCTCGACCGGCTGCGGGACTTCCCGGACGATGCGCGATCGAACGCCGGCCACCAACGCAGCGAGGTCCAGAACGGCAACGATCCCGACGATTGGAAGCCCATGAAAACGGTAGGCCCGGGCGTCCGGGACATCAGGATCAGGAAAGATTCCGGGGCGTTCCGGATCCTCTACCTGGCGACGCTGCCTGACGCGGTACTGGTCCTGCATGCTTTTGATAAAAGACGCAGGCAACGCCGCAACGCGATACCGATCCGGCGGCAAGCCGTCTGCGGGCATGGAGGCAAACATGATGGACGTTCAGACCTTCGACACTGTGTTCGACGCACTGGCGGATACCCCCGCCGAGGCTGCGAATCTCAAGGCACGCTCCGAGCTACTGTCGGCGTTGAAAGCGCGCGTGCGGGCTTGGGACGTGTCGCAGGAGGTCGCGGCCAACCGTCTCGGAATAACTCGCCCGCGTCTCAATGACCTGTTGCAAGGCAAGATGGCGAAGTTTTCGCTTGATGCACTGGTGAACCTCGCGACCGCCTCCGGGCTGGTGGTGCATATTCAGGTTGCGGAAGCCGCCTGACGCTACCTGTCGCGACTTGCGACGATGATGGCCCGGAATGCGATACTGAGCTGTGATCGGACGGCTCACGATTGGCGAAAAGTGGTGGGGAGCTGCCGTTCACGAGTAGAACTGTGACCAGATTTTGACGGAGCCTTTCGGCTTCAACAACGATGCTTGTCGAAGCAATTGATCGCGAAGTGGTTCCGCGCTCTCATAACCGGCCCGCACGGCCCTTGCGCATAGGTTGACGAACCGGCCGTCTACATCATCACGATCGTCGGTTTCTCGACAAACTTCGTCTATGATCTCAAACGCTTCATCATAGCGATTTGCGAGCACGAGCGGGTAATGAGACCACATGCGTTCAGCGGCGGACAACGGTGCGAGCGCCCGCATAACTTCGACGCACCGCAGTGCTGCTTGAGCGTCTTGCCTTCCAAGAAACTGTATCGCCCTGGCCCCATACCATGCTCTACGAAGTTTTTTCAGCGGTGACACGAGATACTGGGACCTCTCCTGATAAACGGCCGCAATTGATCGCTGCCCAACATAAAACACCGCCCGTGACGCGATAACTCACGGGTGTAAATATTCATGCATTAGAAAAGCCGCCGTCACGAGGCTCGCGGCCAAAGCGGCCCTGCCCTCATGTTGAGGCATCTTTTTACCGTCGCGTGCTTTTAAAGGTAGCAGGCAATAGACGATGAACAAAGTCACCCACAGAACTGCTGCTATTGCGACCGAGAATACATTCCCTTCCAACGGCACTCTCCCCCGGCGTCATCATAGTCGATAAAGGCAACGTTCGAAAGTCCGCGTATAGCGGTGCCACGCTACACCGACCTGCCATTCTGCTGGCGATAGCTCATGTGCTTAGAATGAAATGGGCAACCAAAACGGCGGCAGGTGGGCGACAACCGCCCCCCCCCCTCACCCACCCCGCTCCTTCACCGTCTCCATCGCCACGAACGTCGACGTGCTCTCGACATGCGGCAGGCTCGAGATCTTCTCCCCCAGCACGATGCGGTAGCGGCGGATGTCGGCGGTGCGGACCTTCAGCAGATAGTCGAAGCTGCTCGCGATCATGTGGCATTCCTCGACCTCGGGGATGCGGCGCACGGCGGCGTTGAAATCGCGCAGCGCCGCCTCGCGGGTGTCGGACAGTTTGACCTCGGCGAAGGCGACGTGATCGAGGCCGAGCCGTGCCGGATCGACGATCGCGCGGAAGCCGCGGATCACGCGCGCGGCGATCAGCCGGCGCAGCCGCGCTTGCGTGGGCGATTTGGACAGGCCGATGCGCTGGGCGAGATCGGTGACGGTCATCCGCCCGTCCTCGACCAGCGCCGCGACGATGCGGTGATCGAACTCGTCCAGATCAACTGTTTCGGGTCGCTTTTCCATCCGTTTCGCCTGCCATGTCGCCTGACAAAAGTCGATCCGGTATGATCCTGCCGCAAGATCGGTCGAAACGCTGCCCTCGCCTTTGCTACATTTGCGTCATGACGACGCCCCCGCCCTTCGCCGCCTTCGCGCCCCCGATCCGCCCCGCCACGCCGCTGCGCGCCCGCATCACCGCCGCCTATCGCCACGACGAGGCCGAGGCGCTCGCGCCCCTGATCGCCGCCGCCACGCTCGACGAGACGACGCGCGCGGCGGTGCGCGAGACCGCGCGCACGCTCGTCACCACGCTGCGCGCGCAGAAGCGCGGCAGCGGGGTCGAGGGGCTGGTGCAGGAATATGCGCTGTCGAGCCAGGAAGGCGTCGCTTTGATGTGCCTCGCCGAAGCGCTGCTGCGCATTCCCGATGACGCCACGCGCGACGCGCTGATCCGCGACAAGATCGCCGATGGCGATTGGGGCGCGCATCTCGGCGGGGGCAAGTCGCTGTTCGTCAACGCCGCGACCTGGGGGCTGGTCGTCACCGGCAGGCTGGTCGGCAGCGTCGATGATCGCGGGCTCGGCGCGGCGCTCACGCGGCTGGTGGCGCGCGCGGGCGAGCCGGTGATCCGGCGCGGGGTCGATCTGGCGATGCGGATGATGGGCGAGCAATTCGTCACCGGCGAGACGATCGACGAGGCGCTGCGCCGGGCGCGGACGATGGGGGCGAAGGGCTTCGGCTACAGCTACGACATGCTCGGCGAGGCGGCGACCACCGCCGCCGACGCGGCGCGCTATTTCACCGATTACGAGCGCGCGATCCATGCGATCGGCACCGCATCGGCCGGGCGCGGCGTGTATGGCGGGCCGGGCATCTCGATCAAATTGTCGGCGCTTCACCCGCGCTACGTGCGGGCGCAGGCGGGGCGCGTGATGGCCGAGCTGCTGCCGCGCGTGACCGATCTGGCGCGGCTCGCCAAGCGCTATGACATCGGCTTCAACATCGATGCGGAGGAGGCCGACCGGCTGGAGCTGTCGCTCGATCTGCTCGAAAGCCTCGCGCTCGACCCCGATCTCGCCGGGTGGAACGGGCTTGGCTTCGTGGTGCAGGGTTATGGCAAGCGCTGCCCGTTCGTGATCGACTGGATCGTCGATCTGGCGCGGCGCGCACAGCGGCGGATCATGGTGCGGCTGGTCAAGGGCGCCTATTGGGACGCCGAGATCAAGCGCGCTCAGGTCGACGGGCTGGCGGATTTCCCGGTGTATACGCGCAAGGTGCATACCGATGTCGCGTATATCGCCTGCGCGCGAAAGCTGCTCGCGGCGCGCGACGCGGTGTTCCCGCAATTCGCCACGCACAATGCGCAGACGCTGGCGACGATCTACCATCTCGCCGGGCCGGATTTCGTGGTGGGCGATTACGAATTCCAGTGCCTGCACGGCATGGGCGAGCCACTCTACGAACAGGTGGTCGGCGCGGACAAGCTCGGCCGGCCGTGCCGAGTCTATGCGCCGGTCGGCACGCATGAGACGTTGCTCGCGTATCTGGTACGGCGGCTGCTGGAGAATGGCGCCAATTCGTCGTTCGTCAACCGGATCAACGATGCTTCGGTGCCGATCGACGCGATGATCGCCGATCCGGTCGAGGTCGTGCGGGCGATGCCGCAGCCGGGGACGCGCCACGACCAGATCGCTTTGCCGTCCGCGCTCTATCCCGATCGCGCCAATTCGCGCGGGCTGGACCTCAGCGACGAGAGCGCGCTTGCCACGCTCGAAGCCGCTCTACTGGAGAGCGCCGCGACCGGCTGGATCGCCGCGCCGCCCGGTGGCGAGGGCGTGGCGCGCCCGGTGTGCAACCCCGCCGACGCGCGCGACGTGGTCGGCACGGTGTTCGAACCCTCGGCCGCGCAGGCGCAAGCCGCCGCGACCCGCGCCGCCACCTCGACTTGGGGCGCGGTGCCGGTCGCCGAGCGCGCGGCGATCCTCGACCGTGCCGCCGAGGCGTTGCAGGCGCGGATGCCGGTGCTGCTCGGGCTGATCGTGCGCGAGGCGGGCAAGTCGCTGCCAAACGCGATCGCCGAGGTGCGCGAGGCCATCGACTTCCTGCACTATTACGCCGCGCAGGCGCGCGCCACGTTCGGCGCGGAGCAGGCGCCGCTTGGGCCGGTGGTGTGCATCAGCCCGTGGAACTTCCCGCTGGCGATCTTCACCGGGCAGGTCGCCGCCGCGCTCGCCGCCGGCAATCCGGTACTCGCCAAGCCCGCCGAGGAAACCCCGCTGATCGCGGCGGAGGCGGTGCGGTTGCTCCATGCCGCCGGGGTGCCAGGCGATGCGCTGCAGTTGCTGCCCGGCGACGGCGCGATCGGCGCTGCTTTGGTCGCCGCGCAGGAGACGGCTGGGGTGGTGTTCACCGGATCGACGGATGTGGCGCGGCTGATCCAGCGCCAGCTTGCCACGCGGCTGTCACCATCGGGCAAGCCGATCCCGCTGATCGCCGAGACCGGCGGGCAGAATGCGATGATCGTCGATTCGTCCGCGCTCGCCGAGCAGGTGGTGGCGGATGTGCTCGCCTCGGCGTTCGACAGCGCGGGGCAGCGGTGTTCGGCGCTGCGCATCCTGTGCCTGCAGGAGGAGGTCGCCGATCGCACGCTGGCGATGCTGAAAGGTGCGCTCGCCGAGCTGACGCTCGGCCGCACCGACGCGCTCGCAGTCGATATCGGCCCGGTCATCACCGCCGAGGCGCAAGGCGGGATCACCCAGCATATCGAGGCGATGCGCGCGCGCGGCCATGCCGTCACGCAAGCGCCGCTGCCAGTGGCGACTGCGCACGGCACGTTCGTCGCGCCGACGATCATCGAGATCGACCGGATCGCCGATGTCGAGCGTGAGGTGTTCGGCCCGGTGCTGCACGTGCTGCGGTTCCGGCGCGAGCGGCTGGGCGCGCTGGTCGAGGCGATCAACGCGACCGGCTATGGCCTCACCTTCGGGTTGCACACGCGGCTCGACGCGACCGTCGCCGAGGTGACGGCGCGGGTGCGGGCGGGCAATCTGTACGTGAACCGCAACGTCATCGGCGCGGTGGTCGGCGTGCAGCCGTTCGGCGGGCGCGGGCTTTCCGGCACCGGGCCGAAGGCGGGCGGGCCGCTGTATCTCGGGCGGCTGGCGCAGGTGGCGCCGGATGTCGCCGAACATAGCGGGCAGATCCCGGCGCCTCTGCGCGACTTCGCCGACTGGCTGGCGGCGCGCGGCGATGCGCGCGGGGCGGCAAAGGCGCTGCGCTACGGCGCGGCGTCGGCGCTTGGCGTCGAGCGCGCGTTGCCGGGGCCGGTCGGCGAGCGCAACCTCTACGCGCTGCACCCGCGCGGTGCCGTGCTGCTCAGGCCGGCGAGCGAGGCCGGGCTGATCGAACAGATGGCGGCGGTGCTGGCGACGGGCAATCGCGGCGTGGTCGCGGGGATGGCGCTTCCCGCCGGGCTGCCGGCGAGTGTCGCGGCGATGTTTGGTGGCGGGGATGCGGCGTATGCGGTCGCGCTGGTCGAGGGTGATCCGGGCGAGACGCTCGCCAGCGTGGCGGCGCTCGATGGCGCGATCGTGCCGGTCCACCGCGCCGACCCTGCCCGCCCGCTCGCGTATGATCCGGTGTGGCTGGTCGAGGAGGTTTCGACCTCGATCAACACGACGGCGGCTGGCGGCAATGCGAGCCTGATGGCGATCGGCTGATCCTCCGTCGCCCCGGCGGAGGCCGGGGCCGCTGCGCAGTTTGGCGGGCCGGGTGCCCCTACCCCCAGCGGCCCCGGCCTTCGCCGGGGCGACGATCATGGCGAGCAGGCGGTTCCCTTTTCCGGCCTGCGTGCCCATATACACCGCACCGGCACGCCCGCGTGACAGACGGGCGGCCTTTCGCGGGAGCCGAGTCCCGCCCGTTCAACGAAGTAGCCTTATGTCCCTTCTCCCCTTTTCCGGTCAGCCGGCGCAGCGCCCGAGGCGGCGCGGGGTCGCCTCGGTCAACGCCGAGGTGCGCGACGGCATCGTTCCGGCGGCGGGGTCGCTTACCAAGACGCAGGATCTGGGGCCGGCGGTATCGGGGCAGAATTACCGGCTGGTCGCGCTGATCATCGCCAGCGCGTTGTTCATGGAATTCGTCGACGCGACCGTGCTCGCGACCGCGCTGCCGACGATGGCGCGCGATTTCGGGGTGCGCGCGCCCGAGATGAGCATCGCGCTCACCTCGTATCTGCTCGCGCTGGCGATCTTCATTCCGGCCTCGGGCGTGCTGGCGGATCGCTATGGCTCGCGCACCGTGTTCCGCGCCGCGATCCTGCTGTTCATGGCCGGCAGCCTCGCCTGCGGCCAGTCGCGCACGCTCGAGATGATCGTGGTGTCGCGCTTCGTGCAGGGCATCGGGGGCGCGATGATGATTCCGGTCGGGCGGCTGGTGCTGCTGCGCTCGGTCGCCAAGCAGGACATGGTCAACGCGATGTCGTGGCTGCTGGTGCCCGCGCTGATCGGCCCGATCATCGGCCCGCCGCTCGGCGGGTTCATCGTCACCTATCTCGACTGGCGCTGGATCTTCTACATCAACCTGCCGGTGGGTGTGCTCGGGGTGTGGCTGGTCGGGCGCTTCATCGCCAACATCAAGGAGGATGAGCCGGCGCCATTCGACGTGCGCGGCTTCGTGCTGAGCGGGCTGTCGCTCGGCTGCCTGCTGTTCGGGTTCGAGATGGTCAGCCGCCCCGGCGAAGGCGGCACCGCGGCGGTGCTGGTCGCGATCGGCGTCGTGGCGGGCGGGCTCTACATCCGCCACGCGCGCGGCCGCGAGGGCGCGATCCTCGATCTTTCGCTGATGCGCGATCCGACCTTCCGCCTGTCGGTGATCGCGGGATCGATCACGCGAATCACGCAAGGGGCGCAGCCGTTCCTGCTGCCGCTGATGATGCAGGTCGGCTTCGGCTTCTCCGCCGCGCGCAGCGGCACGATCACGGTGGCGACCGCGATCGGATCGCTGGCGATGAAGGGCCTCGCGCAGCGCGTGCTGCGCCGGCTCGGCTTCCGCCGCGCGCTGATCTGGAACGGCGTGCTGGCGACCACGGGCTATGCGATGTGCGGGCTGTTCCGGCCGAGCTGGCCGGTGTGGGCGATGTTCGGGATGCTCGCGATCTCGGGCTTCTTCATGTCGTTCCAGTTCACCGCCTACAACACGATCGCCTATGACGGGGTCGACAAGCGCCACATGAGCAGCGCGACGGCGTTCTATTCGACCTTCCAGCAACTGATGCTCTCGCTCGGCATCTGCGTCGCGGCGATCGCGCTGCATCTGGCGATGGTGGCGAACGGCCATGCGACGCCGGCGCTCGACGATTTCTCGATCGCCTTCTGGGTCGTGACCTCGATTTCGCTGAGCGCGACCTTGTGGAACGTGCGTTTCGCGCGCGATGCCGGCGCGGAGATCAGCGGGCATGTCGAGCCGGAGGTGGAGAAGGCCGCGGCTTGAAGCGTTCTTCTTCGCCGATGGGTGAAAACTCCGGTCGCCCTGAGCTTGTCGAAGGGCGTGCCACAGGCGCTCCGCCCGGATCACGTGCTTCGACGGGCTCAGCACGAACGGGGAGGCGGCAAACCGTTACTCGCCGCCGAGCATGCCGATCCGCTTGCGCTCCTCGGCCGGGATCAGCCCTTCGAGCACCGCCCAGAAACCGCCCACCGCCGCCTGCCCCGCGCTTGCGTAGGCGGCGGACAGCCGTTCGCGCAGCGCGTCGAACAATTCGGTTTCGAGCCGGCGTCCGGTCTCGCTCAGCCGCAACAGCCGCTGGCGGCGGTCGCGTTCGCCGGGGCGCATCTCGACCAGTTCGCGCTCGATCAGTTCGTTGAGAACGCGGCCGAGCGATTGCTTGGTAATCGCCAGCAGGCCGAGCAACTGGCTCACGGTAAGATCGGGCTGGCGGGCGATGAAATACAGCGCACGGTGATGCGCGCGCCCCAATCCCTGGTCCGCCAATCCTTGATCGATGGTGCGCGTCAGGTGGCTGTTTCCGAAGTACAAAAGCTCGAGCCCGCGCCGAAGCTCGGGTTCGCGCAGGAAAAGCGGCGACGCGGCGGTGTTCTGGCCAGCCATGTTGACCGGATTTGACCGCAACCCTATCAGGGTTCAACCCCCAAGTTGTATCAAATTGTACGAAGGTTGCGATGACCGATCTGACTCTCGACCCTGCCGATCGGATCGCCGCCGACGCGCCGACCTTCACCTTTGAACGCAACGCCAGCCCGATCGAGGCGAACGAGCGCGCCCGGCTGCTGGAGAACCCCGGCTTCGGGCGCGTCTTCACCGATCATATGGCGATGATCCGCTACAGCGAGGAAAAGGGCTGGCACGACGCGAAGATCGTGCCGCGCGCGCCGTTCCAGATGGATGGCGCCTCGTCGGTGCTGCATTACGCGCAGGAAATCTTCGAGGGCATGAAGGCCTACCGCCTTGCCGACGGCAGCACCGCGCTGTTCCGGCCCGAGGCGAACGCGCGCCGTTTCCGCGACTCCGCGATCCGCATGGCGATGGAGCCGCTACCCGAAGACCTGTTCCTCGCCTCGGTGCGCGAGCTCGTCAAAATCGAGCAGGACTGGATTCCCGAGGCCGAGGGCGGATCGCTGTATCTGCGCCCGTTCATGATCGCGAGCGAAGTGTTCCTCGGCGTGAAGCCGTCGTCCGAGTACCTCTACGCGGTGATCGCCTCGTCGGTTGGCGCCTATTTCAAGGCCGGCGCCGGTGCGGTGTCGCTGTGGGTCTCGCAGGATTACACGCGCGCGGCGCCGGGCGGCACGGGTGCGGCCAAGTGCGGTGGCAATTACGCCTCCAGCCTGGTCGCGCAGGCCGAGGCGACGCGCAAGGGCTGCGACCAGGTGCTGTTCCTCGACGCGGTCGAGCGCCGCTGGATCGAGGAACTCGGCGGCATGAACATCTTCTTCGTGTTCGACGACGGCACGCTGGCGACCCCGCCGCTGACCGGCACGATCCTGCCCGGCATCACCCGCGATTCGATCATCACGATGGCGCGCGACATGGGCCTCACCGTGCGCGAGGAGCCCTATGCGATCGACCAGTGCCGCGCCGACGCCGAGAGCGGCCGACTGCGCGAGGCGTTCGCCTGCGGCACCGCCGCCGTGGTCGCGCCGATCGGCATGATGAAGATGGCCGACGGCGACTTCACGATCGGCAGCGGCGGCCCCGGCCAGACGACGATGCGAATCCGCGACGCGCTGACCAGCGTGCAGCGCGGCAAGCTGCCCGACCCGCGCGGCTGGGTCGAACAGATCGCCTGATCGGAGCGGCCCTTCACAAAAGGGTCTTTCCACCGGCGGATGCTGCGCCTAAAGGCCTGCGTTCGCGCGTTGGGGCGTCGCCAAGTGGTAAGGCAGCGGCTTTTGGTGCCGCCATTCGCAGGTTCGAATCCTGCCGCCCCAGCCAGCACGGTCACACCGGCATGTCATCGCGGAAGCGGTCGATCCGGTGCATGCGCTCGTGCAGGATCGTGACGATGCCGACCGCGCCGTCGGGCAGTACGCGCCAGTAGATGTAATGGTGTTCGTACCGGCAATAGAAGCCGTCCACGCCAAGCTCGCGCGGCACCGCGCGCCAGACCAGACGGCGGGCGGCGATGTCGTCAAAGCACGCGAAAAGGCCGCGGAGATACAGGTCGGCCTGGACGTCGCCCCATGTGTCCCGCGTATAGGTGTAGATGTCGTCGAGCCGCCTGTCCGCAGCCTCCTGAATACGCCATGCCGCCACGGCGGTTCAGCGCCGCGCGTTGCGCGCGATCACCGTCTCTGCGTCAAGCGCATGATAACCCGTGTCGGGCGCGGCGAATGCCGCCGCGAGTTCGGCCTTGAGGACAGTGAAGCGCTCCGCTTCCACGCGCGCCTTGTCGCGCCGAATCAGATCGCGGACATATTCGCTGACGTTTTCATAGGTGCCGGACTCGCCCACGCTGTCGGCGACGAAATCGCCGAGCGCACCGCTGACGCGGACATTGAGAGTCATCGGTTTCCGCACTGAGCGCCTCCACGATCCTCCGCAAGATACGGGATAGTGCGGACAGGGGCAACGCTTTGGACGTTCATTCCGCCACCACCGCATGCGCGCGCGCCTCCTCCGCGAAGTGGCGCAACGCGGTCGAGAGGTCGCCGCGCCGGTAGGCGATCGCCATGCGTGCGCTGCGGCGGATATCGGTGAGGTCGCGGTAGGTGACACCCTGCACCAGTGCCATCCGCATCGAGTTCGGCACCAGCGACACGCCGAGTTCGGCGGCGACGAAGGCGAGCACCGAGGCGATCTGCGGTGCGGACTGGCCGAGGATCGGCTCGAACCCGGCATCGCGACACGCGGCGATGGCGGCGTCGAACAAGGTCGGCCCGAGATCGCGCGGGGTGAGCACGAACGGCTCCCCCGCCAGCGCGGCGAGCGGCAGCGCGTCACCGGTCGCGGCAGGATGCGCGGCGGGCAGCGCGGCGACGAGCGGCTCGTCATCGAGCGCGTGGATGTGCAGCCCCTCAAGCTCTACCGACCCGGGCCGCAGGAACGCCGCGTCGAGCATGTCGTCGCGCAGCGCGGCGACGAGATCGAGCGAATTGCCCTCGCGCAGCGTCAGGTCGATCTCGGGGAAGCGGCGGCGGTAGCCGCGGATCACGGCGGGCACGATCGGGTTGAACGCGGCCGAGCCGGTGAAGCCGACGCGCAAAGCGCCGGTCTCGCCGCGCGCGGCGCGTTGCGCGGCGTGGATCGCGGCTTCGGCCTGGGCGGGCAACGTGCGCACGCCGGCGCGGAACGCTTCGCCGGCCTCGGTCAGTTCGGCGCGCTGCGGTATGCGGTGGAACAGCCGCGCCCCGATTTCGTCTTCGAGATCGCGGATCTGCTGGCTGAGCGGCGGCTGGCCGATGCCGAGCCGGCGCGCGGCGCGGGTGAAATTGCCCTCCTCGGCCACCGCGAGGAAGTAGCGCACGTGCCGCAATTCCATGTCATCTCCAAAAGCTATCAAGATCGCCTGTTCGAGATATTAGACAGATGATCGCGACGAGACCAGATTGCCGGTCGGAGATTCGCGCATGTTTACCGATTTCGACGCTTTCGGCTTTGCCGCCACTGACGAGTATGACCCCGCCCCGCCGGCGGTGCGGCCGCTGATGCCGACCGTGTTCCTGCCCGGCCTGCTCTGCGACGCCGCGCTGTGGCGCCCGCAGATCGACGCGCTGGCGCGCCACGTCGCGCCGATGGTGGCCGATCTGACGCTCGACGACAGCATTCCGGCGATGGCGCGGCGCGTGCTGGCGGTGGCGCCGCCGCGCTTCGCGCTCGTCGCTTTGTCGATGGGGGGCTATGTCGCGCTCGAAATCCTGCGGCAGGCGCCCGGGCGCGTCTCGTCGGTGGCGCTGCTCGACACCAGCGCGCGCGCCGATTCGGCGGAGCGGGCGGCGCAGCGCCGGGCCGGGATGGCCTCGCTCGAACGCGGGCGGTTCGTCGGCATCACGCGGCAGTTGCTCGACCGGCTGGTCCACCCCGACAAGAGCGAGGGGCCGGTCGCCGACGCGCTCAAGGCGATGGCGCTGCGCGTCGGCGGGGCGGCGTTCCTGCGCCAGCAGCATGCGATCCTCGACCGGGTCGACATGCGCGCGGTCCTCCCCGGCGTGCGCGTGCCGACCTTGGTCGCGGTCGGCGACGGCGACCGGATCACCCCGCCGCACGAGGCCGCGGAGATCGCCGCGCTGATCCCCGGCGCGCACCTCCACACGTTCGACGCCTGTGGCCACCTGCCCGCGCTCGAACAGCCGGGCGAGACGGCGGCGCTGCTCAAATGGTGGCTGGCGCGCGATCCGGGCTGACGCGGCGAGCGCTACGTCAGACCCGTTCGTGCTGAGCCTGTCGAAGCACGCGCCCCGAGCGTTGCCGCGTGGGGCGAACGGGGTTGGTTGGGCTTCAGCAATCCACCGCACATTCGCTGGTTTCGACCTGTACCGTCGCGTGGCCGATGCCGAAGCGCGCGCGCAGCATCGCCTGGGTTTCCATTAGGAAGCCGTCGCCGGGGTGCCCGGCGGGCATCAGCAGGTGCGTGGTCAGCACGGTCTCGGTCGTGCTCATCGGCCAGATGTGGAGATCGTGGATGCGAGTCACGCCGGGCAGCGCCTGAAGCGCGGCGCCGACCGCGTCGTAATCGATCGCGCGCGGCACCGCCGCCAGTGACATCTCGACCGATTCGCGCAGCAGCCCCCACGTGTGCCAGATGATCAGCAACGCGATGACGATGCTGACCGCCGGATCGAGCCAGGTCATGCCGGTGAACAGGATGATCCCGCCGACGATCACCACCCCCGCCGACACCGCCGCATCGGCGGCCATGTGGAGGAACGCGCCGCGGATGTTGATGTCATGCTTGCGCCCGCGTGCGAACAGCAACGCGGTCGCCAGGTTGACGACGATGCCGACCGCCGCGACGATCGACACGGTCGCGCCGGCGACGGGCGCGGGCGCGGCGAGTCGCTGCGCCGCCTCGAGGATGATCGCGCCGAGCGCGACGAGCAGGAACAGCGCGTTGAGCAGCGCGGCGAGGATCGTCGAGCCCTTGAGGCCATAGGTGAAGCGCTTGGTCGCCGCGCGCCGCGCGAGCGTCGCGCCGCCCCAGGCGATGGCGAGGCCGAGCACGTCGGACAGGTTGTGTCCCGCATCGGCGAGCAAAGCGACCGAATGCGCGACGAAGCCGAACCCGGCCTCGACTCCGACGAACACGATGTTGAGCGCGATGCCGATCGCGAAGGCGCGGTCGAACGCGGCGGGCGCGTGGGCATGGCCGTGGCCGTGCCCGCCATGATCGTGACCGCCGTGGCTATGTCCGCCGTGATCGTGGGCGTGAGTGTGATGGCCGGCCAAGGGGGAAACTCCGCGTATCGGTTTCGCGTGCCGTAGCATCCCCGGCGCAGGTGATACTAGCACGCGCAGCATTCCCCTGCCGCGCGCGCGGGGAGAAGGGCTGGCGTTCTGCGCGTCGGCGCGTAGAACGCCGCCGTGGCCGATCCCGCCCTCCCCGTCCTTGCCGTTCTTCCGGACCTGCTCGCCGTTTTGCGTGGCGGTGCGAACGCGGTGCTGGTCGCGCCGCCGGGGGCTGGCAAGACCACGGCGGTCGCGCCTGCCGTGCTCGGCGAAGACTGGTGCAAAGGCGAAGTGCTGTTGCTGTCGCCGCGCCGGCTCGCCGCGCGCGCTGCTGCCGAGCGGATGGCGGCGCTGGCGGGGGAGCCGGTCGGGCGGACGTTCGGCTATGCGACGCGGATGGACAGCAAGCGCTCCGCCGCGACTCGGGTGACGGTGCTGACCGAGGGGATTTTCGTCAACCGAATCCAGGCCGATCCGGAACTCGCGGGCGTGTCGGCGGTGCTGTTCGACGAGGTGCATGAGCGCAGCCTCGACAGCGACTTCGGGCTGGCGCTGGCGCTCGACGCGCAAGGCGGGCTGCGGCCCGATCTGCGGCTGGTGGCGATGTCGGCGACGCTCGATGGCGGGCGGTTCTCGGCGTTGATGGCGGGCGCGCCGGTCATCGAAAGCGCCGGGCGCATGTTCCCGCTGACGCTGCGCCATCTGGGACGGGCAGCGGAGGCGCGGATCGAGGATTCGGTCGCCGCCGCCGTGCGGACCGCTTTGCGCGAGGAGGATGGCGGTATCCTCGCCTTCCTGCCCGGCGTCGGCGAGATCGAGCGCACTGCAGAACGGCTCGACGGGCTGGGCGACGGCATCGCGCTGCACCGGCTGCACGGCAACCTCGATCCCGGCGCACAGCGCGCCGCGATTCAGCCCGATCCGCAGGGGCGGCGCAAGATCGTGCTGGCGACCTCGATCGCCGAGACCAGCCTGACGCTCGACGGGATATCGGTGGTGGTCGATTCGGGGCTGGCGCGGCGGCCGCGCTATGACCGGGCGGCGGGGATGACCCGGCTCGTCACCGAACGCGCGAGCCAGGCGGCGGTGACTCAGCGCGCCGGGCGTGCCGCGCGCCAGCGGCCGGGCGTGGCGTATCGCTTATGGGAAGAGGCGGCGACGGCCGGGCTGCCGCGCTTCGACCCGCCCGAAATTCTGGAGGCCGATCTGTCGGCGTTGACGCTCGATTGCGCGTTGTGGGGGGTGAGCGATCCGCGCGCGCTGGCGTGGCTCGATCCGCCGCCCGAGGCCGCCGTCAGCGAGGCGCGCGCGCGGCTGACGACGCTGGAGGCGATCGACGGCGACGGGCGGCCGACCCCGCACGGCGCGGCGATCGCCAAGCTGCCGCTGCCACCCCGGCTCGGACATATGCTGGTGCGTGCCGGCGAGATCGGCCTCGGCGCGGTCGCGGCGGAGGTGGCGGTGCTGCTCGGCGAGCGCGGACTGGGCGGGAGCGACGCCGATCTGGAGATGCGGTTGCGGCGCTGGCGCGGTGAGCGCGGGATGCGGGCTGAGGGGGCAAGGCGGCTGGCGAAACGGTGGGCTTCGTTGCTCACGCCCCTCCCTGAAAGAGCATCAGGTGAACAGCGCCCCGCGCTGTTCAGGTCAGGCCGGGGGCCTGACCGACCTGACGCTGGGTTGGGGGTGGGTCGCCCGCGTGGGAACGCCGCGCCCGCCCCGAACCAACCCACCCCCGCCCCCTCCCTGCCAGGGAGGGGAGAAGAAGTGGCCATCGCCCTCGCCTTTCCCGATCGGATCGCGCGGCGGCGTGACGCCAGCGGGGAGACCTGGGCTTCGGTCGGCGGGCGGGGCTTCAAGCTCGACCCCGCCTCCTCGCTCGCGCGGGCGGAGTGGCTCGCGGTCGCCGAGACGCAGGGGATGGCGGCGGGTGCGCGAATCCTGTCGGCCGCGCCGATCGATCAGGCGAGCGTCGAGGCGCTGTTCGGCGACCGTATCGCCACGCATCGCACGGTGAGCTTCGATCCCGCCACGGGCGGGGTGCGCGCGACGCGCGAGCGGCGGCTCGGCGCGATCCGGCTGTCGAGCGGACCCGATGCCGACGCCGATCCGCAGGCGATCGCCGAGGCGTTGCTCGGCGGGGTGCTGGGCGGCGGGTTGCGGCTGTTGCCGTGGAGCGAAGCGGCGCAGGCGCTGCTCGCGCGCGTCGCGTTCCTGCGCGGCGAGGGCCGCCCGGTCGAGGCGATCGACGAGGCGGCGTTGCTGGCGCGTGCCGACGAGTGGCTGACGCCGCTGCTCGCGGGCAAGCGTCGGCTCGACGCGATCGACCCCGGTGCGCTCGCCGATGCGCTTCGCGGCGTGATCGGCTGGGACACGCTTCGGCTGCTCGATGCCGAGGCGCCGACGCATTTCCAGTCGCCCGCCGGCAGCAGCCATCCGATCGACTATGCCGCCGAGGGCGGGCCGCGAGTCGATCTGCGGCCGCAGGCGCTGTTCGGGTTGGCCGCACATCCGATGATCGCGGGCGGGCGCGTGCCGCTGGTGCTGAGCCTCACCTCGCCCGCCGGCCGCCCGATCCAGACGACTCGCGATCTGCCCGGTTTCTGGGCGGGAAGCTGGGCCGATGTGGCGCGCGAGATGCGTGGCCGCTATCCGCGCCACCCCTGGCCCGACGATCCGGCGGCGGCGAATCCCACCACGCGCACGAAAAACGCGGATGCAAGGGCGCGCGGGGCGCGTTAAGGGGGGGGATATGTTTGCGAAATGCGCGGAAGAGCGCATTTCGGCAGACGGTGCCGGCCCGCTCCCCCACCCGGCCGCCCACGAGCGTACCCTGATGGGTGGCCGGGTGGGGGAGCGGGCCGGCACCGCGAGACAAAGAGGGAATCCGAGACGTCATGGCCATTGCCCGTATCTACCAGCGCCCGAAGAACGCGATGCAGTCGGGCCGTGCCCGCACCCAGGAGTGGGTGCTCGATTTCGCGCCCGCCGAGGCCAAGCGCGCCGACCCGCTGACCGGCTGGGCCGGATCGGGCGACACGCAGGAGCAGCTTCGCATCGGCTTCCCGACTCAGGAGGCCGCGGTCGCCTATGCCGAGCGCGAGGGGCTGGCCTATACCGTCCTGGCCGCGCCGGTGCGCAAGCTCAAGCTGCAGGCCTATGCGGATAATTTCCGGTAAGGGTGCCTTCGTTCCTGCGGTGTGGCGAGTGTAGCCGGACGGCCGATACACCCTCGGGCCTGCCCGGTTTATCGCACCGCCCCCTACCCCGTTCGCACTGAGCTGTGTCGAAGTGCGTGCCACAAGCGCTGCGTTTGGGGCACGTCCTTCGACTTCGCTCAGGACGAACGGATTGCGTTATCGAACCGTCGCGGCGGCCATCACACCGTCGGGCGCTTCTTCAGTTCATCGCGAATCTCGCGCAGCAGCGCGATGTCGGCGGGTTCCGGGGGTGCTTCGGCGGCGGGTTCCTGGGGCTTGTCCATCAGCTTGTGGACGCTGCGCACCAGCAGGAAGATGATGAACGCGAGGATCACGAAATTGACCGCCGCGGTGATGAACGCGCCGTAGCCGAACACCGCGACGCCGGCCTTCTTCAGCGCGGCATAGTCGCTCGATCCGGCGAGTTCAGCGGGCACCTTGCCGAGAATCAGGAAGTGGCTGGAAAAATCGAGACCGCCGGTGATCTTGCCGATCACGGGCATGATGATGTCATCGGTCAGCGACGACACGATCTTGCCGAACGCCGCGCCGATGATGACCGCGACCGCCAGATCGAGCACGTTGCCGCGCGCGATGAATGCCTTGAACTCCTTGAACACGCAGATCCTCCAACCGATTTCGCTTCCGCGCGGCCATGCTATCCGGGTAAGACGGCCACGCCAAGTTGAAGGAGCCGCCTCGCATGACCTTTCGTGCCATTCTCACGCTCGCCGCCGCCGCGATGCTGTCCGCCTGCGGATTGAACAGCGTGCCGACCGCCGAGGAGAACGCCAAGGCGAAATGGGGCGAGGTGCAGAACCAGTATCAGCGCCGCTCCGATCTGATCCCCAATCTCGTCGCCACGGTGAAGGCGGCGGGCGCGCAGGAGAAGGCGATCCTCGTCGAAGTGACGCAGGCGCGCGCCGCCGCGAACACTGTCAAGGTTTCGGGCGATGACCTGAAAGACCCGGCCAAGGTCCAGCAGTTCGCGCAGGTTCAGGGTGCGCTCGGCCTGTCGTTGCAGCGCTTGCAGGAGGCGTATCCCGAGCTGAAATCGCAGGGCAATTACGCGACGCTGATGGATCAGCTGGAGGGCACCGAGAACCGCATCACCAATGCGCGGCGCGACTACAATACCGCGGTGCAATCGTACAACGTGACGATCCGCACCTTCCCCGATGCGATCGGCGCGAAGATCTTCTACGGGGCCAAGCCGATGGTGCCGTTCCAGGCGACCACGCCGGGCGCGGAGACCGCGCCGAAGGTCGATTTCGGTAGTTGAGGGTGATGCCGCTGCTGCGGTTCCTGCTTCTGCTCCTCGCCGGCCTGCTGATCGGCACGCCGGCGGGGGCGCAGACCTATCCCAAGTTCACCGGCCTCGTCGTCGATGCGGCGAACGTTCTGCCGGCGGCGACCCGCGCCGATCTCGAAGCCAAGCTGGAGGCGCTCCAGAAGGACACGCACCGCCAACTCGTCGTCGCGACGATCCCCGATCTGCAAGGCTATAGCCTTGAGGATTACGGCATCGGGCTGCTGCGCACCTGGGGGCCGGGCCTCAAGGACGTCAACAACGGCGCGATCCTGTTCATCGCGCCCAACGAACCCGCCGGCCATCGCGGGCCGCGCATCGAGGTCGGCTATGGGCTTGAGCCGATCCTGACCGATGCGTTCTCAGGCGTGACGATCCGCGAGCAGATGATGCCCAAGCTGCGCGCGGGCGACGTACCCGGCGCGATGGAGGCGGGCACCGACGCGCTGATCGCGCAACTGCGCGCCTCGCCCGACGAGGCCAAGGCGCAGACCGATGCCGCGATCAAGGACTTCGACAAGACGCACCAGCGCCAGGGTTCGGGCAGCGGCGGCGGCATTCCGTTCGGATTGATCTTCTGGGGATTCATCATCCTGTTCGTCGCGCTGTCGTGGTTCCGGCGCGCGAGCGGCAACCGCTATGTCGGGCAAAGCGGCGGCAGTTCGTGGCCGGTGATCCTGTGGGGTATCGGCAGCGAGATCGGCCGGGGGTCTTCGGGCGGTAGTTGGAGCAGCGGCGATTCCGGTAGCTCCGGCGGCAGCAGCGGTGGCTGGGGTGATGGCGGGTTCAGCGGCGGTGGCGGCGGATCTGGTGGAGGCGGCGGCGCCTCGGGGGATTGGTGATGGCACGATTCGCGCTCACACCCGCCGACCGCGACCGCGTGACGGCGGCGGTCGCCGACGCGGAACGCGGCACCGATGGCGAGATCGTCACGATCGTGGCGGCGCAGTCGGACAGCTATCATGACGTGCCGCTCCAGTTCGGCGTGCTGGCGGCGCTGCTCGTCACCGCGCTGGCGGCGCTCGACGCGCGCTGGCTGGAGATCGGGCTGGACCCGTGGGGCGAGGCCGATCTCGGCCATGTCCTGCTCGTGCTGCTCATCGCGCAGACGGCGGTGTTTCTTGGCGTGCGCTATCTGGTCGGCTGGGCGCCGGTCCGGTTCGCGCTCACCCCGCGCGCGACCAAGCGGCGGCGGGTGCGGCGGCGCGCGCTGCAACATTTCCATGTCGGCGCCGAGAACCGCACGCAGGCCAAGGTCGGCATATTGCTCTACCTCTCGACACGCGAGCGGATGGCCGAGATCATCGCCGACGAGGCGATCCACCGCGCGGTGCCGGCCGAGCGCTGGGGCGATGCGATGGCGGCGCTGGTCGCCGAGGTGCGCGAAGGCCGCGCCGGAGATGGCATGGCGGCGGCGGTCACGGCGATCGGCGCGATTTTGGCCGAGACTTTTCCCAAGACGGAAAATGACGTGAACGAACTTCCCGACCGGCTGATCGAATTGTGACCAAGGCCGTCGAAACCGTCTGGCAGGGCAAGTTCATCACCGTCCGCAAACAGGGCACGTGGGAATATGTCGGCCGCGCGCGGGGCATCCAGGCGGCGGTGATCCTCGCGGTCGAGGCGGGCGAGGTGCTGCTGGTCGAGCAATATCGCGTGCCGCTCGGGCGCAATTGCATCGAGCTTCCCGCCGGCCTGGTCGGCGACGAGACCGAGGGGGAGGCGGTCGCCACCTCCGCGGCGCGCGAGCTTGAGGAGGAAACCGGCTACCGCCCGGCGAAGATCGACGTGATCGGCGAGTTCTGCTCGTCGCCGGGGATGGTCTCGGAGAGTTTCACGCTGGTTCGCGCGACCGGGCTGACCAAGGTGAGCGACGGCGGCGGGGTGCCGGGCGAGAACATCACCGTCCACCGCGTCGCGCTGGCGACGCTGCCCGAGTTCATCGCCGCCAAGCGCGCCGAGGGGCTGGCGGTGGATGTGAAATTGCTGCTGTTGCTGGGCGCTTCGATTCTGGGCTGATCCGCCCTGCCCCGTTGGTGCTGAGCGTGGTCGAAGCCTGTCCTGAGCGGCTGGCTTGCCGGCGAGCCGAAGGGGGCGTGCCCGGAACACGTGCTTCGACAGGCTCAGCACGAACGGGACGTGGTGGCGCTCGGGACGAACGGCGTGCTTACGCCGCCGCCAGCACCTTCGTCGTCGTATCCGCAAGGCTGGTGCCGTCGAGGATGCGCGCGGTTTCGTCGCGGACGCGGAGCATCGCGTGGCGGATCGCGCAGGCCGCCTCGTCCTTGCAATCGGTGCAGGAGCGGTAGGCGGTTCGGCTAACGCAGGGCACCAAAGCGAGCGGCCCTTCGATCACACGGATGATCTCGCCGAGCGAGATCAGGTGCGTCGGGCGCGCGAGCAGATAGCCGCCCATCTTGCCGCGGTGGCTGTGCAGGAACCCGGCCTCGCGCAGATCCGCGAGGATCAGTTCGAGGAATTTGCGCGGCACGTTCGCCTCGGCCGCGATGCGGTTCATCGGAATGGGCGGGCTGCCGGCGGGGGCTTCAGCAAGGAAGATCATCGCGCGGAGCGCGTATCGGGAACGCTGCGTCAACATAGTATAGCCGCTATGGACCGATAATGTGGCGAGCGAAAGGCGCCCCTTTGCATTCATTTGCGCCCGCCCTATATAGACCGCGTAGGCCGGTTCGTCCGGTGACTATGGCGATAAAGTGCGGCGTGAAATAGATGCAGCGGACCCGGGGGCAGTACCCGGCGACTCCACCACAGCCTGTCTTTCAGGCGGGCTTTGATGGGGTCGAACTAGGATCGACGTGTATTGAAAGGCGCTGTTTTTGCCCGGGCTGAGTAACCCGTTCAAGGCTCAAAACCACAAGTGCTAACGATAACGAAGCACTCGCGATTGCCGCGTAACTGAAAGCCTAACGGCTTAGGTTACGACGCATAAACGCGGTTCGGGCCGCACCGGGCAACAGAAGCGGACACCGGCGGTACGGGGAGCACCGAGCAACAGAAGCTCCCCACTTTCTTCTTGAGATGGCCGGATCGGTAGCGCCAAAATCCGTTCGTGCTGAGCGAAGTCGAAGCACGTGCGTGATGCACGCGGCCTTCGACCTCGCTCAGGCCGAACGGAGGCTATTCGCGCTCGTCGCTGCTCGGCGGATTGGCCTTGGCTTCGGCGCTCTCCAGCGGTTTGCGCTCTTCGTAGATTTCCGCGAGCTTCGCTTCGGTTTCGTCTGAGAGTTCCTCGGCGGCGGCGGGGAACATCTCTTCTTCTTCCTCGGTGATGTGATGCTCGTAGCGGCGGCGCATGTGGAAGAATTTCTCGCTCCACGCGTCCGAACCGAAATCGAGATCGTGCATCTCGCCGAGCAGATCGTCGACTTCCTTGTGTTCGGAGACCGAGTGGCGCGCATCGTCGCGCAGTTCGGGATCGCCGAGCATCGTCGCGTAGAGCGATTCCTCCTCGGCGGCGGCATGGCCCTGCAGCTCGATGCGGAACGCTTCGAACAGCGACTGGCGCTCGCTGGACGCGCCGGTCAGGTCGGCGAGCTGCTTGAGCATGTCGCGCTGCTTGTCGTGATCGCGCTTGAGGTCTTTGTAGATCTGCGCCGTCGCCATTGGGTTTCTCCTGCCGCTTCGGCACGATCAACCATCGGAACGACGAGACGGTTCAATCCGCGACGCGATTCAGCAATAGCGGCCCTCAGCGACGGCCCGCGCGCCGCCCCACAACAGATGCTCCAGCGTCACGTCCTGCTTGCTGCCGCACAGGCGCACGGGCCTGCCGCGATCACATTCCACCCGCGCGGTGATCCGAATCCAGCGATCGACCCCCACCGCCGACCAGATCAGCGCGTCGACCGAGAAGCCGGTCCTGTCGCGGATCGCGCGGGCGCGCAGCCGCTCCATCTCGGCCCGCGAATCGGGATCGTAGAGGTCCACCGCCATCTCGCGATCCACCGGCGAGCCGCGTGGCAGATCGAACAGGTCGTAGACGCCGTCGCTCCAGAGCAGCCGCTCGGTCGCGAGATCGCATTGCCACGCCCCGACCCGGGTCGCCGAAATCGGCATGGCCCGGCCTGAACACGATATCGGGACGTGGGACATGGCGCCTTTTCCTTTGATCGAGAACGACCGTCCCGCGCGCCGTAACACAGGACGGGTTAACTCTGCGTAATCCGCTATGCCGCGAGCAATCCCGCCGCGCCGCCGAGATCGACCGAGACCAGCCGGCTCACCCCCTGTTCGATCATCGTCACGCCGAACAGCCGGTGCATCCGGCTCATCGTCACGGCATTGTGCGTGACGATCAGGTAGCGCGTCAGCGTCTCGCGGCTCATCGCGTCGAGCAGATCGCAGAAGCGTTCGATATTGGCGTCGTCGAGCGGCGCATCGACCTCGTCGAGCACGCAGATCGGCGCGGGGTTGGTGAGGAACAGCCCGAAGATCAGCGCGACGGCGGTCAGCGCCTGCTCGCCGCCCGACAGCAAGGTGAGCGATTGCAGCTTCTTGCCCGGCGGCTGCGCCATGATTTCGAGCCCCGCTTCGAGCGGATCGTCCGAATCGACCAGTTCGAGATGCGCCTGCCCGCCGTTGAAGAGCGTCGTGAACAGCCGCCGGAAATGCGTATCGACCGCCTCGAACGCGGCGAGCAGCCGCTGGCGGCCCTCGCGGTTGAGCGTGCCGATCGAGCCGCGCAGCCGATTAACCGCGATACCCAGTTCCTCGCGCTCGGCGGCATTGCCCGCGCTTGACGCCTCCAGTTCGGCGAGTTCGGTTTCGGCGACGAGGTTGACCGGGCCGATCCGCTCGCGATCGACGTTCAGCTTATCGTGGTTCGCGGATTCCTCGGGCGGCGCGCGCACCGTGTCGCCGTCGAAGCCGACGCGTTCGGGGAGCAGCACCGACGGGCATTGGAAACGCTCGCCCGACAGGCGGTTCATCTCGACCCGGCGCGCTTCGTGGTTCTCGGCGCGCGCGGCGGCGCCGGCGCGGGCTTCGCGCGCCTCGGCGAGTGCCTCGGCTGCGGCGTTGGCGCGCGCCTCGGCTTCGCGCAAAGCGCTGTCGGCGGCGCGCTCGGCTTGCGCGGCGGTGTCGGCGGCGGCGCGGGCTTCGGCGTGCGCGGCCTCGCGCGCGGCGATCTCGGCGGCGAGGGCTGTGGGGCGATCGGCGAGCGTGGCGGCTTCGGTGGCGAGATCGAGCGCGCGCTTGTCCATTTCGGCGATCCGCTTGGCAGCCTCGCCCGCGCGCGCGCGCCAGCCCTTCGCCTCGGCGGTGCCGGCGGCGAGCCGTTCGCGCGCGTCACCGATCGCGCGGTCGAGCCCGGTGCGCTCGGCGCGAACCGTGGCGATGGCGGTGCGCTTGGCGTCGGCATCGGCGGAGAAGCCGGCGACACGCGCGCGGGTTTCACTGCCGTCGGGGAGCGCGGCGCGGGCGGCGGCGGTGCGATCGGCCTCGGCGCGCGATTCGGCATGTTCGCCGCGCACGCGCTCGGCGCGGGTGGCGAGATCGGCGCGCTGCGCTTCGAGGCGTTCGAGCGCGGTGGCGGCGCGGTCCTCGGCGCGGCCCGCTTCGCGCGCGGTCGCGTCCGATGAATCGAGCAGGCGGCGCGCGTCGGCGGCGGCGCGGCGCGCCTCGCCGATCGCAGCGTCGATTCGGCGCAGTTCGGCATCGGCGGTTTCGACCGCGCGGACCAGTTCGGGACGCAGATCCTCGATCGCGCGGAGGCGGTTGAGCCGTTCGAGCCGCTCGGCCGCCGCCGCGCCGCCGCTGCGCGCGACATAACCGTCCCAACGGCGCAGCGCGCCGCCGAGCGTGACGAGACGCTGGCCGACCGCGAGCGGGACGCCATCATCGGCTTGCGCGACGAAGATCTGCGCGAGGCGCCGTGCGAGCGCTTCGGGCGCGGCGACATGCGCGGCGAGCGGAGCGGTGCCGGGCGGCGTGGCGGGATCGCCGGGCTGAACCCCTGCCCCCGCCCAATGCCGCTCCGCCGCCGGATCGAGCCCGGCTTCGAGATCGTCGCCGAGTGCTGCGGCGAGCGCGCGTTCGTAGCCGGGATCGGGGCGGACCCGGTCGAGCAGCCGGTCGCGGCCATCACGCCTGGTCGCCTTGGTGAGCGCCGCCGCCTCGCTGTCGAGCGCTGCCAGTTCGGCGTGCGCGGCGGAGCGCTGCGACTGGGCGTGGTCGCGCCCGCCGATCGCGGCGCGTTCGGCGGCGTCGGCGCCGGCGAGCGCGGCCCGGGCCGCCTCGGCATGGCGAAGCGCCTGCGCGCGTGCCTCCCCCGCCCGCGTGCGCTCGGCGAGCAGCGGCGCTGAGTCGGCGAGCGCGGCGGCTTCCGCCGTCACACGGGCGAGATCGCGCGCGGCGCGATCGAGCCGGGCACGCGCCGCCGACAAAGCGGCATCGGCGACGCGGACATCGGCGATCTCGCTCGCCTGTGCGGCGAGCGCCTGCGCGAGCGCGACCTCGGCATCGCGCCCGGCGCGTTCGGCCTCGGCGACGGCGGTGTCGAGTTCGGGCAGCCGCGCGGTCGCCGCCGCGAGCCGCGCTTCGAGGGCCTTGGCCTCCCCGGCGAGCCGGGCGATCGCCTCGGCGGCGTCGCTGGCGAGCGCGCCTTCGCGGGCGCGGTCGGCGGCGAGGCGAGTCTTGCTGTCCTCAAGCTCCTTGATCCGGCGCAGCACGGCGGCGTGATCGGCACGAAGCCCGGCGAGCGCGTGGCCGGCCTCGGTTGCCGCGTCGCGCGCCGCCTGCGCGGTGGCACGGGCCTGCGCGACGGTGTCGGTCGCCTGCGTGCTGTAGGCGGCGGCGGCGCGCTGCGCCTCGGCGGCGACGGCAACGCGCGCTTCGCATGCGGTGGCCTCGGCCTTGGCGGCGTCCGATGCGGCCTGCGCCTCGCGCCAACGTGCGAAGATCGTCCGCGCCTCGGCGACGCGGATCTGGTCGGACAGCGCGCGGTAGCGTTCGGCCTGGCGCGCTTGCCGGCGCAACGCGGCGGCGCGCGCATCCTGATCGGAGATCAACTCGTCGAGCTTGGCGAGATTGGCTTCGGTCGCGCGCAGCCGCGCCTCGGCGTCGCGTCGCCTGACGTGAAGCCCGGCGATGCCAGCGGCTTCCTCCAGCATGGCGCGGCGCTCGGCGGGCTTGGCGGCGATCACCGCGCTGATCCGGCCCTGGCTGACGAGCGCCGGCGAATGCGCGCCGGTGGCGGCATCGGCGAACAGCAGCGACACGTCCTTGGCGCGCACGTCGCGCCCGTCGATCCGATAGGCGGAGCCGGCGCCGCGCTCGATGCGGCGGACGATCTCGGTCTCGGTCCCGTCGATCTCGGTGAGCATCGCGACTTCGGCGAAGTCGCGCGCCGGGCGGGTGGAGGTGCCCGCGAAGATCACGTCCTCCATGCCGGCGCCGCGCAGCGAGCGCGCCGACGTTTCGCCCATCGTCCAGCGCAGCGCTTCGAGCAGGTTCGATTTGCCGCAGCCGTTGGGGCCGACGATGCCGGTCAGGCCGGGTTCGATGCGCAGATCGGCTGGATCGACGAAGCTCTTGAAGCCCGACAATCGCAGCCGTTTGATCTGCACGCTTAAGCCCCCCGGCCCCGTGCGTTACAGCGCGCCAGCGGCCTTCAGCGCGGGTTCGAGTTGCTCATACGCCGCCGCATTGGGCACGACCTTGCCGTTGACGATGAAGGTCGGCGTGCCGGTGATGTTGTACTTCTGGTTGGCGGCGTCGGTCTGCTTGGCGATCGCCTCAAGCGCCTTGCTGTCGGCAAGGCATGCCTGCGCCTTGGCCTCGGGCACGCCGCGCTGCTTCACGAAATCGACATAGCCGTAGAATTTGGCGAGATAGGCGATGACCTGCGCGGGCGTCGCGGTGTTGAGCTTGGCCTGTTCGTCGGCGGGGATCTGGTCCTTGCGGTAGATCAGCGATTCCTGATTGGCGAACATCTGGTCGAGCATCGGGAAGAACTGCGCCGGCTCGACGCACTGGCCGAGCAGGATCGGGCCGAGATCGAGCTGGTTGTGAACCGGGTAATCGTGGAATTCGTAGGAGAGCTTGCCCGCCGCGATCGGCCCGGCCTTCAATTTGGGCAGGCCCTCGGCATCGAACACGCCGCAATGCGGGCAGGTGCGCGAGCCATATTCGATCAGCTTCACCGGCGCATCGGGGTTGCCCATGCGGTAGCCGCCGTCCTCGGTCTTGGCGATGGTATCGACCCAGCTCTGACCGGCCGGGGCGGGCTTGGCCGCGACCGGGGCAGACGCCGCGCCAGTGCCGCCGGCATCGGCGGCGGGCTTGCAGGCGGCGAGGGTGATCGCCGCGACGATCGCGACCGACAAACGCATGGACATTTCTGTGTCAGCTCCTGGGAGAAAAAGGGTCAGTGGGCGCCGGCGGCACGCAACGCCGCTTCGAGATCGGGCCAGCTCTTGAACACATAAGGCTTGCCGTTGAGCACGAACGAGGGTGTGGACTGAATCGCCTTCCACGATGCGTCGCTCAGCGTCGCGATCGCGGCGATGCCGGCCTCGTCGGCGAAGCAGGCGTCGATCGCGGCGTCGCTCATGCCGCGCCCGCGCATCAGCGCGTCGAGCCCGGCGCCGGTGGCGATCTTCTTCAACTGCGCGCCGATCGGATAGCCCGCCAGCCGCGCGGCGTTGATCTGGTTATACTCGAACGCGCGCGGCAGCCATTCCTGCTGCTGCGCGAAGATCGCATCGGTCGCGCCCGAGAAGCCAGCCGGGGCGGCGCAGCGCGCGAGCTGCGCGGCGGCGAGATCGACACGATCCCGCACGGCGTTGCGCACTTCGATGCTGGTCGAGCCGGATTTCACGAACTTGCCCTTGAGCGTCGCCGATGACTCGACGCTGAACGCACCGCAATGCGGGCAGGTGTAGCTGAGATATTCGACCAGTCTGACCTTGGCCTTGGGGTTGCCGATCACATAGGCGCCGCTCGCGGTCTTGGTCGCCACCGTCGTCCAGTCCGGTGCGGCGAGCGCGGGAGACGCCGCCAGCCCGAGAATCACCAGCAGAACAGCCAGCCAACGCATCATTCCTCACCCTTCCCTACCGCCGGCGCACCGCGCGTCGCGGCGACGCCCGCCGCCAAGGCTTCCAGCACCGCCTTCAATTCCGGGTCCGCGATCGTGCGCAGGCTCGCGCCGAGCTCGACCGGCACGGGCTTAAGCGACGGCGGCGCTGCGCGTGGGCGCGGCGCGGGCACGTCACCCTGCCGGATCAGCACGCGCGCGACCGCTTCGTAGCCGAAGAAGCGATTGACGCGCTCGACGATCTCGGGCGCGATATGCTGCATCATCGTCGCATGCGCGCCGCGCACGACGAGGTTGAGCGTGCCGCCAGTGCGCTCGCCCATCGGAAATTTGATCGATTCGGGCGCGGACACGCCGGCATAGCGGCTGCCGACGATCTCGCCCCAGCGAGTCACCACCGCGCTTTGCACGAAGCCGAAACGCCGGAACGCCGTGCGCGTCGCATCGGGCAGCAGTTCGGACACCGCACGCGCGCCACCGCCGCGACGCGGCGCTGGTGCCGGCTCGGCGGGAGGGCGACGTTTGCTCATCGCGCAGTCCATGCCATAGCCGGGGCGTGCGCGCCAAGCTTACATCCAACATCATGGGCAACATCGCCCGGCCTTTGCTCGACTGGTACGACGCGCATGCCCGCGCGCTGCCGTGGCGCAGCCCGCCGGGGCGCCCGCGTGCCGACCCATACCGGGTGTGGCTGTCCGAGATCATGCTCCAGCAGACCACGGTCGCGGCGGTGCGGCCCAAGTTCGAAATGTTCGTCGCGCGCTGGCCGAGCGTGGCGGCGCTGGCGGCGGCGGACGAGGCCGAACTGATGGCGGCATGGGCGGGGCTTGGCTATTATGCACGCGCACGCAACCTGATCGCCTGCGCGCGCGTCGTCGCCGAGGCGGGCGCTTTTCCCGAGACCGAGGCGGGCCTGCGCGGCCTGCCCGGCGTGGGCGCCTATACCGCCGCCGCGATCGCCGCGATCGCGTTCGGGGAGCGCGCGGCGGTGGTCGACGCCAATGTCGCGCGGGTGGTGGCGCGGCTGTTCGCGATTTCGCAGCCGTTGCCGGGCGCGATGGAGACGATCCGCGCCGCGACCGACACGATCACCCCCGCCGACCGACCCGGCGATTTCGTGCAGGCGATGATGGATCTCGGCTCCGCGATCTGCACGCCCCGCAAGCCCGCCTGTCTCGCCTGTCCGCTCAACGCCGCGTGCACGGCATATGCGGCGGGCATGGCCGAGGCCTATCCGGTCAAACCCGCCAAGGCCGCCAAGCCGCAGCGCTACGGCACGATCTTCTGGCTGGAGGATGCGGGGCAAGTGCTGCTGGTGCGGCGCCCGCCCAAGGGTCTGCTCGGCGGGATGCGCGCGCTGCCGACGGGTCCGTGGGCCGCCGCGCCGCCGGTGCTGGAGGACGCGCCGGTGCGATCGAACTGGGAGATGCTGCCCGGCACCGTGGCGCATGTCTTCACCCACTTCCGCCTCGAACTCGCGCTTGCGGTCGGGCAGGCGCGCGGGCATGCGGTGGCCGGCGAATGGTGGCCTGCCGACGATCTCGAATCGGCCGGGCTGCCGACCGTCTTCGCCAAGGCGGCGGCTGAAATCAGAAGGGTGAGCGCATGATCCGACAGATCGCTTCCGGGGCCGCGCTGGCCGCATTGCTGGTGAGCGGCGCACTCGCCGGTCAGGCGCTGCCGGTCTCCCCATCCGCGCCCGCAACCGCGACCAATGCCAGCCCGCTGCCCAACACGCAGGCGCTGTTCGATTCCTACGTCCAGAGCGACAAGATGCCCGGCATCGTCGGCGCGTTTGGCGCGGGCGATCTGCCGACGGTGTTCGTCTCGGCGGGGCGGATCGACGACGCCACGACCGCCCCCGCCGCCGGCCCGGACAGCCTGTGGCGGATCTATTCGATGACCAAGCCGATCACCGCGCTCGCCGCGATGATGCTGATCGGACAGGGCAAGATCAAACTCGACCAGCCGGTGTCGGACTTCATCCCGGCGTTCAAGACCATGCGCGTGCAGATCAGCCCCGATTCGCTGGCGAGCAAACCCGCCGCCAGCCCGGTCACGGTGCGCGAACTGCTGACGCATACCGCTGGCCTGGGCTATACGATCGTGACGCGCGGGCCGCTGCTCGACGCCTATGAGAAGGCCGGCATCACCCCCTTCACCGCCGATGCCAAGAGCGAGGCGAAGATGCGGCTCACCCGGCCCAAAACGCTGGAAGAGTTCGCCAACAAGGTCGCGACCTTGCCGCTGATCGCCGAGCCGGGCACCAAATGGAGCTATTCGATCGGCCTCGACGTGATGGGCCGCGTGATCGAGGTGGCGAGCGGGATGCCGTTCGACCGTTTCCTGCAGACGCGCATCTTCACCCCGCTCGGCATGACATCGACCTATTTCACCGTGCCGGCGAGCGCGGCGAAGCGGCTGGCGACCGGGTATGTGTGGATCGGCGATGGGCGCATTCCGCTCGACCGGGGGGCAAGCTCGGTATTCCTCCAGCCGCCGAGCTTCCCCTATGGCGGCGCCGGGCTGGTGACGTCGGCGCGCGATTACGACCGCTTCACGCATCTGTTGCAGGACGGCGGCGCGCTGGACGGCGTGCGGCTGATCAAACCCGAGACGGCAGCGCTGATGATGTCCAACCTGCTGCCGCCGGGCGTGACCTATCGCGACGCCCCGGCCGGCTCGGGCGGAACGTCGGGCGGACCCGCGACGGTCGGCTTCGGTGCGGGCGGCTCGGTCAACCTCGTCGACGTGGCGGGCGGCGCACGCAAGGGCACCTATGCGTGGGGCGGCGCGGCGGGGACGATCTTCTGGGTCGATCCGGCGCGGCACATGCGCGGCACGGTGATGGTCAATTATTTGCCCAACGACAAATGGCCGATCCGCAGCGATGTCGCCAAGGCGCTTCGCGCCGATCTGGCGCGCTACCGGTGATCGCCCCCGGCTTCACCGGCGGGCTGCTCGATCGGTCCGACCTGCTGCGCCACGATCCCGAAGGTTTCGCCGCCGCCGCGCGCGATCCCGCGGCGCGGCTGCTCAGGCTCGACGGCTACGAGCCGGATGTGGATGGCGACGGCCGGCTGGTGTGGACCGGCATCGCGGACGCCCCCGACGACGCCGAACTGGTGCTGCTCGGGCTTGGCGACGGCGCGCCGCATTTCGCCGCCTTCTCGGCGACCGGCGCGGCGCCTGCCCGGCGATCGGCGCGGCTGATGGACTTGATCGGCCAGTTCGCGCCGGGCGAGGCGGCGACCTATGCGGCGGCGCGCAGCGTGCTCGACTGGCATGCCCGCCACCGCTTCTGCGCCAATTGCGGCGCGCCGACCGCGATGTTCCGCGCCGGCTGGGCACGCAAATGCCCCAATTGCCACGCCGAGCATTTCCCGCGCGTCGATCCGGTCGTCATCATGATCGCCGAACATGACGGGCGCGCCTTGCTCGGGCGCCAGCCGGCGTTTCCGCCGGGGCGCTATTCGGCGCTGGCGGGGTTCCTCGAACCCGGCGAGAGCATCGAGGAAGCGGTCGCGCGCGAAATCGCGGAGGAAGCCGGCGTGCGGGTGCGCGACGTGCGCTACATCGCCAGCCAGCCGTGGCCGTTCCCGTCCTCGCTGATGATCGCCTGCGTTGGCTATGCCGATGACGATCGCCTCACGATCGACACCAACGAGCTTGAGGACGCGATGTGGGTGTCGCGCGACGAGGTGCGCCGGGTGCTGGCGGGCGAGCCGGGCGCGTTCCTGCCGCCGCCGGCCTATGCGATCGCCAACACGCTGTTGCGGGCTTGGGCAGAGGACGCCTGAACCCTCCCCGTTCGTACCGAGCTAAGTCGAGGGATAGCCCGGAGCCCAGGTGTCTCGACTTCGCTCGACACGAACGGTTGGGAATGCCGTTCTCCGCTGTGGATGCGGCAGGCTTACCCCCGCGCCCGCGCCCTCGGATATGCCCCCAGCACGCGCATGGATTTCGAGTGGAAGCCGAGTTCCTCCAGCGCGCGATCGACGTTTTCGTCGCCGGGGCGGCCTTCGATGTCGCAATAAAACTCGGTGGCGGCGAAGGTGCCGCCCTGCTGGTAGCTTTCGAGCTTGGTCATGTTGACGCCGTTGGTCGCGAACCCGCCCATCGCCTTGTAGAGCGCGGCGGGGACGTTCTTCACCTTGAAGATCAGCGTCGTCATGAACGGCCCCTCGCCGACCGGCGGATGCCCCGCGCGCGCCAGCACGACGAAGCGGGTGGTGTTGTGATCGGCATCGGCGATGTCGCTCGCCAGCGTTTCCAGACCGTAGATCTTCGCCGCACCCGGCGGCGCGAGCGCGGCGGTGGCGGGATCACCGAGTTCGACCACCATCGCAGCGGCGCCGGCGGTGTCGGGATAGCTGACCGGCGCGATGCCGTGCTCGCGCAGCCAGTGGCGGCACTGGCCGAGCGCCTGCGGGTGGCTCATCGCATCGCGCACGCCGCTCACCGGCCCCAGCCCCATCAGCGCGTAGCGGATCGGCAGGAAATGCTCGCCGGTGATGGTCAGCCCCGATTCGGGGAGCAGGAAGTGAATGTCGGCGACGCGGCCGTGGAGCGAATTCTCGATCGGGATGATCGCGCAATCGGCGAGGCCGTCACGCACCGCGTCGATCGCGTCGGAGAAATCGAAACAGGGCAGCGGCAGACAGTCCGGGAACGCCTCCAGCGCGGCGATGTGCGAGTTTGCGCCGGGCGCGCCCTGAAACGCGACCGCACGGTGCGGGGCGGCGGCGGCTTGTTCGATCATGCGCGCGACGATCGGCCGCGCGGGTGCTGCGAAGTTTTCCATGATCGGCGAGGCCCTAACGATGGTGCCCTTCGCACACAAGCTTGGCTTGCCGTGGCGTGCCGGCGAATCTAAGGGTGGGATAATACCGGAGAGGGGCCACGCAACGATGGACAGCCGTACAAACACGATCGCGGGTTGGACGCTGGGCGCATGTGCCGCCGCTTTGGCGCTCACCATCGCGGGCACGACCTTGTTTTCCGCCGAAAAACCCGAGAAGGCCGGCTATCCGGTCGAGGGTGTTTCCACCGAGGCCAGTGGCGCCGCGGCCGAGGAGCCGATCGCCAACCTGCTCGCCAAGGCCGACGCCGCGCATGGTGCCGAGGTGTTCAAGAAATGCGCGGCCTGCCACACGGTCAACCAGGGCGGCGCCAACGGGATCGGCCCGAACCTGTGGGGCACGGTCGGCGAAGCCAAGGGCCAGGGCAAGGCGGGCTTCGCCTTCTCCGACGCGCTGAAAGGCAAGGGCGGCACCTGGGATTTCGATTCGCTCAACCAGTGGCTCGCCAGCCCGCGCAAATATGTGCCGGGCACCAAGATGACCTTCGCGGGGCTTTCGGCGGGCAAGGATCGCGCCGACGTGATCCTCTACCTCAACCAGCAGGGTTCGAACCTGCCGCTCCCCGCCCCGCAAGCCGGCGCGCCGACCGCGACCGACGCCAAGGCGCCGCCGGGAGCCGCCCCCGCCGCGCCTGGCGAGGAAGCCAAGCCGAGCGCCGAGGGCTTGTCCAACGTCGCCACGCCGGCGAACGTGGCGGCGCCGGCGGGGAAGTAACCCCTATCCGTTCGCCCCGAGCGAAGTCGAGGGGCTGCCCGGAGCGCAGGTGCCTCGACTTCGCTCGACACGAACGGTTGTGGGTTGAGCCGACGACGCTCCACAATGTTCGTCCTGAGCATGTCCAAGGACGTGCCGCCAGCGCTGAGCTCGGGACACGCCCTTCGACAGGCTCAGTGCGAACGGCTTGATGGGATCGCCCGGCGGCGGGTTACTCTGCCGGGAACACCGCCGGATCGGCGTCGCGGTAGAAGTCGCGGACCACGTCCCAGCCTTCCTGCGCGGTCTCGACGAACTTGAAGATGTTGAGATCGCGGCGCGAGACCACGCCTTCCTCGACGAGCGCGTCGAAATTGACGACACGCGTCCAGAAATCGCGGCCGTAGAGCAGCACCGGGATCGGCGAAATCTTGCCGGTCTGGATCAAGGTGAGCAGCTCGAACAGTTCGTCGAACGTGCCGAACCCACCGGGGAACGCCGCCAGCGCGCGCGCGTGGAGCAGGAAGTGCATCTTGCGCAGCGCGAAATAGTGGAACTGCATCGACAGCGACGGGGTGACATACGGATTGGGCGCCTGCTCGTGCGGCAGCACGATGTTGAGGCCGATCGATTCGTGCCCCGCCTCGGCCGCGCCGCGGTTGGCCGCTTCCATGATCGAGGGGCCGCCGCCCGAGCAGACGACGAAGTGGCGCTTGCCCTCGTCATCGTTGGGGAAGCGGCTGGCGAGGCCGGCGAGCTCACGCGCGACATCGTAATAATGCGATTTGGCGACCAGCCGCTCGGCGATCAGCCGGGCTTCGTCGCCCTGCGCGAGATCGAGCATCGCCTGCGCCTTGGCCGGCTCGGGGATTCGCGCTGAACCGTAGAACACGAAGGTCGAGGCGATATTGGCTTCCTCGAGGATCAGCTCGGGCTTGAGCAGCTCGAGCTGGAACCGCACCGGGCGCAGATCCTCGCGCAGCAGGAAATCCATGTCCTGAAAAGCGAGGCGATATGCGGGGGTTTTGGTTTGCGGGGTGCTGACGCCGGTCTTGGCTTTTTCGGCATCCTGGCGAGCGCGCGGAAAAACGCGCGACGGTACATGGGGATCACTCATTCGACGTTATGTAGGGTATTGTGGCGCGGGATTGAACCCCGGGGGAGGACGATCCTCTCACCGTTCGCAGCGCGGCGCTTGGGACACGTGCTTCGACTTCGCTCAGCACGAACGGGTTTGCGTTTACCGGCAGAAGCTCTTGTGATCGTCCTCCAGGTGGAGGTGATTGTGATGCACCGCGTTGTAATCGGGGCTGAGCACCGTGCCGAACCGCTTGCACGCCGAATCGTGGACCGTGCGCAGGAACGCGCGGACCCGTGGATCGGACGATTGCCAGCCGTTCAGCACGCTGATCCGCCGCCCGTCCTCCAGCACGAACGCGCCGATATCGACCGCGTTGGCGATCGCATGGCCCGACAGCATCGCGCGCGCCGTGCCGATCGTGTTGCGGCAGGCGTAGGTGCCCATGCTCTCGACCCGCACCAGATCGCTGCCGAGCATCTGGCGCGCCGCCGGCACCGCCGCATGGCGCACCCAGCCGGCGAAGCTGCGCGCGAGGCCGCAGCGCATCGCGGTCAAATTGGTGACGGGCACGCCAATGTCGATCAATTGCACCGCGCCGGCAACGCGACAGCCGCCGCCGTAATCGCGCTCCGCGAGCGGGCTGAACCGCACATCCTCGCGCGACAGATCGGTGTAGCACGCCTGAGTCTCGCGGCTGGTCGGGATCGCGAGCGTGATCGGCTGCGATCCGCGCGGGCGCGGTGGCGGCTTGCTGCTGCCGCACGCCGACAGCGCGAGGCACGCGAACACAAAGAGCCACCGCGCCACGCCACCGGCGCTTCGGCATTCACGTTTACGCATACTCGCCACACGCCGATCTTGCGGCACCGCGGATGGCGGAACAAGCCCGGCGTGGCGATTTGCGCCAAAGCGAACCGTGCGTCGGTTGACACCCGGCCAATCGCCGTTAGAGCCGGCGCCGGGCCACGCGGTCCCAACGCCGCGCGTGCTCTCTGTGAGGAGAGACTACATGACTGACCTACCCGCGCTTCCGGCGACGAAGCCTGCGCGTCCTTTCTTCAGCTCCGGCCCCTGCGCCAAGCCTCCGGGCTGGTCCGCCGCCGATCTCGCTACCGAATCGCTCGGCCGTTCGCACCGCTCGAAGATCGGCAAGACCCGCCTCGCCTATTGCATCGATCTGATGCGCGAGCTGCTCAATCTGCCCGCCACCCACCGCATCGGCATCGTCCCCGGCTCCGACACCGGCGCGTTCGAAATGGCGATGTGGACGATGCTGGGCGCGCGCGGCGTCACCACGCTCGCCTGGGAAAGCTTCGGCGAAGGCTGGGTGACGGATGCCGTCAAGCAGCTCAAGCTCGATCCGACCGTGATCCGCGCCGATTACGGCCAGCTCCCCGACCTGACGACCGTCGACTGGTCGACCGACGTGCTGTTCACCTGGAACGGCACCACCTCGGGCGTGCGCGTGCCGAACGGTGACTGGATTCCCGACGATCGCGAAGGCTTGAGCTTCGCCGACGCGACCAGCGCGGTGTTCGCTTACCCGCTGCCGTGGGACAAGATCGACGTCGCCACCTTCTCCTGGCAGAAGGTGCTGGGCGGCGAAGGCGGCCACGGTGTGCTGATCCTCGGCCCGCGTGCGGTCGAGCGGCTGGAAAGCTATACGCCGGCCTGGCCGCTGCCGAAGGTGTTCCGCCTGATGGCGAAGGGCAAGCTCGCCGAGGGCGTGTTCAAGGGCGAGACGATCAACACCCCGTCGATGCTCGCGGTCGAGGATGCGATCTTCGCGCTCGAATGGGGCAAACAGATCGGCGGCGCCGCCGGCCTGATCGCACGCAGCGACGCCAATGCCGCCGCGCTCGACAAGATTGTCGCCGAACGCGACTGGCTCGGCCATCTCGCCGAGGACGAGGCCTCGCGCTCGAAGACCAGCGTGTGCCTGACGGTCGAAGGCGCTGACGAGGCGTTCGTCAAAACCTTCGCCGGCCTGCTCGAAAAGCAGGGCGCGGCGTTCGACGTCGCCGGCTACCGCGATGCCCCCGCCGGTCTGCGGATCTGGTGCGGTGCGACGGTCGATACCGCCGATATCGAGGCGCTCGGGCCGTGGCTCGACTGGGCCTACGCCACCGCCAAGACGCCGGTCGCCGCGTAACCCACCCTATTACGTCGCCCCAGCGGAAGCTGGGGCCTCCCTCCGCATAGCGTGCCCTCGCGGCACGAGATCCCAGCTTTCGCTGGGATGACGAAGGAATTGAACATGCCAAAAGTCCTCATTTCCGACAAAATGGACCCCAAAGCCGCGCAGATCTTCCGGGAGCGCGGCGTCGAAGTCGACGAGATCACCGGCAAGACCCCCGAAGAGCTGATCGCGATCATCGGCGAGTATGATGGCCTCGCCATCCGCAGCTCGACCAAGGTGACCAAGGCGATCCTCGCCGCCGCGACCAACCTCAAGGTGGTCGGCCGCGCCGGCATCGGCGTCGACAATGTCGATATCCCCGCCGCTTCCGCCGCCGGCGTGGTGGTGATGAACACCCCGTTCGGCAATTCGATCACCACCGCCGAACATGCCATCGCGCTGATGTTCGCGCTCGCCCGCGATCTGCCCGAGGCCGACAAATCGACTCAGGCCGGCAAGTGGGAGAAGAACCGCTTCATGGGCGTCGAAGTCACCGGCAAGACGCTCGGGCTGATCGGCGCGGGCAACATCGGCTCGATCGTCGCCGATCGCGCGCTCGGCCTGCGCATGAAGGTGGTCGCGTTCGATCCGTTCCTGTCGCCCGAACGCGCGATCGAACTCGGCGTCGAGAAGGTCGAGCTCGACGAACTGCTCGCGCGCGCCGATTTCATCACGCTGCACACCCCGCTCACCGACCAGACCCGCAACATCCTGTCGGCCGAAAATCTCGCCAAGACCAAGAAGGGCGTTCGCATCATCAACTGCGCGCGCGGCGGGCTGATCGACGAGGCGGCGCTCAAGGAAGGTCTCGATTCGGGGCATATCGGCGGCGCCGCGCTCGACGTGTTCGTGACCGAGCCGGCCAAGGATTCGCCCTTGTTCGGCACGCCCAACTTCATCTCGACCCCGCACCTCGGCGCATCGACCAGCGAAGCGCAGGTCAACGTCGCGATCCAGGTCGCCGAGCAGATGGCGGACTATCTCGTCTCGGGCGGGATCACCAACGCGCTCAACGTGCCGTCGCTGTCGGCGGAGGAAGCGCCGCGTCTGAAGCCCTACATGGCGCTTGCCGAGAAGCTCGGCAGCCTCGTCGGCCAGCTCACGCGCGGCGCGGTGCCGCGAATCTCGATCCACACCGAGGGTGCAGCGACCGAACTCAACCAGAAGCCGATGGTTTCGGCGGTGCTGCACGGCTTCCTGCGCACCCAGACCGACACGGTCAACATGGTCAACGCGCCGTTGCTCGCCAAGGAGCGCGGCATGGAAGTGCGCGAGGTGAAGACCGAGCGCGAGGGGGATTACCATACGCTGCTGCGCGTCTCGGTGAAGACCGACGCGGGTGAGCGCTCGGTCGCCGGCACATTGTTCGGCGATGCCGCGCCGCGTCTTGTCGAGCTGTTCGGCATCAAGGTCGAGGCCGATCTCGCCGGGCCGATGCTGTATGTCGTCAACGAGGACGCGCCCGGCTTCATCGGCCGGCTCGGCTCGCTGCTCGGCGAATCGGGCGTCAACATCGGCACCTTCCACCTCGGCCGCCGTTCGGCGGGCGGCGAAGCGGTGCTGCTGCTGTCGGTCGACGAGCCGGTCACGCCCGAGCTGATCGCCAAGGTGCGCGAGCTGGCCGGCGTGAAGACCGCGATGGCGCTGGCGTTTTAGAACCCGCCTTTTCCGTTCGGGCCGAGCGAAGTCGAGGCCGGGGTCGCTCCGGGCACGCCCCTCGACTTCGCTCGGGACGAACGGAATCTGGGTATCCCCTGTTCTTCCACCGCGAAGCCGGTACAGGCTTCGGCAGGACGCCCACACGGGCCTTTGGAATACCTCGCCGATGACCTCGCTTCTCCCCCAAGGTTTCCGGGATCGCCTGCCGCCCGTCGCCGATGCCACGGCACGGCTCGAACAGGCCGTACTCGGCGCTGCGTTCCAGCATGGCTATGAGCGCGCCGATCCGGCGCTGGCCGAGTTCGAGCAGGGCCTCGCCGGGCGGCTCAAGTCGGCGACCGCGCAGGATGCGGTTCGCTTCGTCGATCCGGTGTCGCAGCGCACGCTGGCGATCCGGCCCGACATCACCGCGCAGATCGGCCGGATCGCCGCAACGCGGATGGGGCATCATCCGCGCCCGGTGCGCCTCTCCTATGCGGGTCCGGTGCTGCGGCTGCGCGCGTCGCAGCTCAGCCCCGAGCGCGAATTGCTTCAGATGGGCTGCGAGCTGATCGGGCTCGACACCGTCGCGGCGGCGGCGGAGATCGTCGGCGTTGCGGTCGAGGCGCTCGAAGCGGCTGGCGTGCGCGACATTTCGATCGATTTCACCCTGCCCGATCTGGTCGGCGTTCTCGCGCGTGGCCCGCTGCCGATCGACCCGGCGCAGATCGCCGCGCTCAGCGAGCGGCTCGATGCCAAGGATGCCGGCGGCGTCGCGGAGATCGCGCGCGCGTATCTGCCGCTGGTCGAGGCGGCGGGGCCATTCGAAGCGGCGCATCACCGGCTCTGCGCGTTCGATGCCGGCGGCGCGCTCACCTCGCGGCTCGACGGGCTGTGGGCGATCGCGCAAGGGCTGAAGGGCCGCGTCGGGCTGACGCTCGACCCGACCGAGCGGCACGGCTTCGAATATCAAAGCTGGCTCGGCTTCTCGATCTTCGCGAGCGGCGTGCGCGGCGAGATCGGGCGCGGCGGCACCTACACCGTCGTCCATGAGGATGGCGCCGAAGAGGCCGCGGTCGGCTTCTCGCTCTACGCCGACGCGATCGTCGCGGCCGGGCTGGGCGAGATCGACCGGCGCCGGCTGTTCGTGCCGCTCGGCACCGATCCGGCGCTGACGGCGGCGATGCGTAAGGCCGGCTGGGTCACGGTCGCCGCACTTGAGGCAGGGGATACGCCCGAGGCGCAGCTTTGCACCCATCTGCTGGCGGAAGGTGAGCCGCGGGCGCTGTAAGAGCGCCCGTTTCTCACGCCGTTCGTCCCGAGCGAAGTCGAGGGACACGTCCACGCGCTCCGCCATGTGTCTCGACTTCGCTCGACACGAACGGGGTGAGACGGTCAGCCGAACTCGACTGCCTCGAACCGGATCGGTTCGCCCACGGCCGTCTCGGCCAGCGCGGCATCCCACATCACGCGGTTGCCGCGCACGATCGTGCCGATCGGCTTGCCGGTCAGCTCCATGCCGGTGAACGGCGACCAGCCGCAGCGCGACGCCAGCCAGTTCTCGGTGATCGTCCAGCGCGCCTTCAGGTCGACGATCGAGAAATCCGCGTCATAACCGACCGCGATCCGGCCCTTGCCGACGATCCCGAAAATCCGCTGCGCGCCGGCGCTGGTCAGGTCGATCACGCGCTGGAGCGTGGTGCGCCCTTCCGCGACATGGTTGAGCAGCAGCGGCAGCAACGTCTGCACGCCGGGCATGCCGCTCGGCGAGTCGGGATAGGGCTTGGCCTTCTCCTCGATCGTGTGCGGCGCGTGGTCCGAGCCGATCACGTCGGGCACGCCCTGCCGCAACCAGTGCCATAGCCCGTCGCGATGCGCGCCCGAGCGGATCGGCGGGTTCATCTGCGCATAGCTGCCGAGCCGGGGATAGGCGTCCTCGCCCGCCAGCGTGAGATGCTGGGGCGTCACCTCGCAGGTGGCGATGTCCTTGTGCTGCGACAGCAGTTCGAGTTCGGCGGGCGTGGTGATGTGAAGCACGTGGATTCGCCGCCGCGCCGCGCGCGCCAGCGCGAGGATTCGCCGCGTCGCCAGCAATGCGCTCTCATCGTCGCGCCACACCGGATGCGAGGACGGGTCGCCGGGGACGCGCTCGCCCGCGCGCGCGTTCATCCGCGCCTCGTCCTCGGCGTGGATCGCGACGCGGCGCTTGCCCGAGGCGAGCACTTGCGCCAGCGACGAATCCTCGGAGACGAGCAGGTCTCCAGTCGAGGCGCCCATGAAGATCTTGACGCCCGCCGTGCCCGGCACCCGCTCAAGCTCGGCGAGGTCCGGGGCATTCACATTGGTCGCGCCGACATAGAAAGCGTGGTCGCACCACATGCGATGGTGCGCGCGCGTCAGCTTGTCGGTGATCGCGGCGGCGCTGTCGGTGTTGGGCTTGGTGTTGGGCATTTCGAACACCGAGGTCACCCCGCCGAGCACGGCGGCGCGGCTGCCGCTTTCGAGATCCTCCTTGTGGACCAGCCCCGGCTCGCGGAAATGGACCTGCGTGTCGATCACGCCGGGCAGGATATCGAGCCCGGTGCAATCGATCGTCTCACCGGCATCGCCGGTCGCGCCGATCGCGGCGATCTTGCCGCCGATCACGCCGACATTGGTTTGCGCCGGGCCGCTCGGCAAATGCACCGTTCCGCCCGTCAGCATCAGATCGAACCGCGCCATAGCTGCCTCTTTCGCTTAGTCTCGCGCCCTCCTACCTGTTGATGATGACCGAAACCACCCCGACCCTGCTCGCGACCCGCGCGCTGATCCGTATTGCCGGCGACGATGTTCGCGGTTTCCTGCAAGGCTTGCTGACTCAGGACGTGATCGGGCTGGATGCGTCCGGGCCGCGCTGGGCCGGGCTGCTGACCCCACAGGGCAAGGCTTTGTTCGATTTCCTGCTGTGGGCCGATGGCGACGCGGTGCTGATCGATTGCGAGGCGAGCGCTGCCGCGGCGCTGACGCGGCGGCTGTCGATGTACCGGCTGCGGCGCGCGATCACGATCGAGGCGGCGGATGGCGGGGTGCATTGGTCCTCGCGGCACGGCGCGTTCGCCGATCCGCGCCTGCCCGATCTCGGCTTCCGCTGGATCGGCGCGGCTGGCGGGGAAGCTGCCGATGCGGCGTGGCGCGCACACCGGCTCGCGCACGGCGTGACCGAGGGGATCGGCGAACTCGGCAGCGATCAGACGCTCTGGCTCGAATGCAATGCGCGCGAGCTGAACGGGGTCAGCTTCACCAAGGGCTGCTATGTCGGGCAGGAGAATACCGCGCGCATGAACTATCGCGCGAAAGTCAACCGCCGGCTGGTGGTGGCGCCGCTTGGCGAACCGGGCGACCGGACGCGTGCGTCGTATCCCGAACTGGGGTTGATGGTCGAGCTGCGCCGTGTCGAGGCGCTCGGCGACGCGGTGCGCCCGACGTGGCTCGAAGCCGCTTTGGCCGAGGCCACGCCGGTTGCCTAAATTCGACGCGCGTCAATAGCGCCGTTCGTCCTGAGTAACCGCCGAGTAGCCCGCAGGGCGTATCGAGGTCGTGTATCGAAGGACAAGCCCCGAGAGCGACCTGTGCTTCGATACGGGCTCTCGATACGGCTTCGCCTACTCAATCCCTACTCAGCACGAACGGCTACGGTTGCCATCAAAAGATAGGGCCAAGCGGCGGCATCCGCCACCTTGCGCATCTTCCGCGCACAAAAAAAGGGGGCCGGTTTCCCGACCCCCTCTCTTCGAACTTTCGTCCAGCTCTGGCTTAGTTGCCCGAACCCGGACCGTACGTGATTTCCACGCGACGGTTCTGCACTTCGCGAACGCCATCGGCGGTCTGAACGCGCAGATGGGCGGGGTCTTCGCCGAACGCCTGCGTGGTCATCACGGTCTCGGGGACCGAATGCGCCGACAGATAAGCCTTCACCGAGTCCGCGCGACGCTGCGACAGACCGACGTTGTACTTCGGCGTGCCCGAGCGATCGGTGAAGCCGGCCAGCATGACCTGCGCGTTGCCGCACGACTGGTACTGGCTGATGGCGTTGTCGAGGATCGACGACGCTTCTGCCGTGATGTCCGACTTGTCCCATTCGAAGAACACGATGAACGGACCAGGCGAGCAGACCACCGGAGGCGGCGGCGGCGGAGCAGTCGGCTCCGGCGGCGGCGGCGGGGGCGGAGGAGGCGGCGGCGGCGGCGGAGCAGCAGGCTCGCCGAAGTTGTACGTCAGGCCACCGAGGAGGCTGTGCGAACGATAGCGCGTCTCGTAGCTCGCGCCCTCGACACCGACCAGCTTGATGTTGTCGGCGTTGAAGAAACGATACTTGAGCGAGATATCGACATGGTCCGAAAGCGGAGCGCGAACGCCCGCGATGCCCTGCCAGGCGAAGACCGTGTCGCTGTCGTCGAGGATCGCCGCACGGTTGCCGGCGCGAACGCCCGCCATCGATACGCGCGCAACACCGACACCACCGCCGACGAAGCCCTGAACGCCATTGTCGTCACCGAAGTCGAGCAGGCCGTTGACCATGAAGCTCAGAGCCGACGTGTGGCTGTGCGGGCTGTTGTAGTTGCCCGGCCCTGCGAAACCACCGGGGGTGGTCACGAACGGGCTGTTGACCGACGAACGATAGTCGTCGCCCTTGGCGAACTTGTAAGCGACTTCGCTTTCAAGCCGGAACATGCCAAGATCGTAACCGATGACGCCATCGACGTCGTAACCGGTCTTCGTCTTGTAGGTCGAAGCCGACGGCACGTTGCCGATATCGAACTTCGAGTCTTCGACGATCATACCGCCGCCTTCGACGCCAACATACCACGACTTATCGCGGGCAAGAGCTGGCGTTGCGAGAGCAGTGGAGGCAAGCGCGATGATTACGGCTAGCTTCCGCATAGAAATCCCCTTTCATTAGGTGTCACTCGGACAGCCCAAACTCCCTAGGACGGGCTTGGTTTCCACGCAAGCGCACAAATACCTGCGACTGTTGCAGAAGCGCAACAGCCGAGGTCTTAAAGGGGTTTCCGCCGGCTTACGCGGCGATCAGCCCGTGTGTGTGCAGTGCAGCAAGAATTGCGCTGATCGCCTCTCGCGCCTCGATGTCGGCCACGGTGCCGCCAGAGGGCTCGGCGATCGTCGATTGCTGCGCTGCAACAACCTGAACACCGTCGATTTCGAGTCGCGATCCGCGCACGACGCCGACGCTCCAGCCACTCCCGTCGAACAGCGCCTCGCTCGCATCGGAGAGGTTCCAAACGCGCATGCCCGTTTTGGGTATGCAGAATCGCCAGCCGCCGTCGCTCCAGCCGGCGAGATGGCGGGCGTGCCCCGCCCACACGCCGGTCGGCGCCGCGCCGACGATCCAGCACTGTCCCGCGACCGGCGTCGCGGGCGGCGTGTCGATACCGATCGCCAACACCACCGGGTGCGCGAACAGATCGAGCAGAGTCAGCGCCTCGTTATGAGTCATCTCCTTCTGCGCCTGCCCGGCGCTCAACAGCGGCAGCGCCAGGCGTGCGGTCACATCGTCAGTCATGTCATGCCTCCCAGGCGGGGATGAAGAGGTTTGCGGCAGTCGATGCGCCGACCGAGCCGACCTGCCGGATCGAAACGGTCACGCCCGCGCCGCGCTCGGCGGCGCCGAGGTTGAGCATGGGCTCGCTGGTCTCGGCTGCCGGCGCGGTTCCGATCGTCACGCGGTAGAGTTCCCGCTCCTCGACGAGCGGCGAATCGACGCCGTCGATCCAGCGCCACCCGGCGCGGCTGCGGCGCGTCCAGCGGATCTCGGCGCCGCCGTCACCAAGCTCGCGCCAGCGCAGACCCACCGGCGCGAGCGGCAAGACCGAGCCGCCCGCGATCGTCGTCTGTGCCGCGGCTGGCCCCGCGACATCGCCGATGCCCGAGGCGAGCACGCGAACCTCGCCGCCGAGCGTCGCAAGCGGTACGTCGAGCGCCATCACGGCGTCGCGTTCGATCAGTACGACACGATCGCCCACCGCCTGAGTCCCGATCGCCGCCTCGGTGCCGCGTCGGCCACGATACAGGGTGGAGAGCCGCCAGCGAGTCGCGCCGATCTGCTCGGCCACGCCGAACTGGAGCAACTCGTCACCGCACAAAGCGAGGTTCGCGCCCGCATCGAGCGCCGCAGCGTCCGCGCCCGACAGTGCCATGTTCGCATGGGCAAGCTCGACCTCGAACCGCGAGCGGCGATCGATCACCGTCGCCGGTACGGCGAGCGGCACCGACGCGAGCACGCCGAGCGTCGCGGGCGCAGCCGTCGCGCCCGCCGTGGACCAGCGCGCGCCGCCGTCGAGGCTGTACAGCAACGCGGCGCGCCGCCAGCCGGGCGCGGTGCCCGCCGCCGCGATCGTCACGCGCGGCGCGCTCAGCACGCTGTCGTCAAGCGGGGGGATTTCGAAGACGTGGACGATCGTCGTGCCGGCGACCGCGTCGGGCGAGGACAGCACCCTGCCCCCGCTCGCTCGCACGGGCAGCGCGGCGGCGGCGAGCCGCACGCACTCGAGCGACAGCACCATGTGTTCGAGCGACCAGCCGGTCACCCGCCACGCGCCCGCCGCGCCATCAATCGCGACGCACGCTCCGGGTGCGATGCCGATCGCGTCCCAGCCGAGCGCGACCGTCCGCCGCACCCGCCCCGCCTCGGCACGCGCGAGCGTCGCCTCCGCCATCGTCTTGGCGCTGGCCGCGTCGAGCGCGGCGGGCATGTCGATCTGCTGGTCGCTATAGCCCGCGCCCGGCCGCCGCGCGCGCTGAACGCCGGTTTGATAATCGCGCGCCGGATCATAATGTTTGAGCGTCACCGTGCGCGGCACCGTCTCGATCGCGGCGGTCGATCCGACCGCGCGCGCGCCGCCGCCCGCGCCCGTCGCGACGCCGGCATCGGCGATGGTGCGCTCCGGATCGATCGAAACGCGCAGCGACAGCCCCGCCCCCTCCGGCGCGAATCGACCGCCAATCGCCGTGCCGAGCGTCTCGATCACCGCGCGCAGATTGCCATACGCGGCGAAGCCCGGCAGCGGCAGCGTCGCCGCCGCGCCGTCGATCAGCCCACCGGAGAGGTCCGCCGCGATTGCGCCTGCGGCGACCGGCGCGGGATCGGCGATGACCTCGAAGGTCAGCGACGGGATGCGGTTGCCGTAGTCGGCAAGCTGAAGGCTCTCGAACACCGCATAGGCGATGCCGCGATGCGCCGGCACCAGCCCCGCGCCTTCCGCAGACGCGATCAGCGGATCGGCGTCCTGATCCTCGCCGCCGAGATGCAGGCGGAAGCCGGTCGAGACCTTGAAGTCACCCGCGCCCCCGCGCAGCAGATTGCCGTCCGCCCAGATCCGCCCGACGCTTCGGATCGGCCGCCCCGACAGCGCCACCGCGAACGACGCCGAATAGCTGTAATTGGTCACGCTCGGCTGGCCCTTGCCGCTGCTCGCGGTGCTGCGGCTTTCGATCAGGTCGGTTGACCAGATCACGCAGCCGGCGATCCGCATCGTGCCGAACACGCGCTGGATCGGCATGCCATAAGAGGAGGTCTGCACCGCCAGTTCGGTCAGCCGTGGCCCCTCGCGCCCCTTGGGCTTGAAGAGCACGTCGCGGTCGATCGTCTGGCCGAGCAGCGCGCCGATCGCGCCGCCGATGGGGCCGCCGATCACGCTGCCGATCGTCGTCAGCACCAAGGTCGCCATATCAGTCTCCTGTCAAACGCCACGCCGCGACCAGCGGCCACGGCGGCACGCCCGGTCGCTCGACCACGCGCCTGAGCATCGCGTCGGCATGGACGACCCCGCCCGGCACCCGCACGGCGAGGTGGAATTGCGCTGGCCCGGCCGCGAACAGCAGCAAGTCGCCGTCCATCGGCGCCGAGGTGCGGGCGAGCCCGGTCGCGTCGATCGCGGCGGACGGATCACCGCTTCGGATCGCATAATCCGCCGGAATCACCGTCGAGACTCCGGCGGCGCGCGCCGCCAGCGCCGCCAGCCCGACGCAATCGAGCCCGAACGCGGGATCGCGCCCGTGCAGGCGGAACCGCGCACCCACCGCGCCCCGCGCCGCCGCTACGGCGCACTCGCCCGGCGTCATGCGCCGGGATACCGGGTGAGCAAGTCGATGCCGGGGAGGTACGGCTCGCCGCGAAAGTTCAGGGCGTTGCCGAACCGCGCCGCACAGGTCGCGACGCTCTTGTCGCAACCCTCGACCAGTTCGATCAGATCGCCCGGCGTGGGCGTAAAGACGGGCTCGGCGCGCAGCATCACCACCGCGCCGTCCGATGCCGCGACCGCGCTCTCCAGCCCGCTGTTCGCCCCCCCGAACCAGCGGAGCAGCCCGCCACCATAAGCGTTGGCGTTTGGCTCGACCGCGTCCACCGTCACCGCCTGCCCGGCGACCGACACCATGCGCGCGAAGCGCCGCCGCCCCGCCATCGCGACGCGGCACCTCTTGTCGCCCAGCTCGGCGCGGCACTCCGCCGAGGTTTCCTCCGCCGCTGGCCGGTCGAGCGCCGCGCTCGCGCCGCGCAGCTCGGCGGTGAAGGCGCCGTCCCTGGTCTCGACCGATCCGATCGTGCCTTCGCCGAGATCGACTCGCGCGTCGCCGCCGGCCCAGTCGACCGCGAACAGCCGCACGCGCGCGCCGTCCCACCGCCCCGCGCCGAGATCGCGCGCGCTGATCGCCGTGCCGGTCAGCGCACCCGACACGTCCATCGTATCGACGTCGAGGCCGTCGCTGCGCTTGATCGCCGAGGGTGTCATGCCCGGCGCGGCGCGGTGGATCAGGCCGTCGATCACCAGATCGCGGTCGTGCGAGGTCAGCCCGATCGCGATGCCGTCGCGCCGCTCCAGCCGCCAGCACAGAGCGACCGTCGACAGTGGTCCATCGAGGAAGCTCATGCCACATCCTCGCGCACTTCGAGCAGCGGCACCGACGCCGCCGATCCCGCCAGAAAGGTCGCGCGCGCCACGCTGAGGCTGTCCTCGGCGAAGCGGACCGGCACGTCGAAGCGAAACCCAGCCGTCACCACCGCACCCGCCGCCGGCGCGGTATCGAAGTCTATCATCCCGCCCGCCGCCAGCGAGAATGCGGCGCTCGCCACGCCGTCGACCGCGACCATCACGCTACCACCGACCGGCCGCGTGATCCGCCGCACCACCGCGCCATAGTGTTTGACCAGCGCGAAACGGGTGGCGATGCCGTCGCCGATACCGATCTGCTGATCGAGCACTGTCGGCACCACGCCGCCCGATGACGCATCGAACGGATCGCGCAACCGGAACGCGCGAGCCGGCCCCATCCGCGCGCGGAAGAACGCGAGCAGAGTCGCGATATCGGCTTCGGAGCGCACCCCCGGCCCGACATCGTAGCGCGTTCGCGCCTCCGCCCAACTCGCGTTGCGCGCCTCGTGCCCGCCCGCGCTCGTCACGATCGCGGTGGAATATTCGGGTGCCACCTCCGCCTCGCGGCCGAGCGCGAGCGGGAACAGCACATCGTCGAACGCCTGCATCTCGTCCGCCTCCTCTTCGAAATGCACGAAACCATCGCGGATCACCTGCGGCAGCGCCCAGACGAACCCGCGCCGCACGCCGCGCGCCCGCGCGCGCTGCGCCGCCGCCTCGATCTCGCGCCAGCCGGCGGCGTCTTCGCGCCGCAGCACGAAGCCGGCGAGATAATCGGTCTCACCGGTCGCATAGCCGAGCCGCCCTTGCGCTTCGGCGAGGGCGTGCTCGCTCAAGGTGCTGTTGCCCGCGGTGACGTAGTCATAATCCTCAAGCTGAAGCACATCGAACGCGGGCCGCGCCCAGCCGAGCGGCAGATTGGCACGCCGCAGTTCGGGGGCATCCGCCGCCAGCACGGTCGGCAGATACGCGAGCAGATGCGCCTCGCACGCCGGCGCGACCGCCTTCACCGCCGCGACCAGCGCCGCCGTCGAGGCCGCCAGCACCGCGCCCGCCGCATCGAGCAGCGCCGTCGCCCCCGCCGACAGCGGCCCGCGCACGCTGGCGATCTCGATCGGATCGCCCAGCACCGCCCGCGCGGCCGCGTCGTACAGGCATGGCCGGCCATCGGGCATCACCCACCACCACGGCTCGCCGACCTGGAACTTCGGCGCCAGCCCCGCCGCCACCGCGATGCCGATCACCTCGGCGGCGACCGCGTGCAGATAGGCCATCGCGCCGCCATGCGCCGGCGATAGCAAGGTAGAGGGCGGCACCCAGCCGGTCAGCGCGGGCGACCCATCCCATGCGCCCTGCTTCCAGTCCGCCGGGCAATGCGCGTCGAACAGTTCGTAGCTGAGCGACCAGATCACATCATAGCCGAGCACCGCCGCGCGCTCGGCGAAGTCGCGCTGCCACGCCCGCGCCGCGACATTGAGCGCGCCCCCCGCCAGCGTCACGAGGCGCTCGGCGACGGTGAGCCGGAAATAATGGCTCATCCCGACATAGTGGACGATCGCGCCGCGATAGCCGAGGTGAAGCGCATTACGCAGGAGCCGCGCCGGCGTCAGATTGTAGCTGTCGTCATAGCCGCTGGCGATCTCGAGCGCGTGCGCGGGCACCACCGCGTCGCCGATCGCCAGCACCGCGCCCGGCCCCGAACAGGCGATGCCGCTCAGCTCGACCCAACCCTCGGCGGGCTCGGCGAGTGGCGCGTCGCTCGTGTCATAATCCGGCGGGACCAGCGACACGAACATCCGGTCGATATCCCCCGCCCACACCGGCACCGCTTCGTCCGGCAGCAGGAACCCGCCCGCGACGCTCGCGAAGTCGATCGCGACCTGTGCGTCCTCGGGCGTGCCGGTCGCATAGTTCCACAGCCGCACGTACCAGGTTCGCGCCGCCCCGCCCGCGTCGCGCCCCTCGATCGTCAGCACCGGCCCGTCGATCGCATCGAGCGGCCGCACCCCCGCCGATCGCCAGCGGAACGCGAGCCGGCAGCCGCGAAAGTCGCGCGCCGTTTCATAGGCGAGCAACGGATGATCGAAGCGATCCTCCGCCGCCCAGATCAGCCCGGCGAGATCGTTCCTGCGGTAGAACACCGCATCCACGCGCAGCGCATCGGGCGCGATCGTGGTGACGGCGGCCATCATCGGCCGCGGGAAATCCACCGTCCAGAAACGCGGATCGAACCGCGAGATCACACCCTCGGCCTGATGAGTCCGCGCCGCCGCCAACCAATATGCCATAGCTCTTTCACTCCACCGCCAGCGCCGCCTTCACCGCGCGCGCGACCTGCCGGCCCGACGCGCTCAGCGCCGCACCGCTTTCGCCACGCGCGGCGTTGATCGTGATCACGACCCGCACGTCGCGCCCGCCACCCCCGCCGGCGGCGACGATGCTCCCGCTCGATGTCGGCACGAACAGCTCCGGCCCGCGCTCGCCGACCACATAGGCGCGCGCCGGCGACACTGGCCCGCCGGTCGCCCGCCCCGGCGATCCGCCCAGCAACCCGGCCAGCGTCGTCAGCAGACCGCCGCCGCCCGAACTCGCGCCGCCGCTGCCGAGGATCGAATCGATCCCGCTGCGGATCGCCGCGCTCGCGATGTCGGCGAGCACCGACAGCGCGACCTTGCGCAGATCCTCGAACCCCAGCGACCCGGTTCGCGCCGCCTTGACCAGCACATTCTCGATCTCGCGCCCGGCGCGATCCGCCCCCGTGACCAGCGGGCCGTCGAGACTGGCGCGCATCGTATCCACGTCGCGCGCGAAGCCGGCGGTGTCGGCGCGCACGCTCACCACCAGCCGGTCGATTTCCTCATCCATCGGGAAACGCCTCCATCAATGTCGCGATCGTCTCGGGGGTCGGCGGCGTCGCGCCGGCCTCGCCGCCGATCGCCGCCACCAGCGCCGCCAGTTCGGCGGGTGTCGCAGCCCAGAAGTGCGCAGGGCGCCAGCCGAACGCGACGCCGGCCAGCCCCGCCAGCCGCACCGCCGCATCGGCGAAGCGCGCACTCATCGCCCGCCAAGGATCTGCGCGAGCAGCACGCGCAACACCGGTGTCGCCTGCGCCAGACCCGCCGCCGCGACCGCCTCGCCGAACAGCTCGCGCGTCAGCGCGGCCGGGGCTTCGTGCAAACAGTGCCAGAACAGCGCGACCAGCTCGCGCAGGGAGAGTTGCCCCGCCGCCGCGCGCTCGACCAATGCGAACAGCGGCCCCAACTCCTCCTCCGCCGCGACCAGCGCCGCGAAGCTCGGCCGCAGCACGATCTGTTCGCCCGCCACGCGGATCGCCGCCTCGCCGCGCGCGGGGTTCGCCACCGCGCTCATGCCGCCACCACCGCGCCCGAGCTTTCCAGCGCGATCGTGTAGCTGCGCTCGCCATTGTAATCCCCGGCATAGTCGAGCCGCGTCACAAGGAAGCGTCCGCTCAGCGTCTCGCCACTCTCGAAGCTCAGCCGATAGTCATCGATCACGCCGGCGAGCGCATTGCCCTTGAGCCGCACCTCCGCCGCCGATCCGGTGAACACCCCCGCCCCCGAGACGCTGACCGAGCGCACCCCAGCGCCCGACAGCAATTCGCGCCACCCGCCCGAATCCTTCGAGGTGATCGCCACCATCTCGCCGTTGATCGAAAGCTGCGTCGTGCGCAGCCCCGCCACCGTCGCATAAGCAACCGGCGATCCGCCGTTGCCGATTTTCAGCAGGAATGCCCTGCCACTCTCCGCGCCCATATCATGCTCCTGTCTGTTGAAATCGCCGCCTCACGCGGCGAGCATCCGCACCCGATATTCGATCACCGCGCTCCACCGCCCCGGCGCCGGCCGCAGCAGCCGCGTCCGCACGAACACGAGGCTCGCGATCCGCCACCCGTCGAGATCGCGCGGCAGCGCCTCGATCGCCGCACTCGCCGCGCCGGCAAGCGCCTGTACCCGCGCCGGCGTCTCGGCCGCGTCGCGGATCGTCACCGCCAGCCGCAGCTCGCGCCCGTCGCGATCCTTGACGCTCCAGTCGCCGCTCAGCGTCTCGCCGATCTCGGCGAAAGGCGGGGTCGCCTTGACCGGCGGCCCCTCGAACACGCCGTTCAGCCCGGGGATTGCTTTGAGCACCGCGAGCAACGCCGCCTGCACCACGCCGTCCGCGCTCATCGCAGCAGACTCCCGATCCAGCGCAGCCGCGCATCCTCGCGCGAGACCCGCCCGACCAGCACGATCGCGTCGTCCTCGCCGCTGACGGTCAGTTCGGGAAACGCCGCCTGCAACCGCGCCGCGCCTTCGGTGATCGCGCGCGCCTGCGCTGCGGCGCCGATCGTGCGGCCTCGCCCTGCCAGCCCGCTCAACATGCGCGTGTCCGCCGCGTCAGCGCGATGCGGCGGAACGGCCGCCACAGCGCCGTCACCGCCACCGGCGGCGCCGCCGCCGCATCGCGCACGGTGAACAGATGCGCCGCGAGCAGCACGACACCCTGCCGGATCGGCGCGGGCAGCGCCTCCCAGCCGGTCGCCAGCCCGGCGGTGAAGGTCACGCCCACCCGCATCGCGCCGCCCGAATCGATCACCCGCACCCAGCCGTCGCCGGCGGGATCGATGTCGATCACATAGGCCTCGCTCGCCAGCGCCGTGCCGCCGATCGCCTCGACCGCACCGATCGCCCGAACCGGCGTTGCCGCCAGTTGCTGCCACGCGCGGCTCGCCGGCAGCACGTCGCGCAAGCTCCGCGCGATCAGCACCTGCCCGATAAACGCTTCGCCCAGCCCCAGCGCGGTCTCGGCCAGTGCCACCACCAGCGCATCCTCGTCATCGTTGACCAGCCGCAGCATCGCCTTCACCTCGGCCAGCGCCGCCGCGCGATCCTCCCCGCCGAGCACCACCGCGCCCGGCCCCTCGCTCCCGATCGTCATGAACATCTCCACCTTAAAGCGGGCGCAGCCGTCGGACGGCACCGCGATGCGGTGCCGCCGCCCGGCCGCGCCGAGTCCGGGATTTGCTTGCGCAAACCCCGGCTCAGCTTGCGGCGAACTTCATCAGCTTGATCGCCTCGGAATTGCTCACGCAGCCACCGATCCGCTTGGTCGCGTAGAAGGTGACGAACGGCTTGTTCGAATAGGGATCGCGCAGGATCGCGGTTTCGCTCCGCTCCGCGATCAGATAGCCGGCGCGGAAATCGCCGAACGCGATCGCCAGCGCGTTGGCGGCGATGTCGGGCATGTCCTCGGCCTCGATCACCGGATAGCCGAGCAACGTCGCCGGCTGCCCCGCCGCCAACCCGGGTGCCCAGAGGAACGCGCCGTCGGTGGTCTTGAACTTGCGGATCCGCGCCAGCGTCGCCGAGTTCATCACCCAGTTCGCATTCTGGCGATACGGCCCGCGCAGGCTCTGGACGAGGTCGATCAGCCGGTCCTGCGGGTTGGCGGCGAAATCGCCGGCCGCGCCGCTCGCCAGATATTGCAGCGTGCCGAACGCGCGCGCCGCGTCGTTGGCGGCCGCGACCGGTGCCTGCAGGAATCCCTTGGGCCGAGCAACGCCCGATCCGGTGACGAACGCCGCCCCTTCGGCGCGCGCGAACTCGGTGGCCACCTCCCCGGCGAGCCACCCTTCGACATCGAACAGCGCATCGTCGAGCATCGCCTGGCTCGCGCTCGGGTTGGCGTACAATTCCCCCATCGGCGGGGCGATCTCGGCATAGGTCGGCGTGGGCGTCCCCGGCCGCGCATCGGTCTCCGCTGCCCAGCCCGAGGGCGTGCCGCCGCTCGTCACCAGCTTGCGATACCCCGCCGAGCCGACCTTGACGACATTGGCGATCGCCCGGATCGGCGAGATCGAGGTGAGCGTCGCGTCGATCACCGCATCGATCTCCTTGGGGATCGCATAGCCGCCGCTGTCGCCGGTCACGCCGGTGAACGATTTCATCTCGACGCTGCTGCCGCTGCGCAGGAACCCCGAGAACGCCGCCGCGCGACCACCGTCGCGCGCGCCGCTCAGCAACGGCCGCACCACCGCGCCGCCCATCTCCACGCCCGAGAAGCTCGTCTCAAGCGAATCCGCTTTCACTTCGATCATGTCATTCTCCCATGCGAAAACACCCCCGCGCAGGCACCGCCGGCGGGCAAAAACCTCGAAAATCTCGAAAGCCGTCAGGCTATCGCATGCACCCGTGCGAGCGGCTGCATCGGCTGCGCGACCAGGCTCACCTCGACCAGATCGACCGCGGTCAGTTCGCGATACCGCCCCCGCGCCGCCGCTTTCACCCGGTAGCCGAACGACAACCCGGAAACCGCGCCCGACCGCACCAGCCCGGCGAGCCGCGCATCGTCGATCCGCCCGATCACGCGCAGCCCCCGCATATCCTCGCCCGCCTGCTCGATCACGCCGACCGGCGCGCCATTATGCTGCCACAGCAACGGCACCGGCCCGACCGGCCCGAACGCGCCCGCGCGCACCACGTCGCCACCGCGATCGGCGCGGTCGAACACGGCGGCATAGCCAGCGAAGCGCAGCCCGGCCGCCCCATCCGTTCCCCCGCGAAAGCGGGGGTCCAGAGCCACCGACGCGGCGCTGCCTGGCTCTGGACTCCCGCTTGCGCGGGAGAACGGCGCGGTCACTTCACCCAATCCCAGAACCCGAACCGCGCCGCGAGGCCGGCGAGCAACACCGCGCCGCCGATCCGTGCCACCCAGCCGATCACCGCTTTCCACGCCGAGCGCTTGGCGTCGCGCCACGCGCCGAGCAATTCGCGCAACTCGGCCATGTCCTTGGCCGCGCCCGAATCATCCAGCCCGAGCCGCATCAGCGCCCGGCTCGCGCCAAGCTCGCCGGCTTCTTCCGCGATCGCACGCAAGGTCGCCAGATCGGCACCCTCGGCCTGCCCCTGCGCCATCAACTGCGCCAGCACCGCACTCACACTCATGCCACACCTCCCGCGTGATCCGCGTTCAAGCCCAACATCGCCCGCTTTTCCGCGTCGCTGAGGAACCCGGCCGCATTCACCTGCGCCCACAGCCGCTCGCGATCCTCGGCGAGTGCCGTGACCTTATCGACGTCGACGCGCAGCCACGGCGCCTCGAACCAGCCGGCCAGCCCCTGCGCGAGTCCGGCGAAGATCGTGTCGGCCAGCGGCAGGATCGCCAGCCGCCACAGAGCGCGGCTCGCCTCGCGGTAATTCGCATAGGTCGCGTCACCCGGCAGCCCGAGCAGCATCGGCGGCACCCCGAAGCCGCATGCGATCTCGCGCGCCGCCGCCGCCTTCAGCCCGACGAAATCCATGTCGGCCGGGGTCATGCTGAGCGCCTGCCATTTGAGGCCGCCCTCCAGCAGCATCGGCCGCCCGGCATTGCCCGCGCCGGCGAACCCAGCTTCCATTTCGGTACGGAGCCGCTCGAACTGTTCGCGCGACAGCACCGATCCGTCGCCCGGATCATGCACCAGCGCGCCCGACGGCCGGGCGGCATTGTCGAGCAGCGCCTTGTTCCAGCGTGCCGCCGCATTGTGCAGCGCGATCGCGCCCGCCGCCGCGCCCAGACACCCCAGCCCATAATGGTCGTCGAGCGGATGGAAGCTGCGCAGATGCACCAGCTCGGGCCGCGCGCCGTCCGCAATCAGCCGCGTCACCCGCTCGCCGACGCGGTAGCGATACGCGACCGGCCAGCCGCCCGCATCCGCCTCCACGCTCACCCGCTCGGGCCTGAGCGCGAACAGCTCGACGACCTGCCCCGCCGGGTCGGTCATGATCTGGACATAGGCGTTGCCGTGCAGCAGCAGGTGCGCCGCGACCGTCTCGGTCAGCGCCTGCCCGCCCGAACGCGCGCTCACCAGCGCGAGCAGATCGGACGAAGACGCCGTCACCGGCGCGCCCGCCAGCCCCTGCGCGACCAGCCGCACCGCGCGCTGCGCGACGGCGTTGCGGCAATAGCCCTGCCGCACCTGCGCCGCATAATCATCGGCCCATTCGCCCGACGATCTCCCCGCCGACCACAGGCCATAGCGCGCCAGCACCGGACGCACGTCGCGCCCGGCTGATTTCCAGCCGAAGAGTTTCATGTGATGTCCTTGTTCAAGCCGGCGCGAAACTGTCGCGCCCGCGCCAACCGCACATGCTTTGGCCCCCGTTATGGGAGCAGATCGAAGATCAGCCCGGCTTCTTGCCGAACCAGATCACGTGCCGCGCGCCCTTGCCGCTGGCACGCGCGCGGATCGTCACCTCGTCCACCGCGAACCCGGCCTCGCCGAGCCGCCGGGCGAATTTCACGTCGGGCGCGGCCGACCAGATCGCCAGCACCCCGCCGGGCCGAAGCGCGCCCCGCGCCGCCTCCAGCCCGCGCGCCGAGTACAGCCGGTCGTTGCCGCGCCGCGTGAGACCATCGGGACCGTTATCGACATCGAGCAGGATCGCGTCATACGCGCCCCGCCCGCCGGCGATCACCGCGCCGACATCCTCGGTGAGGATCTCCACACGGCGGTCGTCGAGGCTGTCGCCGGTCAGCGCCGCCATCGGCCCGCGCGCCCAGTCGATCACCTGCGGCACCAGTTCCGCCACAGACACGCTCGCCTGCGGCCCGAGCCGCGCCAGCGCCGCGCGCAACGTGAAGCCCATGCCATAGCCGCCGATCAGGAAATGCGGCGCCGCGCCCGTCACCCGATCGCACGCCAGCGTCGCCAGCGCCTCCTCGGAACCGCTCATCCGGCTGCTCATCAATTCCTCGACACCGAGCATGATGAAGAAGTCGGTGCCACGCTGCACCAGCCGCATTTCGCCGCCGCCCGGCACCTGTGCGCTATCGATCAATATTCTCGGAACCATCCGTCCTCCTAGCGCCCTAAAAGCCAATCGCCCAGCCCGTCGCCCCGGCCTCCGCCGGGGCGACGCTAGAGTCCCCGCACCGCAGCCATCCCCACCCGTCCCGGCAGCAGCACCGCCAGCGCCCACACCAGGGCATCCGCCCGGTCGGGCGAGCGGCCCGGCCCCTGATAGCGCCCGCCCGCGACCAGACCGCACATCTCGTCCTCCAGCCCCGGAAACGCGCCGACATGATGCACCCGCCCCCGCCCATATTCGACCGACACCGGCTCCGCGCGCGCCGCCTTGCCGCGCGTCGCGCTGACGGTGGCAATCGGCAGGCCGGGATCGACTCGTTCGAGCACCGATCGCACCATCTGCCCGCCCTGATTGACCTCGGCCACCACGCGGTCGGCGGCGTGCCGCCCGGCGCACGCCACCACCGCGCGCGCCCATCCCTCGGGGCTTTCCCCGACGACGCTGGCATCCTCGATCACATACGCATGACCATCCTCGCCCAGCCCCGCCGCGACGATGCCGCACGCGTCGCCCTCGCCGCTCGCGCTTCCCGCCGGCGGATCGACCCCCACCACCACGCGCACCAGCGCCGGCGCACGCGCCACCCGGCACGCCTCGATGCCGCCGCGAGTCCACAACGCCCCCGGCAGATCCTCGATCAGCTCGCCGTCGATCTCCTGCCGGCCGAGCCGCGTGCCGCCATAGCCTTGCTCGATCGCGGCGATGAAGCCCTCGCCGAGATGGTGGTTGTCGTGAGTCCGCCCGCGCGACTCTTCGAGTCCCTTGATCGCCATGATCCGCCGCAGCAGCGGCACCGCGCGCGGCGTCGTCGTCACCATCACCTGCTGTTCCGCGCCGAGCCGCAGCCCGAGCATCAGATTGTCCCATGCCGCGTCCGCGCGCCGCCATTTGGCGATTTCGTCGCACCAGGCGGCGTGATGCTGCGGCCCGCGCAGTTTTTCGGGCGCCTCGGCCGAATAGGTGAAGGCGCGCGCGCCCGACATGAACACCAGTTCGCCCGAACTGCGATGCCAGTCGATCCGCTCGCCCGGCATCGCCACCGACAATATGCCACTGTCACCCTCCACCATCACCCGTGTCACATCCTCGATCGTCGCGCCGACCAGAGCGATCCGCGCACCCGGCAGATCGCGCGCGATCTGGCTGACCCATTCCGCCCCCGCGCGCGTCTTGCCGAAACCGCGCCCGGCACGGACCAGCCACACCCGCCAATCGCCTTCCGGGCGATACTGCCCTTGGTGCGCGCACAACGCCCACGTCCGCACCAGCGTACGTTTGACGGGAGCGTCGAGACTTTCGATCATCTTCACCTGTTTGTCCGGCGGCAACGACGCGAGCATCGCCAACACTTCGACCATTCTTGTTTCGGTCATGCCTTCGCCGGCAGCCGTTTGCCGAGCGCCGCGAGCTTGCCCAACAGCGCCTGTTCGACCTCCGCCATCGAAGCCATGCGCGGCATCGCCTCGCGCGGCGCGTTCGGTCGGGCCCGCCGGGTCTCATGACGCGCAAGCATCTTGAGCGCCAAAGCCTGGTCGAACGTCCCGACCTCGCGCGCGTTCACGTCGATCGCGCGTGCCAGCAACTCGTCCTCAAGCCGCGCATACGCCGAGTCCAGCGCCTCTTCCCACCCGTCCGCGAAGGCCGGATCATGCCGACGCAACGCATAGGCCGAAGCGGGAGTCCGCCCCGCCGCCTCGGCCGATCGCGCCACATCGCCGCTCAGCGCGAGCGTATCGAGAAAGATCGTCCGTGCCGCTGCCGTCCAGCCGGCGCTCGCCATATCGGTCATCGCCGCCTCCTGTCCCCGCGCCCCGCCGGTCGCGATTTGCCACCATAACGACTCCCTTAAACCGGGCGTCATGCTGTAGGACAGAAGTTTTTAACCGATATGGTACAATTCGTCAGAGACTCTCGACACGCGTCAACGATCCTCGCGGTTGCCCCAGCGCCACCGCAGCCCGGTCTTGTTGGCCGCCACCACGCCGAACGCGGCGATCAGCGCGACGTACGCGACGATGCGCGGCACACCGACCGGCATCAACCGCGTCGTCGCCACCAAAGCGGCGAGGAAGCCCAGCATCACCGCCCAGCCCTGCCACGTCACCGGCGTCGCGCCGAAGCCGAACCATTTGGGCACGAACCAATAGCCTTCGCGCGCGCGGAAATGCGCCTTCACCTCGTCAAGCATCGTCATCCTCCGATTTGGGCGGCCGGCCGCGTTTGGCCGGTGTCGGCGCGTCCAGCTTCACGCCCCGCCGCGTCAGCGCTTCGCGCAGCAGGCATTCGAACTCGGCGTTGACGCTCCGCAGGTCCGCCGCCGCCGCGCGCTCGACCGCCGCGTACAGCGCGGGGTCGAGGCGCAATGGAAACGCCTTCCGCGGAGGGTTAGCCACCGCCCCGTGCCTTACTGATAAAGTGTGCCGGTGTTGACGACCGGCTGGGTGTCGCGCTCCCCGCACAGCACCACCATCAGGTTGGAGACCATCGCCGCGCGCCGCTCGTCGTCGAGTTCGACGACGCCCTTCGCGCTCAGCAGGTCGAGCGCCATCTCGACCATGCCGACCGCACCCTCGACCAGGGTCTTGCGCGCCGCGACCACCGCCTGCGCCTGCTGCCGCCGCAGCATCGCCCCGGCGATCTCGGGCGCATAGGCGAGGTGCGTGAAGCCGCATTCGTCGACCGTGATCCCCGCGACCTTCAGCCGCGCGAGCAGTTCGGTGCGGAGTTCGTCGGCGACCTGCTCGTGGTTGCCGCGCAGCGTGATCTCCTGATGCTCGTAATCGTCATACGGATAGCGCGCGCCGATCGTCCGCACCGCCGCCTCGATCTGGACGACCACGAACGCCTTGTAATCGTCGATGTCGAACAGCGCCTGCGCGGTGTCGGTGACGCGCCACACCACCTGCGCGGCGATCTCGATCGGGTTGCCGCGCAGATCGTTCACCTTGAGCCGCTCGGAAATCATGTTGTTGGATCGCAGCGAGATCGTGCGCTGCGCATACCACGGCCACTTCCAGCGTAAGCCGGTCGTGCGGTCGGTACCCTTGTAGCTGCCGAACAGCAGCAGCGCCGCCGCCCGGTTGGGCTGGAGCATGTAGAAGCCGCAGGCGACGAACAGCACGACGACGGCCGCCGCCGCGATCAAAGCGCCGCCCAGCGCGGGCGCGTCCTGCATTTGCGACGCGCCGTAGATCCCGACGATCAGCGCGACGAGCATCACCAACAGCATGACGTAACCGCTCGACGTCGCCGCCGCGCGCTCGCTCGACAGCGTCAGCGCGGTGTTCCTCGATCCCGACTCGGACATCATTTCCTCCTGCTAAAGTGATATCATATTTATATCGGCTAAACTGCGACCGCAAGCCTCCTCGCTTCCTGTTCCCCCGCGAAAGCGGGGGTCCAGGGCCAAGCAGCGCAGCGCTCGCGGCTCTGGACTCCCGCTTGCGCGGGAGAACCGGGTTCGCACGGCAACAAAAAAGGCGCGGGGATCGCTCCCCGCGCCTTTCCTCACTCCCGGAAAGATCGATCAGTTCAGGACGATCGTCACCGCACGACGGTTCTGCGCCCAGGCCGCTTCGTCCGAGCCGAGCGCGATCGGGCGTTCCTTGCCGTAGCTGATCGTCGAGATCCGCGACGGGTTCACGCCGCGCGAGGCGAGATAGTTCTTCGCCGAATTGGCGCGCCGGTCGCCGAGCGCGAGGTTGTATTCGCGGGTGCCGCGCTCGTCGCAATGCCCTTCCAGGCTGATCGGCACGTTCGGATATTTGGTAAGCCACGCCGCCTGGCTGTCGAGCGTCGCGCGCGCTTCGCCGTTGATGTCGTATTTGTCGAGATCGAAGTGGATCGTGTTGCTCGTCACCGAGCGCTCGAAATCGGCGCGCGAACCCGGAACTACGGAAGAATCACCCCCGGACACAGGGCCGCTGGCGCCCGGCGGCGGCGGAATCTCGGCCGGCGGCTTCTTGGCGCAGCCAGCCATCGCGATGATTGAGGCGGCGATGAGGAACGTCGTGGTCAATCTTGCCATGTGGCTTCTCCTTCTGTCAGTCGGATATCGTCACTCAGAACATCCCGGCATCGTACCCCGGCCGCCGAGAGTCAATGTCGAGTCAGGGGCGTAACGGTCCCCACGCCGGATCGGATCCGTCGAGCGGCGTGGTGAGGCGACGTTCGTTGACGCCGGTCAGATCGACCGACCACAGATCGGCCGTGCCGCCGCCGCCGCGCCCGGAACGGAAGAACATCAGCACGCGGCCGTTGGGCGACCAGGTCGGGCCTTCATCCTGCCAATCGTCGGTGAGCAGATGCTCTTCGCCGCCCGCCGGGCTCATCACGCCGATGCGGAAATTGCCCGCCATCCGCGTGAACGCGATCAGATTGCCGCGCGGGCTCCACACCGGCGTCGCGTAGCGCCCGCCACCGAAGCTGATCCGGCGCGGGTTCGATCCGTCCGCGTTCATCACGTAAAGCTGCTGCGATCCCGAACGGTCGCTCTCGAACACGATCCGGCTGCCGTCGGGCGAGTAGCTGCCGCCAGTGTCGATGCCGGGCGTGTCGGTCAGCCTTTGCGCCTGTCCGCCGCTGAGCGGCACGCGATAGATGTTGGTGCTGCCCGCGACCGCCTTGGAGAACAGCACCCATTTGCCATCGGGCGAGACGCGCGGCGCGAAGCTGAGGTTGGCCGCCGGCACCAACAGCCGCTGGGTCGCGCGGGCGATATCGTAGACGTAGATCGCCGGCTTGTCGCCGACGTAGCTCATATACACGATCGCGCGCTGGTCGGGCGTGAAGCGCGGCGTCAGCACGATCGACTGGCCGTTGGTGAGGAAGCGGTGGTTGGCGCCGTCCTGGTCCATGATCGCCAGCCGCTTGATTCGCCGCCCCTTCGGGCCGCTCTCCGCGACATAGACGACCCGGCTGTCGAAATACGGCCCTTCGCCGGTCAGCTTGGCGTAGATCGTGTCGGCGCATTTATGCCCGGCGCGGCGCCATTCCCCTGGCGACACCACGAAGCCAGCCCGTGCCAGTTCGGTGCGCGCGAACACGTCGTACAGATAACAGCCGACCGTCAGCGTACCGTCGCCATTGGCGCGCACGAAACCCTGCACCAGCGCCGAGGCGCCCGCACCGCCCCAATAATCGAACGTCGGCGCGGTCACTTCCGGGTAGGGTACGCTCTTGAGCGCATTGGCGCCAACCGGCTTGAACAGCCCAGAGCTCTTGAGGTCGTTTGTGACGATCTGCGACAATTGCTGGCCGAGCACGTCGGTCCGCCCGGCCGCCGTATCGACCGCCTGCGCGGTCGGCATCACCGGAATCGCGATGCCGAGTGGTGCTGCGATACCGCCCGTCACCGACACTTCGAGCGGCGGCGGCGCCTGTCCGGCGGCAGGTCCGTCGGTCGGCTGGCCTGTCGGCTGGCCCGGCTGTTGTCCGGGCTGCTGGAGCGGAGCCGAAGGCGCGGCGGGCGCGATCTGCGCACCGGCCGGCACCGCGACGGCGACGCCAAGCGCCAGCACGCCCCGTAATATGTCGATTGAGCGAGCACGCATCAGCGAGAGCCTCCGAGCTTCCAGATATAATTGAGGTTGTTCCAGCCACCGCTGGGCGTCGAATAATATTCCGGCGGCAGTTTGAGCGGCGAACACCCCTTGAACGCAGCAACGCCCAGATCGACGACACGTTGCGCGTAGCGCTCGTTCTGATCGTCGGTGCCCGACTGGCGCACCATCTTCGGCGTGGCCGAGAGCGTGCCATCCTTGTTGAGCCGCAGGTTGAGCACGGTCACGATATCGGTCGCGCCCGGTCCCGGGATCACCTGCTTGTCGGCGCATGGCTGGATCTGGCGCTGAATCGCCTGCTGGATGCTGGCGAGCGATTTGGCGTCGATCTTGGCGGCGATCGGCGCGACCGACTTCGACGGCGACGGCGTCTGCACCAGCCCTTTGCGGAAATCGTCGTCGAGCAGCGAGCCGCGCGGACGCTTGAGCGTCGACTTGGCGTTGCTGCCCGTGCCCTTGGCCTTGGACGGCGGCGTCTGCGCCTTGGTCGGCGCGGCGGCGGCGTGCTTGGGCTCAGCCTTGGCGGTGTTCGGCTTGGCCGGGCTCTTCTTCGCCTCCGCCTTACTGTCGGGCTTGGCCGTCGTCTTCTTCGGCTCGGCCTTAGACTCCTTCGCCTCGACCGGCTTCTTCTCCGGTTTCGGCTTTTCGGGCTTGGGAACCGGCTTCGGTTTCGGCGCGGGGGCAGGCTCGGGCTTGGCTGCGGGCTTCGGCGGCGCCTTGGCGGGGGGCTCGGGCTTGGGCTGCGGCTTGGGCGGCGCGGGCGCCTTTTCGGGTTCGGGCTCAGGCTCGGGCTGCGGCGCCGGCGGAGCGGCATCCTCGGGCGCGCCCTGGTCGGGCGCCTTGGACTGCGCGGGCGGCTCGACCGCCTTGGGCGCCTGCGCCTCGAGCGCGACATCCTCTGCCAGTGAGACTTCGATCGGCTTGGGCTTGTACAGCGCGGGGTCGATCGGCGGGTGGAAGCTCACCGACAGAAGCGCGAACAGCAGGATGTGCCCGGCGAAAGCGACGCCGAGGCCGATCTTCTCGGCGCGTTGCATCAGCGCGCGCCCTCCGCCTGCCGCACGGTCTTCACCGTCCCACCGCTCACTGGTCGTCCTTGCCGACCGTCAGCAGCGCGACCCGGTTGAGCCCGGCGCGGTTGAGCTCGCCCATCACGCGCATCACCTTGCCGTAATCGAGCCCCTTGTCGGCGCGCAGGAACACCTGCGGCGGCTTGCCATCTTCGCCCTTCTGCGCGACCTGCGCGAGCACATCGGGCAGCATGTCGTCGCTGATCTCGTCCTTGCCGACATGCAGCGTGCCGTCGCGCTCGATCGAGATTTCGACCGGCTGTTGCTGCTGGTCGAGCGGTTTGGCGCGGCTGTCGGGCAGATCGACCGGCACGCCCGCCGTCATCAGCGGCGCCGTCACCATGAAGATGATGAGCAGCACCAGCATCACGTCGACCAGCGGCGTGACGTTGATCTCCGCCATCGGCGCGCGCCGGCCGCGGCCGCGCTGCGAGGGAAGGTTCATCGACACGGCTCAGCGCGTCCCCTCGGCTTCGAGCTGACGGCTGAGCGTCGCATGGAAGCCGTCGGCGAAGCGGTTGAGCCGCGCCTCGATTCGGTTGATGCCGTGGCTGAAACGGTTGTACGCGATCACCGCCGGAATCGCCGCGAACAGCCCGATCGCGGTGGCGAACAGCGCCTCGGCGATGCCGGGGCCGACCGCCGCGAGCGACGAATTCTGCTTGGCGGCAATCTCGGTGAAGCTGTGCATGATGCCCCAGACGGTGCCGAACAGCCCGACGAACGGCGCGACCGAACCCACCGTCGCCAGCACGTTCAACCCGTCCGAAAGCTCGTCGATCTCACCGGCGACAGCAGCGCCCATCGCCGTCGCCAGCCGCTCGCGCGTGCCGTCGCGGTCGATCGTGCCACCCACCGTCGAGCGGCGCCACTCCTTCACGCCGGCCGAGAACACGCGCGCGGTCGGCAGCGGGTTCTCGCCTTCGATCCGGTAGAAAGCGTCGATATCCTCGGCCTTCCAGAAATCGCGCTCGAAACGCTTCACGCCTTTGCGGATCTTGCCGAGCCGCATCAGGAAACCGATGATGATCGCCCAGGTCCAGATGCTCGCGAGCAATAGCCCCAGCATCACGATCTTCACGATCCAGTCGGCCTGAATGAAGAGCGCGACCGGCGACAGGCTGGTCGCGTCGGTGTTGAAGAACAGGTTCACTTGGGACTTTCCCCCTGATTCACATCTGTTGCCGCTGCGCGCGCGGGCAGAAATTGCCCGAACGCCTCGATCCACGCCGCCGGCTGGCGCCGCGCCCGGCCCGAGGGCGCGACGAACGCGACCGTCACGTCGGCCTCGGCCAGTAAAACGGTGTCGCGCATGACTCGTTGCTGAATGGACAGCGATGCGGCGCCCAGCCGGTCCAGCCCGGTCGTGACGATCAACGCATCGCCGAGCCGCGCGGGCGCACGGTAGCGAATCGCCAGCGCCGTCACCGCATAATTGCCCTCGCCCGCCGCATGCGCGCCCTGCTGGTCGATGCCGAGCACGCGCAGCATGTCCGACCGGCCCCGCTCCATGAATTTCAGGTAATTGGCGTGATAGACCATGCCCGACAGGTCGGTATCCTCGAAATACACGCGTACCGGCAGATGATGCTCGTGCCCGACGATACGCCCTTCGCTCGGCAAGTCTGTGGCGCAGTGCGACATGAACACGGCTGTACCGAAGCGAGACGGTCTCGCAAACCCGTCATGTCGGAGTTTTCGTCCTTCTTCGTCACCCCAGCGCACGCTGGGGTCTCGCGCGGCTAGGCGAGCGTGTCGTAGAGGTCGCGCCATTCGGGATTGGCGCTGTCGATCAATTGATCCTTCCACGCCCGCTTCCAGGCCTTGAGCGCCTTCTCGCGGCTGATCGCCTCTTGGATCGTATCGAAGCGTTCAGCGTACACCAAAGTCTTGATACCGTAGCCTCGGCAATATGCCGATCCGACGTCACGCCGATGCTGATCGACGCGCGCGGCAAGATGTGCGGTCACGCCGATATAAAGCATGCCATGCGGCTTGCTCGCCATCAGATACGTCCAGCCGCCCCGCTGCACGGGGCGATCGTATCGAGTCACACGGGGAGATGCCAGCTTTCGCTGGCATGACGCTTGGGGACCGCACCGCAAAATTTCGTCACCCCAGCGAAAGCTGGGGTCTCCCGCGAAGGCGCGCACCGTCGCCAAGCTCGACCGTCCGGAACCTCACGGCGAGACGCCAGCTTTCGCTGGCGTGACGGAAAGGATCAGCCCCGCTTCGCCAGCGCCACTTCGGCCTCGCGCATCAACGTCGCGATGATCTCCGCGACCGGCTCTTCCTTCGTCACCATGCCGACCGACTGGCCGGCCATCACGCTGCCATGCTCGATATCGCCATCGATCACCGCGCGGCGAAGTGCGCCCGCCCAGTAATGCTCGATCTGCAACTGCGCCTCGGCCATCGCGACCTTGCCCTCGTCGAGCGACGCCGCAACCTCGCGCTGCTTGGCGGTGAACAGTTCCGCGCCGGCGTTCTTCAGCGCACGCACCGGGATCACCGGCAGGCGCGGGTCGATCTGCACGCTCGCCACCGCGTCGCGCGCCGAGGCGCGCAGGAACGCCTTCTTGAAATTGGCGTGCGCGATCGATTCGGTCGCGCAGACGAAGCGCGTGCCGAGCTGCACGCCCGCCGCGCCCATCTCCAGATACGCCGCGATCGCCTCGCCGCGGCCGATTCCCCCGGCGACGAACACCGGCACCTTGTCGGCGACCTCGGGCAGAATCTCCTGCGCGAGCACGCTGGTCGAGACCGGGCCGATATGCCCGCCCGCTTCCATACCCTCGACGACGAGCGCATCGACGCCGCTGCGGATCAGCTTCTTGGCGAGGCTGAGCGCGGGCGCGAAGCAGATCAGCTTGGCGCCGCCCGCCTTGATCGCCTCGATGCTCCCCGCCGGCGGCAAACCGCCCGCGAGCACGACATGCGTGACATCGTGGCGCGTGCAGACCGCGATCAGGTCCATCAATTGCGGGTGCATGGTGATGAGGTTGACGCCGAACGGCTTGCTCGTCAGCGCCTTGGTGCCGGCAATCTCGGCATCGAGCAACTCGGGGGTCATCGCGCCGCATGCGATCAGCCCGAACCCGCCCGCGTTCGACATCGCCGCGACGAGATTGCGCTCCGACACCCACGACATCGCGCCGCACAGGATCGCGACCTCGCTGCCGAGGAATTCGGCGCCGCGCGCCATGAGCTGGGTGAGGCGCGCCGCGCCGCTGGTCATGCTGGTCATCGCAGCGGCCCTTAGAGGATTTCCGATATGAAAAGAAAGCCGTGCTTCGGTATCGGGTTGGGCTGGCGCGCGATGTCCCGTAAACACGCGCGATGCTCCGCCAGTCCGCCACCGAGTTCGTCGTCGCCACGCCCGGCCAGGGCCTGCACGATTGCACCGCCGCCGTCGCCCGCTGGGTCGCGGATACAGGTATCGAAACCGGGCTGCTGACGCTGCTGCTGCGCCACACCTCGGCTTCGCTGCTGGTTCAGGAAAACGCCGCCCCCGCCGCCGCGCGCGACATCGAACGCTATTTCGCGCGGATCGCGCCCGAGAGCGGTGCGTACGAACACGACGACGAAGGCCCCGACGACATGCCAGCGCACCTGCGCGCCGCGCTCACCGCGACCAGCCTGTCGATCCCGGTGATGGGCGGGCGGATGGCGCTCGGCACGTGGCAGGGCATCTACGTCTTCGAACACCGCCACGCGCCCCACCGCCGGCGAATCGCCGCGCATCTGATCGGAGACGATGCATGATCCTCGCGCTCGCGCTGATGACCGCCGCGCCGCTCGCGGCGCCCGCACCGCCTCCAGCCAAGAGAGCCGCCATGAAACCCGATTTCAGCACCGTCACCAGCCTCGCCGCCGCCGAGGCGCTGGCGCGCCAGGGCAAACTGGTCCGCGTCCTGCTCTTCCCAGCCGAATTCGGCGGCGAGGACGTCCGCGAAAACGCCATCTACATCACCCCCGAAGCGGCGGCGGCGCGCGAGCTGATCCTCGGCACGCTGCACCGCTTCGTCAGCGAAGGCCTTGTCGACAAGCTCGAGGTGACGCCCGACTACAAGGGCGACAGCTTCGTACCGAGCCGCATCGTGATGCACGCCACGCACAGCACCAAGAAAGGTGGCATCAACCCGACGATCGAGGTCTGGTAGGATTCTCTCGAGCTGGGCGCGGCGCGCGTCCTTCTTACGGAGCCTGCGTCATCCCAGCGCAAGCTGGGATCTCTCGGTGAGACTCAGACCGCCTGATTACGACGAGACCCCAGCGTGCGCTGGGGTGACGACACGTATCAGGCCGCGACATCCTCCGCGTCCAGCCCGTAAGCCGTGTGCAGCACGCGCACCGCCAGTTCGGTCTCATCCTCGTGGATCAGCACGCTGACCTTGATTTCGCTCGTCGAGATCGCCTGAATGTTGATCCCCCGCGCGCCCAGCGTCGTGAACATCGTGCTCGCCACGCCGGCGTGGCTGCGCATCCCCACGCCCACCACCGAGATCTTGGCGACGCGCGTGTCATGCACCAGCTCGGCGAAGCCGATCTTGCCGCGCGCCTGGTTGAGCGCCTCGATCGAGCGCGCCAGATCGGCCTGCGGCACGGTGAAGGTCACGTCGGTGGACCCCGCGTTATGCGCGATGTTCTGGATGATCATGTCGACGTTGATGTTGGCACCCGCGAGCGGCTCGAAGATCGCCGCGACCGCGCCGGGGGTGTCGGGCACCGCCGTCAGCGTGATCTTGGCTTCGTTCTTGTCGTGCGCGATGCCGGTGATGAGCTGGCGTTCCACGTCGTCTATCTCCTCTTCCCCGACGATCATCGTGCCGGGCAGTGTATCGGCCATCGGTGCGTCTTCGCCGGTGAACGACGACAGCACCTGCACGCGGACCTGTTCCTTCATCGCCAGACCCACCGAGCGCGTCTGCAACACCTTGGCGCCGACGCTGGCGAGTTCGAGCATTTCCTCATAGGTCACACGCTTCAACTTCCGCGCGCGCGGTACGATGCGCGGATCGGTGGTGTAGACCCCGTCCACGTCCGTATAGATATCGCAGCGATCCGCCTTCATCGCCGCCGCCACGGCGACCGCCGACGTGTCCGATCCGCCGCGCCCGAGCGTGGTGATGCGCTGGTCGTCGGTCACGCCCTGGAAACCGGGAATCACCGCGACCTCGCCGCGCGCCAGACTTGCGTCGAGCGCCTCGGTGTCGATCGCGCCGATCCGCGCCGATGCGTGCGCGTCCGAGGTGTGGATCGGCAATTGCCAGCCGAGCCAGCTCCGCGCCGGCACCCCCGCCGCCTGAAGCGCGATCGCGAGCAGCCCGCTCGTCACCTGCTCGCCTGCCGAGACGACGACGTCATATTCCTTAGGGTCGTACAGCGACGAGGCTTCGCGGCAGAAGCCGACCAGCCGGTCGGTTTCGCCCGCCATCGCCGAGACCACCACTGCGACCTGGTTGCCCGCCGCGACCTCGCGTTTGACCCGCGCCGCCACGCTCCGGATGCGTTCCATCCCGGCCATCGAGGTGCCGCCGAATTTCATCACGATGCGCGCCATTGGGGTGTCGCAAAATCCTTGGGTTGGAAGGGGCGTCCTGATAGGAACCGCGCATCACGATGGCAAGCCAAGCTAACTTTCCAGCACGGAAAGCCCAGCTAGGGTGTCATAATTACAATAATGCCGGGCGCGACACCCCGGACGGAAAGACGGCGCGATGACCACCACCACGATCGACCCGCAGGAAGCGGCGCATTTCGGCACGCTCGCCGCCGACTGGTGGAACCCGAAGGGCAGCTCGGCGATGCTGCACCGGCTCAACCCGCCACGCCTGCGCTATCTGCGCGAACAGATCGACGCGCATTGGGATATCGATCCCGCTGGCTTCACCCCGCTCGCCGGCAAGCGCGCGCTCGATGTCGGCTGCGGCGCCGGTCTGTTGTGCGAGCCGCTCGCCCGGCTCGGCGCGGATGTGACCGGGCTCGACGCCGCGCCCGAGAATATCGGCGTCGCGCGCGCCCATGCCGCGCTGTCGGGCCTCACGATCGACTATCGCGCCGGCAGCGTCGAAGACCTCGGCGGCGAGCGCTTCGATCTCGTCACCAGCATGGAGGTGATCGAACACGTCACCGATCCCGCCGCGTTCATCACCGGCCTCACGGGGGCGCTGGCGGAAGGCGGGCTGATGGTCCTCTCCACCCCCAACCGCACGCTCGCCTCGCGGATCGCGATGATCACGCTCGGCGAAGGCTCGGGGCGAATCCCCAAGGGCACGCACGACTGGGACAAGTTCCTCAAGCCCGACGCGCTCGAAGCGCTGCTCGCCGACGCCGGCATGCGCGTGATCGACCGGCGCGGGCTGAGCTTCTCCCCCGCCAAGGGCTTCGTCCTCTCCGACGACCTGAGCCTAGACTATTTCCTGACGGCGGTTCGCCGATAACGTCGCCCCGGCGCAGGCCGGGGCCGCTGAGTCGTGTGCGGTCGGCTCGCCAAATTACACACCGGCCCCGGCCTGCGCCGGGGCGACGGAATAGCCGTTCCCCCGCGAAAGCGGGGGTCCAGAGCCACAAGCGCCGCGCCTGCGGCTCTGGACCCCCGCTTTCGCGGGGGAACAGCTATTTCGCGAGGGAACGGTTAGAGTCCCACCCGTTTCTCAAGCCACCGCGCCGCCTGCTCGGGCGATTTCTTGTCGGCATCGCGATCGACCAGATAATTCGCCTCGCGCATCGTCTCGACCGAAATCCGACCGATCAGCGGCTTCAGCACCGCCTGAAACCGCACGTCCTTCGCATGTTTGGGCGACAGCAGCAGGATCGCGTCATAGCCCGGGATCGCCCCCTTGGGATCGCCCAATACCGTCAATTTGTCCGCCGCGATCCGCCCGTCCGACGAAAACGCCGGGATCACATCGGCGGCGCCGCTTTCCAGCGCGCGGTACATGAAAGTCGGCTGATACGGGTGCGCCGATCCGAACTCCAAGCCATAGGCCCGCTTCACCGCCGCCCATTCGGGCCGGTCGAGAAACTCGATGTCGGTCGCCAGCCGCAGCTTCGGCGCGATCGGGACGAGATCGGCGATCGTCTTCACCCCGCGCCGCGCGGCATCATCCCCGCGCATCGCGAACGCATAGGCGTTCTCGAACCCGAGCCCGCCGAGCACCGTCACGCCGCGCGTGCTTGCCGCCCAGTCGCGCACCCCTGCGAAGATCGCGGCGCGCGGCGGCACGTCGGTGCGCTTCATCGTATCCGCCCAGATCGTGCCGGTATAATCGACATAGACGTCGATATCCCCGCCCGAGAGCGCGCCGAGCGCGATCCCCGACCCCAGCCCCTCGCGATAGGCGACACGGTAGCCGGCCGCCTCCAGCCGATGCCCAATCACGCGCGCGAGGATATATTGCTCGGAGAACCCCTTCGCGCCGATCACGACGCGAGTCTCCCCGCTCGGCCACATCGGCGCGAGCGCCACTCCCGCGCCGATCGCCAACGCCGCGAGCGCACCCCACACCGCGCCGCGCCGCCGCCGGGCGATGCCACGCTCGACCACCCCGAGCAGCGCATCCACCGCCAGCGCCAGCGCCGCCGCGCTGAAGCACCCGGCCAGCACCAGCGCCCAGTTCTGAGTCTGGAGGCCAGCGAAGATCATGTCGCCAAGGCTCGCCTGCCCGACCGTGGTGGAGAGCGTCGCCGCGCCGATCGTCCACACCGCGGCGGTGCGGATGCCCGCCATCACCACCGGCGCGACCAAAGGCGCCTCGACCAGCCGCAGCTTCTGCCACGCGGTCATCCCCACCCCGTCCGCCGCCTCGATCACCGCCGGATCGATCCCGAGCAGGCCAGTCACGGCGTTGCGCAGGATCGGCAACAGTCCGTACAGCGTCAGCGCGAGCAGCGAGGGCAGGAAGCCCAGCGCGGGAATCCCGCCGCCGACCAAGGCCGACAGCGACAGCAGCAGCGGATAGAACAACGCGAGCAGCGCCAGCGTCGGGATCGTCTGGATCAGGCTCGCGAACCCGAGCGCGAAGCGCGCCACCCCCGGCCGCCGCGCCGAAAGGATCGCCAGCGGCAGGCTGATGACGATTCCCAGCAGCAACGCCGAGAACGCCAGCACCAGATGCTGCGCCAGCAACGGCGGCACGCGCTGCATCGCATCGAGGAAGGCGCTCATGCCCCGCCGCCAATCTCGCGCAACCGCCGCGCCTGTTCGCGCGGCACCGCGACCAGCGCGTCGGCCTCCGCCCCGCCCTCACCCTTGAGCAGCGCCTGCGGTGTGGCGTCGGCGACGATCCTCCCGCCCGCCATCACCAGCACGCGATCGGCGAGGATCAGCGCCTCGGCCATATCGTGAGTCACCATGATCGTGGTGAGGCCGAGCCGGTCGTGCAGCGCGCGAATCGCGGTGCCGAGTTGGTCGCGCGTCACCGGATCGAGCGCACCGAACGGCTCGTCCATCAGCATTAGCCCCGGTTCGAGCGCGAGCGCGCGCGCAACGCCGACGCGCTGGCGCTGCCCGCCCGAGAGCGCATCGGGCATACGGCTGGCGAAATCGCGCGGCAGATCGACCAGATCGAGCAGGTCCGCCGCGCGCCCGGCGCGATCCTTGCCGCCGGTCAGCCGCAGCCCGATCGCGATATTCTCGCCCACGTTCAGATGCGGGAACAGGCCGATATTCTGGAACACGTAGCCGATCCGCCGCCGCAACAGATGCGCGTCCCCCGCCGCGACGTCCGCGTCGCCAATGCGGATACCGCCCGCGCTCGGCACGATCAGCCGGTTGACCATCTTGAGCAGGGTCGACTTGCCCGATCCCGACGCCCCGACCAGCGCGACGAAGCTGCCGCCGGCGATCTCGACCGAGACATCATCGACCGCGACAGCGCCGCCCGGATAGCGCTTCGAAACGCGATCGAACGCCACCGATGGGCCGGAAACGCGGGACACTGGCATCCGGCGGATTGTGCGGGAGCCGCCCGGCAACGTCAAACACCTAGTTCCCCCGCGAAAGCGGGGGTCCAGCGCCGCAAGCGGTATCGCCCGTGGCTCTGGCCCCCCGCTTTCGCGGGGGGGAACGGCTATTTTCACTGCCGCCGTAACCTCGATATGGAGACATCATGGCCAAATCGATCTTCATCACCGGCGGCGGCTCCGGCATCGGCCGCGCGACCGCGATCCTGTTCGCCGGGCGCGGCTGGCGGATCGGGCTGGCCGACATCGACGAAGGCGGCCTCGCCGCGACGCGCGCGCTGCTACCGTCCGGCATGGCCGAGACCCATGTCATGGACGTGCGCGACCGTGCCGGCTGGGCCGCCGCACTCGACACCTTCACCGCGCCGTCCGCCGGCCAGCTCGACGTGCTGTTCAACAACGCCGGCATCGCCACCGGCGGCCCCCTCACCGCGACCAGCTTCGATGCGATCGACCGCACGATCGCGATCAATCTCACCGGCGTGCTCAACGGCGCAAGGATCGGCTACGCCTATCTCGCCCGCACGCCCGGCGCATGCCTGCTCAACACCGCCTCCGCTTCGGCGATCTACGGCAGCGCCGGACTCGCCACCTATTCGGCGACCAAATTCGCGGTACGCGGGTTGACCGAGGCGCTCGATGCCGAATGGGCGCGCGACGGCATCCGGGTCCGCGCGATCGTCCCCGCCTTCGTCGAAACCCCGCTGCTCGACGGCGCGATCGATGGCAGCAACCGCACCATCCGCGAGACGGTCCGCGCCGCGGGACTCGAACTCACGTCGGTCGAAGCGGTCGCGCGGGCAGCTTGGGCCGCCGTCCACGGCACGCGCGTCCACACCTATGTCGGGCGAACCGCGCACATCATGGCGTTCGCCGCGCGGTTCGCGCCGGCAATGCTGCGCAAGCGCATGCGGCGGGGGTAATGCCGGTCCGCTTCAGCCTGTACGAAGATACCGATCGTTGTACTTTGGCAACGCACCCGCAGCAAAAAACACGCCGCGCCGAATGGCGTGGAGCCAACGACAGGGCGCGGCGTTACGCCCCCGTAATTTGCCACCCCCCCGATATGACAGGAAGTTGCACGTGCAGACTCTCATCCGCAGCGGCCTAGCCGCCGTTCTTCCCTTCGCCGCCGTCCTTTGCGCCGCGCCGGCGCTTGCGCAGAGCGCCGCGCCCGCCGGGCAGGACAATGCCGATCTCGCCGCCAAGTTCGGCGGCGACAACGTGACCGTCGGCATCGCTGCCGCCTATGTGCCCGATTATGAAGGCTCGGACAGCAACCGCTTCGTTCCGGCCCCGCTCGCGATCGGCCAGATCAAGGGCTTCGCCTTCACCCTCATCGGCAACCGCGCCAGCGTCGATCTCATCCCCAACAACCCCGGCGACAAGATCGATTTCCAGCTCGGGCCGATGGTCGTGCTCAATTTCGATCGCACCACGCTCAAGGACATCGACGATCGCGCGATCCGCCGGCTCGGCAAGGTCGGCACCGCGATCGAACTCGGCGGCTATGTCGGCATCGGCAAGACCGGGATCATCACCAGCCCATACGACAAGCTCTCGCTCTCGCTCAGCTATCGTCACGACGTCAACAACGCGCATGACAGCGAGATCTGGCAGCCGCAGATCAACTATATCACCCCGCTCAGCCGCAAGGCGGCAGTCGGCATCAACGCCTCCGCCAACCGTGTCGGCAGCGGCTACGCGCAGACCTATTACAGCATCTCGCCGCAGCAGAGCCTGTCGAGCGGTCTGCCAGTCTACAACGCCAAGGGCGGCTGGAAGAACTATCAGGTCGGCGGCTATGTCACCTATGCGCTGACCGGAGACCTGCTTCAGGGCTTCAAGCTGATCGCCGGCGGCGCCTATTCGCGGCTGCTCGGCGATTATTCGTACAGCCCGATCGTGCGGCTGCAGGGCAAGCCCAACCAGTGGATCGGCGCGCTCGGGGTTGCGTACACCTTCTAAACCGTCTCTACGGGGCGCATGTGTGCGTGCCTCTGCGACTCCGGCCGTTCCCGCCCCATGAGGGCGCGAACGGCCGTGGCGTATCCGGTTCCGGGCGGGGTACGCACCCTGGCTCAAGGTGACATGCCGGAAGGACGATGATGACTGCCCTGCACGAGGACTCCCTCGATACGCGTAACGAGCGCCGTGAATTTTTCCGTACCGCGCTCGGCGCCGCCGCGATCACCGCTACGGGGGCTGCCGCCCTCACCATCACCTCGATCGCGCGCGCAGATACCGTCGCCGATTCGTCGCTGGTCAATTTCGCGCTCAATTTCGAATATCTGCTCGGGCAGTTCTACGGCCTCGCCGCCAACGGCGCCGGCCTTCCCGCCGCGCAACTGACCGGCGCGGGCACCGCCGGGGCGGTCACCGGCGGCCGCCAGGCGACCTTCACCGATCCCGTCGTCGCGCAGATCGCCAGCGAGTTCGCGCAAGAAGCCGCCGCGCGAGTCGCCTTCCTGCGCACCACCGCCGGCGCCGACGTGATCGCCCAGCCCAAGATCGACCTCGACGTCACCGCGACAGCCGCGTTCAGCACCGCGATGCGCGCCGCCGGCCTCGTCGCCTCGGGCACCGGGTTCGATGTCTACGCGAACGACAGCAACTTCCTGCTCGCCGCGTTCCTGCTCGAAGATGTCGTCGCCACCACCTATCGCGGCCTCCTCACAAGTGCCACGAATGCGACAAACCGCGAATCGATCGTCGGCCTGCTCGGCGCGGCGGCGTACCGCGCCGGCACGATCCGCACGTTGCTCTACGCCAAGGGCGCCGCCAGCGGCTCGACGCTGCGCGCCAATGCCGATGCGATCTCCAACGTGCGCGACGCGCTCGACGGCAGCAGCGACGACGATCAGGGCATTTCGCCGACTACCGACGCGAACAGCAATCTGGTTTCGAACATCACCCCGGCGGGTCCGGACGGCATCGCCTACGGCCGCGCGGCCACCTCGGTGCTCAACATCGTCTATCTCAACAGCCTGTCGACCTCGTCCGGGGGCTTCTTCCCCGCCGGCGTCAACGGCACGACCGTCGCCAGCGCCGCGAACTAAACCTCGCCGCACGCTTACGCATTCCGCCCGGAGACTCTCCCGTGACCGATACCGCGACCGACCTTCTTTCGCCTTCGCCGAGCACCGCCGAAGACCCCCGCCGCCTAGCGCGTCGGAACTTCCTGCGCACCACTGGCCAGATGACCGTTGCAGCCAGCGGTCTGGCGCTGCTCAGCGCCTGCGGCGGCGGCAGTGACAATTCGGGCGGTACGCCCACCCCCACTCCGACCCCGACCTCGACCGACACCAGCGCGATCATCAATGCCGACGCGCTCAACCTCGCGCTCAACTTCGCCTATCTGCAGGCGCAGTTCTTCGCTTTCGCGACCACTGGCGCCAATATCTCGGCGATCGCCGACACCCCGGCGCATCCCGGCGGCGGCGCTGCGCTGCTCACCGGAACCGGGCAACAAGGTACCGTGACGGGCGGCCGCGCGGTGAGCTTCGCCAATCCGATCATCGCGCAATATGCGCGAGAGATCGCCGCCGACGATCTCGCGCACCTTGCCTTTCTGCGCTCCGCGCTCGGCGGGTCGGCCGTGGCGATGCCGTCGCTCAACATCGACGGCGGCGCGAGCGGCGCGTTCAGCACTTTCGCGCGGGCCGCTGGCTATGTCGCCTCGGGCGCGACATTCGATCCATATGCGAGCGACCTCAACTTCCTGCTCGCCGCGTTCATCTTCAAGGATGTCGCGGTAACGGCATACAAGGGCGTCGCGACACTGTTGTCGAGCACGCTCACGCTCGATGCCGTCGCCGGGCTGCTCACCACGCAGGCCTATCACGCCGCGCTGATCCGCACGACGCTCTACACGATGGGTCAGGGCACCGCCGTCGGCCAGTTCAGCAACGCACGCGACGTTTTCGATGGCTCGGTCGATATCGATCAGGGCATCACCGGCACCGGGACCACGGCCAACATCGTACCGGCCGACGCGCAGGGCCGCGTCTACACGCGCACCGCCGGCCAGGTGCTCAACGTCGCCTATCAGAACAGCGCGGCGGTGACGTCGGGCGGGTTCCTCCCCAATGGCGCCAACGGCAACATCAAGACCAGCGCGGCAAGCAACGCCTGAAACCTGCGGTGACGCGGCGGGTCTTTCCAACCCGCCGCAAAGCCGCTACGCTCGCGTCATTCCCCGGGGAGCCATCAGGCTGAGAGGGGCGGTGCAAATCCGCCCGACCCGTAGAACCTGATCCGGCCCCTTGATGGGCTTACCGGCGTAGGGAGGGAACGGCCTTTTTCTCATCGGAAAGTCCGTTTTCTCCCATTTGAGGAGACGACGAGATGGCCGACCTTCCCACCCGCACCGAAATCGGCGTCACCACCGGCCCCATTCGCGGGTCACGCAAGATCCACGTATCCTCGCCCAACATTCCCGGCGCGGGGGTCGCGATGCGCGAGATCCACCTCGAACCCGGCTCGGGCGAGGCGCCCTTGCGCGTCTACGACACCTCCGGCCCCTACACCGATCCGCAGGCGCTGATCGACATCAACGCCGGCCTGCCCGAACTCCGCCGCGGCTGGATCGAGGCGCGCGGCGATGTCGAGAGCTATGACGCCCGCCAGATCAAGCCCGAGGATAACGGCCTTTCCGGCCCCGACCGCTCGGCCGGCGTGCCACAATATCCCAACGTCGTGAAGCGCCCGCTCCGCGCCAAGGCCGGCGCGAACGTCAGCCAGATGCATTATGCGCGGCGCGGCATCATCACCCCCGAAATGGAATATGTCGCAATTCGCGAGAATCTCGGCCGCGCCGAGCTCAAGGAAAAGCTCGTCCGCGACGGGCAGGATTGGGGTGCCTCGATCCCCGATTACGTGACCCCCGAATTCGTCCGCGACGAGGTCGCGCGCGGCCGCGCGATCATCCCGTCGAACATCAACCACCCCGAGAGCGAACCGATGGCGATCGGGCGCAACTTCCTCGTCAAGATCAACGCCAACATCGGCAACTCGGCGGTCGCCTCCAACGTGGCGAGCGAAGTCGACAAGATGGTCTGGTCGATCCGCTGGGGCGCAGACACGGTGATGGACCTCTCCACCGGCCGCAACATCCACGACACGCGCGAATGGATCATCCGCAACTCGCCCGTGCCGATCGGCACCGTGCCGATCTATCAGGCGCTGGAGAAGGTCGGCGGCGTCGCCGAGGATCTGACGTGGGAGGTGTTCCGCGACACGCTGATCGAGCAGGCCGAGCAGGGCGTCGATTATTTCACCATCCACGCCGGCGTGCGCCTGCCCTACATCCCGATGACCGCCAAGCGCGTCACCGGCATCGTCTCGCGCGGCGGCTCGATCATGGCGAAATGGTGCCTCGCGCATCATAAGGAAAGCTTCCTCTACGAGCGGTTCGACGAGATCACCGAGATCATGAAGGCATATGACATCGCCTATTCGCTCGGCGACGGCCTGCGCCCCGGCTCGAACGCGGACGCCAATGACGAAGCGCAGTTCGCCGAACTCTACACGCTCGGCGAACTCACCAAGCGCGCGTGGGAACAGGACGTTCAGGTGATGATCGAAGGCCCCGGCCATGTGCCGATGCACAAGATCAAGGAGAATATGGACAAGCAGCTCGCCGCCTGCGGCGAGGCGCCGTTCTACACGCTCGGGCCGCTCGTTACCGACATCGCGCCGGGCTACGATCACATCACCAGCGGCATCGGTGCCGCGATGATCGGCTGGTTCGGCACCGCGATGCTCTGCTACGTCACGCCCAAGGAGCATCTCGGCCTGCCCGACCGCGACGACGTCAAGGTCGGCGTGGTGACCTACAAGCTCGCCGCGCACGCCGCCGATCTCGCCAAGGGCCACCCCGCCGCGAAGCTCCGCGACGACGCGCTGAGCCGCGCGCGCTTCGATTTCCGCTGGCGCGACCAGTTCAACCTGTCGCTCGACCCCGACACCGCGGAGCAGTTCCACGACCAGACATTGCCCGCGGAAGGCGCCAAGAGCGCGCATTTTTGCTCGATGTGCGGCCCCAAATTCTGCTCGATGAAGATCACGCAGGAAGTGCGGGACTTCGCCGCCAAGCAGAACGCGCCGGTGGAAAGCTTCGTCGCGGCGGAAGATGCCGAGGCGGGCATGGCCGAGATGAGCAAGGTCTTCAAGGAAACCGGCAGCGAACTGTACATGGGCGCGGGCGGGCGGGAGCATGATTGACCGACCGGAATAATTGGAATTCGGGCGGCACCGGAACACCCTAAAGGTGCCGCTCGATCTCCATCGCATGATGGAGAATACGCACGATTCGTACGCGCTCCGCATATACCCGGTAATAGAGGCGGTGACGACCGACCGAGATGCTGCGCAATTCGGTCGAGAGGTCGGATCGGGATGCGCCGCTCTCAGGGAATTGTAGAATGCGTCGAAACGCCTGCTCGATCGGGTCGAGGTAGAGAATCGCGCGCGCTTCACCGAAGCGTTGCACGCTGTAATCGCGAATATCGTCGAGGTCCGCTTTCGCTTTGCGACTCAGCTCAAGCCGCATCCGCGCTCCCGCGAACCGGGGTCAGTGCGGCTCTGAGCTCGTCGAGATACGCAAAGGGATCGCGATCGCTAACCCCTGACGCGATCCCCTCGTCGATCGCCGCGCGCAACCGCGCAAGCTGCTCGATCGCCGCCTGATCGCGCCGCACCAGATCGCGCACATAATCGCTGGTACTGCTGTAATCGCCCTCGGCGACGCGCCGCTCCGCCCAGCTCTTGAGCTTGTCGGGGATCGAGATGTTCATCTGCGCCATGCCGCGCTTATACGATTTTGCGCTAATTTTGACAATCGGCGGTCGTTCCGAACGGGTTACGGTCTCAGAGTTAACCTTCGTCAGCACTCAAGGACAGGTCAGACAAAGTTCGTTGTACGGCGTCCCACATGCCGCCCGGGACGAGCAATACCCGCTGCCCCTCAGGCCGGACGACCCCGATCGGCGCCCCGTCGTCAACGACACGGTCCAAAACAACCTCGAAGGTGGCGTTAAATTCAGAGACGGTGACGACGTGCATTGCGGCATTCTCTCATATCCAGCGCGCGACGCAACCGCGCAGCTACCCCGCCGTCGCCGCCTTCCACGCTGCCGTCAGCGCGGCTGCGCGTTCGCCGACCACCGCCGCACTGTCGCCCGGCTTGAACAGCGCGCCGCCCACGCCGATGCCTTCGGCGCCGCCCGCCAGCCAGTCCTTGAACGTTTCGGCATTGGTGCCGCCGACCGCCCACACCGCGACATCGCGCGGCAGCACCTCGCGCACCGCCTTGAGATAGGCCGGGCCGAGGCTCGCACCCGGGAACAGCTTGAGCCGCCGCGCACCCGCCGCGATCGCCTGGAACGCCTCGCTCGGCGTCATGAAGCCGGGCAGCACCTCCAGGCCCAACGCCACCGCGCGCGCGATCACCGCCGGATTGGTGTTGGGCGTCACCATCAGCCGCCCGCCGGCTTCCACCAAAGCCTCGACCGCCTCGACGTTCAGCACGGTGCCGCCGCCGATCAGCGCGCGGTCGCCGAACGCTTGCGTGATCGCGGCGATGCTCTTGGTCGGCTCGGGCGAGTTGAACGGCACTTCGAGGATGCGGATGCCGTTGTCGATCAGCGCCGCCGCCACGTCGATCGCCTCGTCGGGGCGAAGCCCACGCAGGATCGCGGCGACCGGGGGCACGCCCTCAGCCAGCAGTTGGTCGAGCGTCATCAGAACCTCCTAGGATAATCCGGCGAGCACACAGGCATCGCCATCGAGCCGCCGCACCACGACGCCTTGCCGCGCGAACGCTTGCGCATACCGCTCGGCGAGGCGCGGGTCGCCGATGATCGTCACACCCTCCGCACCGCCAAGCGTGCCACGCATCTCGACGATCTCGCCGCCGATCACCAGCCCGGACAGATAGCCGAGCGCCCAGTCGGGCGTCTTGCCGGCACGCAATTGCATCGCCCGCGCGCCGAACAGCGCGCTGAGCACGCCGGTCTCCGCGCGCGCCAGCCCCGCCGCGAAACCCTCCGCCTCGGCGCCGGCATCGCCCGCCGCCAGCCCGCGCGCGAGCGTCGAATGCTGGCGCAGCAGCGCGAACAGCTCGCCGGTCAGGATGGTGCGGAAAGCCGTAATCGCACCGTCCTCGATCACCGCCCATTTGCTGTGCGTTCCCGGCAGGATAACGATGTGCCGCCCCGCCGCCAGGTCTGGCGACAGCGCGAGCGCGCCGTAAAGCTGGGTCTCCTCGCCGCGCATTACGTCGGGCACGCCATCCGCATCGGCGCAGGCCAGCCCGGCCATGATCGCCACCGGCACGCCATCGAGCGTCAGATCGGTCGCCGCCGCGAGCCACGCGTCGCGCGTCGCCGGACATTCGGCATAGGGCACCTCGCGCCAGCCGTCGCGTGCGCCGACCATCCCGCACAGCCGGATCGACTCGGGCGCGCCCGCCGCCAACCAGCCGCCAAGCGCGCCACGCAGCACCGCCTCGGGCACGATGCCGGGCGTACCGATCCCGTCGCCGAAGGTGCGATCGGTCACGACGCCTTTCTCGACACGGAACAGCCGCAGCCGAGTCGTGCCCCAGTCGCCGAGGACGGTGTACCCGCTCACGCGCTCAGCTTCACCTCGGGCAGCGCCACGCCCGGCGCGGGCGCGTCGAACGCGAACAGCCCGCCGGCGAGCGGCTGGCCGTTCAGCTCGGCCTCCGACAGACCCTTACGCGCCGTGGTGACATAGCCGGTCCGCAGGTCCGGCCCGCCGAACGTCACCTTGGTGACATTGGCGCACGGCATCGCCACCGTCGCGATCAGCGTACCGTCGGGCGCATAGCGCCGCGCCTGCCAGCCGCCCCACAAGCCGACCCACACGCAGCCTTCCGAATCGACCGTCACGCCATCGGGATGGCCATCCGCCTCGGCGATCTTCACGAACACGTCGCCATGCGCGAGGCTGGTGCCCGCCGAAATGTCGCAGCGATAGATCGTCCGCCCGAGCGTATCGACGTGGTAGATCGTGTTGCCGTCGCCGCTCACCGCCGGGCCGTTGGTGATGACGCACTCGCCGCCGACCGCACGCAGATCGGTCACGTCGAACAGATGGATCGCGCCGGTATTGGCCTCTTCCTCATTGTCCATCGTGCCGAGCCACAGCCGCCCCGACGAATCGACGGTCGCATCGTTGGTGCGGTTGTGCGCGGGCATGTCGATCCTGGCGACCGGGCCAGTGAGCTTGCCGTCTTCGAGCAGATACAGCCCATCGACCGAGCCGACCAACAGCTTGCCGCCCTCGGCCGGAACGATGAAACTCGGCATCCCGCCGACCTCGAACGACTGCCGATCGTCGTTCGCCGGATCGTAGCGATGGACCTTGCCGCCCTTGATGTCGACGAACCACAAGGCGCTTTCGCGTCCGATCCACGCCGGCCCCTCGCCCAAAGTCGCTTCGACCGCCCAGACGAGACGGGGTTCGATCATATCGCTCATTTCGCCTCCTCGTCCGCCACCCGGCAGCCCCACAAAGCATAGAGCAGCACCACGACCTCACACGCGGCGGTCAGCGCGAACGACGCCTGCAAGCCATACCGATCGGCCAGCAGCCCCTGCACGAACACCAAGGCACCGCCTGCGATCGCCATGATCATCAGCCCCGAACCCTCTTCGGTCAGCGGGCCCAGGCCACGGATCGCCAGCGTGAAGATCGTCGGGAACATGATCGAGTGGAACAGACCGACCAGGATGAGCGCCCACATCGCGGCATGGCCAGTGGTGCTCAGCACCGCGAGCATCACCAGCAACGCGCCGCCCGCGAACACCGCGAGCACGTCCTCGGCACGGAACTTCTGCATGATCGCCGAGCCGGCAAAGCGGCCGACCATCATGCCGCCCCAGAGCAGCGTCAGATATTGCCCGGCCTGCTCATGCGTCAGGTCGGCGATATCGGGCTGGCTGACGAAATTGACGAACAGGTTCGCCACGCCGATTTCGGCGAGCAGATAGGCGACCATCGTCGGGATGCCGAGCACCAGCGCGCGGTGCTTCCACAGCGACAGGCTCTTGCGCTCGTCCTTGGCGACTCGGCTGGTGGCATTCTGGCCGATCACCGGCAGCGGGAAGCGCGCGATCACCACCGCGAGCACGACCAGCACGATCGCGACGAGCAGATAGGGCAGCACCACCGAATGCGCGTCGGCGAGACGCTCCGCCGGGGTGAGGATGCGGCCCGCCTTGGCGGTGCCGCCGACCGAACGGCCGAGGATCAGATACGCGCCGAACGCCGGCGCGAGCATCGTGCCGGCCGAGTTCATCGCCTGCACCAGATTGAGCCGCGACGACGCGGTTTCGGGCGAGCCGATCACCGCGACGTAAGGGTTGGCCGCGACCTGAAGTAATGTGATGCCGCTCGCGATCACGAACAGCATGACGAGCGTCACGCCATAGGACGGGATCGATGCCGCGAGGATCATGCCGAGCGCACCCGCCGCCATGATGCCGAGCCCGGTGACGAGCGACTTCTGATAGCCGATCCGCTCGATCAGCTTGGCCGACGGGATCGACGCGAAGAAATAGGCGATGAACCACACCGACTCGATCAGCGTCGTCTGCGTGTAGCTCAGGTCGAACACGCTGCGCAGATGCGGCAGCAGCGTGTTGTTGATGACGGTGATGAACCCCCACATGAAAAACAATGTGGCGAGCAACGTCAGCGCCGGCCCGTAGGACCGTCCGCCGTTCGAGGCGGGCGCCACAGCGCCGCCTCCCGAATTCAAGATTGGACCTGCCACACACCCTCACGTGCTGATTGATTCTGTAATTGTATGAGTATATCTCGCGGCTGGAGCCGTCAATGCGATCGGCACCTTACGCTACGGGAACCGCTATGAGCCACACGCCCCCCAAACTCCGCAGCCGCGCCTGGTTCGACAACCCGGACAATATCGACATGACCGCGCTCTATCTCGAGCGCTATCTCAATTTCGGGCTGAGCCTGGAAGAACTGCAGTCGGGCCGGCCGATCATCGGCATCGCCCAGACCGGGTCCGACCTCTCGCCCTGCAACCGCCATCACCTCGTCCTCGCCGAGCGCGTTCGCGAGGGCATCCGCGAGATGGGCGGCATCGCCATCGAATTCCCGGTCCATCCGATCCAGGAAACCGGCAAGCGCCCGACGGCGGGCCTCGACCGCAACCTCTCCTATCTCGGCCTCGTCGAGCTGCTCTACGGCTATCCGCTCGACGGCGTGGTGCTGACGATCGGCTGCGACAAGACCACGCCTGCCTGCCTGATGGCGGCGGCGACCGTGAACATCCCGGCGATCGCTCTGTCGGTCGGGCCGATGCTCAACGGCTGGCACAAGGGCGAGCGCACCGGCTCGGGCACGATCGTTTGGAAGGCGCGGCAGATGCTCGCCGCCGGCGAGATCGACAATGCCGAGTTCATCCGCCTCGTCGCCTCGTCAGCGCCGTCGACCGGCTATTGCAACACGATGGGCACCGCGACGACGATGAACTCGCTCACCGAAGCGCTCGGCATGTCGCTGCCCGGCTCGGCGGCGATCCCCGCGCCCTATCGTGACCGTCAGGAAGTCGCCTATCGCACCGGCCGGCGCATCGTCGAGATGGTCGCCGAGGATCTCAAGCCCTCCGACATCCTCACGCGCGATGCGTTCGAGAACGCCATCGTCGTCAATTCGGCGATCGGCGGATCGACCAACGCGCCGATCCATCTGTCGGCGATCGCGCGCCACGTCGGCGTCGAGCTGCCGATCGATACCTGGCAGGAGAAGGGCCACAAGGTGCCGCTGCTGGTCAACCTCCAGCCTGCCGGCGAATATCTCGGCGAGGATTTCTACCGTGCCGGCGGCGTGCCCGCCGTCACCGCGCAGCTCATCGGCCAGGGGTTGATCCACGAGGGCGCGCTCACCGTCAACGGCAAGACGATGGGCGACAATTGCCGCGACGCGATCATTGAGGACGAGAAGGTGATCCGCCCGTTCGAGCAGCCGCTCGTCGAGGAAGCCGGCTTCATCGTGTTGCGCGGCAATCTGTTCGATTCGGCGATCATGAAGACCAGCGTGATCTCGCCCGAGTTCCGCGACCGCTACCTCTCGAACCCCGAAGACCCCGAGGCGTTCGAAGGCCCGGCGGTGGTGTTCGACGGCCCCGAGGATTATCATCACCGCATCGACGATCCCGCCACCGGTATCACGCCTGAGACGTTGCTGTTCATGCGCGGCGCCGGCCCGATCGGCTATCCCGGCGCGGCCGAGGTGGTCAACATGCGTCCGCCGTCGTACCTCATCACCGAGGGCGTTCATGCGCTGCCGTGCATCGGCGACGGTCGCCAGTCGGGCACGTCGGGCAGCCCGTCGATCCTCAACGCCTCGCCCGAGGCGGCGGCGATGGGTGGCCTCGCGCTGATCCGCACCGGCGACCGCGTCCGCATCGATCTCGACAAGCGTTCGGCCAACGTGCTGATCTCCGACGCGGAACTGGCGGAGCGCCGCGCCGCGCTGACGGCGGAAGGCGGTTTCAAATACCCCGCCTCGCAGACGCCGTGGCAGGAGATCCAGCGTTCGGTGGTCGGCCAGATGGAAACCGGCGCGATCCTCGAAGGTGCCGAAAAGTACCAGCGCATCGCCCAGACCAAGGGCCTGCCGCGCGACAACCATTGATGTGACGCCGCTCCCCGCACCCGTCCGGCCCGGCGCAGCCGGGTGGGACGGGTGAGGGTGACGCGATCGCACACGCCTACCATATCCCCTATTCCCCCATCCGGAGACATCATCATGTATAACGGAGCCATTCTGATTGGCGCGAGCGAAAGCCGCAGCGCCGATACCTTCAACGCGATCAACCCCGCGACCGGCGAAAGCGGCGATGTCGCGTTCAGCAACGCCGGCCCCGCCGACGTCGCCAAGGCGACCACGCTCGCGGCCGAAGCCTTCCAGACCTTCTCGACGCTGAGCCTCGAAGCGCGCGCGACCTTCATCGAGACCGTCGCCGCCAACATCCTCGCGATCAAGGACGATCTCGTCGCCACCGCGATGGCCGAGACGGCCCTCCCCAAGCCGCGCCTCGAAGGCGAGACCGGCCGCACCGTCGGCCAGCTCCGCATGTTCGCGACCGAGGTCCGTGCAGGTCTGTGGCTCGACGCGACGATCGATCCGGCCATGCCCGATCGCGCGCCGCTGCCGCGCGCCGATCTGCGTCGCCTCAACGTCGCGCTCGGCCCCGTCGCGGTGTTCGGCGCGTCGAACTTCCCGCTCGCCTTCTCGGTCGCCGGTGGTGACACTGCGGCGGCGTTCGCGGCGGGCTGCCCGGTCGTCGTCAAGGGCCATCCCGCGCATCCCGGCACCGGCGAACTGGTCGCCCGCGCGATCCAGCAGGCGGTCGCATCGTGCGGCCTGCCCGAAGGCGTGTTCTCGTACCTGCCCGGCACCACCAACGAACTCGGCGGCGCCCTCGTTGCCGATCCGCGCATCAAGGCGGTCGGCTTCACCGGCTCGCGCGGCGGTGGTCTCGCGCTCGTCAAGATCGCCAACCAGCGCGACGAGCCGATCCCGGTCTATGCCGAAATGTCGAGCATCAACCCGGTCGTGCTTCTGCCCGGCGCGCTCGCGTCGCGCGCCGAAGCGCTCGGCCCCGCTTTCGTCGGTTCGCTGACGATGGGCGCCGGCCAGTTCTGCACCAACCCCGGCCTCGTCATCGCGATCGACGGCCCCGATCTCGAAACCTTCGTCGCCTCCGCTGCCAAGGCGCTGACCGCGGCGCAGCCCGCCGTCATGCTCACCCCCGGCATCCACGCCAGCTTCGAGCGCGGCGTCGAGGAACTGGCCAGCCACGCGGCCGTCACCACGGTCGCGCGCGGCTGTGTCGGCGAGGGCGTCAACCAGGCGGTCGGCGCGCTGTTCACCACCGAGGCGGCGAAGTTCGAAGCCGACGTGGCGCTGTCGCATGAAGTGTTCGGCTCCTCGTCGATCCTCGTGCGCTGCAAGGACATTGCGGAGATCAAGGCGGTCATCGCCAATCTCGAAGGTCAGCTCACCGCGACCATCCAGAGCGAAGCGAGCGACAATGATGCCGCCGCCGAGCTGCTGCCCGCGCTGCAGGCCAAGGTCGGCCGCATTCTGTTCAACGGCTGGCCGACCGGCGTGGAAGTGACTCATGCGATGGTGCATGGCGGCCCCTTCCCCTCGACCTCGGACGGTCGCAGCACCTCGGTCGGCACGCTGGCGATGGCGCGCTTCCTCCGCCCGGTCTGCTTCCAGGATACGCCCGACGCGCTGCTGCCGGCACCGCTCCAGGCGGCGAACCCGTGGGGCATCACCCGCCGCGTGAACGGCGCGCTGGAGCAGGCCAAATGATCCGCTCGCTCGTCCAGTTCGCCGAAGGCGATACGCGCGGCGTCGCCGCGCTCGACGAGAGCGGCGCGGCGCGGCGTGTGGTCGGCGCGACCACCACGCTCGCGCTCGCGCGGCAGGCGATCGCGGCGGGCACCAGCCTCGCCGCCGCCGCCGAAGCCGCGCTCGGCGACGCGATCGACTTGGGCGCCGTGCGGTTGCTCTCGCCCATCGACCATGAAGATCCCGCGCACACGCTCGTCAGCGGCACCGGCCTGACGCATCTCGGCTCGGCGGAAGGCCGCGACAAGATGCACAAGGCCGCCGCGGATTCGCAGACCGATTCGATGAAGATGTTCCTGATGGGCGTCGAGGGCGGCAAGCCCGCCGAGGGCGCGGTGGGCGCGCAGCCCGAGTGGTTCTACAAGGGCGACGGCGGCATCCTCGTCGATCCCGGCGCCCCCCTCACCATGCCCGCCTTCGCCGAGGATGGCGGTGAGGAACCCGAGATCGCCGGCATCTACGTGATCGACGCGAACGGCGCCCCCGTCCGGCTCGGCTTCGCGCTCGGTAACGAATTTTCCGATCACGTCACCGAACGCGGCAATTACCTCTGGCTCGCGCATTCCAAGCTGCGTCAGGCCGCGCTCGCACCCGAACTGCGGCTCGGCGATCTGCCCGAGGACGTGCGCGGCACCAGCCGGATCGTGCGCGACGGCGAAGTGCTGTGGGAAAAGCCGTTCGTCTCGGGAGAGGCGAACATGTCGCACAGCCTCGCCAATCTCGAACATCACCATTTCAAGTACGACGGCTTCCTCCGCCCCGGCGATCTGCACGTCCACTTCTTCGGCACCGCGACCCTGTCCTTCTCGGACGGCATCCGCACTGAAGTCGGCGACGTGTTCGAGGTCGAGGCCGACGCCTTCCTGCTGCCGGTGCGCAACCCGCTCGCGCGTGCCACCGCAACCGGCATCGCCAAAGTCCGTAGCCTGTGAGCGACGGACTGAAGCTCGGGCTGGTCGGGCTCGGCAAGATCGCGCGCGACCAGCACCTGCCCGCGATCGCCAGGACCGACGGGATCGATCTCGTCGCGGTCGCCAGCCGCAACGCCAAGGGTGATGGCGTCGCCAACTACACCGATCTCGCCGCGATGCTGGCGGGGTCGCCCGAGCTGAACGCGATCGTCCTGTGCCAGCCGCCGCAGGCCCGGTTCGAGGCGGCGGTGACGGCGCTTTCGGCGGGCAAGCACGTCTTCCTCGAAAAGCCACCCGGGGCGACGGTGTCCGAAGTCGAGGCGCTGATCGCGCTCGCCCGCACGCAGGGCGTCAGCCTGTTCGCAAGCTGGCACTCGCGCTATGCCGCCGCCGTCGCCGCCGCGCGCGACTGGATCGCGCAGACGACGATCCGCAGCATCGCGATCTCGTGGAAGGAAGATGTCCGCCACTGGCACCCCGGCCAGCCGTGGATCTGGGAAGCGGGCGGGTTCGGCGTGTTCGATCCCGGCATCAACGCGCTGTCGATCCTGACCGAGATCGTGCCCGACCGGGTATCTTTGCTCGACGCCACGCTCGAAGTGCCGTCGAACTGCCAGGCGCCGATCGGCGCGACGCTGATGATGCGGACCGGTTCGGGCGCGGCGATCGACACCGTGTTCGACTGGCGCCAGACCGGCCCGCAAAGCTGGGACATCACGGTCGAGACCGAGGCCGGCACGCTGCGGCTCGCCGAAGGCGGCAACCGCTGGTTCCTTGGCGATGCCGAGCAGCCGGCCGGGGCCGAGGAGGAATATCCCGCGATGTACCGCCGCTTCGTCGATATCGCCGCACGCAATGAGATCGACGTCGATCTCGCGCCGCTGCAACTGGTCGCCGATGCATTCCTGTGCGGCCGCCACGTCGCCACGGAGGCGTTTCACGACTAAGCTGGAGGATCGGGAGGCGCGCTTGGATCGAGACACGGGTAACGAACCGGGCGCGCCCAAATCGGCGCTCCGCATCCACCAGACGATCGCCCGCGACCTCGGCATCGCCATCCTCAACGGAAGCCACCCGCCCGGCACGTTGTTCGAGGGCGAGATCGAAAGCGCCGGGCGGCTCCACGTCTCGCGCACCGCCTACCGCGAAGCGGTGCGAATCCTCGCCGCCAAAGGGCTGATCGAAAGCCGCCCCAAGGCCGGCACCCGCGTCACGCCGCGCGCGCGCTGGAACCTGCTTGATCCCGATCTGCTCGCCTGGATGTTCAGCGACGAGCCAGATCCCGAATTCGTCCGCGACCTGTTCGAACTGCGCGGCATCATCGAACCCGCCGCCGCCGAACTCGCCGCGCTGCGCCGGACCGACGCGCACCTCGCCGAGCTCGCGGCGGCGCTCGAACAGATGCGCACGCACGGCCTGTCGACCACCGCCGGGCGCGCCGCCGACCAGCGCTTCCACAACGCCATCCTCGCCGCCGCGCACAATGCGGCGCTCGCCAGCCTCGCCGGCTCGGTCGGCGCGGCGGTGAGCTGGACCACCACCTTCAAGCACCGCAAACAGCGCCTGCCGCGCGATCCCATCGCCGATCATGAAGCGGTACTGCTGGCGATCCGGGCCTCGGACGCGGTGCGCGCCCGCGAGACGATGCGCGCGCTGCTGGGGCACGCCCTCGCCGACATGGATTTGGCGCTACCGTCACGCTGAAGGCATTTCGCAGGCCACCAGATGACAAATTTGTAATATATCATAACAAACGCCCGTCTGACCGCCCGACCCATTGGCAAGCGAGCCACTACAGCGTATCCATCCGTTTTGGATGAGTTGAGTCGTGCGGGGGGGCGCGACCAACCGCTTTTTCCCAGTGCCGCGTATCACCGCAATGTAAGGGCTTGGGGTTGGCTTTAATTCTGATTTCGATCGGCGCGGCCTTCGTGATCGCGTTCGTGGCATATGCCGTATACCTGCGCCGTCGCGACGCGGCCGCGCGACGCGCGTGGGAAGCGCATTGCAACGAACAGGCACTCGCCAACAATGCCGCACTCGCCGCACGTCGCGCTGCCATGCGTCCAGAAACCGCAGTCATGAACGACGCTACGGTTGATCCATAAATCCGAAATCGGCCGCAGCGTGCGGCCATGTCATCAGCCGCGTGGCGGCTGGTGGAGCTGAGCGGAATCGAACCGCTGGCCTCTGCAGTGCGATTGCAGCGCTCTCCCATCTGAGCTACAGCCCCGTGCCACACCGTGGATGCGGGAACACGCCTGTAGCCGCCCTTTTCCGGTGATGCAACGCCCGCCAGATCAAATTTTCGCCGTCGGATCGCTGCCCGAACGCTGCGGTGAGCCGCGCCTGTGCTGCGTCGGCGCGTGGCCCGGACCTGCGCTTGCGTTGGAACAATCGCCGCGCTCATCCCTTCTTTGCAGGCAACCGACAGGCAGGCGCCAAGGCCGCCGCCGGTCGCAGCAGGACCGTCTCAGGAGGACGCCATCATGGGTTACGACCGTTATCCCCAGAACAGAAGCGACGACTACAACCACAGCCCCGACCCGGACATCCAGGGCCGCGATTATGGCTCTGGCCGCGACTACACCTATTCCAGCGCGCGCGACTATCAGGCCGCCGGCGCGTTCGACCGTGATCGCGGCGGATATCGCGGCGACTATGATCGCAACCGCGACTATGGCTACGGCAACCGCGAGCAAGGCCGCGAGTTCGGTGGCCGGGACTTCGGCGGGCGCGGCTATCCGCGCGACCGCGGCAATGGCGGCGGCGGCGAATATCGCGGCAGCTATGGCAGCCACGGCCGCCGCTACACCGAAGCGGGCGGGCGCCACGCCGAGACCGGCGGACGCGACTATGGGCGCCAGCCGCAAGGGTATGATTACGACGATCGCGGCTTCTTCGACCGCGCCGGCGACGAGGTCCGCTCGTGGTTCGGCGACGAGGAGGCCGAACGCCGCCGCGAGCTCGATTCGCGCTACGACGATCGCAACGATCATTCGCATCAGGGCGCGTCCTATGGCCGCGATCAGGATTACCACCAGTGGCGCCGCGGCCAGATCGACGCGCTCGACCGCGACTACCACGAATATCGCACCGAAAACCGCTCGAAGTTCGAGAACGAGTTCGGCGCCTGGCGCACCGAGCGCCAGACCCAGCGTGGCGCGCTCTCCAAGGTCGAGGAGCATTTCGAGGTGATCGGGTCGGACGGCCAGCATATCGGCACGGTCGACAAGGTGCGTGGCGACCGCATCATCCTCACCAAGAGCGATGCGAACGCCGGCGGCCATCATCACTCGATCCCGTCGCGCTGGATCGACTCGGTCGATGGCAAGCAGGTCACCGTCCGCAAGACCGCCGAGGAAGCCAAGGCGCACTGGCGCGACGAGGACCGCAATACCGCGTTCTTCAACGAAAGCGGCAATGATCGCGACGCGAACCGCACCGCCTCGACTCAGGACCGGTCGCTCAACCGCAGCTTCTCGGGCACGTACTAAGGGCTATCCCGGCGCGACATCGCGCCGGGCCTGACCCCGAAAGACGGGCGGGTGCCGATCGCGGCGCCCGCCTTTTTCTTGTGCCGCACGCCCCTCCGTTCGTGGAATATCCTACCCCGCCAGCATCTTCTGCACCCGCGCCGAGACGCGCCGCGTCAGCCCGCGCGGCAGCAACCCGACCGATCCCGCCATCGCCGCGTTCATCGCGCCTGACACCTTGATCGCCCGCCCCCGCGCCAGCGCGCGCATGCCATCGCGCACCACCGTCTCGGCATCGGCGGCGTTCTTCTCGAAGAACGCACTTGCGCCCATGCCCGCGATATCCGCGAACTCGGTCCGCGTCGGCCCGGGGCACAGCGCCGTCACGCGCACCCCGCTGGCGCGCACCTCCTCGTGCAGCGCTTCGGAGAAGCTCAGCACGAACGCCTTGGTCGCATAATAGACCGCCATCCCCGGCCCCGGCTGGAACGCGGCGGTGGAGGCGACATTGAGGATGCCGCCACGCCGCATCTTCACCATGCCGGGCAACACCGCATGAGCGAGTTCGACCAGCGCGCGGCAATTGAGATCGATCATTTCCGCCTGCACCGCGCCGTCGCCCTGCACGAATGCGCCGCGAACCCCGAAGCCGGCATTGTTGACGAGCGTGTTCACCGCCAGCCCGCGCGCGGCAATCTCGCGCATCAGCCCGGCGACCGCGCCGCTCGCGGCGAGATCGCACGCGATCACGTTGGCCGACACCCCCGTAGCGCGGATCTTAGCGGCCAGCGCTTCGAGCCGGTCGGCCCGCCGCGCGACCAGGATCACGTCATGCCCTTCCGCCGCCGCACGCTCGGCAAACAGCGCGCCGAGCCCCGCCGAGGCGCCGGTAATCAGCCAGGTATCGCGTGCCATCGCCGTCGTCTCCAGTGTCCCGAAACGTTGCAACAATCACACCATGCCGGAAAAGCCTATCGCGCCGATCAAGATTGTGTTGCCAATCCGCCCGTCACGCCCCCATCTTACCGCCGTGCTACGACAATATGAACTGGTCGATCGCGTCCTGAGCTACGATCCGAACGCCGACGAGGCGTTGCTCAACCGCGCCTATGTTTTCTCGGTGCAGGCGCACGGCACGCAGAAGCGCGCCTCGGGCGATCCGTATTTCAGCCACCCGATCGAGGTGGCGGGCATCCTCACCGACCTGCATCTCGACGACGAGACGATCGCCACCGCGATCCTGCACGACACCGTCGAGGATACCGTCGCCACGCCCGAGCAGATCGAGAAGATCTTCGGACCCGCCGTGGCGCGGCTGGTCGATGGCGTCACCAAACTCTCCAAGATCGAGGCGCAGACCGAGAACGAGCGCGCAGCGGAGAATCTGCGCAAATTCCTGCTCGCGATGTCGGACGATATCCGCGTGCTGCTGGTCAAGCTCGCCGACCGGCTGCACAATATGCGGACGCTGCACTTCATCGCCAAGCCCGAGAAGCGCCGCCGCATCGCGCGCGAGACGATGGACATTTATGCGCCGCTCGCCGAGCGGATCGGCATGTACGAGTTCATGAAGGAGATGCAGACGCTCGCCTTCCAGCAGCTCGAACCCGAAGCGTATGAATCGATCACGCGCCGGCTCGCGCAATTGCAGGAAGGCGGCGGGGACCGCATCGCCAAGATCGGCTCGGGCCTGAAGCTGCTGCTCTCGCGTCACGGCATCGAGGCCGACATCACCGGCCGCGAGAAGCACCCGTATTCGATCTGGAAGAAGACCAACGAACGCGACATCAGCTTCGAGCAGCTCTCCGACATCATGGCGTTCCGCGCGATCGTGCCAAGCGAGGAGGAATGTTACGCGGCGCTCGGCGCGATCCACCGGCGCTGGCCGATGGTGCCGGGGCGGTTCAAGGATTACATCTCGACCCCCAAGCGCAACGGCTACCGTTCGCTCCACACCTCGGTGATCCACGCCGAGAACCGCCGCATCGAAATCCAAATCCGCACCCCCGACATGCACAAGGAGGCCGAACTCGGCCTCGCCGCGCATTGGGCGTACAAGCAGGACAAGGTCCGCCCCGAAACTCAGGTGAGCTGGATTCGCGACCTGATCGAGATCCTCGACAATGCCGACAGCCCCGAGGAGCTGCTCGAACACACCCGCATGGCGATGTATCAGGATCGCATCTTCGCCTTCACCCCCAAAGGCGAGCTTCACCAATTGCCCAAGGGCGCGACGCCGATCGATTTCGCGTATGCGGTCCACACCGATCTCGGCGATCAGGCGGTCGGCGCCAAGATCAACGGCCGCGTCGTCCCGCTGCGCACGCTGATCGAGAATGGCGATCAGGTGCAGATCCTGCGTTCCAAGGCGCAGCATCCTCAGCCCAATTGGATGAACTTCGCGATCACCGGCAAGGCGCGCGCGGCGATCCGCCGCTATCTGCGCCAGAGCGAACGCGACGAAACTCAGGCGCTCGGGCGCAAGCTCTACGACGAGGTCGTCTCACGCCTGCCCGCGCCGATCGGCAGCGACGCGATCACGCTGGCGCTGACCCGCCTCAAGCTTCCCGACGAAGCGGCGCTGATGGAGGCGATCGCGCGCCGCCGCATCCCCGATGCCGACGTGATGGAAGCGCTGATGCCCGGCTCGGTCGAGGCGAGCGGCCAGCGCGAGGTGCCGCCGCAGACCAAGGCGATCTCGATCCGCGGGCTCACCCCGGGCGTGGCGTATGATCTCGCCGAATGCTGCCACCCGATCCCCGGCGACCGCATCGTGGGCCTGCGCCGGCCCGATCAGGGCATCGAGGTCCATGTCATCGATTGCCCGGTGCTGGCGCGCGCTGACGATGCCGATTGGGTCGATCTCGCCTGGGGCGACAAGACCGACGGCGGCACCGCGCGGATCGCGGTTGGGGTCAAGAACGAACCCGGCGCGCTCGGCACGATCGCGACGATCATCGGCGCGCAAAAGGCCAATATCGTCAACATGCGGCTCGACAACCGCGACACGGGTTTGCACACCAACACCTTCGATGTCGAAGTCCACGACACCCAGCATCTGATGCGCCTGATCGCCGCGCTCCGCGCCGCCGATGCTGTGAATGGCGTCGAGCGGGTTTAGCGCATTTAAGAGCTCCGTTCGTCCTGAGTAACTGCCAAGTACCCCGAAGAGCGTATCGAGGTGGTGTATCGAAGGACAGGCCCCGAGCGCCACCTGCCCATCTCGATACGGCGCAAGCGCCTACTCGATCACCACGCAGCACGAACAGGTAGAGGTGATTCCGTCGCGCTTTGAAGCGTAACAAAGGAGGGCGGGCACCGACCCGCCCTCCCGCGATCACCCGAACGCGCGCTTGATGAGATCGGCCGTCGAAACGTCGAACTCTTGCCCGCCGGCATCCGCCGCCTTGGCCATTTCCTTGCCCAGCTCGACGCCGAACTGGTCGAACGAGTTGATGCCGAGCAACACGCCGCTGACGAAGGTGCGATGCTCGTAGAACGCGATCAGCGCGCCGAGCGTGCGTGCGTCGAGCGTATCGAGCAGGATCGTCGAAGACGGCCGATTACCCGAATAGGCACGCGCCTTGTCGGCATTGTCGCGGCCCGCCATCAGCGCGGCGCCTTGCGCGAACGCATTGAGCAACAACTGGCGGTGGTGGTCCTCGCTCAGCGTGTCGCCCGGCTCGATCACCGCGACGAACTCGACCGGCACGAGATGCGTGCCCTGATGGAGCAACTGGAACACCGCATGCTGCGCATCGGTGCCGACACCGCCCCAGGTGATCGGCGCGCTCGGGCGGGTGAGCGGTTCACCGTCGATCGTCACGCCCTTGCCGTTCGATTCCATCTCGAGCTGCTGGAGGTACGACGGCAGCAGCCGCAGCCGCTCGTCATAGGCGAAAGTCGCGCGGGTCTCGCAGTGGCGGACCTGTGCATAATAGAGATCGGCGAAGGCGGCGAGCGCGGGGGCGTTCTGGCCAAGCGCGGTCTGCTTGAAATGGCGGTCCATTTCGGCAGCCCCTTCGAGCAGATCGGCGAAATCGTCCCAGCCGAGCGCGAGCGCTGCCGGAAAGCCGATCGACGACCAGAGCGAATAGCGCCCACCGACCGAGTCGGCGAACGGCAGGATACGAGTCTCGTCCACGCCCCATTCGATCGCCTTGTCGGGATCGGCGGTGAGCGCGACGACGCGGCCGTACACGTCCTCGACACCGCCCTCGGCCATCCATTGCAGCACGCTTTCGGCGTTGAGCATGGTCTCCTTGGTGGTGAAGGTCTTCGAGGCGACGACGAGCAGGGTCGCGGTCGGATCGAACTTGGCGAACACCTCTTCCAGCGCCGCGCCATCGACGTTGGAGACGATCGCGACGTCGTACCGGCCCGACTCGCGCCCGAGCGCATCGACGAGCAGATCCGGCCCAAGCGCCGAGCCACCGATGCCGACATGGAGGATATGCGCAATCGCGCCAAGCGCCTCACCATCGATCGCGTCGATCAGCGCGCGCATGCGGGCGTGGAGCGCCTGCGCCTTGGCGACATCCTCCTCGGCGCCCTCGCCGCGCTCGGCGACATGCGTGACCGAACGGCCTTCGGTGGTGTTGATGACCTTGCCCGCGAACAGCGCCTCGCGCTTGCCGGCGAGATCCTGCGCCTTCGCGAGCGCCTCGAACGCGGCGACGGCATCCTTGGTGAGATGCGTCTTCGACCAGTCGAAATGCAGGCCGGCGATATCGAGGCTGAAGCTGTCGAGCCGCCCCGCATCCGCGGCGAAGAGATCGGTGAGCTTGGTCGCGGGGAGCTGTTCGATCGCAGTCCAGTCGGCAGGCATGGGCACCTCGGTATTTATGGTAGGAACGGTTGGTGAGATCGTCCTAGTCGTGTCCCATTACAACCGCCAGCTTGACGCGCCCGCCCGCCCTGCCCAAAGGCCCGAAAATGTCCGAAACCGACTCCACTCCGGCGCAGACCCCGGCCAAGGCGAAGAAGCCCCGGTCCGAAACGCGCGAGACGCTCACCTTCCTGCTCAAGCTGGCGATCGTCGTGCTGGTGTTCCGCAGCTTCATCTTCGCGCCGTTCAGCATCCCGAGCGAGTCGATGATGCCGCGGTTGCTGATCGGCGACTATCTGTTCATCTCGAAGTGGAACTACGGCTATTCGCGCTGGTCGCTGCCGTGGGGCCTCCCGCCGATTCCGGGGCGGATCTTCGGGCGCGATCCGGCGCGCGGCGACGTGGTCGTGTTCCGTGGGCCTCCGGGCGACGATGTCGATGTCATCAAGCGTGTGATCGGCCTGCCCGGCGACAGCATTCAGGTCCGCCACGGCCAGGTGATCCTCAACGGCGTGCCCGTGCCCAAGCAGCGCGTCGGCGATTTCCTGCTGCCGCTCAGCCCCAATTACGGTACCGACGCCTGCGACAGCCAGTTCCAGGATGTCGACGCCAAGGGCAAGCCGGTGTGCCGCTACATGCAGTTCCGCGAGACGCTGCCGAACGGCAAGAGCTACGACGTGCTCGACAAGGGCGAGATGCCTGACCGCGACGACACCACGGTCTATAACGTCCCCGCCGGCCACGTCTTCGTGATGGGCGACAACCGCGACAACAGCTCCGACAGCCGCTTCCCCGCCCCCGCCGACGCATTGCCCGGCCAGAGCAGCGGCATGGGCTATGTCCCGATGGAGCGGATCGAGGGCAAGGCGGTGGTCGGTTTCTGGTCGACCGATGGCTCGGCCAACTGGTTCCTGCCGTGGACATGGTTCACCGCCGCGCGGTTGAACCGCATCGGGGAAGGCTTTTGAGCGGCGGCGCGCTGACGACATGGCTCACCGAGATCCTCGGCCACACGCCGGTCGATCTCGCTACCTATGAGCGCGCGCTGACTCACGGCAGCCAGGCGGCGGCAAATTACGAGCGGCTCGAATTTCTCGGCGATCGCGTGCTCGGCCTCGTCATGGCCGAGTGGCTGTATGCGCTCTACCCCAAGGAACCCGAAGGCGCGCTGTCGCGGCGGCTCAACACGCTGGTGACGGGGGCCGCCTGCGCCGATGTCGCGCGTGCGCTCGGCGTGCCCGCGCACCTCCGGCTCGGCAAGCAGGCGCGCGACGACGGCGCGACCGACAGCGACAACGTGCTGGGCGACGTGATGGAAGCGCTGATCGGCGCGCTGTATCTGGAAGCCGGGCTGGACGCCGCCCGCAACGCGATCCGCACCGCCTGGGGCGACCGCCCCACGCGCGCGACGGCGGCACCGCAACACCCCAAGTCCGCGCTCCAGGAATGGGCCGCCGCGCACAACCGCAAGGCGCCGAGCTACGACGTGATCGACCGCTCCGGCCCCCACCACGCCCCGCGCTTCACCGTCAAAGCCTCGCTCGGCACCTTTGCCGAGGTGCAGGCCGAGGGCGGATCGAAGCAGGAAGCCGAAACCGCGGCGGCGGCGGCGCTGCTGGCGAAGGTCACTGGGTAGCCCCTTCTTCCGAGATGATGTCTAAGCTTGCGTTTGGGCGTCATTGACGTATATACACATTTATGACGACTCGTCCGATCACGGTCGCCGAGACACAGGCTTTCGTGCGCTCTGCGGAGAGGATCTGGAACGCAGCGGAATTGGCCGAGCTGGTCGATCATGTCGCGCATAATCCGGAGGGAGGCGACCTGATCCCCGGCACCGGCGGCGTGCGCAAGCTACGCTGGGGACGCTCGGGCAGCGGCAAGCGTGGCGGCGCGCGGGTGATCTATTTCTACTACCGGCCCGACTGCCCGCTCTATCTGCTGCTCGCCTATGCCAAGGCGCAGGCGACCGACCTGACACCCGACGAGAAGAGGGCGGTGGCGGCGCTGGCGACGGCGATCAAGACCGCCGCAGACCGGCGACAAGGAGACACACGATGAGCAGCTTTGGCGAAGACCTGATCGCGGCGATGGACGAGGCCCTGGCGCATATCGAGGGCAAGGGCGCGGTCGCGCGCGTCCACACGATCGACGTGCCCGATGTGCGTGCGATCCGCGAGGGACTGGGCCTGTCGCAGCAGGCGTTCGCGACCGCCTACCGGATTCCGCTGGCGACGCTCAAGGGCTGGGAACAGGGGCGCCGCCAGCCCGATGCGACCGCAAGCGCGTATCTTTCGGTCATCGCGCATCTGCCAACGCAGGCACGCGAAGCCTTGCGCACTTCCTAGACTAGCCTCCTCTGGGCGTGGGCGCGTCGCGCTACTCCGCCGCAACCTCACCCGAAACTTCAACCACGGGCACCGCATTGAACCCCAAAGTCGCGCGGCCCTGCACCGGGCCGGCGACGTCCGCCACCAGATACAGCGGCCGCCGCTTCGATTCGACATACAGCCGGCCGAGATACTCGCCGATCATGCCCAGCACGAACATCTGCACCGCGCCGAGCAGCACCACCACCAGCATCGTCGAGGTCCAGCCCGCCACTGCCGAGCCGGTGAAGAAGCCGATCGCGATATAGACGAACAGCAGCAGCGACAGCCCCGTCAGCACCAGCCCGGCATGGCTGGCGAGCCGCAGCGGCGCGGTCGAGAAGCCGGTTACCGCGTCGAGCGCGAGGCGGATCATCTTGCCGAGCGGGTAATTGGTCTCGCCCGCGAACCGCTCGTGCCGGTCATAGGCGAACGGCACCTGGCGGAAGCCGACCCACGCCACCATGCCCCGGATGAAGCGCGCCTGCTCGGGCAACGACAGGAACGCATCGAGCGCGCGCCGGCTCATCAGCCGGAAGTCGCCGGTGTCGAGCGGGATCGCGGTATCGGTGACGCGGTCGAGCAGCCGGTAGAACGCAGCCGCCGTCACCTTCTTGAACAGGGATTCGCCCGCGCGCTTGCGCCGCACCGCGTAGACGACGTCGGCGTTCTGCGCGGTCATCATCGCGCGCATGTCGCTGAGCAGTTCGGGCGGATCTTGCAGATCGGCGTCGATGATGAGGATCTGCTCGCCCGCACACAGGTCCAGCCCGGCGGTGAGCGCGAGCTGGTGGCCGTGGTTGCGCGACAGGTTGATCGCGACGAGATGCGGGTCGGCGGCGGAAAGCTGCTGCATCACCGGCCAGCTATCGTCCTTCGATCCGTCGTTGATGAACAGGATCTCGAAATCCTCGCCCACCGCCGCCCGCGCGGCGGCGGAGACGCGCGCATGGAGCTGACCGAGGCATGCCGCCTCATTGTAGCAGGGGATCACGATCGACAGGGCGGGACGTTGCATGGCGTGTCGCATAGCGCCTTGCCCGCCAGATTCCGATGCCGAAAATTGCCTTACCACGCGACGACTCCCCTTGACCGCCCGCGCGGATAGCATCGCATCGGTTTATAAAGGATAAGGCCGCGCTTTCGCGAAGGACGCCCGATGCCAGCCGAGACCCGCCTCTACGCCACGCCGCCGGGGCTCAAGCTGGCCCCGCTCGCCGACATCGCCGACGGCACGGCACGCGGGTTCCGCTTGCGATTGAAGACCGGCCGGTTCGACGGCTTCGTGGTGCGCAGCGGCGACAGCGTGACCGGCTACGTCGATCTGTGCCCCCACGCCGGCGTACCGCTGGCGGCGCAGCCGGACAGCTATCAGGTCCACACGGTATCGACCGGCCTGCTGGTCGCCTGCACATGGCACGGCGCACTGTTCCGCGCAGAGGACGGCGTCTGCGTGGCCGGGCCATGCGTCAAACAGCAGTTGCAAAGCTGGCCGGTCGAGGTGCGCAACGGCACGATCCTCACCGCGCGGAGCGGGCCGCCGCCGTGGTGGCGGCGGCTGCTCGGGCGGACGTAGGCCTCAATTGGCCGGCGGAACCGCTACCGCACTTGTCTTGTGGAACCGGCAGGCTTCGGTGCCGTCACCGATATGCGTCGGATCGAACACCACATAGGTAACGGGATTGTCCTCGCCGACCACATTGACCTGAACCTTGCCGCCCGCCACCTTGTAGGTGTCGATCGGGGTCGGAATGTCCTGCGCGGCGCTGCCGGTGCGGTGCATCACGCGCATATCCTCGGTGAAGGTCAGCCGGTTGTAGATACAGGCGAGCCCGTCATCCAATTTCCAGTCGCCGATCAGCGGATTGTTGGGATCGGGGTCGATCGGCGATTCGGTGGGATTGGGCGTATCGGTCTGCTCGGCGACTTCCTGCTGGGGGGCGGCGTCGGTCGTCGGCGTGCTCTGCTGGCACGCGGCGAGGGCCAACAGCCCCAACAGGCACGAAATACGGCGCATCGACTGTCTCCTTGAAACGACCCCGCGGCACTATCGACCGCTTCCCCAGGGCGCCCCGGCACCCTACCTAAGCGCTTCGATACAGGAAAGCGGGCACGCGACAATGCGCTTTCGAAGCGATGTCGCGCGGTCTAGGAGCAATGCATGACCGACAGCTATGATTATGATCTCTTCGTCATCGGCGCAGGCTCCGGCGGAACACGCGCCTCGCGCGTCGCCGCCGCCTACGGCGCCAAGGTGGCGGTGGCGGAGGAATATCGCGTCGGCGGCACCTGCGTCATCCGTGGCTGCGTGCCCAAGAAACTGCTCGTCTACGGCGCGCATTTCGCCGAGGATCTCGCCGACGCGCGCCGCTTCGGCTGGAACGTGCCCGATTGCGATTTCGACTGGAAGGTGTTGACCAACAACGTCTTCGAGGAGGTCGACCGGATCAATCAGGCGTACACCTCGACGCTGGCCAACAACAAGGTCGAGATCATCAACGACCGTGCCGTCATCACCGGCCCGCACACCGTCAAGCTCGGCGACGGCCGCGAGCTGACCGCGCGCCGCATCCTCGTCGCGACCGGCGCGACTCCCTCGGTGCCGAGCTGCCCGGGCCACGAACTCGGCATCACCTCGAACGAGGCGTTTCACCTCGATGCGGTGCCCAAGCGCATGGTGATCGCCGGCGCCGGCTATATCGCCAACGAATTCGCCGGCGTGTTCCACCAGCTCGGCGCGCATGTGACGCTCATCAACCGCACCGATGTGATCCTGCGCGGCTATGACGAGCAGGTCCGCGACCGGCTGCTCCAGATTTCGATGATGAAGGGGATCGAGTTCCGCTTCCACGCCGATTTCCGCGGCATCGAGAAACAGGCCGATGGCAGCCTGCTCGTGTCGATGACCGGGCACGACCCGATCGAGACCGATTGCGTGATGTTCGCCACCGGCCGCGACCCCAACACCAAGGGACTTGGACTGGAAAGCGTCGGAATCGAGGTCGACGCCAAGGGCGCGATCCCCGTCAACGATGCGAGCCAGACGGCGTGCGAAAGCATCTACGCGATCGGCGACGTCACCAACCGAGTCCAGCTCACCCCCGTCGCGATCCGCGAAGGTCAGGCGTTCGCCGACACGATCTACGGCGGCACCCCGCGCACGGTCGACTACGACAACATCCCGTCGGCCGTGTTCAGCCATCCGCCGATCGCCAGCGTCGGGCTGACCGAGGGGCAGGCCAAGAACAAGTTCGGATCGGTCAAGGTCTACACCTCGGACTTCCGCCCGATGAAGAACGTCCTCGCCGGCCGCAACGAACGCGCGCTCTACAAGATGGTGTGCGATAGCACGACCGACCGAATCCTCGGCATCCACATGATCGGCCCCGACGCGCCCGAGATCCTCCAGGCGGCGGCGGTGGCGGTGAAGGCCGGCCTCACCAAACAGGCGTTCGACGACACGATCGCGCTCCACCCGACGATGGCCGAGGAACTCGTGCTGCTGCGATAAATGCGGCCGGCCCGGGGATTGCCGCCGGGCCGGCGCACCGCTATCCTCCACTAATACAGTTATTGGGGGATTTCATGCGCTTGTCCGTTCTGCTTCGCACATCGGCGATGCTCGCTCTCGCGGTCGCCGTGCCGACGATCGCGGCGCCCGCCGCCAAAACCGTCTACGGCGATTTCGGCGTCGATCTCACCGCGCGCGACCCCGCCGTGAAGCCGGGCGACGATTTCTGGACCTATGCCAATGGCGGCTGGGACAAAAAGACCGAAATCCCCGCCGACAAGGCCTCGACCGGCGCGTTCGTGCTGCTGCGCGATGCGTCCGAGGCGAACGTCCGCACCATCCTCGACGACATGGCCGCCAACCCAGCCAAATACGGCGCGACCGGCAAGCAGGTCGGCGATTTCTACGCGACGTGGATGGATACCGCCGCCATCGAGGCGAAGGGCGCCGCGCCGCTGAAGCCGTATCTGGACAAGATCGCGGCGGTGCAGGACCGCGCAGGCTTGCAAACGCTGTTCGCGACGGTCGGCTATGCCAGCCCGGTCGAAATCGGCGTGATGCCCGGTCTCGCCGATCCGACGCGCTACACCGCCGCCGCCGGCCAGGGCGGCCTCGGCATGCCGCGCGACAATTACCTGCTCGCGGGCGAGAAGTATGACGCGTTCCGCAAGGCCTACCGCGCCTATATCGAGCAGATGCTCACGCTCGCCGGTATCGGCGACGCGAGCGCCAAGGCCGATGCGATCTTCGCGCTCGAAACCGCGATGGCCAAGGATCAATGGTCGCCGGCGCAGAGCCGCGACATCGCCGCGCTCAACGATCCCGAGGATATCGCCGGGCTGACGAAGAAGGCGCCCGAGTTCGACTGGGCGCTGATGCTGCGCACCGCTGGCGTCGAAAGCTCGCCCACCGTGCTGATGACCCAGAACACCGCGCTCGCCGCGATGGGCAAGATCTTCGTTGCCACCCCGGTCGCGACGTGGAAGGAGTATCTCACCTTCCACTTCGTCAGCGATCACGCCAATTATCTGCCCAAGGCGTTCGACGATGCCCGCTTCGCTTTCTACAACCACACGCTGTCGGGTGTGCCGACGCAGCGCGAGCGCTGGCGGCGCGGTGTCGCGCTGACCAACGACGCGCTCGGCGAGGCGGTCGGCCAGCTTTACGTCGCGCGCTTCTACCCGCCCGCCGCCGAAGCGCAGATGAACGAGCTGATCGAGAATCTGCGCGGCGCCTATCAGGAGCGCATCTCCAAGGCGCCGTGGATGGACACGCCGACCCGCACCGCCGCGCTGGCCAAGCTCGCCGCGTTCGAGCCGCGCATCGGCCACCCGACCAAATATATCGACTACACGAGCTTCAAGGTCGTGCGCGGCGATCTGCTTGGCAATGCGATTCGCTCGGGCGAGTTCGAGCATCAGCTCGAACTGTCGCGCTTCCCCAAGCCGGTCGATCGTACCTTGTGGGAAATGACCCCGCAGACGGTGAACGCCTATTACAACCCGCTGATGAACCAGATCACCTTCCCGGCGGCGATCCTGCAACCCCCGTTCTTCGATCCCAATGCCGATGCGGCGGTCAATTACGGCGCGATCGGCGCGGTGATCGGCCACGAAATGGGCCACGGCTTCGACGATCAGGGCGCCGGCTTCGGCCCGACCGGCAAGTTCGAGAATTGGTGGACGCCCGCAGCCAAGAAGGCTTTCGAGACGCGCACCGCCGCGCTCGCCGGCCAGTATGACGCCTATGAGCCGATCCCCGGCACTCACATCCAGGGCAAGCTCACGCTCGGCGAGAATATCGGCGATCTCGGCGGGATCGAAGCGGCCTATGCGGCGTACCAGCGCTATCAGGCCAAGCACGGCAAGGCCAAGGTGATCGACGGCCTCACCGGCGACCAGCGCTTCTTCCTCGCCTTCGCGCAAGCGTGGCGCGGCAAGACCCGCCCCGACGCGCAGCGCCAGGCCTTGCTCACCGATCCGCACAGCCCGGTCTATTTCCGCGCCAACGGCGTCGTCCGCAACGTCGACGCTTGGTACACCGCGTTCAACGTAAAGCCCGGCGACAAGCTGTATCTGCCGCCCGCAAGCCGCGTCCATATCTGGTAACACTGATCCTCACCCGGCCCTTCCGAAGATACAAATTTTTCGGGGTGGCCGCGGCGGCCGGCCCGCCATAGGTGCCGAGAGGCATGAACACGCCGGAAAAATCAGGGTCTCGCGCGCTCACCGAAAAGGAGAAGCAGACGCTTCGCCTCATCGTGCGCGGTCACGATGCAAAATCGATCGCGCGCAGCCTCGGGCTGTCGGTCCATACGATCAACGAGCGCCTCCGCGATGCTCGACGCAAGATGGAGGTGTCGAGCAGCCGCGAGGCGGCGCGCATTCTGCTGGAGGCCGAAGGCGGCGATGTCGCCTCCCCCACCCCCGATTTGGTTGGGGACGCGCAAATCGGGGCAGACGCGACCAGCCCTCGGGTCGATCAGGAAACCGCGCCGATCGACGGCGCGGGGCAGGCACATCGCCGCCCGGTCCTCCTTGGAGTCCTGCTCATGACGCTCGCTCTCGGCCTCGCCTTGCTTGCCGCACTGCCCCAGGTCGCATCGCCCCCGACGCCCGCCACCGCCGCCGAGGCGCCGGACGCCGAGGTGGTGAACACCGCGCAACACTGGCTCGCCCTGCTCGACGAGTCCCGCTGGGACGAAAGCTATCGCGCAACCGGAGCGTCCTTCCGCAATCAGAATACCCTACAGATGTGGACAGCGGAGTCTGAAAAGGCGCGCGCACAGTTCGGTAAGATGATCTCACGCACCTTCGTCAGTCAGGAAAACCTCCCCGCCCCGCCTGCCGGTTATGAAGTGACCAAGTTCCGCACCCGCTTCGCCAAAAAAGCGGAAGCGCTGGAAACGGTCTCGCTGGTGCGCGAGGATGGCCGCTGGCGTGTGGCCGGCGTGATGATCGAATAGCGAGGCCAGCGGACGGCGGTTCCGGGGACGCCCGGAACCGCCCTACCCGATCAAACTCACCCGCCCGCCGGCATGGCGTTCCAGCCGCGCCGCCAGTTCGAGTTCCAACAGCACCACCTGCACCACCGCCGGCGCCGCGCCCGACTGCCGGATCAGCTCATCCACCGCCACCGGCACCGGCCCCAGCAGCCCGGTAATCACCCGTCGCTCGCTCTCGCTGGCATCCGCCGTGACCGGCGGGTCGAACCGCACCCCGCGCGAGCGCACGCTGCGCGCGTCGATCGGCCGGATCGCCTCGATCACATCCGCCGCCGACTGCACCAGAATCGCGCCCTCTCGGATCAGCCCGTTGCACCCCTGCGCGCGCGGGTCGAGCGGGCTGCCCGGGACCGCCATCACCTCACGCCCCGCTTCCCCCGCCAGCCGCGCGGTGATGAGCGAGCCCGAACGCGGCGCCGCTTCCACCACCAATGTGCCCAGCGACGCGCCCGCTATGATGCGGTTGCGATACGGGAAATGCCGCGCGCGCGGTTCCGTGCCCGGCGGCTGCTCGGCGACGAGCAACCCCTCGCACGCGATCCGCTCCTGCAACGCGGCGTTCTCGGGCGGATAGACCACGTCGATCCCGCCAGCGATCACCCCGACGGTGCCGCCCTCGATCGCGCCGACATGCGCCGCCGTATCCACCCCGCGCGCCAGGCCCGACACGACCGTCACCCCCTCGCGCCCAAGCTCCGCAGCGATCTGCCGCGCGAACCGGCAGGCGGCGGCGGAAGCGTTGCGCGCGCCGACCATCGCTACCGTGTCACGCGCGAGCAGCGCGACATCACCGCGCACCATCAGCGCCGGCGGCGCATCGTCGATCTGCGCGAGCCGTTCGGGATAGTCGGCGTCGTCGATGAACACATGCCGCGCGCCGAGCTTGCGCGCGGCTGCGATCTCGCGCTCCGCCACGGAGACGGTGGCAACCACCGGCGGCCGTCCGCCGCCGCGCGCGGCAAGCTGTGGCAGCGCCTCGATCGCCGCCGCCGCATCGCCGAAGCGCGCGATCAACTGCCGGTAGGTGACGGGGCCGATCGACGCGGTACGGATCAACCGCAGCCGCGCGACCGACGCGGCATCAGCCATGCGCTTTGCTGCCGACCCTCGGCTCGGTGCCGTCGAGCAGCCGCTCGATATTGGCGCGGTGCTTCCACAGCACGAGCAGCGCGCAGGCGATCAGCAGCGGCACATGGTCGAACTTGTCGAAGAACGCCGCCGCGACCGGCGCGCTCACCGCCGCCGTCATCCCCGCCACCGAGGAGATTCGCAACGCGCCGAGCAGCCCCAGCCACACCGCCGCATAGACCAGCCCGACCGGCCAGTGCAGCGCCAGCGCCACGCCGAGCAATGTCGCCACGCCCTTGCCGCCGCGAAAGCGCAGCCACACCGGATAGAGATGCCCGACGAACGCCGCCGCCCCGGCGAGCACGCCCATCCCCGGCGCAATCGCTTCGGCGATCGCCACCGCCGCATAGCCCTTCAGCGCATCGAGGATCAGCGTCGCCGCCGCCAGCCCCTTGCGCCCGGTGCGCAGCACGTTGGTCGCGCCGATATTGCCCGAGCCGATCTGGCGAAGATCGCCAGCACCGAACGCGCGCGTGAGAATCAGCCCGAACGGAATCGAGCCGAGCAGATAGCCGAGCAGCAAGACGCCCGCCGGCGCACCCCAGAGATATTCGGTTGGCATGATGGATCGTTTCGCCCCCAGACGCCTCGCTTCTAGCGAACCCGGGCCTTCCACGCCATTGCTCTTCATCAACCTCGACGATTGTCAAATCCGCGCGCAAAGCTATGCCGCGGGCAATGGTGGATACACGCCCGATCCTGTTCTTCGATTCCGGCGTCGGCGGACTGTCGGTGCTGGCGCCGACCCGCGCGCTGCTCCGCCAAGCGCCGTTCGTCTATGTCGCCGATTCGGCGGGCTTCCCCTATGGCACCAAGACCGAGGCGGAGATCGCCGCGCGCGTGCCGGCATTGCTCGGCCGCCTGGCCGAGCGCTATCGCCCGCGCCTCATCGTCATCGCCTGCAACACCGCCTCGACGATCGCGCTCGGCGCGGTGCGTAGCGCGCTCGATCTGCCGGTGGTCGGCACCGTGCCCGCGATCAAGCCCGCGGCGCAAGCGAGCGTCACCCGCGCGATCGGCGTGCTCGGCACCGATGCCACCGTGCGCCAGCCCTATGTCGATGATCTCGCCGCGCGCTTCGCCGGCGATTGCCTCGTGCTGCGCCACGGCTCCGCCGAGCTGGTCACGCTCGCCGAAGACGCCTTGCGCGGCACGGTAGCGCCGCCCGAACGCTACCGCGCGATCCTCGCCGGCCTGCTCGATCAGCCCGGCGGCGACCGCATCGACACGATCGTCAACGCCTGCACGCATTTTCCTTTGGTCGCGGACCAACTCGCCGCCGCCGCGCCGCGCCCGCTCACCTTCGTCGATGGCTCAGCCGGAATCGCGCGGCGAATCGCGTATCTGACGCGCGATCACGAATGGCCCGAACGCGCCGGGCCCGGCCGGGCCGTTTTCACCGGTGCGGGCGCGGCGGATGATACACTCCGTCCCGCGCTCGCCCGTTTCGGTCTTGCCGAAACCGAGTCGCTTTAGCCGCGCGCATCCCGATCATGGCCGAGCGCGGCATAGCGTTCCGCCAGCTCGGCATGAACGCGCCGCGCCAGCGGATCATCGGATCGCTCCACCACGGCGCGCTCCTGCGCCGCACGTCGCGCGTAATAGCGGGCTTTATCCTGTCCTTCGTTCATGATCCCAGCTCCGTCTCTCGCAAGCACAGCGGCATTCGGGGCAGCGTCGGGCGACGCTCGTGATCTTGGACTTGCGTGCGACTCGATGCGCTGCGATGTTTGCGATCATAGCAGGATCGAACCGACACGGCTTTGATCCAGAACAAGAAGAATCCGGCGATCATCGCATATCTCCAGCCATCTCATCAGATGTGCAAATCGCTGGATATCGGGAGGGGTTGGGACTAGATGGCGACAATCATGGAATCGCATGCACCGGCGCGCGGGGTCGATTACTCGCGGATCTTCACCCAGGCGATCGACCGGCTGCACGCCGAAGGCCGCTACCGTGTCTTCATCGACATCCTGCGCAACAGGGGCGCCTACCCCAATGCGCGCTGCTTCGCCGGGCACAACGGGCCGAAGCCGATCACGGTCTGGTGTTCGAACGATTATCTCGCGATGGGCCAGCACCCCAAGGTGATCGCGGCGATGGAAGAGGCGCTCCACGATGTCGGCGCGGGCTCGGGCGGCACGCGCAATATCGGCGGCAACACGCACTACCATATCGATCTCGAAGCCGAACTCGCCGATCTGCACGGCAAGCAGGGCGCTTTGCTGTTCACCTCGGGCTATGTCTCGAACGAGGCGACTCTGGCGACGCTCGCCAAGATCCTGCCCGGCTGCGTCATCTTCTCCGACGAACTCAACCACGCCTCGATGATCGCGGGAATCCGCAACGCGGGCTGCGAGAAGTTCGTGTTCCGCCACAATGATCTCGACCATCTCGAGGAATTGCTGGCGGCGGCTGATCCGGCCGTGCCGAAACTGATCGCATTCGAGAGCGTCTATTCGATGGAAGGCGACATCGCCCCGATCGAAGCGATCTGCGACCTCGCCGACAAATACAACGCGCTGACCTATCTCGACGAAGTCCATGCGGTCGGCATGTACGGCGCGCGTGGCGGCGGTATCTCGGAACGCGACGGCGTCGCCGACCGGCTGACCATCATCGAGGGCACGCTCGGCAAGGCGTTCGGCGTGATGGGCGGCTATATCGCCGCCGACCAGATGATCGTCGATGTCATCCGCAGCTACGCGCCCGGTTTCATCTTCACCACCTCGCTGTCGCCGGTGCTCGTCGCTGGCGTGCTGGCGAGCGTACGCCACCTCAAGGCGTCGAGCGTAGAGCGTGAGGCGCAGCAGGCGGCGGCGGCGAAGCTCAAGGCGATGCTCGCCGAGGCCGGGCTGCCGGTGATGCCCGGCGACACGCATATCGTGCCACTGATGGTCGGCGATCCCGCCCGCGCCAAGAAGATCAGCGACATCCTGCTCGCCGAATACGGCGTGTACGTCCAGCCGATCAACTACCCCACCGTGCCGCGCGGCACCGAGCGGCTTCGCTTCACCCCCGGCCCCGCGCACACCGAGGCGATGATGCTCGAGCTGACCGAAGCGCTGTCCGAAATCTGGAGCCGGCTCGAATTGCGCAAGGCCGCCTGATCCGGGCGGAACTGGCGGCGGCGTCCGCGGTTATGTCGTGACGGACCTGCAATCAAGGGCATCACGATGGGAAAAGGCTGCATTCTCTGGGCGTTGGGCGTGCCGCTGCCCGTTATTTTGGTGCTGTACCTGATCTTCCATCACTGATCGCATCGACACGAACCGCCGTTCGCCCTGAGCTCGTCGAAGCCTGTCCTGAGCGGCTGGCTTGCCAGCCAGCCGAAGGGGGCGTGCCCCAAGAACGACGCTCAGGGCACGTGCTTCGACGCGCTCAGCACGAACGGAGCTTAGGGCTCAGTCGACCACAATCGTCCCGGCGCCCGGCACAGTCAAAGGCTGACCGAACCGCACCGTGTTGATCTCTGCATAGTCGCCATCGACCGGCTCGGTGAAGACATGAACGACCGAACGCGCGCCGTCGATAACCCAATAGGCCGCAATGCCCGCTGAAGCGTATTTGATACGCTTCATTCCCATGTCACGCGCGATCGTCGTCTCGGCAACCTCCATCACCAGCGCGATATCGTCAGGCACGAGCATCCGGTTTCCCGTGATCGGCTTTCGGAGAACTGCCCCATCGCAGGCAACCACCGTATCGTCGCCCAGAATGATCCCAACCGTTCCGAGCAATACAGCCGCGTCGATGGCACCCGCCAACGCGAACCAGACCCGCCCCTGAAGCATCGCATGCCGGTTCATAGCCAGATCGTGCCGCTCAAGCTGACCATCGACCAACTCGATCTTCATGTCGGGGAAGGCATCCACCGCACACATCCGTAGAAACTCGGCGTTGGTGAACCGCGCCTTGAAATCTGTCTTTACCGGCAAGGGTGCGGTCATCACCGCACCCTCTTACACCGCCCGGCTCAACCGCGCAGACCAGGCATATCCATTGCGGAGCGATGCGAAGCTTGCGGTCAGCCCGGTGTCGCGCGCTACCGAACAGGCTGCACCCTTCAGTTCCGCACGCGGGGTCACGTCGAACTGCGCGAGCCATGCGAACAGCACCGCCTTGAAGGCGCCCGGCAACCGCTCCTGCTGCCCGAAATCGACGATGTCGAGCCGCCCGCCGGGCGCCAGCTTGCCCGCGCCCTCGCGCAACGCGCCCTTCCAGTCTGGGATCATCGACAAGGTATAGCTCTGGAAGATGCGGTCGAACGCCGCCACCCCGAACAGCGACACCGTATCGAACGCGGTCGCATCGCCCTGCGCCAGCGTGATCCGGTTGGCGAGCCCGGCCTTGGCGACATTGGCGCGCGCCGTCTCCAGCATCGCCTCGGAAATATCGATCCCGTAGTAATGCGCATCGGGCCAGCGCTTCGCCGCCACGATCAGGTTGCGCCCGGTGCCGCAGCCGATCTCCAGCACGCTCCCGCCCGCCGGCGGCGCGAGATCGCGGATCAGCGCGTCGCGGCCGAGCAGGTAATATTTGCGGGTGAGGTCGTAGAAATGGCGCTGAGTCTTGTAGATCGCATCCATGTGCCCGGCATGGCCGGTATCGCCCGCCCCGGCCATTATTTCAGGACGTACAGGTGGACGCCGCCATAGATCGAGGAGCGGTCGCGCTTGGTGTAATCGAGCGACTCCTCGGCGCGGTAATCCCATTTCGACAGGATCTCGTCCGGCACGCGGCCCGGCAGGATCGTCTCGATCCCGGCGGTGCGGAACAGCACGCGCGCGCCCGGCTTCGCGGTGCGGGTGATCTCGCTCCACAGCTCGGTGAGCTGCTGGTCGGTCATCCAGTCCTGTGCGTCGAGCAGGATGTAGCGGTCGAGCGAACCCTCGCCTTGGCTGCGCAGATAATCGGTGAAATTGGTGTGGCGCACCTCGATCCGGCTGACCCGATCGACGATCTCCGCATAATGCGCCTTCTGCAGATACGGCGGCAGCGGCGCATTGGGGTCTTCGCTATAGCCGCGATTGAACGCCTGCCACGCGAAATAATTGTCCTTGAGGTCGAAGTCGCAGGCGAGCTTTTCGAGCCGCTCGCGCAGCACCACCGCCATCTTCTCGTCGCCGGCCAGCGCCTCATATTGCGCGGGCGGGATGCCGAGGCCGAACAGCGAGGCGGGCTGGTCGGTCAGCCACTTGATGAAGCCCTTGTCGAACACCGGCGCGAACTCGCGGTCGAAGATCTCGCGCTGCTCCTCGATCGTCCTGGCCTTGAGCAGCACCTTGGGGTTCACCCCGTTCATCCGCGCGATCAGATGCGCCGCGCCGATGAAATTGCCGAGCAGCCCGCGCTTGTACACGCCCTTGGCGAACCCGCCGATCCGCCGCCGGCCGACCATGTCGCGGCCTTCCCAATAGCGCTTGCTCGTCTCGTCAAGGAACGGGCGCACGTAGGTGCGATAGGCGAGGATGTTGGCGCGGCTGTTGGCGCGCGCGAAGAAGCGGTGGAATGTCTGGTAATCGGGCAGATGCCGCGCCGCGACCAGCTTCAGCTTGTTGAGCGCGATGTGCGCGGTGTTGAGATCGACTGCGGTGATCGCGCGCGGGTTCGCGGTCAGATACGACAGCACGTTGCAGCCGCCCGAGGCGATCGTCACGACATGGCTGTCCGGCGTGATCGCCAGCGCTTCCATATCAACCGCCGGGTCTTCCCAGATCTGCGCATAGACAAGGCCCCGGAACGCGAAGGTGAAAGCGCGTTCGAGAATGCCCTGTTTGGACAGATGCTCATGGCGGTGAACCGCCGCACGCACGGCGCGGTTCTTGGGGGGGCGGACAGCGGTGGCCATTACAATCTCCTGCGGGCCGGGCGGGTGACACGCGGCGCTCGCCTACGACAATGCGATGACGCTTCCATGACGCCTCCGCGACCAAATGAAAAGAACCTGTCGGCAGAGAGTGCCGCCCGAGCGCCACCGCACCCACGTTCAACGGGCAAGCGGCAACAGCGGTGTGGCATTTGCGTGACGGTTTGCGTAAGAGCGCCGCGTCTGCATCGCCTCGAGGACTCGCGCCGTCTTGCACATCGCTTTCGCTTCCGATCACGCCGCCGTCGATCTCAAGGCGGCGCTCATCGCCTGGGCGCGCGCCGCGGGGCACGCTGTCGTCGATCTCGGTCCGGAAACGGCCGACCGAGTCGATTATCCCGATTACGGCTACAAGCTCGCCGCACATGTCGCCGCGGGCGAAGCCGATTTCGGCGTGGCGCTGTGCGGGTCGGGCATCGGCATCTCGATCGCGGTCAACCGCAATCCCGCGTGCCGCTGCGCTTTGGTGTCCGATCCTTATGCCGCCGCCCTTGCCCGCGAGCATAACGATGCCAATGTCATCGCGATGGGCGCCAGACTGACCGGCCCCGACATGGCGCAGGCCTGTCTCGAATCGTTCCTCGCCACCACCTTCGCCGGTGGTCGCCATCAACCCCGCGTCGACAAGCTCGGCGCCCCCGCCATCGAAAGGGCAAGCGCATGAGCACCCAGATCCTCGAGTCCAAGCCACTCAACGCCGTGCAGCCCGACGGCTTCTTCACGCGCGGCCTCGCCGACGCCGATCCCGCCGTGTTCGCCGGCGTCGCGCATGAACTCAAGCGCGAGCAGGACCAGATCGAGCTGATCGCCTCCGAGAACATCGTCTCCAAGGCGGTGCTCGAAGCGCAAGGTTCGGTGTTCACCAACAAATATGCCGAGGGCTATCCCGGCAAGCGCTATTACCAGGGCTGCCACCCCTCCGACGAGGTCGAGCAACTCGCGATCGACCGCGCCAAGCAGCTTTTCGGCTGCGGCTTCGCCAACGTCCAGCCGCATTCGGGCGCGCAGGCCAATGGCGCGGTGATGCTCGCTCTGGTCAAGCCCGGCGAGACGGTGATGGGCCTCAGCCTCGACGCCGGCGGCCACCTCACCCACGGCGCGCGCGCCGCGATGTCGGGCAAATGGTTCAACGCGGTGCAATATGGCGTCGATCCGGTCACGCACCTGATCGATTACGAGCAGGTCGCCGAGATCGCCCGCGCCAACAGCCCCAAGCTCATCATCGCCGGCGGCTCGGCCTATCCGCGCGAGATCGACTTCGCGAAGTTCCGCGCGATCGCCGATGAGGTTGGCGCCTATTTCATGGTCGACATGGCGCATTTCGCCGGACTCGTCGCCGCCGGGCTTCACCCGTCGCCGCTGCCCCACGCGCATGTGGTGACGACCACCACCCACAAGACGCTGCGCGGCCCGCGTGGCGGCATGGTGCTGACCAACGACGAAGCCGTCGCCAAGAAGATCAACTCGGCGGTGTTCCCGGGGCTTCAGGGCGGCCCGCTGATGCACGTCATCGCCGCCAAGGCGGTCGCGTTCGGCGAGGCGCTTCGGCCTGAGTTCAAGACCTATGCCGCCGCGATCATCGAGAACGCCAAGGTGCTGGCCGCCACGCTCAAGGAACGCGGCGCGGAGGTCGTCTCGGGCGGCACCGACACGCACCTCGCGCTGATCGACCTCACGCCCTTGGGCGTCACCGGCAAGGACGCCGACGAGGCGCTCGAACGCGCCGGCATCACCTGCAACAAGAACGGCATCCCCAACGATCCGCTGCCGCCGACCAAGACCAGCGGCATCCGCGTCGGCTCACCCGCCGGCACCACGCGCGGCTTTGGGCCAGCCGAGTTCCGCGAGATCGGCAACATGGTCGCCGACGTGCTCGATGGTCTCCGCAAGAACGGCGAGCAGGGCGACGCGCAGGTCGAGGCCAACGTCCGCGAACGTGTCGCGGCCTTGTGCGCGCGCTTCCCGATCTACCCGGAGGGGGTGTGATTTGCGCTGTCCCTTCTGCGGACATGAAGACAGTCAGGTAAAGGACAGCCGCCCCACCGAAGACGGGGCGGCGATCCGCCGCCGCCGCCAGTGCGAAGGCTGCGCGGCGCGCTTCACCACGTTCGAACGAATCCAGCTCCGCGAACTTGTGGTGCTGAAAAGCGAAGACCGCCGCGAACCCTTCGACCGCGAGAAACTGCTCCGCTCACTCCTGATCGCCGCGCGCAAACGCCCGATCGAGCCGCTGCGGCTGGAGAAGCTCGTCTCGGGCATCCAGCGCCAGTTGGAAACGCAGGGCGAAACCGAAGTGCATTCGCAACGCATCGGCGAAATGGTGATGGACGGCCTCAAAGGCATGGACTCGGTCGCCTACATCCGCTTCGCCAGCGTCTACAAGGACTTCCGCGAGGCGAAGGACTTCGAGGAGTTCGCGGGCAATGTCAGCGCGGTGGCGAAGGGGTGATGGCGCTCGACTCACCCCACCCCGGCCACGCCAACACCCACCCCGTTCGTCCTGAGTAGCGGCTGAGCGAAGTCGAAGACGCGTATCGAAGGACAAGCCCGTGAGCTTCCACACCTACATGCTGCGCTGTTCCGACGGCAGCTTCTACATCGGCCATACCGACACGCTCGAACACCGCATCGCCCAACACGATGCCGGCGAGGTTCCGGGCTATACGCAATCGCGCCGTCCGGTCGAGTTGGTCTGGTCGCAGGATTTCCCCTCACGCATCGAAGCGCTAGAGGCCGAGCGCCAGATCAAGGGCTGGACACGCGCCAAGAAGATCGCGCTGATCGAAGGCGATTGGGCGCGGATCAGCGGTCTCGCGCATAAGTCCTTCGATACGGGTCTTCGACAAGCTCAGCCCCTACTCAGGACGAACGGGGAAAATGGTGCGGATCAACGGAGCGCCCCGCCCCCACCCCCCGTCATCGTCCTCGTCCGCCCGCAACTCGGCGAGAACATCGGCAAGGCCGCGCGCGCGATGCTCAATTTCGGGCTCACCGAAATGCGCCTCGTCGCGCCGCGCGACGGGTGGCCCAACCCCGCCGCCGGCCCCGCCGCCTCGGGCGCCGATCAGGTGCTCGAACAGGCGCAGGTGTTCGACACGCTCGCCGAGGCGATCGCCGATTGCCCCAACGTCTACGCGACCACCGTGCGCAAGCGCGGCGTCACCAAGCCGGTCGTCACCCCCGAGGTGGCGGCGCGCAAGGTCCACGCCGGGCCGGGCCGCAGCGCGATCCTGTTCGGGCCGGAACGTTCGGGGCTGGAGACCGACGATGTCGCGGTCGCGCGCGAGATCATCACCGTGCCGATCAACCCCGAATTCGGCTCGCTCAACCTCGCGCAGGCGGTGATTCTCGTCGCCTATGAATGGTCCAAGGGGGTCGCGCTCGCCCAGCCTCCCGAAGTCGATCTGCCCGAGCCTGCCGCCCAGGAAGACCTCGACGGCATGATCGCACAGCTCGACGGAATGCTGGTCGACGCCAATTTCTTCTATCCGCCCGATCGCACCGTCGCGACGCGGCGGACCTTGCGCACCCTGCTCACCAAGCCGGGCTGGTCGAGCCAGGAAGTCCGCACCTTACGCGGCGTGCTGTCGGCGCTGGCGGGGGCGAAGCGGAAGAAGGAACCGCGCCAGAAATAACCGCTCGTTCACGCTCTCCGTTCGTGCCCAGCGAAGTCGAGGGATGGTCGCGCGCGCAGGTGCCACTGTTGGGGCAATTTACCCCCGCCCGAAATTCAAACCCGGCTCGGCAGCAATTCCTGCTCCGCGACCCGCTCGCGCCCGCGCTCGGCGGAGACGAACCCGACCACCGCGATCGCCACCAAAGCGACCATCATGCCGAGGATCATGTCGGAGAGGTAATGCGTGCCCTCGATCGGCGTCGACAGCAGCATCGCCACGTTGACCGCGACGACCGCCCAACGCAGCGGCCGGATCTGCCACCCCGCCGCGATGAACACGAAGGCGGACGCGGTGTGGAAGCTCGGCGCCGAGACGAGGCCGCGCAATTGCCCCAGGTCGATCACCGTATCGCGCCCCGCGCGCAGCACCGGGATCAGCCCCTGCTGCCACGTCTCGCTCTCGGGCATGTACGGCAGCGGCCCGTGCCACAGGTATGACAGCGGGCCGACCGCCGGCATCATCGGATACAGCACCAGCGTGATGGTCGCCGCCAGCCAGAAGGTCGCGAGGAAGCGATACGCCTCCTCGTTACGCCCCTGCCACGCGAACCAGCCGAGGATCACCGCCGGCGTCAGGTAGATGCTGCGATACGCGGCGGTGCCGAGCAGTTGCAGGCTGCGATGCGCGGCGACCATATCGTACATCCCGATCCAGTCGAAGCCGAGCAGCCGGTCGGCATGCTGGAGCGCGGCATCGCTGAACCCGTGCGACATCGCCGCGAGCGGATAGGAGGCGACCGCGCCCATCAGCACCATCGCGGTGAGCACCGCATAGAAGCTGCCGGCCCGCGCCGCGATCACTAGCGGCCGCGACGGCCACCGCCGCACCGCGAGGCGCAGCGCCGTCGCCGTCACCGCCACGCCGACGAAGGGCAGGTTGCTCGGGCTCCACGGATCGATGCTGAGCCCGGCATGATGCAACAGCCCAACCAGCACGACGAACGACAACAAAAGGCCCGAGGCGATCCATTTGGGCGCAGAGGACAGGGTCAACACGGTGTATCCGAAACTCCGGGGCTGCCGAGCGGCACGGGAGCCGTGCCGGTCGCGTTTCGCACTATAGTGCGTTACACATAAATGACAGCCCTCTGCACCGTGCTGACTATCGCCGTTCTGAACTGTGCGTGACAGACGTGTCATCCGCGCCACATCGACGCACTCACCCATCGAACGCGCCCAGCGCCAGCATCACCGCCCATTGCGCCGCATCGACCGGGCTGACCGACAGCCGCGACTGGCGCAGCATCTCGAGTCCCGCGAGCTTCGGCTCGGCCCGGATCGCCGCCAGCGTGACCGGCCGGGGCATCGCCGCGACGGGCGCGACCGCGACCGACACCCAGCGCGGCAGATCGCCGTCCTGTCGCGCGCCGCGCACGATCTCCATCACGCCGACCACGGCCTTCTCCTTGCCCGAATGGTAAAAGAAAGCACGGTCGCCAACCGCCATCGCCTTCAGGTGAAGCGCCGCCGCCGGGTTGCGCACGCCGGTCCATTCGGTCGTGCCTTCGGCGAGCAGGTCAGCCCAGGCGTAGCTTTCCGGCTCCGATTTCATCAGCCAATATGCCACGCTCCCCGCCTTTCCCGATCCGCCGCATAAACCGCGGCTTAACGCCCCATTCCGAACGTGTTCAGACCGACTCGGCTAGTCAAGTGCAACAAGCTGGTCCACCAAAGCGTTAATCGGTCGGTGCGGACAGGCTTTGATACGAGGAGGTTGGAGATGAACGCGTTTTTGAAGAAGGCCGGTCTTGGCGTCGCCCTGGCCGCAACGGCATTGACGGCGGCGGTCCCTGCCGAGGCCCAGTGGCGCGGTGGCTATCGCGGCGGATATCACGGCGGCTGGCATCGTGGCGGTGACACGACCGGCGCGGCGCTGCTCGGCGGCATCGTCGGCCTCGGCGTCGGTGCGGCGATCGCCAGCAGCAATCGCGGCTATGATCGTGGCTATTACCGTGGCGGCGGCTATTACGATGGTCCGCGCTATTACACCGCGCCGCCCACCTATTATTACGACGAATATCGCGGCCCGCGTTGCTACAGCTCGTGGCGCTGGGATCCTTATTACGAGGAAAACGTCCGCGTTCGCGTCTGCAACTGATCCGACCGGCACGGAACGACAAGACGGCGCGGGTTTTCCCCGCGCCGTTTTCGCATCTGGCCTTCCCGCATCTTTTCCGCCAAGAAGCGCGCCATCATGACCGACACACCCCCCGATCGCCTTTCGTCCAACCCGCGCAGCCCGTTCTTCGACGAGGCCAAGCTCTCGCGCGGGATCGGCATCCGCTTCAAGGGCAAGGAGCGCACCGACGTCGAGGAATATTGCCGCTCCGAAGGCTGGATTCGCGTCGCCCTCGGCAAGAAGGTCGACCGCAACGGCCAGCCGCTGACGCTCAAACTGTCGGGCGAGGTCGAGGCGTGGTTCGAACGCCCGGCCGAAGGCGAAGAAGAGATCGCGGCGGACTGACTTTCGTCGTCACCCCAGCGCACGCTGGGGTCTCCCGGTGACAGGGTGTGCCCTTGCCGCGAAAGACCCCAGCTTACGCTGGGGTGACGGATACGGTGCGGTGCTGAAACGCCCGCCCTCAACCGTTCGCACCCCAACCTTTCGTATCGAGCCCTTCGGCTGGCTGACAAGCCAGCCGCTCAAGATAAACTTCGGCCCAAGGGGCCGAAGTCGAGACACCTGCGCTCGGGACTTGGGAGGTGCCCATCCGCACCTCCCCACCTCACCTCAATGCACGAACCGCGCGACCACGTCGCGGTAGCTGCGGCTCACCTTCACCTGCGCGCCGCTCCCCAGCACCAGGAAGCACTCGCCATTGGTGTGCGGCTTCACCTCCTTCACCAGATCTAGGTTGACGATCGTCGAGCGATGCACGCGCTGGAACCGGCGCGGGTCGAGCCGTTTCTCCAGATCCTTCATCGTCTCGCGCAGGATCAGCGTGTTGTCGCCGGTGTAGATGCACATGTAATCGCCCGCCGCGTCGATCCGCTCGATCGTGTCGACATCGACGCGGAAGATCTGGCCGCGATCCTTGATGTTGATGAGCTTCTCGAAGCGGTTGGCCGAAACCTGATCGCCGCCGTCGACGATATCCTCGACCGAATCGGGCGCGACTTCGGCGAGCACCTCGCGGAGCCGGTCGACCTCCTCGACGCCGCGTTTCTCGGCGAGCCGCTGACGCACGCGGTCGAGCGTGTCGGCGAGCCGCGCCTCGTCGACCGGCTTCATCAGATAATCGGTCGCCTGCGCCTCGAACGCCTTCAGCGCGTGGTCCGAATAGGCGGTCACGAACACGAACAACGGCGGTTCGACTTCCATCAGCCCCTGCACCACGGAAAAGCCGTCGAAGCCGGGCATCTGGATGTCGAGGAATACGAGGTCGGGTTTGTGAGTCTTGATCGCGCGGATCGCCTCGCGGCCATTGGCGCATTTCTCGATGATCTCGACATCGTCATGCGCTTGCAGTCTCAGCTCAAGCCCCTGAATTGCAAGGGGTTCGTCATCGACCAGGATGGTACGGATCGTCATGCGGCCTCTCTCTTCGGTTCCTCTAACTGGAACGGTATCTCAATCTCGACCCCATACCCGCCCCCTGGGATCGAACGTGTTTCGAAACGGTGGTCAGACCCGAAAGTCTGCGCCAGCCGCTCCCTGATGTTGGCGAGCCCCACGCCTGTCGATGCGCTTGCCCGCGCTTTCGTTTCATACAAGCCCGGCCCGGTATCGGATACGGCGATCTGCACCCGATCCCCGCTCAACCGCGCGGTAACGTTGATTTCGGCCCCCTCTTCCTTGGGCGTCACCGCATATTTGATCGCGTTTTCGACGAGCGGCTGAAGCAGCAGCGACGGCAGCCGCGCCTGCGACACGCGCGGATCGATCTCGAAGCTCGGGCGCAAGCGGTCCTCGAAGCGCATCTTCTCGATTTCGAGATAGAGCTTCAGGGTTTCAACCTCCTGCTGGAGCGTCACGTTCGCGGTCGGCTCGTTGGCGAGCGTATAGCGCAGGAACGACGACAGCCGGCTCAGCATCGCATTGGCGCGCTCGGTCTGCTTGAGCAGCACGAGCGTCGAGATCGAGTTGAGCGTGTTGAACAGGAAATGCGGGTTGAGCTGGTAGCGCAGCATCGCGAGCTGCGCCGAGCTGGCGGTGTTCTCCAGCGCCGCCATCTGGTCCATCTGCGCTTCGACGATCAGATAGAAATTGATCCCGAAATACAGCGCCGACCAGCCGGCGAGCACGGTGAAGTTGAGAAAGATCGTCCCCAGCACCAGCCCGAGGTTCAATCCCGGATCGGCGAGCTTGATGAACGAGAACGAAAACGCGTCGAGCACCGAATACAGCACCGTCGCCACCGCGAGCGTGACGATCGTCAGCAGGATCGCGGCGAGCTGCCGCTGGCTCCGGTAATAATGGTACAAGGTCGAGAGCAGCAACGTGATGCAATAGCCGACGATCGATTCGACGATCACCGGCACCACACCCGAAATGTCCTGCCCGTTCGACACGCTCGAGACGCTGCGCAACAGCAGATAGCCGGACCACCCCGCCGCCTGCAGCCGCCAGAACGCGCGCCCCTTGTCCTCGAAAAACGGCCGCGAGAAGATCGCGGGAAGGGAAAACAGCGCCATGCCGCCCACCCTAGCCCGGCTGGAAGAAGAGCGCAAAGTCACCAGATCGTCGCCCCGGCCTACGCCAGGGGCGACGATAGCCGTTCCCCCGCGAAAGCGGGGGGCCAGAGCCAGGAGCGCAACGCCTGCGGCTCTGCCCCCCCGCTTTCGCGGGGGAACGGGAAGCGCTAAAGGCGAAGAACAGCCAGAGATTGCAAAACCTCGTGTGTTATTTACATATAACAGCTTGAGACGGGCAAACACCCGCAAAGGAAAAGAGACGATGGCCGATACCGACACGACCGAGCAGAGCCTGGTGCTGACCCCGCCCGATCCCGTGCCCGTCGTCGCGCCTGCCAAGGCCGCCGGGCTGGTGCCGGTCGACGACAAGGTCCGCACCCAGCTTCAGGCCAAGGTGTCGGGCTTCGTCGACGAGCTCGTCGCGCAGGACGTCAACTCTCCCGAATTCGGCAAGCGAGTCGATGCGATCGCGGCGATGGGGCAGAAGGAGATCCGCGACGCCGCCGGCCAGTCGAACCGCTTCCTCGATCGTCCCGTCAAGGCGATGGACGGCGAAGGCAGCGTCGGCGCCGATCTCACCGAGCTTCGCCGCACGATCGAAAAGCTCGATCCCGCCGCCAACAGCAGCCTGTTGTCGGGCAAGGGCGGCCTCGTCAGCAAGATCTTCGGCGGCGGCATCACCAGCTATTTCGACAAATACCGCTCCTCGCAGACTCACATCAACGCCATCCTCAAGACGCTCGCGCGCGGCAAGGACGAGCTGCTGATGGACAATGCCGCGATCGATACCGAGCGCGCCAACCTGTGGTCGGCGATGGGCCGGCTCGAACAGATGATCGTGCTGTCCAAGGAAATGGACAGCCGCCTCGAAGACAAGGCCAACGAGCTCGACCATAGCGACCCCGCCAAGGCCAAAGCGATCCGCGAGACCGCATTGTTCTACGTCCGCCAGCGCACGCAGGATCTGCTGACACAGATGGCGGTGACGGTGCAGGGCTATCTCGCGCTCGATCTCGTCAAGAAGAACAATGTCGAGCTGGTGAAGGGCGTCGATCGCGCTTCGACCACCACCGTCTCCGCGCTTCGCACCGCCGTCACCGTCGCGCAGGCGCTGGCCAACCAGAAGCTCGTGCTCGACCAGATCACCGCGCTCAACACCACCACCGCCAACATCATCGACGCCACCGGCAAGCTGCTCAAGAGCCAGACCGCGACGATCCACGAACAGGCCGCCGCCTCGACCATCCCCGTCGAGACGCTCCAGCGCGCATTCCAGAACATCTACGATACGATGGACGCGATCGACACGTTCAAGCTGAAGGCGCTCGATTCGATGAAGACCACGGTCAACACGCTGTCGAACGAGGTCGAGAAATCGAAGGGCTATATCGCCCGCGCCGAGGGTGCCGCGCAGAACACCCTCGCCGGCCCCAACAGCGCGTTCAAGCTGGAGGCAGTGTGACATGACCGACGTCGATCGCCAGCTCGCGCGCACCAATGAACTGCTCGACCGCACCCGCGAGCGCAGCATCGCGCAACGCCGCCGCGCACGTGGGGCCACCAGCCTCGCCAAGCGCGCGGCGCTGATCGCGAGCGCCGATCTCGCGATCATCGTCGCCACGCTGATCGTCGGCTGGATCGTGCCGATCGGCATGGGCGGCGCGTTGCTCGTCGCCGCGCTGCTGGTGGCAGTGACGCTGATCCTCGCCTTTGCCCGGCTCGACACGCCGATCGCGCCCGAGAAACTGGCGGAAGTGCCGCTCAAGGCGCTGCCCGCGCGCACCGAACAATGGTTGGAGACGCAGCGCCCGGCGCTGCCCGCCCCCGCGCAGACGCTGCTCGACGGCATCGGCACCCGGCTCGACACGCTCGCGCCCCAGCTCGCCACCCTCGACGAACAGCAGCCCGCCGCGTTCGAGGTGCGCAAACTGCTCGGCGAGCAACTCCCCGAACTGATCCGCGGCTATGCCCGCGTCCCCGAGCCGCTGCGGGCGCAAGCGCGCAACGGCAAGTCGCCCGACGCGCAACTCGCCGACAGCCTCCGCCTGATCGACACCGAAATCCGTGAGATGACCGAACAGCTCGCCCAAGGCGACCTCGACGCGCTCGCCACGCGCGGCCGCTTCCTCGAGATCAAATACCGCGACGAGGGCGCGGCCTGACGCCGACAGGCGCGTTAACCATTTTTTCGAGGTGATCGTTGTACATCGGCCGAAGGGGGTTCTTCGGTGATGGACGGCGCGGTCTACGCTCTTATCGTGAATGCCTGCGTGGCGCTGCTGTTCGCGGTCGCGTTCGCGGTCATCCGGTGTTCGTATCAGCACCAGCGCGCGGTCGAATGGTTCTGCGCGGCCTATGCGATCGGCGTGCTGAGCCCGCTCAGCGAACTCGGCATCCGCTATTGCAGCGGCAGCGCGCTGTTCGCCGCGATCAGCTACGCAAGCCTCCTGCTCTACACATTGGCGATGGCGCTCGGTCTCACGGCGATGTCCGGCCGCCCCATGCCGTGGCGTGCCGCCACGCTGATTCTGGTCGTCGGCGCCGTGCTGCGCGCGGCCATCGGGAACGGCCACCGCGATGATCTGCTCTACGGACTGGCGCTCCAATTGCCCTTCGTCGCAGCCTCGACGCTCTCGGCTCTGGTCGCGATCCGCACGGTCCGCCAGCGTGTCAGCCGGCTCTGGGCGGCGGTGGCGATCCTGTTCGGAATCTCGATTGTCTATTTCGCGACCAAGCCGGTGTTCGCCAGCACCTTAGCGTCAGGCGCCACCGCCGAAGCCTTTGCGAGCAGCGGTTATGCCTTGTTCTCGCAGGCAACCGGCCGATTGCTCATCGTCACCGCCGGGCTGCTGGTGATGCTCATCGCTGTCGAACAGGCGATGAACCGGACCATCCTCGATTCGGAAACCGATCCGCTCACCGGCGTCGCCAATCGCCGCGGCTTCGAGCGTGCCGCCGCGCGGATGATCGCTCATGCCAATCAGGCGGGCGAACCGCTCGCCCTGGCGATGTTCGATCTCGATCATTTCAAACGCGTCAACGACAGCTATGGCCATGCCGCCGGCGACGCGGTGATCCGCGCCTTCGCCGATCTGCTGCTGGCGATGGCGCCGCGTTCGGCAACCGTCGCGCGGCTCGGCGGCGAGGAGTTCGTGGTGTTGCTCGATCGCACGACGATGACCGGTGCGTGGCACATCGCCCAGGCCATCCGCATCGCGCTGCCCGGCATCGCGCATCTCCCCGCCGTCACCACCAGCGGCGGCATCGCCGAGCTGAAACCCGGCGACACGCTGGAAACGCTGCTCGATCGCGCCGACCAGCGCGCCTACGAAGCCAAATTCTCGGGCCGTGATCGCATCGTGCCCGTGCCGCCCGATGTCACCGCCGTCCCGTTGCGTTTGGTTCCGGCGGACCCGCCGGGGGCGGCCCGGAAGGCCGCGGTGAAGCGCTGAGGCGGCGCAGCGCAGGCGGAAGAGATTCGTCCAAACATCGCCGCATTACAAGGCTTGTTTCGCAAAAAAATCTGATTCAAAAATGAGTCGTGCCCAAGCCTGGGCACGCCGTTTTAACAAGCGAAAGGAGGTGATCCGATGTCTCATGGTTCAGCAATGGGGTCGGTTCAGTTCGTTCGGGGGACGCACCGCTAAGCTTCGCGGAAAAGCGACGGGGAGGATCGTCTCCCAGCCAACGTCGCGATTCCGGTGAAGACTGGCGGTTCGCATGGTCTCCCAAGCTGGAGCTTCCGGCCGCTGACCATGTCAGGAGGTTGCCGGGTGCCGAAAGGCCCCGGCAGCCTCTTTTCATTTCCACCTTTCCGTTCGCCCTGAGCGTGTCGAAGGGCGTGCCAAACACGCAACACAGCGCTTGGGGCACGTGCTTCGACTGGCTCAGCACGAACGGGCCTATGGCGGGTGGTCGCCAGCGACACGTCGCATTTCCCGCCTCGGTACAATCCCGAGATTGACGATCGGCCCGCGATTCCACAGGGAGCGAAGGGCATGCGCAAGATTGTCCTAACCACCATCGGAACGCTCGGCGATTTGCATCCCTTTATCGCCATCGCGCAGGCGCTGCGCCGCCACGGCTTCGCGCCCGTGCTCGCGGTGGCGGAGGACCAGCTCGCCAAATGCCGCGCGGCGGGGATCGAAGCGGTGGCGGTGCTGCCGGGGTTCGACTCGGTCCAGCATCGGCTCGGCCTTGCCGAGGACGAAGCGGTCAAGCGCATCATGGGCGACCAGATCGAGATGCTCGATCAGGTGCTGCTCCCGGCATTGCCCGGCTGCGTCCACAAACTCGAAGCGGCCACCGCCGGCGCCGAGGCGATCATCGCCTCGACCTTCGTGTTCGCCGCCCCCATCGTCGCGGAGAAGCTCAACATCCCGCTCGTCTCGGTGGTGCTCCAGCCGATGGCGATGCTGTCCGCGTATGATCCGCCCTGCACGCCCGATTTCTGGATGATGAAGCACGCGCCCAACACCGTGCTCGGCCGACTGTGGAACCGCGCGGTGTACGGCACGATGCGGCTCGCGGTTCAGCTCAAATGCGGCCCGCAGATCGATCGCGTCCGCACCGCGCACCGGCTGCCGCGCAAGAGCGCGCGGCGGCTGCTCGAAACTAGCGAGCGCTCGGCGCTGACGCTCGCCACCTATTCGCGCCATTTCAGCCCGCTGCCGCCCGATGCCGCGGCCAATATCCGGGTGGTCGGCTTCCCGATCTTCGACAGCCAGAGCGGCGCGGAAGAAGAGCTCGATCCTGCGCTGGCGGCATTTCTCGCCGACGGGCCGGCGCCGATCATCTTCACGCTCGGCAGCTTCGCGGTCCACTGCCCCGGCAATTTCTACGCCGAGGCGGCGGCGGCGGCGCGCGCGCTTGGCCGGCGCGCGGTGCTGCTCACCGGCGGACACGGCGCGCCGGCCCGCGACGGCGACATCTTCCGCTGCGCTTATGCGCCGCATTCGCTGCTGTTCCCGGCGGCGGCGGCGGTGATCCACCACGGCGGCGCGGGCACCACCGGCCAGGCGCTGCGCGCCGGCAAGCCGCAGCTCGTCGTGCCGCACATGGGCGACCAGTACGATCACGGCCAGCGCATCGAGCGGCTCGGCGTCGGCCTGTCGATGAAAGCGCACCGCTTCACCGCGACCCGCGCCGCGCGCATGATCGCCCGGCTGCTCGACGAACCCGAATATGCTGAGGCTGCCGCGCGGATCGGCGTGCAGGTCGCCCGCGAACACGGCGCCGATGCGGCCGCCGCCGCGATCGCCGAAGCGCTCGGCCCGGCCCGCGCACCCTCGCGCGCGTTCGTGCCCCGGCTGGCGATGGCGTAGCGAGCGATCAGGCCCGCTGCATGGCGAGACCGGCCGGACGCTCCGCCATCTCGCCCGCATCCGCCCAGTCGCGGCTGCGCGGCAGCCAGGGGTTGAGGAACAGCAAAGGCAGCTTCAGGAACAGCAGTTCGCGGTGGATCCAGAAGTCGATCAGCTTCTCGCGCCGCTTCGCCTGCGGCCGGCCGGTGCGCACCAGCCAATCCTGATAGGGTTGCCAATGGCTCGGCTCGTCGCGCTCGACGATGCGGAAGATCTTCACCAGCACCGGGTCGGACCGCACCAGCCGCGACCGCAGCAGCACGTCGACCTGCTTCATCCCGCGCATCTCGGTGAGCATGATGACCCGGCACAGCCGCTCGAACATCGCCTCGCTCGCGATCACCGCCCCGGTGTCGAGGTCGTCGATGGTCGATCCGAACACGATCTCGACGAAACGGTCGATATGCCCGCACGCCCGGTCCACCGACAACGGCATCTGCCCGCGCAGTTCGAACCAGCGGCGGAACATCACATAATGTTTGCGCTCGTCGGCCCGGTGCTTGCGGATCGCGGCGATGAAGGCGGCATCGTCGGGGCAATGCGCCTGCACCGCCTCCAGCACGCGGTCGATGCTCGTATAGCCGCGATGCTCGTTGTAGATGTAGATGGAGCCGAGCACGTCGAGGTAGCGGCGTCTGAAAGCGTCGAACATCGTCGGTTGCTTCACCTTTCACGACCGCGCGCGGTCTACCTCTCGAACGCCTCTGCGGGCTTTCGCGGACGATAGCATCATGGCTGAAAGGAACACCATCCTTTCGCGCCACTTGCGGCTTGCCGCGTGCCGGCGCTTCCAGCACTCTCGCGTCTCGCCGCCGCTCCTTCGGGCCGTGGCGAGGTTGGGGAAGCAAGACATGCGGATCGGACTGTTCCTTTTGGCGACCGCGATCGCCGCGCCGCTCGCCGCGCAGAGCACGGTCGAGGTCTCGATCACCCAACTCGACGCGCGGCTCGCCAACGGCACGGCGACCAGCCAGAGCCTCACCCGCGCCTATCTCGCCCGGATCGCGGCGATGGACCGCAAGGGGCCGGCGCTCCATGCCGTGATCGCGCTCAACCCCGATGCGCTGGCGGCGGCGCGGGCGAGCGACGCCCGCCGCCGTGCCGGCCACCCGCTCGGCCCGCTCGACGGCATACCGGTGCTCATCAAGGACAATATCGAAACCGCCGACCGAACCGCCACCACCGCCGGCAGCGTCGCGCTGAAAGACAATGTCACCGGCCGCGACGCGCCCTTGGTCGCGCGGCTGCGCGCAGGCGGCGCGGTGATCCTCGGCAAGACCAATCTGTCCGAATGGGCCAACATCCGCTCCGACCATTCGATGAGCGGCTGGAGCGCCACCGGCGGGCTGGTGCGCAACCCCTATGCGCTCGATCGCACCGCCTGCGGCTCGTCGAGCGGATCGGGCGCTGCGGTGGCGGCAAGCTTCGCGGCGGCGGCGGTCGGCACCGAGACCGATGGATCGGTGGTGTGCCCCGCGGCGATGAACGGGCTGGTCGGGCTGAAGCCGACGCTCGGGCTGGTCAGCCGCACCCATGTCGTGCCGATCAGCCACAGCCAGGACACGCCCGGCCCGATGGCACGCAGCGTCGAGGATGCCGCGATCCTGCTCGACGGCATGACCGGCTTCGACCCCGCCGATCCCGCGAGCCGCAACATCCAATATGTCGCCGCGCATTCCTACGCCGCCGATCTCAAGCGTGCGACGCTAAAGGGCGTGCGCATCGCCGTGCTCCACCCCGACATGCCCGAAGCGATGAAGCCCGCCTATGCCGCCGCGCTCGCCGTGCTCACGGCGCAGGGCGCGGTTCTGGTTGATGTCGAGATGCCCAGGCTCGACGGCATCGGCGAGGCGGAAAGCCTCGTGCTGCACACCGAACTCAAGGCCGATCTCGACGCCTATCTCGCCACCACCCCGCCCGCGGTGAAGACCCGCACGCTCGCCGACGTGATCGCCTTCAACGATGCGAACGCGGCCGCGGAAATGCCGTTCTTCGCACAGGAAACCTTCCGCGCCGCCGCGAAGACCACCGGCCTCGCCGATCCCGAATATCTCGGCGCGCTCGCCAAATCGCGGCGGCTGGCCGGCAAGGAAGGCATCGACGCGCTGCTCGCGCAGGCCAACGCCACGCTGATCGTCGCGCCGAGCTATGGCCTCCCGTGGCTCAGCGACACCGTCTCGGGCGACGGCGGCGAAGGCCCGAGCGCGAGCCAGCTTCCGGCCGTGGCGGGCTATCCGCACCTTACCGTGCCGATGGGGCTGGTCAAAGGGCTGCCGGTCGGCCTGTCCTTCATCGCGACGGCACTGGGCGACCAGACCGTGCTCGATGCCGGCTATGTTTACGAACAGGCCTCCCACGCCCGCGTCGCCCCGCGCTATTTGCCCACGGCGGATGTCGCCTTAAGCCATCCTTAAGCGAGCCCCACACCCACCCCGTTCGCACTGAGCCTGTCGAAGTGCGTGCCCCACACGCCCCGTTCGCGGCCCGTCCTTCGACAAGCTCGGCACGAACGGAGTGAGAGGTCAGCCCGTTACTTCCGGCAATCCTCGGTCACGCGCTCGATCTCGGCCCAGGCCGGGATCACCAGAGTCGGATAGCCCGTCTGTTCGATCACGAACCGGCCCCGGCTGAACCCCATCGCGTCGAGCAGCGAATCGCGCGGCATCAGCGCCACCGCGAGATATGGCGTCGCGCCCCCGGTCGGCGTCAGGTTGAGCGTGCGCGCGGTGCTGGTGGTACGGATCGTCGCCGTGCCCGCGCCGCCAGCGCCGGCGCGCGACAGATACACCATCCGCGCACCCGCGTCGCAGCGCAGCGTCAGCACCGCGTCGCTGCCCGGCGTGCCGTACAGCGCGATCGATCCGCGCGCATCCTGCCGGTACACCCAGTCGCCCGGCGTCAGCGGCCAGTCGCGCCAGTCCGCCGCGGCAGGCGTCGGCGCCGGCGGGAGCGGCGCGGCCGGGCGGGGCGTCACCATCGGAGCGGGGCGCGACGGTTGCGGGCGAGGCGCTGGCGCGACGCACCCCGCCACGGCGAGACTGAGGGCGATGCCGGAAAGGAAACGTGCGCGCATGCCTCGCTATGGGCGATGCGCGCGCCCGGCTCAACCACCCGTGTCACGTGAGCGACGAAATGCCGCACACCCACGATCAGGAACCGCCGGCACCATCAGCCGTTACGCAGACGACACAGATGGGAACTCCGCATGACCGACCAGCCCGCCACGCAATTGCTGATCTCCTCGAACCGCAGCGACGCGATGAAGGTGCGCAGCCGCGACGGCGAGCGGATCGGCTCGGTCCACGCCTTCATGATCGACAAGCGCAGCGGCCATTCGCTGTATGCGGTGCTGACGATCGGCGGGTTCCTCGGCATGGGCAAGGCGTTCTACCCGCTGCCGTTCGCGCTGCTCGATTTCGATCCCATCTCCGACGCCTATGTCGTCACGATCGACCGCCGCGTGCTAGAAGGCGGCCCGAGCTGGGCCAACAACGCCCCCGATTTCGACCAGGCTTATGCCGATCGCGTCGCCAGCTATTATTCGGTGCCAGCCGAGAATCTGGCTGTGTGACCTCCCCTCTCCGTTCGTCCCGAGCGAAGTCGAGGGACAAGCCCCAAGCGATGCGCAGGGTGTCTCGACTTCGCTCGACACGAACGGTTGGGTTTCGACTAACTCAGCACGACCACGGATATTCACGCGAAGGCGCGCAAAACGCACCAAGCGCTCACGCCCGAGGATGCGCATTCCGGTACACGTCGAGCAGATGCGCCGCATCGACCGCCGTATAAATCTGCGTGGACCCCAGACTCGCGTGCCCGAGCAACTCCTGCAACGCGCGCAGATCCGCCCCGCGCCCGAGCAGATGCGTCGCGAAACTGTGCCGAAGCGCATGCGGCGTGGTGCGCTCAGGCAGCCCCAGCCGCACCCGCGCCGCCTGCACGGCGCGGCGGATCAGCCCGGGCGCGAGCGGTCCGCCCTTCGCGCCGCGAAACAGCGCCGCCTCGCGCCCCAGCGCATAGGGGCATAGCGCCACATAGTCCTCCACCGCCGCGCGCACCTGCGGCAGCAGCGGCACGATCCGCGTCTTGGCGCGCTTGCCGGTGACGACCAGCGTCTCGCCGAGCGGCAGCACCGCCCCGGTCAGCCCGACCGCCTCGCCGATCCGCAAGCCGGCGCCATACAGCAACAACAGCACTGCGAGATCCCGCGCGCCGATCCACGCCTCGTCGCGATCCTCGGCAACCTCGTCGGTCAGCGCGATCACCTCGTCGGGCGAGATCGGGCGCGGCACACCCTTCTTGACGCGCGGCCCGGCGAGGCGCGGCACCGCGACGCCCGCGAAGCCGAGAAACGCCCGCACCGCCGAAAGCTCGCGCGCCGCCGAGGCATTGCCGATCCCCGCACCGCTCTCCGCACCCCGCCGCATCGCCAGAAACGCGCGCAGATCGGCGGCGGTCAGCGCCTCCAGCACCGGCGGCCCGCCGGTATGCGCCTGCAGGAACCCCAGCAACCGCTCCGCCGTCGCCTGATAGGCGCGCACGGTATGCACCGACCGCCGCCGGTCACGCGCGAGATGCTCGGCAAAGGCTTGGGGGAGGTTCATGTGTGTCGCTTACACCAACCCGTCGCCCCGGCGAAGGCCGGGGCCGTCGCGTGTGGTGCGATCGTCCCGCCAAATTACACAACGGCCCCGGCCCCCGCCGGGGCGACGGTCGCCTTTTCCCGCACCACTCCCTAAATACCCCCCAGCATGTCCCGCGCCCGCGTCCTCGTCATGAACTCCGCGCTCGGCCCGCTCGATTACCGCGTGCCGCACGGCATGCACGTCGAGCCGGGGTCGGTCGTCGTCGCGCCGCTTGGGCCGCGCCAGTTGCTCGGCATCGTCTGGGAACCCGATCGGATGCCGTCCGACGCCGAAGTCGGCGACAACCGCCTGCGCAACCTGCTCGCCGTGCTGCCCGTCCCCCCGCTCGCCACCCCGCTCCGGCGGCTGATCGAATGGACCGCCGATTACTATCTCGCCGCCCCCGCCGCCGTCGCGCGGATGGCGCTCGCCTCGACCTCGGCTCTGGAGGGCGCCAAGCTCGTCACCGAATATCGCGCCACCGGCGACATCCCCGATCGCCTCACCCCGCAGCGCGAACAGGCGCTCGAACGGATCGGCGCGCATCAGGGGTTGATCCGCGAACTCGCGACGATCGCCGATGTCTCCGACGCGGTGATTCGTGGCCTCGTCAAAGTGGGCGCGATCGAACCCATTTCGGTCGATATCGATCAACCCTTCCCGCTCCCCGATCCAAGCCACGGCGCGCCCGCGCTCAGCGCCGACCAGCGCGCCGCCTCCGCAACGCTCGTCGCCGATGTCGAGGCGAGCCGCTTCCAGCCCACCTTGCTCGACGGCGTCACCGGATCGGGCAAGACCGAGGTGTATTTCGAAGCCGTCGCCGCCGCCATCGCCCAAGGCAAGCAGACGCTCGTCCTCCTCCCCGAAATCGCGCTGACCGAACCCTTCCTCAAACGCTTCGCCGCGCGCTTCGGCTGCGCGCCGGTCGCATGGCACTCGGGCTTGCGCCAATCGCAACGCCGGCGCGCCTGGCGGCAGATCGCCGACGGCCAGGCACTCGTCACGGTCGGCGCGCGCTCGGCGCTGTTCCTGCCCTATGCCAATCTCGGCCTCATCATCGTCGATGAAGCGCATGAGACCAGCTTCAAGCAGGAAGAGGGCGTTCATTATCACGCGCGCGACGTCGCCGTGATGCGCGGCAAGTTCGAACAATGCCCGGTCATCCTCGCCTCGGCGACGCCAGCGATCGAGACCCGACAGCAGGTCGCCGCCGGCCGCTATGCCGAGGTCAAGCTTCCCGGCCGCTGGGGCGCCGCCGAAATGCCGTCGATCGCGCCGATCGACCTGATCGCCGAACCGCCCGAACGCGGCCGCTGGATCGCGCCGCGTCTGGTCAAGGCGATCGACGAGACGCTCGGCCGCCGCGAACAGGCGCTCCTGTTCCTCAACCGGCGCGGCTATGCGCCGCTGACGCTCTGCCGGACCTGCGGCCACCGCTTCCAATGCCCCAATTGCACCGCGTGGATGGTCGAGCACCGGCTGGTGCGCCGGCTCGCCTGCCACCACTGCGGGCACACCGAGCCGGTGCCGCGCGTCTGCCCCGAATGCAGCACCGAGGATACTTTGGTGCCGGTCGGCCCCGGCGTCGAGCGGATCGCCGACGAGGTGAAGTTGCTCTTCCCCGAGGCCAAGGTCGCGGTCGTCACCTCGGACACGATCTGGTCCCCCGCCAAGGCCGCCGAGTTCGTCGGCCGGATGGAGGCGCACGACATCGATCTGATTGTCGGCACCCAGCTCATCACCAAGGGCTATCACTTCCCCAATTTGACGTTGGTCGGGGTGATCGACGCCGATCTCGGCCTCGAAGGCGGCGATCTGCGCGCGAGCGAGCGCACCTTCCAGCAGATCATGCAGGTCGCCGGCCGCGCCGGGCGCGGCGCCAAGCCCGGCCACGTCTATCTCCAGACGCACAGCCCCAACGCCGCCGTCATGCGCGCGCTCATCACCGGCGATGCCGAAGCGTTCTACGCGGCCGAAACCGAAAGCCGCCGCGAAGCCGGCGCGCCCCCCTTCGGCCGCTTCGCCGCGATCGTCGTCTCCAGCGAAGACCAGACCGCCGCGCAGGACGCCGCCAAGGCGATCGGCCGCGCCGCCCCGCGCATCGACGCGATGGAAGTCTACGGCCCCGCCCCCGCCCCGCTCGCCATGCTGCGCGGCCGCCACCGCTTCCGCCTGCTCGTCCACGCGAAGCGCGCGCTCGACGTTCAGGACGTGATCCGGGCGTGGCTCGGCGGGGTGGACTGGTCAGCGAAGGTGCGCGTGGTGGTGGATGTCGACCCGTATAGTTTCTTGTAGGCGATCATGATTGCGGCGGCGACCGCGCGCTCCTAGCTTCGGTCCCGATCGGGGGGTCAACATCATGATTCGCAAGCTGCTGCTGGGACTGCTTTTGGCGATGCCGGGCATCGCCCATGCCGAATGGTATGAAGCGAGCGGGAAGCATTTCGTCGTCTATTCGCCGCAAAGCCCCAAGACGACGACTGCCTTTACCGAACAGCTCGAACGCTATGACGCCGCGATGCGGGTCATGCGCGGGCTAGACGATCCACCGATCGACCCGGTCAACCGCGTCACCGTCTATATCGTGCCTGACACCTCGGTCATCCGGCGCATCGGCGGGTCCGAGGCGCGCGGCGTGTACACCGATCATGTCCATCCCGCCGCCTTCGTGCCGCGCGTCACCGAGGCGGGACATATCTGGGATCTCGATGGCGGCAGTGTCCTGCGGCATGAATATGCCCACCATTTCATGTTCAGCACGTTCGGCGACACCGCGCTGCCGCTGTGGCTGGTCGAGGGCTATGCCGAGTTCAACGCGGCCGCGATCTTCAATCCCGACGGATCGGTGACGTTCGGGCAGATGCCGGGCTATCGCGCGCTTGGGCTGCTCAGAGGGCCGAGCCTGTCGCTCAGGGCGATGTTCAGCGCCGATTCGCGCCAACTCGATCCCGAACATACCGACGTTCTGTATGGCAAGGGCTGGCTGCTCGTGCATTATCTCGCGTTCGAGAAATCGCGCAGCGAGCAACTCGGCGCTTATGTCACCGCGATGCACCACGGCAAGTCGCCGCTCGAAGCCGCGAGCGTGTTCGGCGATCTGGGTCGCCTCGACCGGGATTTGTCGAAAACGCTCGATGCCTCGCGGATCACCGTCCTCACCGTCCCCGCGGCGAAGCTGAAGATCGGGGCGATCGCGCTGCGCCCGCTGACACCCGGCGAAGCGGCGATCATGCCGATACGGGTTCAGTCGAAAGCCGGCGTCACCCGCGCCCTGGCCAGCCAGTTGGTGATACAGGCGCGCAAGGCTGCCGCGCCCTATCCCGACGATCCCAAGGTGCAGATCGCGCTCGCCGAAGCCGAATATGATTCCGGTAATTACGCGCTGTGCGATGCCGCGGCCGCCCGCGCGCTCGCCGCCGATGCCAAGGCCGTGCCGGCGCATGTCTATCAGGGCATGGCGGCGGCGGCGGTGGCGCGAAAGGCCGGCGCGACCGATGCGAAGACCTGGGCCGGCGTGCGCAAGCATTTCATCATCGCCAACCATCTCGACCCGGACGATCCCCAACCGCTCGCGCTGTTCTACGACAGTTTCGCGAGCGGCGAGACTCCGACCGCCAATGCCTTGAACGGGCTGCGGCGGGCGCTGGTGCTCGTGCCGTTCGATGTCGCGATCCGCTGGCAACTCGCTTTTGCCGAGATGCGCGAGCGGGATTGGCCCGCCGTTCGCGACACCATCTTGCCGCTCGCCTACGCGCCCCATCCCGATGCGAAGACCCGATCGGCCGCCGAACTGGTCGCCGCCATAGACGCCGGCGACGCCGCCGCGATCACCGCGAAGGCTACAGCCCTGCAGGCGAAGCAGGCCGAGGAGAACGCCGCCGGCTGATGCGTTCCATCGCGTCCAACCACCGTCCGCCCGCGTCGCAGGTGCTTTTGCGCTGTCCTACACCGCCGCATCCTGTCAAAATCACGGCGATGACCGTTCCGTCCAACACCCCAGCGCGCGCACGCCGCATCGTCTCCTCGCCCGTGCGCGGTCTAGGCAACCTTAGCCACTTTTGCGCACTCCTGCTCGCGGTGCTGGCGCTCGTCGCCCCGGCGCGTGCCGATGATATCGGCGCGACCGCGCGCGGCGTCGTGCGCGTCGTCACGATCGCGATGGTCGATGGCGAAGTCGTCGGCTTCGGCCACGGCAGCGGCTTCGCGATCGCGCCCAACCGGATCGTCACCAACGCGCACGTCGTCGAACTGGCGAAACGCTATCCCGACAATGTCGTCGTCGGCGTCGTGCCGTCGGAAGGCAGCAAGAGCTACGAGGGCAAGGTGATCGCGCTCGATGCCACCCGCGATCTCGCGATCATCGATGTGCCCGGCGCACGTCTGCCGCCGGTTGCGGTCTACAGCGGCCCGATCGAAGAGGGCAGCGCCGTCACCGCGCTCGGCTATCCGGGCAATGTCGATCTCGCGACGGCACAATCGGCGACCGATTACATCCATCCGCTCACGCCGATCCGCACCGGCGGCGTGTTCTCCGGGCGGCGCATCATGACCGGCGTCCAGGTGCTGCTCCACACCGCCGGCATCGCGCGCGGCAATTCGGGCGGGCCGCTGCTCGATCCGTGCGGGCGCGTGCTCGGCGTCAATTCGGCGATCACCCACAGCGAGGAGGGCGACACCAGCTTCGGCTTCGCGATCGCCGACAGCGAGCTGACCGCGTTCCTCGCCGCCGCCAAGCAGCCGTACAGCGCGGTCGGCCTGCCCTGCACCAGCCTCGCCGACACGCTCAAGCGCGACAGCGACGCCGACGCGCAGGCGAGCGCACAGGCCGATGCGGCGAAGCGCGACGCCGCCGCCAAGGCCGCCGCCGCGCATGAGGCGGCGCTGGCCAAGGCACGCGCGGATGTCGAGAACAACCGCGAGGACGTGATGGCGCTTGCGGCGGTGCTGCTGGTGCTCGGCGCGCTCGGCGTCGGCGGCGCGGGGCTGCTCGAACTCCGGGGCGAGCGGCGCTGGGCGATCGGCGCCGGCGCGGGCGGGTTGCTGCTGATGGTCGCTGCGGCGATCGTCTTCTTCAATCGCCCGACCGGCGATCCCGTATTGCCACCCGAGACGGTGACCACCGCGACGCCAACCCCGGTCGCCGCCGATACCGCGACCGGCAAGCTGGTCTGCTCGGTGGTGCCCGAGCGCAGCCGCATCGTCTCGTCCTCGACCGACGACGTGCATCTCGACTGGGGCCAGGATGGCTGCATGAACGGCCGCACCCAATATGCCGAGGACGGAACGCGGTGGGATCGCTTCCTCGTCCCCAACGAGGAGCAGACCGCATCGCTGTTGCAGTTCGATCCCGCGACGAAGACTTATACCGCGCTGCGCTACTTCCTCGGCGCCGACCAGATGGATGCGCTGCGCAAGATCCGCTCGCAGATCCCGCTCAAGGCCTGCTCCGCAGATCCCGCCGCGCGCGCCGCGCTCGCAACGCAACAGGGCGCGATCCGCGCCGCGCTGCCCGCCTATCCCAACGAGAAGATCGTCTATCGCTGCACCGCCGATACGACACCGTGATTCGTCGCGCGCAAAGACTACTCAGCGCGCGCGGAAGCTTGTAAGCGGCGCCGCATGACCGATCATACGCCCCACGCCTCGCTGCTCGCCAAGGCCGAAACGCTCGTCGAGGCGCTGCCCTACATGCAGCTCCACGCCGGCACGACGTTCGTCATCAAATATGGCGGCCACGCGATGGGCGATCCGGAGGCGGCGCGCGATTTCGCCGAGGATGTCGTGCTGATGAAAGCGGTCGGCATCAATCCCGTGGTCGTCCACGGCGGTGGTCCGCAGATCGGCGCGATGCTCAAGCGTCTCGGCGTCGAATCGCGCTTCGTCGATGGCCTGCGCGTCACCGATGCCGAGACCGCGCGGATCGCGGAAATGGTGCTAGCGGGGTCGATCAACAAGGAAATCGTCGGCTGGATCGATCAGGCCGGCGGCCGCGCGGTCGGCATCTCGGGGCGCGACGCCAATTTCGTCACCGCCGAAAAGGTCGGCCGGTCGACCCCGGACAAATTGCAGGGCATCGAACGCCATGTCGATCTCGGCTTCGTCGGCGAACCCGTCGCGGTCGACCGGCGCATCATCGACACGCTCTCCGACGCGGGCGTGATCCCGGTGATCGCCCCGATCGCGCACGGAGCGGACGGGCAGACCTACAACATCAACGCCGATACGATGGCCGGCGCAATCGCCGCCGCGCTCGGCGCCAAGCGCTTCTTTCTTCTCACCGACGTGGCCGGCGTGCTCGACAAGAACAAGGAACTCGTCACCGATCTCGATCCGGCGGCGGTCGCCGCGCTGCGTGCCGACGGCACGATCAGCGGCGGCATGATCCCCAAGCTCGAGACCTGCGTGATGGCGGTCGAGCAGGGTGTCGAGGCGGCGGTGATCCTCGACGGACGCGTTCCGCACGCGATGCTGCTCGAAATCTTCACCAAGCGCGGCGCGGGCACGCTCGTCCACGCGTAAACGGTCGCGCGCGCGCCCTGTCTAGGCTAGTATCGGACGATCGCAGCATCGGGAGATTTCGTTGGCCTCGTTTTTCATCATGCTGCTCAACATCGTCCAGATCCTGCTGGACGTGGCGAGCTTCATCATCATCGTACAATTCATCCTGTCGCTTCTGATCTCGTTCAACGTGGTCAACACGACGAACGAGGTCGTCCGCTCGCTCGACCGTGGACTCACGGTCATCACCGAGCCGGTGTACCGGCCGATCCGCCGCATGTTGCCGGCGACCGGCGCGATCGATTTCGCGCCGCTGGTGGTGCTGATCCTCATCCGCATCCTCGATCTCGCGGTACTGCCGTGGCTGTACGGGCTGGCGGTGTCGGCGGGTTGAGCGCGTGGCGGCCTTGCGACGACGGCATCCACATCGCCGTCCGGGTGACGCCGCGCGGCGGCCGCGAGGCGCTCGGGCCGGGCACGCCCGAGCATTTCGCAGCGCGGATTTCCGCTCCGCCGGTGGACGGCGCCGCCAATGCCGCGCTGCTCGCGCTCGTCGCGCGCGAGTTCGGCGTGGCGAAACGTTCGGTGACGCTGACCGGCGGCGCGACCGCGCGGCTCAAGCGTCTGCACATCACGGGCGATCCAGCGACGCTGGGGGTGATTGCCACAGAGCGAATGGGGTGACGGCATGAGCGCGAACATCATCGACGGCAAGGCGTTCGCACTGGGCTTGCGCGAACGCATCGCGGCGCAGGTCGCGAATTTCGTGGCGGCGGCAGGTCGCAAGCCCGGCCTCGCGGTCGTGCTGGTCGGCGAAGATCCGGCCTCCGCCGTCTATGTCCGCTCGAAGGGCAAAGCGACAGTCGCCGCCGGAATGGCGAGCTTTGAACATCGTCTTCCCGCCGATGTCGCGCAGGACGAGTTGCTCGCCCTGGTCGATACGCTCAACGCCGATCCGGCGGTGGACGGCATCCTCGTCCAACTGCCGCTGCCCGGGCATCTCGACGAACTCGCGGTGACGACGCGGATCGACCCCGACAAGGATGTCGACGGCTTCCATCCGGTCAACGCCGGGCGGCTCGCCACCGGGCTGGAGGGGTTCGTGCCCTGCACCCCGCTCGGCTGCGTGATGCTGCTCAAGGACCAGCTCGGCGATCTCACCGGGCTCGACGCGGTGGTGATCGGCCGATCGAACATCGTCGGCAAGCCGATGGCGCAATTGCTGCTCAAGGAAAGCTGCACCGTCACGATCGCCCATTCGCGCACGCGCGATCTGTCGAGCGTGGTCAAGCGTGCCGATATCGTCGTCGCGGCCGTCGGGCGCGCTGAGATGGTCAAGGGCGAATGGATCAAACCCGGCGCGACCGTGATCGACGTCGGCATCAACCGTACCGCGACCGGACTGGTCGGCGACGTCGATTTCGCGGGCGCGGCGAGCGTCGCCGGCGCGATCACGCCGGTGCCGGGCGGCGTCGGCCCGATGACGATCGCGGTGTTGCTCCGCAATACGCTCGTTTCCGCCGGACGCCGCGAGGGCGTCGCGATCGACGAGGTGGCGCTGTGATCCTCACGCTGCTGCTCGCCGCCGCCATCCCGCAAACCGCCGTCGACGCCGAACTGGCCTTCGCCAAGGCGGCACGCGGCGAAGGCCAATGGACCGCATTCCGCCGCTTCGCCGCGCCCGACGCGGTGATGTTCGTGCCCGACGCGGTGAAGGCGCAGGAATGGCTCCAGAACCGCGACGATCCCGCTACCGCGACCCGCTGGCAGCCGGCGGTGAGCTATGTCTCGTGCGACGGCCATTGGGCGGTCAACACCGGCGGCTGGCAGCGCCCGGATGGCACCAGCGGCTATTTCACGACGATCTGGCATCGCGGCAAGCGCCACTGGCGCTGGGTGTTCGATCACGGCGACACGACCGCGGCAGCGCGGATCATCCCGCCCAAGCCGGTCGTGCGGCATGCCGCCTGTAGCGGCAAGGGCGCCGGTACGTTCGGGGTCGATGCCGATGCCGGTTTCGGGTCATCGGGCGACCAGACGCTCCGCTGGCGCTGGAACGTCACCTACACCAAGGGCCGCACCCTGTCGGTCGAATTGTGGGACGGCGATCAATATCAGCGCGTCATCAACGACGTGGTCGCACCCCCACAATGACCGCCACATTATGATCGAGCTGTTCGTCTCCGCCTTCATCACCTTCTTCGTGGTGATCGATCCGCTCGGCTGCGCGCCGATCTATGCCGGGCTCACCGCGACCGCGACGCCGATCCACGCCCGCGCGATGGCGATGCGCGCGGTGCTGGTGGCGGCGGCGATCCTGATCGTCTTCGCGCTGTTCGGTGAGAATCTGTTGCATGGCCTCGGCATCAGCCTCGCGAGTTTCCGCATCGCCGGCGGCATCATGCTGTTCCTGATCGCGCTGGAAATGGTGTTCGAGAAGCGCACCGAACGCCGTGAGGACCGCGCCGCCAAGGTCGCCGCGACGCCGGAAGTCGAGGACGTGTCGATCTTCCCGATGGCGATGCCGATGATCGCCGGCCCCGGCTCGATCGCCTCGGTGATGCTGCTGATGAGCCGCAATGAAGGCATCGAGCGCAGCCTGGTGATCCTCGGCGCCTTGGCCACGATCCTGCTGCTGACGCTCACGGCCTTGCTGGCGGCGGGGCCGCTGATGCGCGTTCTCGGTGCCAAGATCGAAGCGGTGGTGACTCGCATCCTCGGCGTGCTGCTGGCGGCGCTGGCGGTGCAGTTCGTGATCGACGGGGTGAAGATCAGCCTGGGGTAAAGCCCACCCCCCTTCCCGTTCGTGCTGAGCCTGTCGAAGCACGTGCCCCACGTACAACGCTGCTTGGCCCGCACTTCGACACGCTCAGCGCGAACGGTCCTCGGTGATTCCGCTATGCTCAGTAGCTGATCCGCCACAACCTTAGCGGCGATTTCGCCGGCAGCGGCAGTTGCTCCAGCCATGCCGGCACCTTGCCGTGCGCGAGCTGGTCATAGAATCCGCCCGGATGGCGCGACCGGTACTGGGTCGATTCGGCCATGTTCGGGCACACCAGAAGCAACGTCGCGCCGTGCCGCTTGGCGATCGCGCGGAACTCGGCCGGGCTGCGCGTGAAGGCGTGCTGCACGTCGAGGATCGCGTCGCCGTTGCGATGGTACGGCCCCGCCACCGCATCGTGATGCGTCAGCGTGATGAGGCGCGGCCCGAGATCGACGAAGGTGAAGATCGTCGTCGCCGGATAGCGATCGAGCGGGCGCAGCGCGCTGTTGGTGTTGCACGATCCGCCCGCGCGCATCACCGTGGTCACGCGCGCGCTCGGGCGGGCGATCGGCAGATATTGGATCACATAGCCCGCGAACAGACCCGACACCAACAGGAACGCCGCGACCGTGCCGACCACGCGCACCGCCATCCAGCGGCTGCCGAGGAGATGCGGAAACAGAATCCAGCCGAGCGCCACAGCACCCGGCACCGCGAGCATCTGCGCGCCCGGCCCGGCGCGCGCCTGCCACAGCAGCAACAGCGCCGCCATCGTCGTGAACAGCAGCACCGTCATCCAGCCGACGAACGAGGACTGCCGCCGCGCCTGCCACGTCGCCACGCACGCGCCGATCACCCCGATGATCGGCAGCGTGACCACGGGGATCGCGGTGCGCAGCGGATGCTGGTAGATCGGCTTGGCCTCACGCACATTGGCCAGCCAGTTTCGCGCCAGTTCGGGTGAAACCTGCTCGGGGCGGCCGAGGCATTGCGGGAAAACCAAGGCGAAGCCGGCGACGATCGCCAGCCCTGCCGCCACCGCCAGCACCAGCCGTAGCGTGCGGTTCTGCGGGCTGAGCCGCGCGAGCAGGAACAGCAGCGCGCCCGCGACGATCATCACGCTCAGCCATACCGGCGTCAGCGCGTCGCAGCGCAGCACGCTGTTGGCGTAGGAGGCGAACCCGGCATAGCCCAGCGCACACCCGCCCGCGAGGCACAGCGCATAGGCGCTCATCCGTGGCGCCTCGGCGCGGTCCCACACCCAGCGCAGCGCGATGATCGCGCCCGCCCCGGCGCAGAACGGCAGCATCTCCAGCCCGATCGTCAGCGACACCGCGCTCGCCAGCCCGACGATCAGCCCGCCGCGCGCGCCCTTCGGGTCGGACAGCCCCGCCACTGTCAGGCTCAGCATCGCGAGCTGCCAGCCATGATGGTCGATCCGCTCGGGCATGAACATCAGCATCGTCGCGGTGCAACACAGCAGGAACATGATCGCGAGCGGCCACGCGACCGGGCTCACCAGCCGCCGTACCGTTGCCGCCAGCCCCAGCATCGCGATGCTGAGCGGCAGCAGCGGCGCGATCCCGCACGCCAGCCGCTCGGCCCAGGCGGGTCCACAGAAGGGACGGAACAACAGGATCATCCCCGCGATCGGCAGGTCGACGATTCGGCTCCAGTGCATGTTGAACCCGCCCGGCGGGTTCATCCGGTACTGGCGCAGATCGTACCAGCCCTGCCCGTTCAGCAGCGCACGCACCTGCATCAGCCGCATGTTGTCGTCGGTGTCGGGCAGCGACAGGAAGTGCATCTGAGCCCAGCGGTCGTGAAGGAACCACGCCGCGATCACCACCCAGGCGATCAGCGTCGGCCGGACCCAATAGTGATCGACCAAATCCTTGGGTCGCGCGCTAACCATGCAAAAAGCTTTCCACGTGTATCGGCGCGCTCTACTAGGCGCGACGCAAAGGGCAAGTGAACGCGATGACATTGACAGGGCGGGTGGAAAACATGCGATCGAGCGGAATGCTCGGCCAGTTGATCCGCTTCGGTATCGCCGGCGGCGTCTCGACGCTGATCTATTCGGCGGTCTATCTGCCCCTCACGCTCTACGTGTTCGAGCGGCACCATGCCGTCTACGCAGTGCCCTTCGCCTTCGCGGTGGCGGTGACGGCGGGCTATTTCCTGCACAGCCGCTGGAGCTTCAAAGGGCATGGCGCACGCGAAAGCGGCGGCACGCAACAGGCCAAGTTCGTGATGGTTCAGGCATCCGGCATGGCGCTCAACGCGGTCATCACCTGGGTCGGCACCGCGTTGCTCGGCTATCCCGCCTGGGTGCCGTTGCTGCCTGCGGTCGCGCTGGCTACGATCTTCACCTTCATCCTCAATCGCTGGCTGGTATTCGGATAATGGACCGCATCGTTTACGACCGCATGGCGGCGCATGATTCGACGCACTGGTGGTATCGCGCGCGCCGCGACATCCTTGCCGATTTCCTCACGCGCGAAGGCCATCTGCCTAGGCACGCGCGCATTCTCGAGATCGGCTGCGGCACCGGCCACAATCTGCCGATGCTCGCCCAGTTCGGGACGGTCGAGGCGATCGAGATCGATCCCGCCGCGCGCGAGATCGCGAGCCAGCGGCTCGGCAAGCCGGTCGGCGCCGCGCCGCTGCCCGCGCTGACCGGCGTGGAGCGCGGCGCCTATGATCTCGTCGCGGTGCTCGACGTGGTCGAGCATATCGAGGATGACGTGGCGGCGCTGAGGGCGATGGCCGAGTGCCTCAAGCCGGGCGGCAAGATCCTCATCACCGTGCCAGCGCACCAATGGCTGTGGAGCGCGCACGACACCGTCAACCACCACCACCGCCGCTATTCCAAGGCGAGTCTCGCCAAGGCGATCGGTGCTGCAGGGTTGAAGTCGCGCAAGCTCGGCTATTTCAACTCGCTGCTGTTCCCGCTCGCCGCCGCCTCGCGAATCGCCGGGCGGCTGACCGGCAAGGACGACAGCGACGATTCGCCGCCGCCCAAGCTGGTCAACACCGTGTTCGAAACGGTGTTCCGCTTCGAACGCCACCTCCTCGGCCGCGTGCCGTTGTCGCCGGGCGTCTCGATCGTGACATTGGCGTCGCCCAAATAACCTCGCCGTTCGTCCCGAGCGAAGTCGAGGGATGATAGCGGAACGCAGGTGTCTCGACTTCGCTCGACACGAACGGGTGTGGTAATGGGGCCGAACATACCAGAAAGCATATTCATGACCGATCAAACCTGTGGCCTCGTCGCCGTGCTCGGCGCGCCCAACGCGGGCAAGTCAACGCTCGTCAACGCGCTGGTCGGGCAGAAGGTCGCGATCGTCAGTCCCAAGGCGCAGACCACGCGCACCCGGCTGATGGGCGTCGCGATCGAGGGGGCCGCGCAAATCCTGCTGGTCGATACGCCCGGCATCTTCGAACCCAAGCGCCGGCTCGATCGCGCGATGGTGCAGGCGGCGTGGGGCGGCACCGAAGGCGCCGACATCCTCGCGCTGGTGGTCGATGCCAAGGGGGGCCTCAAGGACAAGGTCACCGAAATCGCCGAGGCGATCGCGACGCGCCCTGAACCCAAATACCTGGTTCTCAACAAGGTCGATCTCGCCGACAAGGCCAAGCTGCTGCTCCACGCCGAGCGGCTGAACGGCCTCGCCCCGTTCGCCGAGACCTTCTTCGTCAGCGCCACGACCGGCGATGGCCTGCCCGAACTGAAGACGCATCTGGCCAAGGCGATGCCGGCGGGGCCGTGGCATTATCCCGAGGATCAGGTCTCCGACGCGACCGAACGCGCGCTCGCCGCCGAGGTGACGCGCGAGCAGCTCTACCTCCAGCTCCACGCCGAACTGCCCTACGCCAGCGCGGTCGAGACCGAACAGTATAAGGAGCGCGAGGACGGCTCCGTCGAAATCCACCAGCAGATCCTCGTCGAACGCCCGACGCAACGCGCGATCGTGCTCGGCAAGGGCGGCACGCGCATCAAGGAAATCGGCGCGCGTGCCCGCGCCGAACTGAGCGGGATCATGGGCCGCCCGGTCCATCTCTACCTGCACGTCAAGGTCCGCCCCGGCTGGGACGACGAACGCGAGGTGTACCGCGACATGGGTCTCGACTGGGTGGACTGAATTTTTCTCCCCTCCCTGGAAGCTTCCAGGGAGGGGAGCGCGTCGATACGGACGTAATGGTTCCCAACCGGTCCGTTCCACGCTACCACCCGATCAATGACGGCCCCGCGTTTCGAGTTCACCATCAGCGCCACCGACGGCAAGGCGCGCACCGGCACCATCCAGATGCGGCGCGGCGAGATTCGCACCCCCGCCTTCATGCCGGTCGGCACCGCCGCGACCGTGAAGGCGATGAAGCCCGCCGACGTGCGTGCGGCCGGCGCCGACATCATCCTCGGCAACACCTATCATCTGATGCTGCGCCCCGGTGCCGAGCGTGTCGCGCGATTGGGCGGTCTGCATCGTTTCATGGGCTGGGACCGGCCGATCCTCACCGATTCGGGCGGCTATCAGGTGATGAGCCTGTCCGATCTCACCAAGCGGGACGAGAACGGCGTCACCTTCAAGAGCCACCTCGACGGCACGCGCCACACGCTCAGCCCCGAACGCTCGATCGAGATTCAGCGGCTGCTCGGCTCGGACATCGTGATGGCGTTCGACGAACTGGTGCCGACCACCTCCACGCCGGAGGTGCAGGCCGCCGCGATGGCGCGATCGATGCGGTGGGCGAAACGCAGCCGCGACGCCTTCGATGGCGGCGGCGAACACGCGGAAAACGCGGCGATCTTCGGCATTCAGCAGGGCGCGCTTGACCAGACCTTGCGCGGCGACAGCGCCGCCACGCTGATCGACATCGGCTTTGACGGGTACGCGGTCGGCGGCCTCGCCGTCGGCGAGGGGCAGGAGGCGATGTTCGGCTGCCTCGATTTTGCGCCCGGCCAGCTTCCCGCCGACAAGCCCCGCTATCTGATGGGCGTCGGCAAGCCAGACGACATCGTCGGCGCGGTTGAGCGCGGCATCGACATGTTCGATTGCGTACTGCCGACCCGCTCGGGCCGCACCGGCCAGGCGTTCACGCGCGAAGGCCCGATCAACCTGCGCAACGCCAAATTCGCCGAGGATACCGGCCCGCTCGATCCCGCCTGCGCCTGCCCGGTCTGCGCGACATGGAACCGCGCCTATATTCACCATCTCGTGCGGGCCGGCGAAATTCTCGGCGCGATGCTGATGACCGAACACAACCTTTACTTCTACCAGGCGTTGATGGCCGACCTGCGCGATGCGACCGCGGCGGGCACGTTGACGGCGTTCGCGGATCGATTCAGATCGGAATATGGCCGACACAAAGAGAGGGTGACATGACCGACGAGCTCAACGAGATCGCAGCCGCGGCCCGCGACGCCAAGCGCGCGCGCGAAGCCGCCGCCGATTCGACCGTGTACAATCGCCAGAGCTGGCCGATCGTGCCGATCGCGATCGGCGTCGGCTCGGCCGCTCTGGCGGCGGCGTTCCTGTTCGTGAACAGCAGCCGCAAGAAGTAGGGCAAAGTATCCTTCCCCGGCAGGGGAAGGCGACGGATGGGGAGGGCACGGTACCTTCGCGATCGTTCCGCGTCCGCCCCCTCCGTCAATGCTACGCGTGCCACCTCCCCCTCGCGGGTGAGGATTCACAGAGATTGACAGCGGCGGTCGCCCGGCGAACAGATAGCGCGTCCTGTTCGCCGGAGATGTTGATGCGCCTGTTCCGTGCTGCCCTTCTGATGGGCGCCGCCCTGCTCCCGCTTACCGCGCAAGCGCAAATCACGAAGATACCCGCCAGAGCCGCCGCCGCGGCGCTCAAGCCGCTCGACTTTACCGAGCGCACCTTGCCTAACGGCCTCAAGGTGTACGCGATCCGCGACACCGGCACGTCGAACGTCTCGGTTCAGGTCTGGTACGATGTCGGCTCGAAGGACGATCCTGCCGGCCGTTCGGGCTTCGCGCATCTGTTCGAGCATCTGATGTTCAAGGCGACGCGCAACCTGCCGCCGGAAAGCTTCGACCGGCTGACCGAGGATGTCGGCGGCGCGAACAACGCCTCGACCAGCGATGATTACACGGAATATCACGAGACCGTCCCCGCCAATCACCTCCAGCGGCTGCTGTTCGCCGAAGCCGACCGGATGGCGAGCCTCGTCGTCGATCCCGCCGGCTTCGCCTCCGAACGCGACGTCGTGAAGGAGGAGTTGCGCGGCGATTTCGCCCGGCCCTACGGCAAGTTGTTCTCCGCTTACGCCTCGGCGGTGTCGTACAGCCGCCATCCCTATGCGCGCTCGACGATCGGCAGCATCGCCAATCTCGACAGCGCCTCGATCGAGGACGTCCGCGCCTTCCACGCGGTCTATTACCGCCCCGACAATGCCGTGCTGGTGGTGTCGGGCAATTTCGACCCCAAGCAGCTCGACGCCTGGGTCGATCAGTATTTCGCGGGCATCAAGCGCCCTGCCACCCCGATCCCGCGCGTTGAGGTCGCTGAACCAGAGCGGACCAAGGCGACGCATTACACCGTGTATGAACCCAACACACCGCTGCCGGCGGTGCTGATTTCCTATCCGGTGCCCGCCGACAAAGACCCCGACAACCCCGCGCTGACCGTCCTGAACGCGGTGCTGTCGATGGGCGAAAGTTCGCGGCTTTACGAAACGCTCGTCTATCGCGATCAGCTCGCCGCGCAGGCGGAAAGCTATGTCGATACCAAGCAGGGGCCGGGCAACATGATCCTGTTCGCGGCAATGGCGAGCGGCAAGCCGGTAAAGGCGGGCGAAGCCGCGCTGCGGGCCGAAGTCGCGCGGCTGCGCGATACGCCGGTCAGCGCGGCGGAACTGGCCGAGGCGAAGAACCAGATCCTCACCGCCGCGCTGCTCGGCCGCGAGACCGCCGAGGGCAAGGGCCGCGCGCTCGCCATGTCGGCGATCATCGACGGCGATCCGCGCACCTCGGATCGCCAGCTTGCCGAGATCGCCAAAGTCACCGCCGCCGACGTGCAACGCGTCGCGCGCAAATATCTCCGCGACGAGCGTTCGGCGGCGATCACCTATCTGCCGCCCGAGGCCGCACCGACGGGCACCAAAAGCGACACGATCGCGATCGCCAATACCGTGCAGGTTTCGCCGCTGGCCCCGCCAGCGCACATCGACACGCCGGTCCTCGCGAGCGAGGCCGACCGGATCGCGCCACCCAAGCCGGGCACACCCGTCACCGCCGCCATCCCCAGCCCCAACGAGTTCCGGCTCGCCAACGGCCTGCGCGTGGTGGTGGTCGAGCGCCACGAACTGCCGCTGCTCAGCGCCGCTCTCGTCACGACCGGCGGCGGCGCCGATGATCCCGCCACGCGTGCCGGCCTCGCCGATCTCACCGCCGAGCTGATGACCAAGGGCACGACGACACGCTCGGCGACTCAGATCGCGCGGGAGATCGAGGCGCTCGGCGGTTCGATCTCCAGCGATGCCGGCTGGGATGGATCGGATGTCGACGTCACCATCAAGTCGGATCAGGCCACGCCGGCGCTCGCCATCCTCGCCGATGTCGCGCAGCATCCGGTGTTCGCGCCCGAGGAGATCGAGCGCGCCCGCACGCAGGCGATCGATGGCGTCACGGTGACGCTCAAGGATCCCGGCCAGCTTTCCGGGCTGGTCGCGGCGCGCGCCGTCTTCGGCGACGCGCCCTACGGCCATCCGCTGTCGGGTACGCCCACTTCGCTCAAGGCGATCACGCAGGGCGATATCCGCACCGCCTATGGCAAGGCGTGGCGACCCGATCAGGCGAGCCTGATCCTCGTCGGCGACATTACGGTCCCGCAGGCGAAAACGCTCGCCCAAGCCAATTTCGCGCGCTGGTCCGCACCCGCCGCCGCCACGCCCGCCGCCCCGGTTGCGAGCGCCTATCCGGCGCCGCGCGTGATCGTCGTCGATATGCCCGATGCCGGGCAGGCTGGCGTCGTCGTCGCGCGGCCGGGCATCGCGCGCAACGATCCCGCCTATTACCCGGCGAGCGTCGCCAATGCGGTGTTGGGCGGCGGCTATTCGTCGCGGCTCAATTCGGAAATCCGCATCAAACGTGGCCTCGCATACGGCGCGAGCAGCTCGCTTATCGCGCATCGCGGCCCCGGCACGCTCTCGGCGCGCACCCAGACCAAGAACCCGACCGCACCCGATACGGTCGCGATCATGATCGAGCAGATGAAGCGACTCGGCAGCGAACCCGTGCCGGCCGCCGAGCTGGAAACCCGCAAGGCGGTGCTGATCGGCAGCTTCGGCCGTACCAGCGAAACCACTGGCGGCATCGCCGCGGTGCTCGGCCAATATATGCTGGAGGGCGTACCGCTCGACGAACTGAAGCGCTACATCCCGGCGGTGACGGCGGTCGATCCGGCGGCCGTACAGAAAGCGGCGCAGTCGGTGATCGACCCGTCCCGCGCAAGCATCGTCGTGGTCGGCGATGCCAAGCTGTTCCTCGACGCGCTGAAGAAGGCCTATCCGCAGGTCGAGGTGATCCCGGCCAGCGCGCTCGATCTTGGAAAGGCAGGACTGAAATAACCGTCGCCCCGGCGCAGGCCGGGGCCGCTGTGTAATGTGACAGGCCGGTTGCTCCGAAGCGCGGCGGCCCCGGCCCGCGTCGGGGCGACGAAAAGTTACCTAAACCACCACCTGTTTCGCAGCGAGACACCCGTGAAATGCCGGGAGCCGCCTCGATCGCGATCGGTTATGCGCGAGCGCATGACCCGGCCGCCCGCCCCCGAATCGCGACCTGATCGCAAGCTGACCGGGCTGCACGTCGCCGGGCTGTCGTTGCTGGTCTGTGCGGGCATGTCCGCGCACGCCGCCTATCGCGCGATCGAGGCGCAGGGAGCGCCTGCCGCTCCAGTCACGACGATCGCGCGCGGCTATGAGGTCGAGGATCATTTCCCCGGCGCAGCACTGCTCTACGCCGCCGACGACAGCGCCGGCGCCGCGCTTGCCGCGCCGGCCACGGGCACGACCGGCACGATCGACCTGCCCGATCTGCCGCTCCCCCCCGAAGCCGCGTCCTTCGCCGCCGCCGACGCCTCGATCCACCCCGCCGCGCCATTCGACATGCGCCACGCCACCGCGCTCGATCGCGGCCGCGCGCTCGAATGCCTCACCACAGCGATCTATTACGAAGCGGCGACCGAACCCGACGCCGGCCAGCAAGCGGTCGCGCAGGTGATCCTCAACCGCGTCCGTCACCCCGCCTTTCCGGCGACGGTGTGCGGCGTGGTCTATCAGGGCTCGGAGCGCAGCGGCTGCCAGTTCAGCTTCGCCTGCGACGGCGCAATGACGCGCGGCCAGCCCTCACGCACGTACTGGCTGCGCGCGATGCGAGTCGCGGCGGCGGCGCTTGGCGGCTATGTCAGCGCGCCGGTCGGGCTGGCGACGCATTACCACACCTATGCCGTCACCCCCGCGTGGAGCCGTCATCTGGTGATGACGGCGGCGATCGGCGCGCATTTCTTCCACCGCTGGCAGGGCTGGTGGGGAACGCCCGGCGCGTTCCGCCAGATCTACGCGGGCGGCGAACCCGTGCCCGGCCCACACGCCCGCATCGTCGAGGCGCAGCCCGTGCCGGCCATCACGCTCGCCGCGGCGACCGTACCTGTCCCAGCGCCGCGCACCCCGCCCCCGACCATCCAGCCCGCGTATGCGCAAAGCGGCACACCGATCGCGCCAGTACGCGCGGCCGAGGCGCAGCCCGGCGACTCGCAGATCCTCGATCGCTGGAAAGACTCGGGCAAGCCCCTGCAATAAATAACGCCCCGTTCTTGCGAACGGAGCGCCATGATTGATCTAACTGACCGTTCGCCCTGAGCTTGTCGAAGGGCGTGTTCTGGACACGTGCTTCGACAGGCTCAGCACGAATGGGAGTGGGTCCGGTTAGCCCCTTCAACGGCAGCGCCGAAGCGCCGCCCCCGAATCACTGCCCCGGCGGGATCGCGCCCGGTGCCGCGCCGGCTGGCGGAGCCGAACCCGGCGCGCCACCCTGCTGCTGCATTTGCATCTGCTGCTGCATCTGCATCTGGCGGAGCGTCGCTTCGGGAATGAAATCGAGCAGGTCGACCGTGAACACCAGAACCGAATGCGCCGGGATCGGACCCTTGGCCTCGTCACCGTAGCCAAGGCTCGGCTTGATCCAGAACTGGTATTTCGAGCCCTTGGGCATCAGCTTCAGCGCCTCGCTGAAGCCCGGCACGACGCCCGTCACGGGCATCGGCGTCGGCTGCTGCGACTTGTCGAAGGTGGTGCCGTCGAGCAGCTTGCCCTCGTAATTGACGAGCGCGACGTCGGCGTCGGTCGGCTTCGCGTCGCCCTGGCCGGGCGACAGTACCTTGTACTGGAGGCCAGACGGCGTCTCCACCACGCCCTTGGCATGACGGTTCTTGGCGAGGAAGCCCGTCACCGGGTCGGCGGGTGCCTGCATGGCGAGCGCCGCCGCCGCGACCAGCGCCAGCGCGACGCCGATCCACACATAGACCAGCACGCTGCGGCGGATCGGCTTCATGGGTACGGCGGTGATCGACATGGGCAGCCCCCGGAAACACCCGGCGCGCGCGCCGAATCAGGTCGTTACGATATGACGGACGGGAGCGTCACCGCCCCCGTCACCCGATTACCGGGCGCCGTCACGCTCCAGGCGCTTGCGCTCGAGCTTGCGAGCACGGCGGATGGCGGCGGCGCGCTCGCGAGCGCGCTTCTCGCTGGGCTTCTCGTAGTGGCGGCGCAGCTTCATCTCACGATAAACGCCTTCGCGCTGCAGCTTCTTCTTCAGGGCGCGCAGCGCCTGGTCGACGTTATTGTCGCGAACGATGATTTGCATAAAACGCTCAAACTCCGGATCAATAGAAATCGGTCGTCGCGAGGCATGGCCCGCGCCGCAAGGCGAGCGCCCTACACGCGCTCACTGCGGTTTTCAACCTCTTGTTGGCTCAGGCCAGCAGCTTCGGCCCCTCTTTGGCCAGTTTCGCGCGAATCTTGTCGGCGAACAGCCGCAGAAGTGGCGGCAGATCGACCACCGCATGGACGCGATCATCGAACAGATCGACTCGACTCGCAACGCGCTGCCCCATCGCGACGATCGTGAAGTGCAGCGAGTCGCCATCCCAGCGATGTTCGGTGACGGTGCTGCCCGGCAGCATCGTCGCAGCCTTTTGCATCCCCTCCTCCAGCCGCGCACGCACGATCGCGCGCGTGTGCTTGTGCGGAATGTCCATCGTGATCGGGTCGGCCATATGTTTCTTTCAAACCGTTCGTGTCGAGCGAAGTCGAGACGCCTGTGCTCTGGGTCGGTCCCTTGCGTTCGCTCGGGACGAATGGAGATGCGCTACTTCGCGAAGATCATTTCATCGTCTGCGAACGCCTTGAACTCCAAAGCGTTGCCGCTGGGATCGCAAAAGAACATCGTCGCCTGCTCGCCGGGCTGGCCGACGAAGCGGAGGTGCGGCTCGATGCCGAATCGAGTCCCCGCCGCGCGCAGCCGCTCGGCAAGCGCCTGCCAGTCCGCCATCGTCAGCACCACGCCGAAATGCGGCACCGGCACGTCATGCCCATCGACCGGATTGGCCACAGCGACCGGCTTCGCGGCGGGGTCGAGATGCGCGACGATCTGATGGCCGAACAGATCGAAGTCGATCCACGTCGCCGCGCTGCGGCCCTCCGCACAGCCCAGCGTATCGCCATAAAAGGCGCGCGCGGCGGCGAGATCATGGACGGGAAAGGCGAGATGGAACGGGCGAGGCATGGTTGAAAGGATAGCGCGACTCGCCATGATCCGTCACCCCGATCCTTCGACGAAACTCAGGAGAGCCTTGTTCCGCGGTCCACCGTTCCGCATAGGCACCTGCCCGGCTCTTGCGGCCGGGTGGATGCCGGAACACGTCCCGCATGACGAAGTGGATGAGTCGTGACCAACACCTTCGCAAGCATCGTGGTGCGCCGCCCTGCCCTGCCCTGCCTCCTGCTTGGTGGCCTCGCGGTGCTGGGCTTCGCACCATGGGGGTGGTGGCCAGTGACGCTCGCGTGCTTCGCGGCATGGCTGTGGCTGGTCCACGCCGCCCCAACGATCCGTGCCGCGCTGTGGCGCGGGTGGCTGTTCGGAGTCGCGCATTTCACCTTCGGCAACATCTGGATCGCTGAGGCTTTCTCCTATCAGGATGCCGTGCCGCACTGGCTGGGGCCGGTCGCGCCGTTCCTGCTCGCGCTGTTCCTGGCGATCTACCCGATGCTGGCGGCGGGCGTGGCGTGGCGCTTCCGCCGCGCGCAGCCGGATGCGGCCTATGTGCTGGTGTTCGCCGCCGCCTGGATCGTCACCGAATATCTGCGCGGCACGCTGCTGACCGGCTATCCGTGGAACCCGCTTGCCGAAATCTACGTGGGATCCGGGTTTCCACCGGCAATGTTACTGCTGCCGTTGCTGGGCACCTATGCAGTATCTGGGATCAGCATATGGCTTGCCGGCGTTTTCATCCTGTCGGTGGAGCGTTCAAGAGCGGTCGCGATTCGACGTGCCATAATCTTTGGTTTGATCGGGGCGGGCTCATCTCTGGCGTATGACTGGCAGGTCGACGATTCGTCCGCTCCGACGGAATCGACCGCTCCCCGGGTCCGCATCGTCCAGCCCGATCTCGACCAGGAACAGCGCCCCCGCGACGATTACCCTCAAGCCAATCTGCGCGCGCTCCAGACGCTCGGCGGCACGCCCGGCGCTGCCCCGCGGCTGATCCTGTGGCCCGAGGGCGCTTTGCGCTTCAACGTCGAGGATGGGTATCCGCCACAATATAACTACCTCGCCGATCCAGCCGACGTCCGCGCGGTGATCGCCGCGCCGCTCGGGCCGAACGACGTGCTGCTCACTGGCGGTCAGGCGCTCGAATTCGACGCGGCCGAGAAGCTCGTCAGCGCCGGCAATTCGATCTTCGCGATCGATGCGCGCGCGCGGCTGATCGGCCGCTACGACAAGGCGCATCTGGTGCCGTGGGGCGAATACCTCCCCGCACGCCCGCTGATGTCGGCGATCGGCCTGTCCCGCCTGGTGCCCGGCGATATCGATTTCGCGCCCGGCACGCGCCCGCGCACGCTCACGCTGCCCCATTTCGGCAAGGCCGGGTTCCAGATCTGCTACGAGATCATCTTCTCGGGGAATGTCGTCGACCCCAAGCATCGCCCCGACTTTATCTTCAACCCGTCGAACGATAGCTGGTACAGCCGCTCCGGCCCCGAGCAGAACCTCGCGCAGGCCCGCCTGCGCGCGATCGAGGAAGGCCTGCCGGTGCTGCGCGCGACGCCGACCGGCGTGTCCGCGATCATCGACGCGCACGGCCGCGTGCTCGCGTCGATCCCATGGAACACGCGCGGCGCGGTCGAGGCGCCGTTGCCGCCGCCGCTCGCGCCAACCTTGTTCGCCAAGCTCGGCAACTGGATGGCCGCGCTCGTCGCTGCCGCGATGCTGCTGTTGGCCGTTGCCTTCCGCTGGTCGCGCCGCTAGGTGGTCATATAAGGAAAGCTTTATATCGCCGTTCCGGGGTCCGGGACCGCGCCAGCAAAGGGCAAGATTGATGCGTGCTTCGTTCCTGTTCACCTCCGAATCGGTCTCGGAAGGTCATCCCGACAAGGTCGCCGACCAGATTTCGGACGCGGTGGTCGATCTGTTCCTGTCGAAAGACCCCTATGCGCGCATCGCTTGCGAGACGCTGACCACCACGCAGTTGGTCGTCCTCGCCGGCGAGATCCGCTGCAAGGGCGTCTATGAGAACGGCGCCTGGGCGCCGGGCGCGCAGGAAGAGATCGAGGCCGCCGTCCGCGCGACGGTGAAGCGGATCGGCTACGAGCAGGACGGCTTCCACTGGGAGACCTTCCGCTTCGAGAACAACCTGCACGGCCAGTCCGCGCACATCGCGCAGGGCGTCGATGAGAGCGGCAACAAGGACGAAGGCGCCGGCGATCAGGGCATCATGTTCGGCTACGCGACCGACGAGACCCCCGATCTGCTGCCCGCGACGCTCTATTACTCGCACCGCATCCTCGAAAAGCTCGCTTCGGACCGCCACAACAAGGTCGTTCCGTTCCTCGAGCCCGACGCCAAGAGCCAGGTGACTCTCCAGTACGAAAACGAAGTGCCGGTACGCGCGACCGCGCTCGTCGTCTCGACGCAGCACGCGCCGGGCTATTTCGACGATGGCGGTGAAGGCAGTGACGCGGCCAAATATCAGGAACTGCGCGACTATGTCGTCGGCGTGTTCCATGAAGTGCTGCCGAAAGGCTTCATCACCGACGAGACCAAGATCTACGTCAACCCGACCGGCCGCTTCGAAATCGGCGGCCCCGACGGCGACGCCGGCCTGACGGGGCGCAAGATCATCGTCGACACCTATGGCGGCGCCAGCCCGCACGGCGGCGGCGCATTCAGCGGCAAGGATCCCACCAAGGTCGATCGCTCGGCCGCCTATGTCGCGCGCTATATGGCGAAGAACGTCGTCGCCGCTGGCCTTGCCCGCCGCTGCACGATCCAGCTCTCCTACGCGATCGGCATCGCCGAGCCGCTGTCGCTCTATGTCGATCTGCACGGCACCGGCACGGTTTCCGAAGCGAAGATCGAGGAAGTGCTGCCCAAGCTGGTGCGCCTGACGCCCAAGGGCATCCGCGAACACCTCCAGCTCAACGCGCCGATCTACCAGAAGACCGCCGCTTACGGTCACTTCGGCCGCAAGCCCGAAGGCGACAGCTTCACCTGGGAAAAGACCGATCTGGTCGACGCGCTTAAGGCGGCGGTGGCGTAACGCCGTTTCGCTTTTCGCGTGAATGGATTAGCCTCCCGGGACAGGGTTTCCGGGGGGCTTTTTCATGCGTCGTATTGTGGCATTGCTGCCGGTCTTCAGCATCGCGACTCCGCTGCTCGCTTCGGCGCAGGGGCAGCCCCCGGCGCTCGCCATCCCCGCCGACAAGCCGTATCGGCACGCGCCGTCCGGCTTGGTGCTCCCGGCCACGCTTGACGGTTTGCCGCGTTTCTCCGCTGACGCCCTCGCGCCCGACCATCTCGACGAAGCCTTCAATTTCGGCACGTCGAATTCGAGCGAGGACATCACCGTCTTTGTGTTTCGCAACGTTACCGGCTCTGTGCCGGTCTGGTTCGATCGCGTCGCGCGCGTCGTGGAGCATCGCGACACCTATGGCGGGCTGACCGTCGCCAAACCCGCCGCGGCCTTCACGCCGCCGGGCCAAACCACGGCGAGCGGACTGATCGCCAGCTATCGCCCCGCGCACGGGCCGTATCGCAGCACCGCGATCGCCTTTTTCCCGCTCGGCCCCGACTGGTATGTCGAACTGCGCTACTCCTCGACGACGATCGAAGCGGACGCGATCGACGCGCGACTGCGCGGCGCGATCGACGCGCTGGGCTGGCCCCGGAAGATCACCGCCCAGCCCGCCGCCGAGCCGATCGCCGATTGCACCGCGCCGCTTGCGCTGAACGGCGCCGCGAAGGCGGTGAAGGGGGAGAACGCAATGATGTCGAGCCTGTCCGCCGGACTGCTCGCCAGCGTCGGCCGCGAGGCAGCCGAAAAGACCAAGGATACGCCGCCCCTGGCACCGTCCGTTTGGTGTCGCGACGCCGCGACCTATCCGTCGCTGGCGGCACAAGGCGTCTATCGGCCGCGCGATTCAAGCGACCAGTATCTCGTCGCTCTCTCCGACGCCGGGCGCGGCATCTGGGTCAGTCCCGATCCGATCACGGCCCTTCTGGGCAAGGACAAGGAGGGGAACGCCGCAGTCTGGTCGTTGACCTTGAACGATGTTGCGGTGACGACAGCCTATGCAGGCCGCGACCGTCTGCCGCCGCCCGATCAGGCCTTCGCCATCGTCAACAGCGAACCCTATGCCTCTCGCGCCACCACATGGGGCAAAAAGCATAACGTCCAGGTGAACAGCGACAGCCTCAAATAACCTTGGCGCCGGACGCCGCCCGCCGCTCCAGCCGCCGCTGCCGGCGCGCATCGCGGCGTTGGCGGCGCGTTTCCTCGGTCATTTCGCCGCGCACCTGCCCGTGCGCGAGCAGCGCGAAGATGCCTGCGCCGCCGATCAGGTTGCCCACCACTGCCGGCACGATCAGCCCGAACACCGCGCGCACCACATCGGCGTGGCCGGTATAGAACAGCAGAAACGCCTCGCTCGATCCGACCACCGAATGCGAAAAGCCGCCGATCGCCACCACCCATGTCACCGCGAAGATGACGAGGAAGGATTGTTCGCGCGCATTGGGCAAGGACCAGGCGAGGATCGCGATCAGGAACCCCGCCGGCACCGCATTGACCAGCGTCGCGAACGGCGAATGCTCAAGGATCGGCAGTGCGACCGCGATCATCGCATCGTGCGCGCCCGCCGAGCCGAGCCCGCCGAACGCGATCACCGCCGCGCCCATCGCGGTGCCGATCAGATTGGCGCCGAGCACCACGCCCCACAGCCGGAGCGTGCGCACCAGCGATTCGCGCGTGGGATCACTCACAAGCGGCAGCACGGCGGTGATCGTGCTTTCGGTGAACAATTGCATCCGGCCGAGAATCACGATCAGGAAGCCGACCGGATAGCCCATCGCCACCACCAGATCGCGCCACGCGCCCCCCGGCAGTTTCTGGTACAGCACGCCCTCCGCCAGCAGCGAGGCGTTGATCGCCAGCCCCGCGGCGATGCCCGACCAGAACAGCGACGCGAGCGGACGGCGAAGCTCGTCCTCGCCCTCCTCGCGGATTGCCCGGTGCAATTCCTTCGCGTTCGCCGCCTTGAGATCGTCGACCCCGCCTGCCTCTTCCGCCAAAATCCGTCCTTCCCTGTTGTATCGCGGGGAACGGATGGCCCGGCGAATGTCTCCACTCCGAAAGGGTGACGGATCGCGACGGCTTCGCTATCGCCGCGCGATCATGAACGACCCAACCACCATCCGCCGCCTCTACGGGCGCCGTCAGGGCCACAAGCTGCGGCAGGGCCAGTCCGCGCTGGTCGAGGATTTGCTGCCGCGCGTCAGCGTTCCCGAAACCGGCCCGGTCGACGCGCGCACCCTGTTCGGCGAAGACCGCCCGCTCGAACTGGAGATCGGCTTCGGCGCCGGCGAGCATCTCGCCGGGCAAGCGGCAATGCGCCCCAGCCACGGCTTCATCGGCTGCGAGCCATTCCTCAACGGCGTGGTCGGCGCGTTAAACCACATCCGCGACGGCGCGCTGGAGAACGTGCGGCTGCACATGGGCGATGCGCTCGAAGTCGTCGAACGGCTGCCTGACGGCTCGCTCGACCGGCTCTATCTGCTCCACCCCGATCCGTGGCGCAAAGCGCGCCACGCCAAGCGCCGCATGGTCAACCACGGCCCGCTCGACCTGATCGCCGCCAAGCTCAAGCCCGGCGGCGAATTCCGCCTCGGCACCGACGACCCGACCTATTGCCGCTGGGCAATGATGGTGATGAACCAGCGCCGCGACTTCACCTGGCTGGCCCAAACCGCGCGCGACTTCCTGGAGCGCCCAGCCGACTGGCCCGAAACCCGCTACGAACGCAAGGCGCGCCGGCAGGGGCATGAGGTCTGGTATATGACCTACAGGCGCCGTTGACCCGAAAAAGCGCGATTTTCCGCCTTATTTACGCTAAGGCACCACGATAAAAAGGTAATTTCTCAACTCCCGTGATTGTCCGGTGATTACATTTTGCGAGACAGATCATAAGGTCTTTTTGTTTTGGGATCAGCAAATCCCCGTCCGTCGGCTCTGCTTTGCCGACCATCTTGAACATTGCTGCCTTTCGTTTTTGGACCGCAATGGGCTAGATCGGTCGGTTGAATATCATCGACGAGCATCGAATGGCGGTTCATTTACCGCTGCGCAGCCGGGGTCGTAATCGGCGCGCGTTCGTATCAGCGGACGGTCCGCTTCACGAAATAAGCGCTCAGAACGACTTAGATAGAAACATCCGTACAGTTGACACGGCGCGGCGCTGCCGGGCTCGTAGCGAAGCACATCAAGCTCCACGACAACATAGTTTGCCTCCCATCGTAATCCAGTGGGGTTCTTCCCGTCGTATTTCGTGGGACGGAATGTGGTTTACCGATCCTGCCGCCCGCGCCGACATTGGGCGCCGCGAAGATGGCGATGTCAGGTCGACACTTCCGGAATAGAGCGACCACAAAGGTCGCCTTCACGTTTTGGAGAGGCGCGCATGACGACTGCCGATATAATAGATAGGGCTGTAGATCGTCCGCCCATATCATCCGCCGTTAACCGGCCTGGCATCACCGAACCGACCGGGATATCTTCCGACAAGAACTTCCGCTTCTATGACAATCGCCAGAAATACCTGATGTTTGTCAACACCTGCTCAGAGAAGTGGGTAGTGGCCGAAAGAACCGCACGGGAACTCGACCGGCTTCAGCCCGCCCCACCGGCCGTGCGCTTCTTCGATGCCGGTATGGGCGACGGCACGGTGTTGGCACGCGTGATGCGCTCGATGCATCAGCGCTACCCGCGCTTCCCCTTCTACATCGCCGGCAAGGAAATCAGCCTCGAAGACGTGCGGTTGACACTCGACAAGATGCCCGATCGCTTCCTCGAACACCCTGAGACGGTACTGGCGATCACCAACATCTCCTATGCCGAGGCGCCGTGGCTATCCCCGGCTAAACCCGACGCCCGCGCTGGCATGGTGTGGAAGACGGTCGCGCTGAAAGGCGACACGACCGCCGAGTTCGAACGACAGATCCTAGAGCTTCAGCCATTCCTGGCAGAAACTTGGCGCACAAAGGTTAGCGCCAAAACCGGCAGCATGATTCCGGAAACGCCGGCCGCGCTGATTCTCTACCGGGAAGATTGTGGGTTCATGCTCGACGAGATAATCCCGCGACAGAACAGCCCCCGCGCCGACTTCGATCTGATCCTCGCCAGCCAACCCTTCCGGCTTCGCGCGAAAACCGAGTTCAAGGCGAGCCGCGTGTTGGCACCGCTCGCGAAAGCGCTGCGCCCCGGCGGACGGTTGCTCGGCATCCATTCCGCCGGCAATGATCCCGGGCTGGAGATCATCCAGAAGGTCTGGCCCAACGAGGACCCGTTCACGACGTCCCGGCGGACTCTAATCGAGACGACGCGTACCGCGCTTGGCGATCTCGCCGAACAGTTCCGGTTCGATCCGTTGCCCAATAGCGAAGCGCTGTTCCGGTACGAGATGCACACGCTGCCGGACGAGATCGACAGCGACAGTGCTTCAATCGGCACGTCCACGCTGCTCGCTGCCTGGAATGCCGCGACCTAGAGCATAAATCGACCTGATTGAATCGCGGGCGATTCCCAAAGCCGTTGCGATCTGATTCAGTGCGACCTCCGATCAAGGAGGTTGATACATGCCCAGGGCGTTGTCGGTTGATCTACGCAAGCGGGTAATCGCGGCGATCGAGGCTGGCGCGTCGTGCCGGCAGGCTGCGAAGCGGTTCGGCATCAGCGCGTCGAGCGCCATCCGGTGGCATGCGCTTTCGAAGGCCAGAGATGACGTCGCCCCGCAGCGACAAGGGGGCGACCGCCGATCGAAGCGGATCGAGGGCCATGCCGATACGATCCTGGGAGAACTGGCCAGAACACCGGACATCACACTTGTGGATCTGCGGAACTCGCTTGCCGGGCAAGGGATAGCGGTGAGCGTGGCAGGCCTGTGGCGCTTTTTCGAGCGGCGGCAGATCACGCTTAAAAAAAGTCCGGGCATGCGACCGAGCAGGATCGCCCCGACGTCTTGATACGGCGCGAGGCCTGGTTCGAGGGTCAGCCCGATCTCGATCCGCACACGCTGGTGTTCATCGACGAAACCTCGGCCAATACGAAGATGGCCCGTCTGCATGGACGTGCGCCGCGAGGCGAACGCCTACGTGCCTCCATCCCCCACGGCCATTGGAAGACCACCACATTCGTCGGCGCCCTAACGACTTTGGGGATGACCGCGCCGATGGTGCTTGACGGACCGATGACCGGCGAATGGTTTCTCGCCTATACCCAGCAGGTGCTTGTGCCCACGCTCCACCGTGGCGACGTCGTCATTCTCGACAATCTGCCCGCTCACAAGGGCGATGAGGTGCGTAAGGCCGTCGAGGCCGCCGGCGCCACGCTCTTGTTTCTTCCGCCGTATTCGCCCGATTTCAATCCGATCGAGAACGCCTTCTCGAAACTCAAGACCTTGCTACGCAAAGCCGCCGCCAGAACGGTTGATGAACTCTGGCGCATTATCGGTCAATCTATCGACGAATTCACCCCGGCAGAGTGCAAAAATTACTTCGCTCACTGCGGATATGATGCTTTTTGATCGAAAAATGCTCTATGTCGCGCAGATCGAAGACGAGCGGTTGGCTGAGGCGATGGGCAATCCCGGCTATCTCGACGCGACGCGCGCTGTGCTGCGCAAGAATGGCGAACTCTGGTTCAACGACGAAAGCTACGTCATCACGCGCCTCGCGCGCGGCTGACCGATCTCTTTTTTACCTGGAAAGGAGCGCACATGGCGCGCCAGACGTATCTCTTCACCTCGGAGTCGGTGTCCGAAGGCCATCCCGACAAGGTTTCGGACCAGATCAGCGATGCGATAGTCGACCTGTTCCTGTCAAAAGATCCTTATGCGCGCATTGCCTGCGAGACGCTGACCACCACCAACACCGTCGTCGTCGCTGGCGAGATCCGCTGCAAAGGCGTGTTCGAGGAGGAAGCCGGCTGGGCTGACGGTGCGCTTGAAGAGATCGAGAGTACAGTGCGCGCCACCGTCAAGCGGATCGGCTATGAACAATCCGGCTTTCACTGGCAGACCTTGGCCTTCACCAACAAGCTGCACGGCCAGTCGGCGCATATCGCTCGCGGCGTCGATGAAGCCGCGAACAAGGACGAGGGCGCGGGCGACCAGGGCATCATGTTCGGCTATGCGACCGACGAGACGCCGGGCTTTATGCCCGCCACGCTTTACTACAGCCACAAGATTCTAGAGCGGATGGCCGCCGATCGGCACTCCGGCGCAGCCCCTTTTCTCGAGCCGGATGCCAAAAGCCAGGTCACGCTACAATATGAGAACGGCGTACCGGTGCGCGCGACGGCACTGGTGGTCTCGACTCAGCATTCGGCGGATTGCTCGAACGAGGAGGGTCAGGCGCGACTGCGTGACTACGTGAAAGGCGTGTTCGCGGAAACGTTGCCAAAAGGATGGCTGCCGGCCGATGAGGCGATCTACGTCAACCCGACCGGCCTATTCGAAATTGGCGGACCGGACGGAGACGCGGGCCTGACCGGGCGCAAGATCATCGTCGACACCTACGGCGGTGCGGCACCGCACGGCGGCGGTGCGTTCAGCGGCAAGGATCCCACCAAGGTCGATCGCTCGGCCGCCTATGTCTCGCGCTATCTTGCCAAGAACGTGGTCGCCGCAGGTCTCGCGAAGCGCTGCACGATCCAGCTTTCCTACGCGATCGGCGTCGCCGAACCGCTGTCGGTCTATGTCGATCTGCACGGCACCGGCGCAGATGGGGTGAGCGAAGACGCGCTCGAAGCGCTGCTGCCACGTCTCGTCCGCCTGACGCCGAAGGGAATACGCGAGCATCTCCAACTCAACGCGCCGATTTACCAGAAAAGCGCCGCCTATGGGCATTTCGGCCGCGAGCCGGAAGGTGGCTTCTTCACTTGGGAAAAACTCGATCTCGTCGACGCACTCAAAGCCGCGTTCTGAGGCGCACGTGACGGTCCTCTCTCCTTTCGACAGCCGGGTGCTGGGCGCAGTCGCATCGCAGACGGTGATTGACGCGATCGCACAGTTCGTCCGCTCCGCCTCGATCGAGGCGATGGCGCGCGATGATGTCGCACTTGTGGCGGGGCGCGGTCTGCTCGCCCCCGGCACGACCGTGATGATCCCCTCTATCGCGGGCGACGCCGGGGACGATTGCGTCGCCGCCGCACGCCGCCTGCGTGGGTTGGGTCTCGAACCCGTGCCGCATCTCGCCGCGCGGCGCCTTGTGTCCGTCGATACGGTCGAACTGCTGTATCGGCGGCTGCGCGACGAAGCCGATGTCCGGAGTCTGTTTTTCGTCGGCGGCGAACTCCCCACGCCCGCCGGCGAGTTCGGCTCGGCGCTCGAACTGCTTGCGCGTACCCGGCCCGCGCGGTTCGGCTTTACCGAGATCGGCTTCGGCGCCTATCCCGAACCGCATCCAACCATTTCCGCCGCCGTGATGGAACACGCGCTAGAAACCAAGATCGCGGTCGCCGAGGATGCAGGCCTGCGCAGCTTCGTCGTCACGCAATTCGCGTTCGCCGCGCAGCCGATCGTCGACTGGCTCGACCGTTTTCGCGAGCGTTTCGCCGATCGCGAGGTGCTGCTTGGGCTGGCGGGGCCGGCCGGAATCCGCACGCTGATGCGCTATGCGCGATTGTGTGGTATTGGCGCCTCGTCGCGCGCGCTGATGCGCAACGGCGCGTCGATCGGGCGGCTGCTCGTCGAAAGCGCTCCCGACGCGGTCATTCGCGAACTGGTCATGACCGATGCCATCGGTCGTTTCGGTCCGCTGCGCCCGCACTTCTTTCCGTTTGGTGGGCTGGAGCGCACCGCGCGCTGGGCGAGCGCCGTCGCGGACGGGCGGATCATATTGCGCTCGGCCCATGCCGGCTTTGGCGTGGAGGATTGAGCGATGCCGGGCACCATCCGCGCCATCCTGGCCCTGTCGTGTCCCAACCAACGCGGCATCGTCGCGGCGGTGGCCAGCTATCTGGCCGAAAGCGGCTGCAACATCGTCGAATCGCAGCAGTTCGACGATGCGCTGTCGGGGCGCTTCTTCATGCGGATCGTGTTCGACAGCGAGCTCGGCCGGACCGCCGACGACCTGCGCCAGGGGTTTGAGAAGATCCGGGAGCGCTATGACATGCGCGCCACGCTGGCGGATGCGAGCGTGCGGCGGCGGGTTCTGCTGATGGTCTCGCGGTTTGGGCATTGCCTCAACGATCTGCTTTATCGGCGGTCGATAGACGCGTTGCCGATCGAGATTCCGGCCGTCGTGTCCAACCATATCGACCTGAAGCCGCTGGTCGATGCGGCCGGCATACGCTTCATCCACATCCCCGTCACAGCCGCGACCAAGCAGACCTCCGAAGAGAAATTGCGTACCGTCATCGCAGATCTGCGCTGCGAGACCGTGGTGCTCGCCCGCTACATGCAGGTGCTCTCTGATCGCTTCTGCCAAGACATGCCGGGCGAGATCATCAACATCCATCACAGCTATCTGCCGAGCTTCAAGGGCGCCAAACCCTATCATCAAGCCCATGCGCGCGGCGTGAAGCTGATCGGCGCGACCGCGCATTACGTGACTGCCGATCTCGACGAAGGCCCGATCATCGAACAGGGCGTCGCGCGCGTCAGCCATCTGATGTCGCCGACCGACCTGATCGCTGTTGGCCGCGATATCGAGGCGTCAGTGCTGGCGCGGGCGGTGCGGTGGCACGCGGAACACCGCATCATTCCGAACGGCCACACCACCGTCGTTTTCGATCAGAGCTGAGGAGCCGCCCGATGACGGATATGCAACTTGACGTAATGGCGGTTGGCAACGCCATAGTCGATGTCATCGCGCGGACGGACGAGGCTTTTCTCGCGGCGCATGGCATGGCCAAAGGCGCGATGGCGCTGATCGACGAAACCACCGCTCACACGCTTTACGAGGCGATGGGAAGCGGCACGCAGACATCCGGCGGATCGGCCGCCAACACGGTCGCCGGGCTGACCGCACTCGGCGTACGGGCCGGCTATATCGGCAAGGTTCGCGACGACTCGCTCGGGCGGGTCTTCCGACACGATCTCGCGGCGACCGGCGTGCGGTTCGATACTCCGGCCGTGCCCGACGGCCCCGCCACCGCCCGGTGCCTGGTACTCGTCACCGAAGACGGTCAGCGCACGATGAACACGTTTCTGGGCGCGTGTGTAGAACTGACCCCCGACGATATCGATCCCGCACAGATCGAGACCGCGGCGATCACTTATCTCGAAGGCTATCTGTTCGATCTGCCGCTGGCGAAGGCAGCGTTCCGCAAGGCCGCCGGCATAGCGCGTGCCGCACGGCGCAAGGTCGCTTTGTCCTTGTCCGACAGCTTCTGCGTTCACCGTCACCGCGACGAGTTCCGCAACTTCATCGCCGAACATATCGACATTCTGTTCGCCAATGCCGAGGAGATCGCCGCGCTCTACGACACGATCGACGTGACTGCGGCGGCGCGGCTGGCCGCGGCGGACTGCGCGGTCGTCGCGGTCACGCTCGGCGCGGACGGATCGCTGCTGATCGACGCGGACGGGCTGGTCCGCGTGCCCGCAGTTCCGGTCCCGACAGTGGTCGATACCACCGGCGCCGGCGACCTTTATGCGGCGGGCGTGCTTTGCGGACTGACGCACGGCCTGTCGTTGGAAGCCAGCGGGCGGTTGGGTAGCGCACTTGCAGGCGAGGTGATCGGCCATCTCGGCGCACGCCCGCAGGCCGATATCACGCGGCTTCTGCCGTCGGGGCTGCGCTTCGCCCTTGCCGGCCGCGCGTTCGGGCGCAAGGATCGCGCTGGCGCGGCATGACCGAGCCAGCGCCTGTCCCCGCGCGCATACGGCCTTCCACCGGAAGGCGTCGGTGCGCGTGGGCAGGTTGTTTTCGGCCTCGGAAGTGGTACCGGTCCCATGAGGCGTGCGCAAAAAGCGTGCGCCCGGGAGAGGATAGCATGGGCCAGCATTGGACCGATCGTTTCGCCGGAGGACCGCCGTTTCGCGGCAGCGTGGTGCGATGAGCATGAATTCGGACATTTTGCTCAACCAGATAGACAGCGCCTGCCGACGCCTGAATATCGCGCAGACGACCTTCGGCCGGCAGGCGGTCAACGACGGGAAGTTCGTCACACGGCTACAACAGGGCGGACGTGTCACCTTGAAGACGGTCGAGCGCGTTCACCGCTTTATCGCGGAACGCGAAGGCAGTTCTGAGATAGCGCTGCGCGCGGCGTTGCAAAACCCATTCGGCAACCCCGGCGCGCCGGAGCAAGGCTTTCGCTTCTACGACAATCGCCAGAAATATCTGATGTTCGTTAACACGTCGTCGGAAAAGCAGATCATCGCGGATCGCGCGATCAAGGAACTGGCCGGCACCAGTCCGTTACCGCCAGCCTTGCGCCTGTTTGATGGCGGCGCAGGCGACGGCACTGCCCTCGCCCGCCTGCTGCGCGGCGCGCACCGACATTACCCATGGTTGCCATTCTACGTCGTCGCCAAAGAGATCAGCATGGAGAATGTGCGACTGGCGCTCGAGAAGATGCCCGATCGTCTGCAGGAGCATCCCGCCACGGTGTTGGTGATGACGAACCTGCGCTATTGCGAAGCGCCGTGGCTGGCGCCCGACACCGCCGAAGCGGCGAGCGCGATGGTGTGGCGCGAGGTGGCGCTGGAGGGAACCACGGCGGGCGACTTCGAGGAGCAACTCGGCGCACTGACGCCATTCCTGTCGCAGCATTGGCAGGCTCGCGTCAGCGTCCGAACCGGCAAGCCGGTCTACCGCACTCCAGTTGTGCTGGTGATCCACCGCAAGGACAATCGCTTCCCGCTCGACGCTGTTCTGCCGCAGCGCGGCGCGGCCAGGGCCGATTTCGATTTCGTGTTGTTGTCGCAACCTTATCGCGCCCGTGCGCCGCTGGATTTCAAGAGCCGCCGGGTAGTCGCCCCGCTGGTGCGCAGCCTGCGTGCAGGCGGCAAGCTGATGGGCGTCCATTCGCACGGGCAGGATCCCGGCATGGAGATCCTTCGGGCGGTCTGGCCCGGCGAAAACCCCTTCGATACCGGCCGCACCGCGTTGATGCAGGCGGTGCGCGCCGATTTGGGTGGCACGTCGCGCGACTTTCACTTCCACAAACTGTCCGATGCGAACGCGGTGTTCCGGTACGACATCCACACACTGCCCGACGAGATCGACGGGCAGAACGACATCGGCAGTTCGACATTGTGGGCGACCTGGAACGCCGCGACCTACGTCGGCCAGATCGACGACGCCCGGCTCTCGCGCGCGATGACGGACACCAAATATCTCGATGTCACCCGCGATGCGCTGCGTCGCCACAAGGGACTTTGGTTCAACGACGAAGTTTACTTAATTTCCAGAAAATATCATCTCGGAAGCTAATTATATCCTCTTACCCAAGACGACACCCGTAAGCATTACACAAAACAAAATACATATATTGGGAGAGTGCCATGAAAGCGATTCTTTCGTTGGGCAGCGGCGTAGCTCTGTCCGTATTTATTGCTACTCCCGGCTATGCCGAGCAGATCGCCGTTCCGTCGCCAAGTGTCGTGCAGGAGCGGGTTCGGGATGATACCATCAAAGACATCATCGTTACCGCGAACAAGCGCGAGCAGCGTTTGCAGGAAACTCCGGTCGCCGTCACCGCAGTGTCGCAAGAGCGGCTGAAGGCGCTCAACATCGTCTCAATCGCCGAGTTGATGAGCGTGGCGCCAAGCCTAAACTTCCTCCAACCCCCTTCGCCGCAAGCAACTCAATTCGTCATCCGCGGCGTCGGCACGTTCGCGTTCAACGACAGCCTCGAACAATCGGTCGGCGTGCAGGTCGATGGCATTCCACTGGCGCGTCTCGTCGGATCCCTGACCGACACGGTCGATGTTTCGCAAGTCCAGGTGTTGCGTGGACCACAGGGCACGATCTTCGGCAAGAACGCTACGGCTGGCGTCATCGACGTCGCCTTCAACGATGCGAACTTCACGCAGAGCGTTTCGGGCCGGGCGTTTTTCGGCTCCTATGACGAGCGGCGTTTTCAGGGCACGGTCAACATCCCGCTGGTCGATCAGCGCCTGGCAGTTCGGCTTTCGGCGTGGGATTTTTCTCGCGATGGCTATCTCCAGGCGCCGCTCCAACCCGATGGCGCGCTCGGCGGGTTTCACAATCAGGGCGTTCGCGCGAAGGTCGCCATCCTGTTCACCCCGAATTGGCGGATCGACCTGACCGGCGAATATGACAACAATCACAACAACGGCGCCGTCGTAACCACCCGCGCCTATCTGCCGACCGACACGATCCAGCCCTTCGACATCGCACAAGGCGTCATCGCCGGGCCGAAAAACATCACCAGCGCCAAGGAGCAGCCCGAACCAGGGCTGATTCACCAGGCGCGCGCAGTCGCGAAATCAGTGCTCGATCTCGGTCCGGCAAGCCTAACAGGCATTTTCGGGTACGTGGATACGTTCCAGAACAATCTGTTCGATTTCGATTACACCGACAGTCGCAAGATCCCGCAGCCGAGCATCTCGCATTACTTCTCCTATTTGAGGCAAACCACCGGTGAGCTGCGTCTGGCGAGCACCGGGCAGCACCGGCTTCAATATACGCTGGGGCTGTTCTATTATGCGTTCAACATCAAATCGCATCAGAACGGGCAGAATTTGCGCTTCGTCGCTCCGTTCACGGCAGCCGACAATCTCTTCAACGTCCGCACCCGAACCTACGCCGCGTTCGGCGACGTGAGCTACGATGTCGGCCCGGTTCGCTTCATCGCCGGCGGCCGCTATTCGCACGAAGGGACGAGCGGCAGTTATGTCCGATCCAAGTCACTCGAATTTCCTAAACCGACGGCGATCCTCAACGGACCGCTCGATGTCACCAATCCAGAACGCATCTTTCAGGATTTCTCCTACCGCGTCGGTCTACAGGTCCGGCCCGCCAAGGACATCATGATCTACGGCACTGCCAGCCGCGCCTACAAGGGGCCCGGGTTCAACTACGTCTCGACACTCACGCCGGCGCAATTCGCGCTCAATCAGGGCATCGTCAAAGCGGAAATCGCGCATTCCTACGAGATTGGTGTGCGCTCGCAATTCTTCGATCGGCAGTTGACGCTGAACCTGACCGGCTTCTACGCGCCCTACACCAATTTCCAGGTGACGGCGTTGCTGCCGACCGTTCCCGCGACTTACACCACCGTCAACGCCAACAAGCTGACGGCGAAGGGGGTCGAGCTGGAATTCTCCTATGCGCCGGATGCAGTGCTTCGCGGCTTCCGGCTCGACGGCAGCGTTGTCTTCAACGCCACCAAATATACCGACTTCAAGAACGCGCCATGCTTCGTCGGGCAGGTCCAGTCGGTGACGCCGACCATGACGCCGGGCATCTGCTCGCCGATCGCGCTCGGCAGCACGGTGTCGCAACAGAATGTCTCCGGGCTGCAGGCGGTCGGCGCGCCGCCATGGCAGGCGAACGTCACCGCGCTTTACGACCATGCGGTCGGCGACAACTTCCGGGCATTTGGGCAGCTTCATTACGTCTTCAACGACGACACTCAGTTCGCGGTCGGCAACAACCCCGCGACCGTTCAGAAAGCCTATAGCCTGGTCGATCTGACCGCCGGTTTCGGCAAGGCCGATCGCAACTGGACGCTCTCGCTCTACGTCCGCAACCTGTTCAACCAATCCTATGTGGGACGCATCGCCATTGCCAACCCCGGCATCGGCCAGACCGTGCCGTATGAGGCGTTGCGGACGTTCGGCGCCGCACTCGATTTCAAGTTCTGACGCCAACGCGCGACGGGCCTTGCCGGCCCGTCGCGCTCAGATGAAAAGGGAGCGACATGCGCGAAGAAGGACCAGCTTGCCCATTCTGCCATGCACCGTGGAGTGAGGCGATGCTCGCGCGGCTCGACGCGGCGACTGGGCCAGCGGGCTGCGCCTGCTGCGTAAGCCGCGTCGAGGCGTCCGCCGAGCATCCCCGCCCACTTCCCGATGAGGATATCGCCTGCGAACATTGCGGACGGGTGCTGTTCACGGCACCCGCCCTGCGCTGAACGTTATTTCCCCTTTAGGCGCCGGGTGGCGAGCGCAGCGCCGTCGGACATCGCCTTGAGCTTCGCCCAGACGATCTCCTCATGGCCGACACGCGAGCCGATCCCGCAATCGGTGCCCGCTTGCACGTTCTCCATCCCGACCAAAGATGCGAAGTTGAGCAGCCGCTCGGCGACGAGTTCGGGATGCTCGACCAGATCGGTCGCATGCCCGACCACGCCGGGGACGAGGATCTTGCCATCGGGCAGCTTGAGATCTTCCCACACGCGCCATTCGTGACCGTGCCGGACGTTGCTCGCCTCGAACGAATAGGCCTGCGCGTTCACCTTGAGCAGCAGATCGGCGATATGGCGGAACTCGATGTCGTGAACGTGCGGACGGTGGCCACTGCCCCAGCACATGTGGAAACGGATCTGCTCCTGCGGCAGATCGCGCAGGCCATGGTTGATGACCTCGACGGCGAATTCGAGCCAGCGCCGATACTCGTCGACGCTCCAATCGGGATAGAACATCCAACTCGTCGCGAATTCGGGTTCGTCGATCTGTACGATCAGCCCGGCATCGGTAATCGCCTTGTATTCCTCGCGCATCGCGTCCGCGACGGCCATCATGTAATCGCGCTCGTCGGCATAATGCGCGTTGCGCGCGCCGGCTCCGGCGCTGAGCGGCCCGAGCGCGGCGATGAAGCCTTCAACGTCCGGCTTACCCGCAATGCCACGCTGCAACGCCTCGATATCCTGCGCGATCGCACGCTGGCCGATATAGGTGATGGGAGCGGTGCAGACGCGCTCCCGCGTCGGCACGGCCGGCGCGCCAGGTTTGAAGAAGCCGGGGCGCACCGGGCCGCCCGCGCCGGAGAGCCAAAGGCCGGATTCGTAGAAGCCTGGAAAGTCGCGGCGGTCGCGCTCACCAACGCCGGCGCGTTTGGGTGGGATATTGGCATCTATCGGCAGGTCTTCCCAGCCCGACACGCGCGAGCGGATATACCCCGCATAGGCCACCGCCGCCTTCACATATTCGCCATCGTTGAGGATATCGACACCGCATGCGATCTGCTTGTCGATTACATATTGGACCGCGTCGGGAAGCCCGCGCTCCAGCTCTTCCGCGTTACCGACCGGATCGGCGAGCAGCAGCTCGAAGGCAGCGGGGCGCGGCAGATTGCCGCCGTGCGTCGTCAGGATATGATCGGTCGAGCGTTTCATGTTCCGGCCTTTCTCAAGATGCATTGGAATCGGGACGACGGACGAACTTCTGCAGTTGATGTCCGGCATGCTCCGGCCCGACCCAGCCGGGCGTGATTGCGAAAGTGTAGGTTACTTCAGCGACGTAGACGTCACCGTGCGAATCGATCGCGATGGCGTGCGGCGCGATAAAATTGCCGGGCTGTTCGCGTCCTTCGGACACGCCGCCCCAGCGATCGACCAGTTCGCCGTCGAGCGTCAGGATCGTCACGCGCCCCGGCTGATCCTCGGCAGCGGTGCCATGAACGAACGATTTCTTGCCCTGTGGCCGCCACAACTCGGCGACATAGACGAGGCCATCCTTGCCGACCTTCAGATCGCACGGTCGATTGACGTTGTTCCATTCGGACAGATACGCGCCGGCGGGATCGAAAATCTGGATGCGATCATTCTCGCGGTCGGCGACCAGCACGCGGCCATCGGGTGCGACGGTTATGCCGTGCGGCAGGTAGAATTGTCCCGGCCCCGATCCCGGCTCGCCCCACGAGCGAATGAGTTCGCCATCGTGCGTGAAGTGATGGACCCGGCAATTGCCATATCCATCCGACACATAAAGATCGCCGTTCGGCGCAACCGCGAGGTTGGTGCAGCGGTTGAATGGCCCCGCGCCGTGCAGCACGCATTCGCAGGAATGGACGGCCCAGGCGGCCTTTGGATCGAAGCCGGTATCGGATGGCTGCCCCGGAATCCCGAGCGTCATCAGCAGCGTGCCGTCGGTATCGAAGGCGCGAACGGTGTGATCGCCCATATCGACGCAATAGACGCGGTCGTCCGGTCCGACCGTCAGCCCGTGCGCGGCGGTGAAGACATCCTGCCCCCACACCTTCACGAACGTGCCGTCGCGCTCGTAGACGAGCACCTGCTTGTCGTAGCGGGTGTAGAGATAGACGCGGTCTTGCGAATCCACCCCCACGCCCGCGACATCGCGGTGGTGAAGATGCGCGGGAAGGCGCTCCCAATCGGTGGCGACATCGAATTGCGGAGCGACGGTCATGCGCTGTTCCCCGCGCACGGGCGAACCCGTTCGATGCAATGTGGGATGCTCGCGTTCGATGCCATGCGCCTCTCCGGTTCTCGCGCCGGCTTCCCGGAAAGACACGTCCCGGCGCGCGGCTGCTCATTAACGGCGCGCGCCTATGCGCGAACCACAGGATTGTATTAGCGCATAGAGATACCGGTAACAACAAGAAAACATTGGATGGAGACGCGATAATGCAAGGTCTACCGAGACTATACCGGTGGGATTCTGCCCACAAAATGCGAGAACTCTGCCCCGAAAAGCGCAGCATGCTTCCAAAGTGCGATCGTCACCTTATAAAGTCTGTCTGGGATCGCTCCCAAGTAGAGGCGCGACCAAAATGAGCGTCGGCGGCGACGCTCACGATACGGGAGCGGATGACATGAACAATATGACGCCAGCGGCGACAGTCCCAGCGCCGGCCGGCGATTCGGCGACCGACCGCCCCGACAGCCCCTACGCGTGGTACGCTCTGGCCGTCCTGATCCTGGTCTACATGTTTAACGCGATGGATCGATCGATCCTGTCGATCCTCGCCGAAGACATCAAGCGCACGTTCCATATGCCCGACAGCCAGCTTGGCTTCCTGCACGGTACCGCGTTCGGTGTGTTCTATGCGTTGTTCGGTTATCCGATGGGCCGGCTGATCGATCGCTGGCGGCGCACCAAGCTGCTCGCGATTGGCTTGGCGCTGTGGTCGGTGATGACCGTGGTCTGCGGTCTCTCGAGTTCGGTCACCCAACTCGTCGTCTCGCGCATGGGTGTCGGCATCGGCGAAGCGACGGCGAGTCCAGCCGGTTTCTCGCTGACATCGGACTGGTTCACCAAGAAGCGGCGCGCGACCGCGCTCGGCCTGTTCATCGGCGGCCTTTATCTCGGCGCTGGCATCGCACTGGCGATTGGCGGCGCGATCGCGCTGCGATGGGAACTGGCGTTTCCGCAGCAGCGGCCATTTGGTCTGCTCGGCTGGCAGGCGGCGTTCCTCGCGGTGGGCCTGCCCGGGATACTGCTCGCCGTCTGGGTATGGACGCTGCGCGAGCCGCGCCGCGGGCTTTCCGACGATGTGGTGAGGCCCGGAGAAACGCGGATCTGGAGCAAATTCGCAAACGACGTCGCCAGCGTCATCCCGCCACTGACGCTGGTACAAGCCGCGCGGTGTGGCATGCGGGCGCTGGCGTACAACCTCGTGGCCGCGGCGACTGCCGGCGGCACCGCCTGGTTCTTGATCCAACTCACCGGTGACGTGATGCAATGGGCTGTCATCGGCTTCGGCTATTACGCGGCTTTCTCCTCCGCTCAGTCGATGTACCACCGTGATCGCCCGACGTTCGCATTGACTTGGGGCACGCCGACCTTTGTGCTGGCGATGGTTGGCTTCGGTGCGGTTTCGATGGTCAACATCGTCGTTTCCTTCTGGGTGGCGCCGCTCTCCTTGCGCAGCTTTGCGATCGACAAGGGCACCACCGGCCTGATCCTCGGCGCGACCACCGCGATCTGCGGCGTGGCCGGCGTCATCAGCGGCGGGCGCCTGTCCGACATGATGCTGCGCTTCAGTCAGGCAGGGCGGCTGTGGGTGGGGATCGGTTCGTCGTTGTTGCCCGCGCCGTTCATCATCGTGATGTGCAACACGCACGATCCCTGGGTCTTCTACGGCTGCAACATCCCAGTCGCCTTCCTCGGGAATTGTTGGCTCGCCGCGGGCGCTGCGACGATTCAGGAGCTGGTGCTCCCGCGCATGCGCGGCACGGCGACCACCACCTATTTCCTGGCGAGTACCATGATCGGTTCGGGACTGGGGCCATACCTCGTCGGCAAGATCTCGGCGATCCAGGGAAGTCTCGCGGTCGGTATCATGTCGGGCCTCGTCGCCGTACCGATCGCCGCGACGTGCCTGTTCCTGTGCGCACGCGGCGTCGAGCGTGCCGAAACGACCAAGTGGCAGCGCGCGAGCGCAGCCGGGGAGCCGGACTGAATCCCGACTACAGCAGCCGCTGGCGCAGTTCGTCCGCGACCTGCGCCAGCACCGCTGCCGCGTCGCGCACGGTTTTGCCCCACAACGCGAAACCGTGGAGCTGGCGCGGATACGGCAGATACCGCACCTGCACTCCTGCCGTGACCAGCCGGGCGGCATAGGCCGCGCCCTCGTCGCACAGTGGATCTAACCCGCTAGTCACGATCAACGCCGGGGCGACATCGTCGAGCCGTTCGGCGTGGAGGGGCGAGACCCGCCAGTCCAACGCATTGGCGTCGCCGAGATACTGGTCACGAAACCAGCGCATCGTCTCAGCCGTCAGCATGTAACCGCTTGCGTTGCGCTGGTATGAGTCGCTCGTCATCGTGAGGTCCGTGACGGGATAGAGCAGGATTTGCGCACACAGCGGCTCGCCCCGGTCACGCGCGCGCAGGGCGCAGACCGCTGCCAGATTGCCGCCCGCAGAATCCCCTGCGACCGCAACGCGAGCCGCGGAAATCCCGAGATCGCCGGCCTGCGCCGTCAGCCAGTCGAGCGCCGCGAAGCAATCTTCGAGCCCGGCGGGAAACGGGAATTCCGGCGCGAGCCGGTAGTCCACCGCCGCCACCGCGATCCCGACCGATTGCGCAAGCGTGGCGCACAACGCGTCACCCGTCTCGATATCGCCGAGCACCCAGCCGCCGCCGTGAAAATAGACGAGCAAGGGCAGCGGTCGCTCGACGGGCGCGTCGAGCGGACGGTAAAGCCGGATCGGGATCGCTCCGGCGGGTCCGGACGCAGCGACATCGCGGTTTCGCGTCGGCGGCGGGAGCGCGCCGAACAGCAGACGCGAGGCACGCATCCCGGCGCGCGCCGCTTCCAGCCCCGCCTCGGCAATCGGCGGCCGCCCCGATGCGATGATGAAGTCTAGGATCGCCTGCGAATCAGGATCGATGGTCCGCGTCATGGTGCAGCTTCGATCATCGCAACGTCGACGATATGTGCGCCGCAGGTGCCGCGGACCATCGGCGTGCAGCTCGGCGGAAAATCCTGCACAATCTCGAACCCGCGTGCGCGCGCCGTATCGATAAAGCGAGTGAGCGTATCGGCCATCGGACCCACCAAAAAATCGTGGATGACAAGCAACGACCAGGCTTGGTTTTCCATCGTCGCCAGCGCACGGTCCGGCCATGCATCGCGCGGTTCGATCCAGTCACCCGGCACATTGTTCCACGTCACGACCGTGTAGCCGCCCGCAGCCAGATAGGCGACCGCCGCCGCGCTAAGCAGGTGCTTGCCGAAATGGCCTTCGCCGTTGGGCCGGAAGAAGCGGTCTGGATGCGAGAGCGGGCCGAGCAGGTCTTGCGCCATACCGATCTCGCGCGCGACCCGCGCGGCATCCTCGTCTCGCCCCAGCGGCGCGCCGTGAGTCAGCGTGTGGTTGCACAGCCAATGGCCAGCCGCATGCACTCGCTCCAGCGTCTCGCGCGCGCCTGGCTTCGCCATTTCGTCGCCGACCACGAAGAAGCTCGCCAGCACATCGCGCGAAGCCAGCGCATCGAGCACCTTTTCTGTGTCACCAGGCGTCGGGCCGTTGTCGAAGCTGATCGTCAGGCGCCGCATCGGCTCATCCGCGCGCTTGCGGCAGCCAGCCGGGCAGTGACGCGCCGAACGGCTCGGGCGGGCGGTCGAAATAGCCCGGTGTCACCGAGTATCGCGTGATCGGCGCCGGGATCGTGACCGCGCCGAACGGACTTTGGATCGTCATCAGATCGCTGTCGCGCGCGAGCATCGGGATGTGGCGTTCGGGCCATTCCGCCTCGGGCAGCCGGCCAAGCTCCTGTATCCACATCGAGGTGCGGGTAAGCGACACTTTGACATGATAGCTGCCGCCTTCACGCGCGCGCCGCAGCAGCGCCGCCATCACCCCCGCCGAACCGAGATAGGCGGCGAGATAATCGTTGAGCGTGCCCGTGACGGCGAGCTTGGGCTTGTCGGCCGAACCCTCGTCGAGCACCAGCCCGCACGCCGCCTGCCCGACCGGCTCGTACCCCGCGCGCGTCGCCCACGGGCCGCCGGACCCGTAGGCGCTGACCGAAACGTAGATGATGCCGGGACGACGCTCGGCCAGGGCTTCGGCCGACAGCCCGTGCCTGTCGAGACTGCCCGGCCGCCAGGATTGCGTGAAGATATCGGCCTCGTCGGCGAGCCTGCGCAGCGTCGCGAGATCACCGGGATGGTCGATATCGAGATGCGTCGATCGTTTGCCCGCGCCGGTGTCGATCGCGAGCCGCATCGGGTCCATCTGATGCTGCGCCGAGACGTGAAGCGTATCCGCCCCCTGCTCCGCCAGCATTCGCGCCGTTACCGGCCCGGCTAGGATATGCGTGAAATCGAGCACGCGCACGCCGGCGAGCGGACGCGCGGCGGGCAACAGCGGCTCGGGTGCGCTATCCCCGATCTTCTCGATCTCGACCGGGGGCCGCGCCGCCAGCCACTGGCCTTGCGGATGCGCGAGCCATTCGTCGCGCGGGCGGGCGATTACGCCGATCAGCCGCCGCTCGGCCAGCGCTTCCTCAAGCTCGAGCGCATCCCATCTGGCGACCGCGCGCGCCATCGACTCGGCTTCGTAGGAACAGCCGAGCAGTTCGAGCGTGCCGATCAAATTTTCGACATAGAGGGTGGTGCGCAGCAAATAGATCTGCTTGCCATCCTTGGTACGAAAGAAGTCGGTGAACGACTTGGTCGAGCGCGGAAAGAGATCGTGCGCGTGGCCGTTCTGGCGCATGAAGTTGATCGTCTGCAACCCCGGCACCGCCGCACGGCGCGCCTCGACGCGAACGTCCTGCCCCTGCCCCGAACGCGCTTTCCAGATCGCGGCGACGCCCAACCCTTGCGCGGCCAGCGCAGCGGCGGCGGCGGCAGCAGGCCTGTGCCGGCTGTCGACGATCGGGTCGTCGCCGTCGATCGCGACCTGCCCGCCGCCGGCGTCAATCGGCAGACCGAGCTGCGCGAGCAGTCCGTCGAGAATATCCGTCGGCGAAGCGCGCACGGTCAAAGCGCCATCTCCGCCGCATACTCTTCGCGCAGCTTTGGCTTCATGATCTTCCCGCTGCCGGTCATCGGCCAGTCCGTGATGAAACGGACATGGCGCGGCACACGGAAATTGGCCATTCGGCTCGCGCAATAGGCGATCAAATCTTCTGCGGACAGGCTCTCGCCCTCGGCGAGTTCGACGATCGCCATCGGCACTTCGTCGAGCCGGGCGTCGGGCACGCCGATCACGGCGACTTGCTTGATGGCGGAATGGGTCAGCAAGAACCCCTCGACCTCTTCGGCCGACACATTCTCGCCGCCCACCTTGAGCATGTCCTTGTAGCGTCCGACGAAATGCAGGCATCCCTGCTTATCTACGAAACCACGGTCACCGGTGTGCGACCAGCCTTCGGCATCGAGTGCCTTGGCGGTTTGTTCGGGCTGCTTGAGATAGCCGTTCATCTGCCACCAGCCGCGCATCAGGATTTCGCCCTGCGTCTCGGGCGGCAGCGTTTCTCCGGTCTCGGGATCGATGATTTTGAGTTCGGTCCCGACGAGCGGACGCCCGGCGGAGGTCGAGCGTTGCTCCCAGCTATCGGTCGCGCGGCTTGCCGTGCCGCCGACTTCAGTCGAGCTGTAGGTCAGCATCAGCCCGGGTATGCCCATCGCCTCGCGCACCTTTTCGAGCATTTCCTGCGTGCCGCTGCACCAGCCCGATTGCACGCTGCTGAGATCATATGTGCCGAAGCTCGGATGCGCCATCTCCATGATGTACATCGCCGCGAAGCCGGTGCGCGCGATGCAGCGTTCGCGTTCGATCAATTGCATCACGCGTTCGGCGTCGTAAAATTCGGGGATCACCATGCGGCAACCGAGCGTCAGGGGCGTCGGCAGCGCGCCACACGACCCGCCGATATGGTAGAACGGCTGCGTGTTGAGCACCGGATCGCCCTCACCCACCCCCATGTTCGCGAACAGCTCGTTGCCGACGTTTAGGACGTAGCGATGGTTGAGCAGCGCGCCCTTCGGCGCGGCGGTCGTGCCCGAGGTATATTGGATCAGGATCGGTTCGTCGTGGCGCCGCCTTCGCGTGCGCTGTTCGAGCGCGTCGGCTGACACGGCAGCCTGCCCTGCGAGAAAATTTGCCCAGGCGGTGAGCCGCGGATCGGGATCGTCCGAGATGCTGACGATGGTACGCAACCGTGGGAACTGGCCGGCAGCAGGGTCGGCGGGGTTGGCGCCGATCTCATCGAGCAAGGCGACGTAATCGTGCTTGAGGAAGCGCTCGACCATGACGACGACGGTTGCCTCGCATTCGCGCAACATGTGCGCGACCTCGAAATCACGAAAGCGCGTGTTGATCGCTACGGCAATCGCGCCGATCTTCGCACAGGCGAACTGCACCTGTGCAAATTCGAGGCGATTGGGCATCCAGAGCGCGACGACGTCTCCTTCTTCCACGCCATCTGCGATCAGCGCCAATGCCGCCGCATCGGTGCCCGCACGCATTTCCGCGAACGAAACGGCGCGGTCCTCGAACACCCAGCCGATCGCATCGCCCCAGCGCTCGGCAGCGGCGTCGATCGCCTCGCCAAGACACTCCTCATGCAGGCGCACGGTTTCGATCTTCCGCATCGTTACGACTCCGCGTTCACGCGTTCGAACACCGGCAAGGTGACATCGTCGCTGACCTGCTGGAACACCACGCGCACCCGATCGCCGATCACGACATCCTCGGCTCCGTCGCCGATTACATTGCTCATCATCACCGGCCCCTCGTCGAGCTCGATCAGGGCGACCAGCAAGGGGCCGGGCGGTGCCGATGCCGCACTGACCGGATCGATCACGAGGCTGCGCGAATAGACCGTGCCGTCACCGCTCAAAGCGGTCCAGTGCAGGTCGGTGCTCGCGCAGTGCGGGCAGATGTACATCGGGAACCACACGAAGCGCGTGCAAGCGCCGCAACGCTGCATCTGGAAGACACGATCGTGACATGCGGCCCAGAACGGTGCCGAAATCTTGGTCGGGCGGGGAAAGGTCCGGGACATAGGATATCCTCAACGGGTCAGAACGGCGACCGAATGCGTGGAGCTGACCGCGCTGACGTTGGTCGCGACCGCGACCTCGCAGTCGGCGACTTGGCGCGGGCCGCATTCGCCGCGAAGCTGGCGGACCGCCTCGACGATATGCGCCATGCCGCCGGTCGCGCCGGGATGTGCATAGGAGAGCATGCCGCCGTGCGTGTTGATCGGCAATCCGCCCCCCAGTTCGAGCCGCCCACCTTCGGCGAACGCGCCGGCTTCGCCCTTCTTGCAGAAGCCGAGATCCTCGAGCTGCAACAACGCGGTGATCGTGAAGCTGTCGTAAAGCTCGGCCACGTCGACATCGGCCGGAGTTACGCCGGCCTCTCCGAACGCCTGCTCCGCCGCGAGCGTTTGCACGGTATGCGTCAGGTCGTGCGTGCGCGCGATCTCGGGAGGGGCGCCGACCGCCTTCGCGAGATGGCCCATGTGATAATAAGATTGCGCCTGACCAAGTCCGGCGAGCCGGATCGGGGTCGGCTTCAGATCGCGCGCCACTTCGAGCGACGTGACCAGCACCGCATGGCCGCCATCGGAGATCAGCGAACAATCGAGCAGGTGCAACGGCGTCGCCACCATCCGAGACGCGAGCACATCTTCGATGGTGATCGGATCGCGTTTCTGCGCCGCCGGGTTAAGCGAGGCATGTTTGCGGCACGCGACCGCGATTGCCGCGAGTTGTTCCGACGTCGTTCCGAACTCGTGCATGTGCCGTGCGGCGAGCAACGCGTAGAAGCCGGGAACATGCACCCCGAACGGAGTCTCGAACTCCATCGAATGCGCGCCGTAATCGGTATAGGCACCGAGGCCCTTGCCGGTCGGGATCGAACTCAGCAACGTATCGCCACCGACCAACAGGACGGCGCGGCACCGGCCCGCCTGAATCGCCCATTGCGCCATTTGCAGGCCGTGGCACCAGCTTTGTCCGCCGGTACGCAGCGTGTCGCACAAGGTCTTGCGATAAATGCCGAGATTTTCGGCGATGATGATGTGATGGCGGATATTATCGTCGAGGAACGCCCCCGAGGTCAGCAAGCCGTCGATCAGCCCCTTGTCGATCCCGGCGTCGTCGATCGCCGCCTTGGCCGCCTGCACATGCAGTTCGATCGAATTGGTGTCGGGCAGCCGCCCGACCGGTGTTTCGCCGACCCCCGCGATCACCGCGACTCTGGAGGGATCGAGCGTCATGCCGCCACCAGCCGCTGGCTCTGCTCGCCAAGCCCGGCGATGCCGGCGCGCATTGCCTGTCCCGCTCTCAGATAGCGCGGCTCCGGCTTCATGCCGAACGCGACGCCGGGGGGCGTGCCGGTGGCGATGATGTCACCCGGATAGAGCGTCATGAACTGGCTCGCATACGAGACGACCGCGCGGACGTCGAAGATCATGGTGCGAGTGTTGCCGTTCTGCATGCGCACCTCATCGACATCACACCACATCTGCAAGTTCTGCGGATCACCCACCTCGTCGGCGGTGACGAGCCAGGGTCCGATCGGGCCGAACGTATCGCAACCCTTGCCCTTGTCCCAGGTGCCTTCGCGTTCGACCTGAAACGCGCGTTCGCTGACGTCGTTGACGACGCAATAACCAGCGACATGGTCCATCGCCTCGGCCTCGGAGATGTAGCTCGCCTTCGTCCCGATCACGACGCCGAGTTCCACTTCCCAATCGGTCTTGGTCGAGCCGCGCGGGATCAGCACATCGTCGTTCGGCCCGCAGATCGCACCAAGCGATTTGAGGAACATGATGGGTTCCTTGGGAAGCGGCACGCCGGACTCGGCGGCGTGATCCGCATAGTTGAGCCCGATGCAGAGGAAGTTGACCGGCCGCGCGATGCAGGCGCCGATGCGTGGCATGCCTTCGATCACCGGCAACGAAGCGACATCGATCGCGGCGAGCGCGGCGAGGCCGGCGGGCGACAGGGTTTCGCCATCGATATCGCGGGCATGCCCCGACAAGTCTCGCAGCTTGCCCGCACTATCCAGCACGGCCGGCTTTTCCGCACCTTGCGGTCCAACACGCAAAAGTTTCATCGCTCTCCCAATCCCGCTGCGGCGACGCCGTGCGATCCTCTCAAATTGTGACCGGTATCTACATTCCGATGCAATGAGAGTGCAAGTGGGGCATTCACAACGAGCATAAGACGTCGATAGAATTTCGGCCTGCATCATATCTCTCAGGCATCATAATGGAGGCCATTTGGCCAACTGCGTAGGATCTCCGCGCCACTTTCCCTCAGGCGGGCCGCGTTTGCACGCCAACGCACACGTCAAACACGGCAACGGGTGTGGTGGGCAAAATCCCATCACGACCATTGACACAAATTCAGCATAAAGTTACCGGTCCCAATCGGAAAGTTGAAGATCGCCTACGAAGAAGGCGACTCGCACTCGCATTCCGGGGAGGATCGACATGGGGATCACCAAGCTCGCACTTTTGCGCCACGCATCCGGCTCCACGATGGCGCTGGCCTGCATGTTGTGCGCTTCGACGGCACTCGCGCAGACCGCCGCGCCGCTCGCGCAGCCATCGGGAGAAACGCCGCCAGCGGTGAGCGAGGGCGCGGGCCAGGTCGCCTCGGCTGAACCCGAGGCGTCGCCAGGCAAAGACATCATCGTCACCGGCTCGCGCCTCGGCCGGTCGAGCTACACGTCGCCAACGCCGGTCAATGTGATCGGTGCGGAGCGGCTCGCCGATCTCGGCATCTCGAATGTCGCCGACGGCCTCAACCAACTCCCCGCCTTCCGCGCCGCCACCTCACCCACCGCCAATTTGTTTCGCGTTCAGGCGAGCGTCGCCGCGCGCACGCTCGATCTGCGCGGGCTCGGTCCCACGCGCACGCTGACTCTCGTCGACGGTCGACGTTTCACGCCGAGCAGCGATCTCGGCACGATCGATCTCAATGCGATCCCCTCGCTGTTGGTCTCGCGCAGTGAAGTCGTGACGGGCGGTGCCTCCGCCGCCTACGGCGCGGATGCGGTGGCGGGTGTGGTCAACATCATCCTCGACACGAAGTTGAAGGGCATCAAGGCCGATATCAACAGCGGGATCAGCCAGCAGGGGGACGGGCGCAATTTCTACGCCGCCATCGCCGGCGGCACCGACTTCGCTGGAGGTCGCGGACATACCGTGCTCGGTCTCGAATTCGCCAAGGAATATGGCGTGGGTGATATCGAGGATCGCGACTGGGGCCGCCGGCATGAGAATTACGTGTCGAACCCAGGCTGGCCGGGCAACGGCCAACCCGCGACGATCGTATCGCCGAACGCGGTGTTCGTTCTCACCAAAGGCGGCCTGATCCCGTCTGGACCGTTGAAAGGCACGCAGTTCAACGCAGCGGGACAACCGGTCCCGTTCCAGTTCGGCAATCCGGTGGGCGGCACGCTGATGATCGGCGGCGACCCGGTGATCGACGCCGCGTATATTATCGGCAACGTCCCGTTATCGTCGCCAAACCAACATTTCTCAGCATTCAGCCACAGCGATTTCGAGATCACGCCGGATCTGAACGCCGTGCTCGAACTCTCCTTCGCCAGTGTACAGGGCGGGCCGGTCGCCGGTGCCGACCCATATGATTTCAGCAAGTCGATCGCGATCGACAACGCATATCTGCCCGCCGCGACGCGCGCGGCGATGGTCGCAGCCGGCGTGACCAGCATTCCGGTCAGCCGGCTGAGTTCCGAATATGGCGCACAGCAGATCGGCACCAGCGACAACAAGACGTACCGCGTGATGGTCGGGCTGAACGGCACGATCTTCGGGACCTGGAAATGGGACGGCCATTACGACTACGGCCGCACCGACGGCTATGTGAAGCTGCTGCGCAACCGTGTCGCCACGCGCTGGTCGCAGGCGGTGGATGCTGTGGTGGGGCCGGGCGGCAACATCGTGTGCCGCTCCACACTTACCAATCCCACCAACGGCTGCGCGCCGGTCAATTTCTTCGGCATCAACCAGCCCTCGGCTGCGGCCATCGCCTATACGATGCCCGACGCATGGCAGTCGCGCCGGTTCGAGCAGCACGACGCGGCGCTCAACGTCCGGGGCAGCCTGTTCGATACATGGGCAGGGCCGGTCGCGCTGGCGGTGGGCGGTGAGTTCCGCCGCTTCACCTATCGCGGCGATGCCGATCCAATCTCCCAATCGATCGGCTTTATTCAGAACTATGCCGTCGCGCTGCCGGCCGGCGGGCAGAACGTCGCCGAAGGGTATGTCGAGGCGAATTTGCCGCTGCTCAAGGATTCACCGCTCGGCAAATCGCTCGATGTCGATGGCGCGTTCCGCTACACCAATTACAGCATCACCGGCTCGGCACCGACGTGGAAGGTCGGCGTGGTCTATCGCCCCGACGCGCAATTCCTGTTCCGCGTTACCCGCTCGGAAGACATCCGCGCGCCCGCGCCCGCCGAACTCAGCCCGTTGTCGTCGCTGAGCGGGCTACCGCTGACCGACCCTACCAACCGCTCGACCTATTTCATGAACGTCATCACCAGCGGCAACCCCAAACTGAAGCTGGAAAAGGCATCGACCTTCACAGCCGGCGGCGTGTTCCAGCCGCACTTCCTGCCGCGCTTCTCGCTGTCGCTCGACTATTACAACATCAAGATTCGCCAAGCGATCGACATCCTCGCCGCGCAGGCGACAATCAACCTCTGCGCAAGCGGCAACACGTCGCTTTGCCAGTTCGTCACGCGGGATGGACCGACCGGCCTCATCACGGCCGTGACCTCATCCTATCAGAACCTCAGCACGCTCAACGCAGCCGGATACGAATTGTCCGCCGACTACCGGATCGACGTGGGCAAAGGCCGAGTCAATCTAAGCCTCAACGCCAATTACGTCGATCACCTCACGACGATCGATGCGGCGGGCACCAAACAGGAATTCTCGAACTGGACCGGCAATCCCGGCTCGATCCAGAACCTGCTCGGCGTACCGCGCTGGCGCGCCAACACCGTGCTGTCCTACTCGCAGGACACGTTCGGCGTGACGGCGGAAGGGCGTTACATTCCGCGCGGGCTGCTCGATCCGACCAAGATCGGCCCCGGCCAGACTGGCTACCGCCCCGCGCTGTCGAACAGCATCAGCGACAATTTCATCGCCGCACGCTTTTACCTGGACTTCTCTGCGCGCTTCAACATCGCAGGGCCGGCCAAGTCGAAGATGCAGGTCTATTTCGTGGTCAACAACGTCATTGATTCCGACCCGCCCTCGACGCTCCGGCTGTTCGGCAATCCGCTGCTGTTCGATCCGATCGGACGCGCATTCAAGGTCGGCGTGCGGGCGAACTTCTGATCCGCCGGTCCAACATTTCGGTATCGTGCCCGCACCTAACGATATTGTGATCGCGGCGCGAAAACGGGCAGACCTGCATCAGTCACGAAGGAGTGAGCGCGTGTACGACAAGACCGATCTCCGTTCCGCTTTGGCCCCTGCGGCCGCAGCGAAGCCGGCCGCAAGCCGCCTGTTCGATGCCGAATACGGCCTGTTCTACAAGGAGTCGCCCGCGGAGGACGATGCCAACGGGCGAACCTGGTATACGCGCGGGCAGAACTTCATCATCGCCTATAGCGAAGCGAAGCCCGGCGCGGTGTTCGAGCGCACGGGACAAGTCGACGAGTTCATGCTGCTGATCCCATATGCGGACACGCCGGCTGAGCTTTCCGCGAGCGATCAGCGCGAGACCATGCCGGGCTATGCGCTGGCGATCATCCCGCCCGGCGACAGCCGGATCGTGCTGCCCGAAGGCGGCACGATCGTGCGCATCTTCACCACGCGGTCGGACGATCTCGTCGCACGGTGCGCCAATGCGGCGGGCTATGCCGAACAGCACACCAACATCCCGCCGCTGGTCGATTGGCCGGCGCCGGTGGGCGGGTTCCGCATCCGCGTCTATTCGCTCGACGTGGCGCCACAGCCCGGACGGTTCGGGCGAATCTGGCGCAGCACCAACATGATGGTCAACATCCCGTCGGCACAGACCGGGCCGCGCGATGCGACCAAGGTTTCGCCGCACCATCATGACGATTTCGAGCAATGCTCGCTCGCGCTGGAGGGGCAGTGGGCGCACCATATGCGCTGGCCGTGGTCGGTCGATATGAACGACTGGCGCGACGACGTGCATGCCGAGGTGGACTCGCCTTCGGTGACGGTCATCCCGGCGCAGGTGATCCATACATCGACGTGGCATTCGGCGGGGCGCAATCAGCTCGTCGATATCTTCTCGCCGCCGCGCGCAGATTTTTCGAAACAGCCCGGCTGGGTGCTCAATGCCGACGAGTATCCCGCGCCCTGAACATCGTTAAGGTTGTCCACGTAGACCACGGTCAAGACAGAGTGGACCGCCACGAACGGAAGAGCGCCACCGAACATAGCAGGCGACGCGCAGTGTAGGACAGACACGAAAAACCGGGCGCCGCCGCAGCGGCGCCCGGTTTTCGTTGTCCCGCCCTTACAGGTCGTCGAGGCTCTTGCGGGCGGTCTCGCGGGTCGCCGTGAGCCAGAGCGTGAAGGCGGCGAGCGCGCAGCAGCCGAACACCGCGAACACGATCGAGACCGATCCGCCGCTGCCGAGGATGCCGCCGACCGCGAGCGGAGTCAGCATCGAAGCGCCGCGCGCGGTCGAACTGGCGGCGCCGAGGCCGAGCGCGCGTAGGCGCGTCGGGTAGTTTTCCGCAGTATACGGCCAAACCACCACCGAGCCGATCGAGATCGCGACCTGGCCGGTGATGACCATCCCGACGAGCAGCAGCCGCGCGTCGGGCGGGTAGATCGCGAGGCCGAGAAGCGCGATCGACGCCACCAGGGTGCCGCCAAGTGCGAGCGGGCGGCGGCCGACATGATCGATCACCACCGCGATCGTCGGGGCCACGAACAGGAACAGGGTGCTCGCGGTCGCCGAATAGCGCAGCGCCTCGGCGACGGGGATATGGAACACCGTCACGTAGATCGACGGCACCCAGGTCGTCAGCCCGAAATTGGCGAAGGCGGTGAAGAACCACAGCCCGATGATGATAAGCGTGCGATTGCGATATTCGCCGCCGAACAGCGACGTCATCCGGGTCGGCGCGACCTTGAGCGGCGGCAGGATCGCGGCTTTCTCCCCTGCGGCCGCGACCGTAACGGGCGCGCCGCCGAGCTTGACCAGCGCACGATTGGCATCGGCGATGCGGCCGATCCGCGCGAGCCAGCGGGGCGATTCCGGGAGCAGCAGCACCACCAACGGGAGCAGCACGAGCGGCGTCGCGCCCAGCCCGAACAGCCAGCGCCAACCGAGATGCGGAATGACATAGGTGCTCGACAGCGAGGCGGCGGCATAGCCCGACATGCAGATGAACTGGAAGGTCGCGAAGTACCGCCCGCGAATGCGCGTCGGTGCGAGTTCGTTGATATAGGTGATCGAGACCGGCAGCGCGCCGCCGATCATGATGCCCTGGAGGAAGCGCAGCACGAACAAGGTGTGGTAATCGGGGCTGAGCGCACACCCGATCGCCAGCAGGCACATGATCGCCATCGAGACGAGGAACACCGGCATTCGGCCGAAGCGCTCGGCGAGGATGCCGAGCAGGATCGCGCCGACGAACTGGCCGGCATAGCCCGCCGACATCAGCGATCCCATCGCCACTGGTGTGAGATGCCACTCTGCGACCAGCGAAGGCATGACATAGGCGATCGCCACACTGTCCCACGAATCGAACAGCATGATGAAGCCGAGCAGCAGCGGCGCGACGAAGCGCGCGCGCACCGTGCGCAGATCATCGAGGACACCGCCGACGGCGGCCTCGACCGCGCTGATCCTGCCCAGGGCGGGCTCGATTACCATGCCGCTCATCGTTTGTAGATCCTTGCCGCCGTGCCGTGGAAAAACTGGTGCCGCTCGTCGGCGCTCAGCGCGGTGGCGGCATCGCGCGCCATCGCCGCCTTGACGTCGTAGCTCTTCTCGCTCTGGCCGAGATCGGAACCCCACATCAGCCGCTCCGCGCCGAACCGGTCGGCGAGCAACCGCACGAACGTGGCGGGTTCGAGGCGCTGGTCGGCCAGTCGATCGAGCACGATTTCGGTGATTTTGAAATGCACCTGCGGCATCGCATCGAACATGGCGATGGTGGTGTCTATCCCGTAATCGGGCGCGCCCGGCAGCGTCGGATCGAAGCCCGCCGCGACATATTTGCGCATCTCCGGGGTCGAGGCGGTGTGCGCGGTGCCGACGTGATCGATGATGATGCGAAGCGTCGGCACTTGCTGGGCAATGAATTTCAGCGCGGGCAGCGCCCACGGCAGATGCAACCGGTAGAAGATGATCGCGACCGGGATGTCGAGGTCCGCCGCCGTGCGCCAGCAGTCCATCGCGGTCGGCGAGTTCATCCAGCCGGTGCTGTAATCTTCGAACAAGGTCTGCGCGAAACGGACACCGCGCACGCCGTCTTCCCTGACCATCCTGGTCAGAATCGCGGGAGTCGCCGGGTTCTGGGCGTCGAGGATGACGACCGGTACGAACCGGTCGGGGAAGCGCTTGCCCGAATCGATGATGTAGCTGTTGTCATAGCCATAGACATGGCCGCGCTGGACGATGCACGCCTGCGCGACGCCCAGCGCGTCCATCTGGCCGATCAGCCATTCGGCTGTGGCGGTATAGGTCATCTTGGTGACTGCGGTGGTGCCGCGCATCGGCGACGGCGGATAGGCGACGGGATCGTCGGCGATCAGATGGGCGTGGGTATCGAAAAGTGCGTCTTGCATCTCGGGTCTAGCTCGCCTCCCTCGGTTGTATGTCGTCACCAGCCCGCGACCGGCTGGTCCTCGATTGCTACGCCACCGACGGCGGCAAGCCGTGCGGTGAGCATGTAGCTGCCGATCACCACGACGATGTCGAACAGAAACCGGTCGTCATAGTGCGACCGCATCGCCGCGAGCGTCGCGTCGTCCGGCGAGACATCGCGCACGACGGCGCTGACGAACGCGATCAACGCGCGTTCGGCGGGCAAGAGCGCGGCGTGGTCTTCGCCCTCGATCGCCGCCATCTCGGCCTCGCCGACGCCGAGATGGCGGGCGATCGAGCGATGATGGAACAGCTCGTATTCGGAATTCTGCAAATGCGCGACGCGCAGGATCACCATCTCGCGCAGCCGGGAATCGAGATCGGCGTCAATCGTCGCCCGACCGAGCGCAGCCTGCGCGCCCCACAATCCGTCACTGGCGTGCAGAGCCATGCGCGACACGTTGAGCAAGACGTTTCGCGACGGATCGAAGATACGATCATGTTTGGCCGGCGAAAGATCATCGATCGACGGATAGGGAATGCGGCTCGACGAGGTCGGCATGGGATACGGCCCACCGGACGCTTCCACCTGAGCTTTCAATTTCCTATGGATATCTGACAAAATCCGACCCTCCCCGCGTATATACTGACGCCTTGCCGACGACCTTTTGGTATGTCGCATCGAAACCCAGTATATCGATTGGTTTCGTCACGTCTCTTTTCTTGCCACGTCCCGAGCCGTGGATTTACGAGACGGTTTAGGAGTCGCGAGGAACGAGTTCCAAGACCGGAAACGCGGCCACCATAAGGAGAGAACATAGTGACCGACGCAAGCTTTTCGCTGACTGGCCGCAAGGCGCTCGTGATCGGCGCGGATTCCGGAATCGGTCTGGCCTGCGCACGCGCGCTCGCGATAGCGGGGGCCGATCTCGTCATCGCCGGGCTGGATGCGGCCAAAGGCGACTCGCTCGCGCGCGAGATCGCGGCGGCGAGTGGGACGGAGGTCAGCTATGTCCCGATCGACGTCACCGTGGAGGACCAGGTCGCCGCCGGGGTCGAGACGGCGGTGGGGCGGCTCGGCGGGCTCGATATCGCGATGAACAATGCCGGCATCCCCGGCCCGGCCGGCCCTTTGCAAGATCTCGACGCGAAGGATTTCGACACATTGTTCGCGATCAACGTGCGCGGTGCGTGGCTGGGCATGAAGTATCAGGTGCCGCATATGCTGAAGGGCGGCAGCGGCTCGATCATCAATCTCGCCTCGACTGCGGCACTGACCGGACTTGGCTTCGTCTCGCTTTATGCGGCCAGCAAGCATGCCGTCGCCGGGCTGACGCGTTCCGCCGCGCTCGAACTCGGTCCGCAGAACATCCGCGTCAACGCGATCGCGCCAGGGCCAGTCGATACGGGCCTGCTCCACACGATGCGCGCCGGTCGGCAGACCATCGTGCAATCCTCGCCAGCCAAGGTGCCGATGGACCGGATCGCGCAGCCCGAGGAGATGGGCGGCGCTGTGGTGTGGCTCGCCTCGAACGCCTCGTCCTATGTGACGGGGGCGATCATCTCGATCGACGGCGGCGTGGTCGCGCAATAGCGCGCCACCGCCCCGCTCAATCCGCGAAGGGATCGGGCGGGGTCTCGCTGGACAGGTCGATCACGACCGTCTTGGTCTCGACGAATTCGCGCATCGCATCGAAGCCGTTCTCGCGACCGATGCCGCTGAGCTTGTAGCCGCCATAGGGCAGCATGAAATGGACCGGGCGGAAGGTGTTTACCGACACCAGCCCGGTCTCGATCCGCGCCGAGACGCGGTGCGCGCGCGTGACGTCCGAGGTCCATAGTCCGCCGACCAGCCCGTAATCGCTGTCGTTGGCGAGCGCGACCGCCTCGTCCTCGTTCTCGAACGGCATCACCGCGACGACAGGACCGAACACTTCCTCCTGCGCGAGCTGCGAGCGGTTATCGACGTCGGCGAACACCGTCGGAGAGACGAAATAGCCGCGCTCCAGCCCGTCCGGGCGCGCGCCGCCGGTCAGCAGCCGCGCCCCGCTCTCCCGGCCAAGCGCGATATAGCGTTCGGTCTTGTCACGCTGCTCGGCCGACGTGTGCGGGCCGATGTGTGTCTTGGGATCGAGCGCGCCGCCGACGCGGATGCGCGCGGCGCGCTCGGCCAGCATCCCGGCGAAACGATCGTACACCGGTCGCTCGACGAACATGCGAGACGCGGCCGAGCACGACTGGCCAGTCGAGCGGAACGCACTGTGAACCGCCACCGACAGCGCCTTGTCGAGATCGGCATCGGCGAAGACGATATACGGCGACTTGCCGCCGCATTCGAACGAGCAGCGCTTCAGGTTGACGCTCGCCGCCTGCATGATGCGCTGTGCCGTCGCGTGCGAGCCGGTGAAGGAGACCTTGTCGACGCCGCGATGCCCGGCGAGCGCCGCGCCGACGCTGCCGTCGCCGGGCAGCGCGGCGACGACGCCCGCCGGAAAGCCCGCTTCGTGCGCGAGCGCGGCGAGCGCGACCATGCTCGCCGGGGTCTGTTCGGCGGGCTTGAGGATGACCGCGTTGCCGGTGGCGAGCGCGGGGCCGAGCTTCCAGCTCGCGAGCGAAATCGGCGAGTTCCACGGCAAGATCGCCGCGACCACGCCGACCGGTTCGTTGCGCGTATACGCGAGCGCGTCTGGGCGGTAGGGAATTTGCAGGCCGTTGAACTTGTCGGCCGCGCCCGCGAAGAAGGTCAGCCAATCGGCGGCACGCTGAACCTCGCCGAGCGTGTCGCGCAGCGGCTTGCCATTGTCGCGGCTCTCGATCTCGGCGAGCGCGGCGGCGTCGCGGCGGACGAGATCCGCGAAGCGCGCGAGCAATGCGCCGCGCGCGGTCGGTGTAGTCTTGCCCCATGCGCCACGCAGCGCCGCGCGCGCCGCCGCGACGGCGGCATCGACGTCGTGGTCGTCCGCGGTCGCGACTTCGATCCAAACCTCCTCGGTCGAGGGGTCGATGCTGCGGATCGCGTGCTGCGAATGCGGCGCGACCCATTCGCCGCCGATCAGCAGCCGATCGTAGCGCGGCGTTGCGCCCAGCGTGCTCACGACGCGCTCAGCATCCGCGGTGTGCCCGAAGCGACACGCGCGACCAAAGCCGCGACCGGCTGATCCTCGGCCTCGGCGCCCATCGCCGCGCCGGCTTCGCGGGCTCCCTCACCGAAATACCAGCGCGTGTTGCGCTCGAACTTGTCGAGCACATCGTCTCGCGACAACGCCGCTTCGGGCGAGCCGGGGTGATAGGGCACGTGCTTGAAATAGCTGCGGCCCGCCGCCTCGACGGTGAGCCGCGCCGGGCAATGCTGCGGATAATCGGAGAGCGGATCGACCGCCGCCTCGACGCGCTGCGCGAGCCGCAATATTTTCGGGTCGTTGAGCCGCTCGGGCAGGAAGGTCTCCAGCCCGACGTCGCCATCGACCAGCGCCGCCGCAACCCCGAAGAACAGGCTGAAGCGCGCCTCGTGAGGGGTGCTGGGCGCTTTCTTGCGATCGCGCGGCTGAGTGACGAGCGTCAGGCCGGGCTCGGCGAGTTCGCACGAAATCGCGGTGATCTGATCGATGCTGACGCCGTCGCGCGCGAAATCAGCGAGCACCTGTTTGGCCGCCTCGATGAAGGCGTGGAGGAGCTGGCAGCACGGATAGGGCTTGTACGCGGTCTCCGGGATGTACCAGCGGCTGCCGAGCGAATCGCCCGCCTTGGCGAAATCGAGCGTACCCGTGATCGGCGTCAGATGCGTCTCGAAGAAGCCGAACTTGCCCTCGAACACCGTGTCGGGGCCGGTGATGCCCGCCACCGCGATGTCGGTGGCGAGGATGCCGGCATGTGCGCCCCAGCCGCCGTGAAGGATCTTGGCGGTCGATCCGGTACGGGTCGATTCCTGGATGCCGCTCGCGAAGGTGCCGCAGATGCCGAGCGCGTCGGCGATCTGCGCGGGGGTCGCGCCCGCCAGCCGGCCGATCGCGACCGCGACACCGAACGACCCGATCAGCGACGAGGTGTGATAGCCGCGTTCGAGGAAGCGGTCGCCGGCGACGAAACCGAGGCGGATCATCACCTCATAGCCGACCACGGTGGCGTCGATCACGTCGGCGAGCGTGGCGCCGTGCGCCTCGCCGAACGCGAGTACCGCCGGCACCACGGTCGAGCCCGGCCGCGCCAGTGACGAACCGTGCTTGTCGTCCATCTCCAGCGCCTGCGCGAGCGATCCGTTGAGCAGCGCCGCCAGTTCGGGCCGCGCCTTGGCGTTCAAGCCGAACAATGTCGCCCCCTCGCCGCCGCGCCAGACCTTGGCGAGCTTCTGCGCGGCGGCACCGCTTTCCTCCTTCGGGTTGGCGCCGGCGACGCAGACGCCGACCGAGTCGACGATGTGCCACAGCGCGGCCTCACGCACGGCGGCAGGGATCGCCTCGCGCTTGAGGTCGATCGCGTAGGTCGCGAAGGCTTGGGACAGCGTTGCGGTCATGGCTCAGCGCACCTTTTGCAGCGCGGCGCCGAGGCGTTGCGCGGGTTGGGTCTCGTTTTCGAGATTGTCGATGATCTCCTCGATCTCGCGCACCGCCTCGGGCAGCAGCGCGCGGCCGGCGAGATCGCGGAACTTGTCGCGCAGCGCCTCCTCCGACATCGGGTTGCGCCAATGGCCGCTGCGATAGGTCTGTTCGTGAAAATGCTCGGTGCCGTCGTTCATCGTGACGGTGACTCGCACCGCGCGCATCTGGTGCTTCTCGCGCGCGTCGAGTTCGGGATCGACGTAGACTTCGATGCGATTGGCGAGATCGATGATCTTGGGATCGACCAATTTGTCATCGGTATATTCGTCGATGAAGGCGTTGCCGTACAGCAATGTCACCGCGCCGGTGTAGGGTAGGTTCATCTGCGCGCTGATCGTCTCGCCATTGGGCACATAGGGCCAGCCGCAATGGACATAGACCATATCGGTCGTGCCGACGCGGACCTTGGCGACATCCTCGCCGCGGATGCCGTGCTGTTCGCGGATGGCGCGGAGCGCATCGACCGAGGTCTGGCTGCTGGCCAGCGAGGAATAGCGCTTGAAGCCGTTGCGGCGCATCTCCCAATCGGTGCCGAGGCCGTTGGTGGCGAAGCTCAGGTCGTATTCGGACGAGTAGGTCGAGCAGAAGCCGCCATACGGCGCCTCCAGCACGTCGCGCACGCCGGTCAGCCCCTCGCGCGCGCACAAAGCGGCGATGATGCCGTTCTGCGAGGCCTTGCCCGAGTGGAACCGCTTCGCCATCGCGCCGAACTGCGCCGCCATCAGCCCCGCCGCCTGCGAACCGGCCAGACCGAGCGCGCTGACATAGTGATCGGTATCGAGATCGAGCAGCTTGGCGATCGCCGCCGCCGAGCCGAACGTGGAGGTGAGGCCGCACGGGTGGAAGCCGCGGTGGAAGGCCGAGGGGCTGACGATGTTGCCGATCCGTGTGCCGAGTTCGTAGCCGGCTACGGTGGCGCGGATCATGTCCTTGCCGTCGAACGCGCCGAACGCGCCTTCCGAACAGGCGACCACCGCCGGGACCACGCCCGCCCCGTAATGCGACATCGACTGGTCGTGGCAATCGTCGAGTTCATAACCCTGCGCGGCGGTGCCGTTGATGAAGGCGGCACCGAGCGGATCGACCTTGAGCTTCATGCCCCATGCGCTCGCCGTCGGTTTCTGGCCGAGCAGCGTAATGGTGCGCGCCACCGCCTGCACCCACGGCGTCGGCGCGCCGAACACGCCACAGGCCAGACTGTCGCGAATGCACTGTTTCGCGTTGAGGATCAGGTCGTCGGGGATGTCGCCATATTGCAGATCGGCGGCGAACGCGGCGATGTCGCGCGTGGCGCCGGGAACGACGAATTCGGTCGGAGCGTTCATCGAAGAGCCTCTTTAAAAAAGGAGAAGATCAGGCCTGAAGGGCCACAGCCGACGTCGCAGCCGCCGCGAAGGCGGCGGCGCCGGTGCCGGCGAGGCGGCCGAACACCGCGCCGCTGGTGAGCCCGCTCGCGCCGGGGTAGTTGAAGTAGAAAATCCCGCCGACCATCTCGCCGGCCGCGAACAGCCCGGGGATCGGCTGGCCGTTGGTGTTGACGACCGCGCCGTCCTCGGTCGAGATCTTGACCCCGCCGAAGGTGAAGGTGACGCCGCAAGTGACGGCATAGGCTTCAAACGGTCCGGTATCGATCGCGCTCGCCCAGTTGCTGCGCGGTACGCCGGTGCTGATGGCGCTGCGCCCGTCCTTGACGTTGGGATCGAACGCCGCATCGGTGTTGATCGAGGCGTTGAACTCCGCGACCGTCGCGAGGAACTGCACCTTGTCGATTTCGCCGATCTTGTCGGCCAACTCCTCGAGCGTGTCGGCGCGCACCTTGGTGACGTTGCGGGTGCGATATTCGTCGCGCAGCAGGTGCGACACCTTGGAATCATAGACCTGCCACGCGACCTGCCCCGGCTGCGCCAGCACCGCCTGCCCGTATTTGGCATAGGTGTAGTTGCGGAAGTCGGCGCCCTCGTCGACGAAGCGCCGGCCATCGCGATTGACCATCACACATAGCGGGTAGCTATGCCGCTGATATTGCGGGGTGAGCGCGAGATCGCCGAAATCGAGCGCGTTGCGTTCCCATGAGACCGCGTGACAGCCCGACCAATGCCCAAACGCCTGCGCACCGGCATCAAGCGCCATCTGGAGGCCGTCGCCGGTGTTGTAGCGCGAGCCGCGCACCTTCGCGAGATCCCAACCCGGCCCGAGATAGCGCGCGCGCCACTCGGTATTTGCCTCGAACCCGCCGCACGCCAGCACCACCGCGCTCGCCGAAAGCTCACGCAGTTCGCCGTCGATGATGACGCGGACGCCGGTGACCCCGGCTTCGGTGCGGATCAGGTCGCGCACCCAGGCATCATAGATCACCTCGACGCCGCGCTTGCCGGCGGCACGGTACAATGCATCGACCAGACCTGGGCCGCCGGCCTGCACCGCGATGGTGGCACCGCCCCAGAATTTGAAGCGTCCCTCGACCCGGTAAGCCTGCCGCCCGAAATTGGGGAAGAAACGCACACCCTGATCGCGCATCCACAGGATCGTGTCGCGGCTGCGCGTGACGAGAAGATCGCAGAGTTCGGGATCGGTGCGATATTGAGTGATCTCGCCCATATCCTCGAAGAACTTGCCTTCGGTGTACGATCCGAAATCGCTGACCTCGCATTCCGCGTCGGTGAGATCTGGGCAGAAGGCGCGGATATCGTCCGCGCCGTCGTAAACGGTACGCATCAGCCCGTCGGTGTACGAGGTGTTGCCACCGCGCTCCTCGACCGGCGAACGCTCCAACACCAGCACGCGCGCGCCGGCGTCCGACGCGCTGAGCGCCGCACACAGGGCCGCGTTACCCCCACCCACGACGATGACGTCGTATGAACTCTCTTCGGACAATGGCATCCCCATCTCGCTACGGGCAGCAGCCGCGCGCCATCGTCGCCGAAAACGGGATTTCCCCGCGTTTTCAACGCTAACCGGTCGTTTCAAGCTGCGAACGAGAGGTGTTGTACCGAAGCTGGCTATACTTACACGAAATATTACGGCATCCTAGCATGCAATGAAAACATGGTGAGGATGCAAAAACGGTGAAGCTCCAACAACTTCGATACGTTGTCGAGATCGTCCGCCACGGCAATCATCTGTCGGCGGCGGCCGACGCGCTCAACACCTCACAGCCCGGCGTCAGCCGCCAGATCCAGCTCCTCGAACTCGAACTCGGCTTCGAAATCTTTATCCGCACGCGCAACCGCATCATCGGCCTGACCGAACCCGGCGAAGTGGTGTTCGCGATCGCGCAGCGGATCGCGACCGATGTCGCCGCGCTGAAGCGGCTGAAGAGCGACATGAACTCCGGCAACAGCGGCGTCTTCACGATCGGCACGACGCATTTCCAGGCGCGTTACACGCTACCCCCGGTGGTCGAGCAGTTCGTCAAGCGCTACCCGGACGTGAAGCTGGTGTTGCGCCAGGGCGACCCGGAAGAAATCTGCCAGATGGTCGAGGCCGGCGAAGTCGATCTCGCGATCGGCACCGAGACGGTGCGCCAGTTTCCCAACCTCGTGAAGCTCGACTGTTTCGAAATCCGGCGCGTCATCGTCGCGCAGATCGGCCACCCGATCCTGACCGTGCCCGACCTGACGCTGGCGGAAGTCGCCAAATACCCGATCATCACATACGACACGCGCTACAGCGGCCGATGGAAGGTGATGAAGGCGTTCGCCGATGCTGGAGTCGAGCCCAAGATCATCATGAGCGGCATCGATGCCGACGTCTGCAAGACCTATGTCGCACTGGGACTCGGCATCGCGATCCTCGCGACGATGGCGTTCGATCCCGAGCATGACACCGGCATCGCTACGCGCGGCCTCGGCGACCTGCTCTTGCCGAGCACGGTGCAGATCGTGCTGCGCTCGAACACCTATCTGCGCCCATTCCTGCTCGAATTCATCAAGGCAGTCGCGCCACAGCTTACGCCGGGCGTTGTGCGGCAGACGGTGCAGAGCTACCAGAATTCGCGCGAGTGAAAGCCGGAATCCCGTCGTGTTCTGGGCACATTGAAGCCGTTCGTGCCGAGCGCAGTCGAGACACCTGCGCTTCGCTCGGGACGAACGGATGCGAGAGCGACGTTACGCGCCGCGCCGGCCGCCGCGCTATGCCGCCACTTCGACGTGCAGCAGCGTCATCCGTTTCAGCGCATCCTCGTCGAGCGTCAGTCCGAGGCCGGGCGCGGTCGGCACGCGCACCGCGCCATCGATGATGGTGAAGCCGCCGTCCGCGACCAGCGGGTCCGGCCCCATCACCCCTGCCCCGAACACGAACTCGGCTGCGCCGAAGGTCCGCCCTGCGGGGACCGCTGCGCAGAAATGCGCCGCCGCCGCCGCCTCGAACTGCGACGCGACCGCGAGCCCGCCGCAGTTGATGCCGATATCGAACGCATCGGCGATCGCCAGCATGCGTCGCGCGGGCGTGAGACCGCCCACCTTGTAGAGCTTGATGCAGAACACATCGACCGCGCCTTCGTGCGCAAGCGCGGCGGCATCCTGCACGGTGAACAGGCTTTCGTCGGCCATGATCGGCACGCCCCGTGCCTGCGCGCGGATCGCCGCGAGACCGCGCAGATTGCGCCGTTCGACCGGCTGCTCGCAATAGCCGACATGCATGTCGCGCATCGCATCGAGCGCGAGGACCGATTCGGCCACGCTCCAGCCGGTGTTGGGATCGACGCCGATCACCACGTCGGGGCCGACCGCCGCGCGCACCGCGGCGAAATTGCTGACGTCCTTGCGCCAGCCCTCGCGGCCCGCCGCCTTGATGCACAGCACGCGGATGCCGAACTCATCAGTCGCGCGGCGCGCATCATCGACGATGCGCTGGGCGTCGTCATACAGGCTGACCGACCATTCGAGCGGGATCACGTCGTTCGAACGCCCACCAATCAGATCATGAACGGGTACGCCGAGCGCCTTGCCGAGCGCATCGTGCAGCGCGATGTCGAGTACAGCGCGCGCCGCCGGATTGCCGGCGAGGCGCGAAGACATCAGCACGTCGTTGGCTTCGAAATCAGCGAGCCGGCGGCCGATCAACAGCGGGCCGTAGATGTCGCGGATCGCGGCGACGACGCTATGCACCGTATCGGCAACAAAATGGCCCGGGCTGATCGGCCGCACCTGCGCCACGCCGACGACGCCGTCGGCGTGGATCTTGACCAGTACGGGCTTGCCGAGCAGCTGCTCGGGCGGGCCGGTGTCGTAGCTGCCGCTCGAAAAGGTGCGCTGCAAGCGGCCCGGCAATTGCGTGACGAAGATCTCGATCCGGTCGATAGGCATCAGGCGGCGGCCTTTTCGGTGTTGCGCCAGCTCCGCAGCACCAGTTCCGCGCCGCGTTCGCCGAGCGCGATGGTCGGAGCGTTGGTATTGGACGAAGGGATGGTCGGGAAGATCGAGGAGTCGATCACGCGCAGCCCGCTGACGCCGCGCACGCGCAGTTCGGGATCGACAACCGCCATGTCGTCGGTGCCGGCCTTGCAACTGCCGACGATGTGCCACGTCGTCTGCGTGGTCTCGCGGATATAGTCGAGGATCTCGGCGTCGGTGGCGGTCTCCGCGCCGGGACGGGTCTCGCGCACGATCATGCGTTGCATCGCCGGGAAGGACGCGATGCGACGCACCGCCTTGATGCCGGCGAGCAGCACCTGTGCGTCATGCGGATCGTCGAGATATTTGGGATCGATCCTGGGATGCTCGGCGGCGTCGCGCGAGCGGATGTGAGTCCAGCCGCGCGCACGCGGGCGCAGCCCCATCACCCCGATCGTGAAGCCCGAATGCGCGTCAAGCCCGTCCTGCGGGCGGCGCGCGTAACGGTCCTTGCCCGAAAACGGCTGGAGCTGGAGCTTGAGATCGGGGCGCGGCTCATCGGGCGATGAGCGCATGACGGTGTGCGCGACCGCCGAGCAGATCGACAACAGTCCCTTGCCGAACAGCGCGAACTTCAGCCCCTCCCTGACCTTGACGGTCGGCCGCTGGAGCGCATCGTTGATCGTGATCGGCTTGGTGCATTCGAACGTCAGCCGGGTGTTGGGATGGTCGCTGAGGTTCTCGCCGACGCCGGGCAGGTCGCGCACCACGGCGATTCCGAGATCGCGCAGCCGCTCCGCCTGACCGATGCCCGAATGTTCGAGCAGAGCGGGCGAATGGACCGGCCCGGCCGACAGGATCACTTCCTTGCGCGCGGCGACTCGGCGCAGCGTACCGTCCTCACGGAGCTCGACGCCAGTCGCAACGCCGTCCTCGATGACGACGCGCGTGACGAGCACGTCAGTCAGCACCGTGAGGTTGGCGCGGTTGCGCGCGGGCTTGAGATACCCCACCGCCGCCGACGACCGAAAGCCGCGTTTGGTCGAATATTGCAGATAGGCGGTGCCCTCGTAATGGCCGTCGTTGTAATCCTCGATGATGTCGAAGCCGGCTTCCCCGCTCGCGGTGACATAGGCATCGGCGAGCGCGTCGAAATTCTTGAGGCTGGTGACGCCGATCGGCCCGTCACGCCCGCGGGTCGCCGGATCGCCCGGGCGGTAGCTCTCCATCCGTTTGAAATAGGGCAGCATATCCGCCCAGCCCCAGCCGGGCAGGCCCATCTCCGCCCACGAATCGAACTCGCCGGGGTCGCCGCGCACATAAACGCAACCGTTGAGCGAACTCGATCCGCCGAGCATGCGCCCGCGCGTCCAGAGCTGGGTGCGATCGTTGAGCGCGGCTTGTGGCTCGGTCACCAACGGCCAGGTGTGCGCCGGGTCTTTGAGGAGATTCACCACCATCAGCGGAATGTGAATGTTGATGCTGGTGTCGCGCGGACCGGCCTCGATCAGCAGCACACGCTCGCGGCCATCCTCCGACAGACGCGCCGCCACCGCGCACCCGGCCGATCCCGCCCCCACCACGATGAAGTCGTAATCGCCATCCAGCGCGCTGTGCGAGCCAGCCATGTCTCTCTCCACGATCGATCCTGATGACACGCAGCTAGGACGCCCGGGCATTGCAAGACCAATATGATTTTGCCCCTCACGATGCGCTGAGGATATACCGGGCGGGGAAACGGTATTGGCAGGCATCGTGCCCGGTACGCTTTACAGCCGCGACCAACCGGCCGCGCGACGGCCTACGAGAGAGGCTCCCGTGTCCGGCACCATTCCCACGCACCGGCTCTATATCGGCGGCGAATGGATCGCGCCCGAATCCGGGGAGGTCTTCGCCACCTATAATCCGTTCAACCAGCAGCCCTGGGCGATGATCGCGCAAGCCGACGCGCGCGACGTGGCACGCGCCGTCGCCGCCGCGCGCGAGGCCTTCGAGACGAATTGGTCGCGCACGTCGGGACTTGAGCGGGCGCAGTTGATGCACCGCCTCGCCGACCTGCTCGAGCGCGACGCCGATCGGATGGGGACGCTCGAATCGACCGACAACGGCAAGATCGTGCGCGAGACGCGCAGCCAGATGCGCTTCGTCGCGCGCACGATCCGTTTCTTCGCCGGCTATGCCGACAAGCTGTGGGGCAAGGTGATCCCGCTCGATCGCCGCGACGTGTTCGACTACGCGACGCTGGAGCCGCTCGGCGTGATTGGGCTCATTACCGCGTGGAACTCGCCGATCGCGCTGCTCGGCAACAAGCTGCCCGCCGCACTCGCCGCCGGCAATTGCGTGGTGGCCAAACCGTCCGAACATGCCTCGGTGACGACTCTGGAGTTCGCGCGGCTGGTCGAGGAAGCGGGCTTCCCGCCGGGCGTGTTCAACGTCGTGACGGGCGACGTGCGAACCGGGCAGGCGCTGGTGAGCGGCGGCGGACTCGACAAGATCAGCTTCACCGGCAGCGGGCACGGCGGGCGCGAGATCGCGGCCGCCGCCGGCCGCACGCTGACGCCGGTGGTGCTCGAGCTCGGCGGCAAATCGCCCAACATCATCTTCGAGGATGCGGATATCGCCAAAGCCACGGTCGGCGCGCTGGCGGGCATCTTCGCGGCAACCGGGCAGACCTGCATCGCCGGATCGCGCCTGCTGGTGCAACGCTCGGTCTATCCCGGCATCGTCGCCGCGCTGGCCGAGCGGGCGGGCAGAATCCGGCTCGGCAATCCACTCGACCTCACCACGGAGATGGGCACTGCCGCCAACCGCCCGCAATTCGAGCGTATCCTGTCGTTCATCGACTCGGCGAAGCACGACGGCGCGCGGCTCGTTGCGGGTGGCGCGGCGGCAACCGCCGGTGACCTGAAGCATGGGCTGTTCGTCCAGCCGACGATCTTCGCCGACGTCGACAATGCTATGCCGCTGGCACGCGAGGAGATTTTCGGCCCCGTATTGTCGATCATTCCGTTCGATGACGAAGACGAGGCGATCCGCGTCGCCAACGATACGCGCTTCGGGCTGGCTTCGGGCATCTGGACTCAGAACCTCAACCGCATGCACCGCGTCTCGGCGGCGCTCAAGGCCGGGATGGTGTGGGTCAACACCTACCGCGCGGTTGCCGCGCAGACGCCGTTCGGCGGCGTCAAGGAGAGCGGCGTCGGGCGCGAACGCGGCCAGGAGGGGTTGATGGAATTCCTGACCACCAAAAACGTGATGATAAACCTTTCGGAAGAGGATCGCGACCCGTTCGCGGTGCAGACCTGATCGTCACGCCTGCGATTGCAATGCGTGCGATATTTGATACCGGTACCTAAACAAGACAAAGCGACATCGGAGAGATCATGAACAAGGTCATCATAAGCTGCGCCGTCACCGGCAGCATGCATACTCCCTCGATGTCGCAATTCCTGCCGATCACGCCCCAGCAGATCGCCGACCATTCGATCGCGGCGGCGAAGGCGGGCGCGGCGATCCTCCACCTCCACGCGCGGGACCCGCAGAATGGGCGCCCCACGCCCTCGGTCGATGTGTTCCGGCAGTTCCTGCCGCAGATCCACGCGGCGACCGACGCGATCATCAACATCACCACCGGCGGCGGCCCCGGCATGACCATCGCCGAGCGACTCCAGGCCCCGGTGGCGATCAGCCCCGAACTGTGCTCGCTCAACATGGGCTGCATCAATCCCGGCCTGTTCCAGCTCGCCGACAAATACGATTTCCAGCACGATTGGGAGCGCCCGTTCCTTGAGGCGACCGAGGATCTGGTGTCGAAAAACACCTTCCGCGACATCCGCGAGATCATCGAGGCGCTCGCGCCCGGCGGCACGCGCTTCGAGATGGAATGCTATGAGATCGGCCATCTCTACACCATCGCGCATTTCGTCGATCGCGGGCTGCTGAAGGGGCCGCTGCTCATCCAGTCGGTGCTCGGCGTGACCGGCGGGCTGAGCGCCGACCCGGACAGCATCTTCTATATGCGCCAGACCGCCGACCGGCTGTTCGGCAAGGAGTATATCTGGTCGCTGTTCGGCGCCGGCCGCCACCAGATGCCGGTCTGCACGATGGGCGCGCTGATGGGATCGAGCGTGCGGGTCGGACTGGAGGACAGCCTTTTCATCTCGCGTGGCCAGCTCGCCAGCACCAACGCCGAGCAGGTGCTCAAGATCCGCCGTATCCTTGAGGAACTCGGCCTCGAAATCGCGACGCCCGCCGAAGCGCGGCAGATGCTGGGCCTGAAGGGCCGCGACGCGATCAACCTGTAAAGGGCGCCCAATGTGCGATCAATGCCCCAAGGCGGCGGACGGATGGCTCGGCTGGATCGAGCTTCCGCCGCCCGCTCCGGTCGTGCCCACCGGCGACTGGATCGACCTGACCTATCCGGTCAGCGCCGAGATGCCCTGCGCCTCGATCTTCCCCAAGCCGAGCTTCCAGCGGCTACGGTCGCTCCCCGACGATCCGTTCAACGTCACCGAAATCCGCATGGTCGCGCATAGCGGCACGCATGTGGACGCGCCGCTGCACTATTTCGCCCAGTCGCCCGACATGGCCGCGATTCCGCTCGATCGGTTGCGGGGGGCGGGCGTGGTGTGGCGGATCGAGGCCGAACCCGATCAGGTGATCGGCGCCGATGTGCTGGCGGCGTGCCGACCGCTGCTGCGCGCCGGCGACATGCTCGCGCTCGATACCGGTTGGGCGGCCCGCTTCGGCACGCCCGACTATGAGCGCCACCCGAGCCTCGATGTCGAAGCGGCGGCGTGGCTGGTCGAGCGGCGGATCAAGCTGCTCGCCTGCGATTTCGCGACGCCCGACCTGGTTTATCACCTTCGCCAGCCCGGCTTCGATTGGCCGGTCCACCGCGCGCTGCTCTCGCGCGGCATCCTGATCTGCGAACATCTCACCGGCCATGCAGCGCTCGCGGGGCGGCGCGTGGAGTTCCAGGTCGCGGCATTGCCGATCGTCAACGGTGACGGCGCGCCAGCGCGGGTGATGGCGCGGCCGGTCGAGGATCGCGGATGAGGCAGGCAGGGCACTTCCAGTATGCTCTGCGGCAATCGCGGTGTGCCAATCAGCATTCAACTTCGCCGCTCGAATAGCCCATCAGGTCAGGTGATGGGCAGCGGCCCATAGGACGGCCGCAGTCGTCACATTCCAGAATCAGGCGGACGGATCACGTCCTGCCGACAGGGGAGGTTTATGCGTAATCTTTTGCTGGCCGGGGTGTCGCTCGGCGTGATCGTGCCGTTCGCCGCTCAGGCCCAACAGCAGCCTGCGCCGCCAGTCGCGGCGCCCACACCCACACCCGCACCGGCCGCCGATCAGGGCGGCGTGCAGGACATTATCGTCACCGCCGCCAAGCGCGAGCAGAATTTGCAGAACGTGCCGATCTCGGTGACGGCGGTGAGCGAGGAGCGTTTGCAGACGCTCAACGTCACGAGCACCGCCAACATCTCGGCAGTGGCGCCCGGCATCGTCTTCGTCCCCGCCCCCAACCCCAACGTCGTCCAGTTCGTCGTCCGCGGCGTCGGCACCTTCGCGTTCGCCGACACGCTCGAACAATCGGTCGGCGTCGCGATCGATGGCGTGCCGCTCGGCCGCGTCGCGGGCGCTGTGGTCGATGCGGTCGACATCTCCCGGATCGAGGTGTTGCGCGGGCCACAGGGCACGCTGTTCGGCAAGAGCGCGACCGCCGGTCTCATCAGCATCGTCAACAACAAGCCCAATTTGCACACCACCTCCTTCACCGGCCGCGCGCTGTACGGCGAGAATGAGGAATTGCGCGTACAGGGAACGGTCAACGTGCCGCTGATCCAGGACGTGCTCGCGCTGCGCGTCAGCGGCTGGGATTTCAGCCGCGATGGCTATCTCAACGCGCCGAAACAGCCCGACGGCAATATCGGCGACTTCCACAACATGGGCGTGCGCGCACGGCTCGCGTGGCAGGCGACGCCGACCTTGCGGTTCGACGCGTCGGCGGAGATTTCGAGCAATTGGAACGACGGCACGACCACGACGACGCGCTCGTATCTCGCCAACGATTTCCTGTCGTACAAGGGTGGGCCGACGATCGCGCAGATCAACGCGAGCATGGGGATCGTGCCCGGCCCGAACAACCGTACCATCGGGGTCGAGCTTCAAGGAATTGGCGGGCATGTGAAGCCGCAATTCTATCAGTTCGAAGGCAATCTGGATCTTGGTGCGGTGACGCTGACGTCGCTGACCGCCTATCGCCGGGTAAAGTCGGACCAGATCGCCGATTACGATTACAGCGCGAGCCAGGCGAACAGCTATCGCACGTATCAGAATTACCGGTCGACCACCACGCAATTGACGCAGGAACTGCGGCTCGCCAACGCCGGAAACCAGAAGTTTCAATATACGCTCGGGCTGTTCTACTACGATCTGAACGTGCCGCAGAGTTCGATCGAACAGGACACGCTCAACGTACCCACCTTCCCGCCGCCTTATTACGCGCGCGGTCGGCAGATCCAGGTAACGATGAACACCAAGAACTACGCAGCATTTGCGGATACCAACCTGCGGCTCGGCAAGTTCAACCTGCTCGCCGGTGCGCGGCTATCGCGCGAGGAAAGCACGGGCACGTTCAACCGGGTCAGTCCGCAATATGCCGCCGGTGCAAACGGGCAGGATCTCTCGATCTTTCTCCCGGGCTCGACCGCAGTGGGCTTCCCGCCGTATTTCGTCGCGACCTCGGTCAAATACACCGATTTCTCTTGGAAGGTCGGCGGGCAATATCACGTCACGTCGGACGTCATGGCCTATGTCACCGCCAGCCGGGCCTACAAGGGGCCGGGGTTCAACTTCTCGAACGATCTCACCGCGTCGACCTTCGCGCTCAACAACGCGGTGGTGAAGCAGGAGATCGCGCATTCCTACGAAGTCGGCGTGCGCGCGCAATTGTTCGACCACACGCTGACGCTCAACGCCTCGGCGTATCGCTCGCCGTTCGACAATTTCCAGATCACCGCGGGCATTCCCAATGCGCTCGGCGGACTCACCTATACGATCATCAACGCCGGGCAGATCGTCGCCAAGGGTGTCGAGGGGGATTTCAGTTGGCATCCGCGCGGAGCGCTGCACGGCTTTTCGCTCGACGGCAATTTCGCCTATAACGACACCAAATACACCGATTTCGCCAATGCGCCGTGCTTCAGCGGTCAGACGGTCGCCGCCGCGCCGACCGACACGCCGGGCATCTGCGCGCCGATCGCGATCGGCAGCGGCGCGACCAAGCAATCGGTCAACGGGCAGCGCACGGTGGGGTCGCCGGAATGGCAGATCAACCTGTTCGGTGGCTACGAGCACCCCGTCACGGATGGGCTGAGTGCGTTCCTGCGCACGCACTGGTTCCACCAGACGTCGATCCAATATGGCGTGGGCGCCAATCCGGGTACGTTGGTCGGTGGCTATGACACGGTCGATCTCTCGGTCGGCATTCGCGACCGCGACGACCGCTGGAAGCTGAGCGTGATCGGCAAGAACATCCTCGACCAGATGTACACGGTGCGCGCGGTGACGAGCAATCCGGGGCTGGTGCAGATCATCCCCTACGAAGCCCAGTCGTCCTGGGCTCTCGCGCTCGACGTGAAGTTTTAAAGGAGGCGGGCGGCCCGTGCAGGCCGCCCGTCGTCATTATGGCTTGGCCTGGCCATGTTTTTCGAACCAGTCGGCGGGAGGCACCGTCGTCGGGGTGTCGCCGGTGAAGAGATTGGTGAACGTGCGCGACTGGAAGCGCCAGCGGCCATCGTCGCACAGCACGACGACATCCTCCTGCTCCGCGATCTGGATTGGCGCGGCCGAGGGCAAGGGCGCGACGCCGTCCGCGGCGTAGAGGCACATCACGTTGTTGGTGTGCGCGAGCCTTGGCGTTTCGAACTGCGCACGGAAGTTGGAGATCAAGTGCCTGGCGAGCCGATCGCCGCGCGATTTGCGCCAGACGTAGAAATCGTGGATCGCGGCCTTGCCCTGCCAGCTCGCGAAGGTGGCGTTCTCAAGGAAATATTCTGAGGCGCCGAGGCCGTAATTGTGATCGACCTCATACCAATAATCGGTCGCGTTCGCGAGGAGAACTTGAGTCAGGATGATCTTTTCTTCGGGAGACATGGTGTGATCCTTGATGGCGTGACTGTGGCGCGCAAGCGCGCGCGAAACGGATCGGGCGGTGCGGCCGCGCCCGAAGCGGCTATGTCCTCTCCTTATTCTACATGCCGCTTTCGTATTGGCGGCCCGGACGCGGCACGACCAATGTGGCCGCGCGCGACGGCACCGCAAAGCGATGCCGCGAAAGACATAATGAAGAACAGATCAACGCTCTTCAAGTACATCTTCGATACTGATCGTCTTAACGACGATGTTCTATCGTTATGATAGGCCGGCGCAACATTGTTATGCCGTTGCTAAAGAGTATCTAAACGGTCTATCCAGACGATGGCCGCATTTGAAAATGAACGGAACTTAGGAGAGCGACGCGTGAGAAAACCTATGATAGATCGTCTGCGCGGCGGCGAGTTCCTCGTCGGTACCTGGGCCAAGATCGCGGCGCTGGAAACCGTCGAGCTGCTCGGCCATGTCGGCTTCGACTTCGCGGTGATCGACATGGAGCATGCTCCGCACAGTTTCCAGAGCGCATACAGCGCGATCGCGCACGCGCAGGCGAGCGGCATGTCCGCGCTGATCCGGGCGCCCGATCGCAGCGGCAGCGCGATTCAGCGCATTCTCGACGCGGGTGCTGACGGCATTCTCGTGCCACGCGTCGAGACGCCAGAACAGGCTGCCGAAGCGACCGCGTCCATGGCGTTTCCGCCGATGGGGCATCGCGGCATGGGCTATACCTCGCGTGCCGCGCGCTGGGGGTTGGACAGCGCCGCCGACTATCTCGCGCATGGCCGCGAGCATGTGCTGCGCGCAGTGCAGCTCGAGGACATCGGTTCGCTCGAAGCGATCGATGCGATCCTGGCGGCGCCCGCGCTTAACGGCGTGTTCATCGGCTTCGGCGATCTCGCGCTCAGCTCCGGCCTGCCCGGTTCACACCCGACGCTGCGCGCGCTGGAGACCAAGGTGCTCGCCGCCGCCAACGCGCGCGGCATTCCCTGCGGCACCGCCGTGCAGACTCCAGCGGATGCGCTGCGCTGCAAGCAGGTGGGCTATTCCTATTGCATGATCAGCGCCGACACATCGCTGTTCGCCAACGCCGCCAAGGCGTTGATCGGCGACACGCGCGCCGCGCTCGCCGAATGAGCGCGGTTCGAATCGGCAACGATCAACCCGTGTCGGGCGCCCGCGCGGTGATGCGGCTGGAGGACTAGGTCTGTACGCAGCATCCAGCCAGGCCGCGCACAGCTCCGGCCAGCGCTATCTCGCCGAGAGTTTCGCCGTGTGCGGCGTCACGCACTTCTTCCACATGCCGCTCTTGTTGCCGCCGGCGATCAAGGCGATGCCGGCGCTCGGCGTGCAGCCGGTGGCGACGCACTCCGAGAAAGCCGCCGCTTATATGGCCGACGGCTATGCGCGGGCATCGGGCCGGCTGGGGGTGTGCGGCGCGCAGGCGATCGGCGCGGCCAACCTCGCCGCCGGGCTGCTCGATGCGCTGATGGCGCGTTCGCCGGTGCTCGCGTTGACCGGCGGTGGATCGACCGAAACGCGTGACCGCAACACCTATCAGGAGATCGATCAGCGCCCGATCTATGCTGGGCTGACCAAGTTTTCCGCCCGCGTCGATGCGGCGCATCGCCTGCCCGACCTGCTCAACCAAGCGATGCGCGCGGCGACCACCGGCACGCCGGGGCCGGTGCATCTGGAACTGGGCGGCTTCACCGGCGGAGTGCTCGACGGTGAGGCGGTGTCGATCCACCGCCCTGATCCGCGCTTCGCCATCGCCCCGGCGCTGCGGTTCCCGGCCGATGCGGCCGACGTCTCCCGCGCCGCCGACCGGATCGCGCACGCGCGCCGTCCGATCGTCATCGCCGGATCGGGCGTCCGCGCCGGCCGCGCCGAGGCGGCGCTCGCCCGCTTCGTCGAGCGTTGGCAGCTCCCGCTGGCCACCTCACTCGACGCCAAGGCGGCGTTGCCCGACGCGCATCCGCTCAACGCCGGCGTGACCGGCAATTACGCCCGCGACACCGCCAACATGGCCGTCGCCGAAGCTGACCTGATCGTGTTCGCCGGCTCGACCACGGGCAGTATGGCGACGAGTGACTGGAACGTGGCGCGTCCCGGCACGCCCACGATCCAGATCGACATCGATCCGCGTGAACTGGGTCGGAATTTCCCGCTCGATGTCGGCCTTGCCGGCGATCCGGCGACGGTGCTTGACCAGCTCGCGGACGTGGCGCGCACCACCAATCGGAGCGCCTGGCACGATCGCATCGCAGCTCTCAAACTCCAGTGGCGCATAATGGCCGAGGCCGACGAGCGATCCGATGCGCTGCCGATCGCGCCACAACGGCTGTGCCGCGACCTTTCGGAGAGCTTGCCCGAAGGCGCGCTGGTGGTGGTCGATACCGGCCATTCGGGCACCTGGGCGGCGCGCAACCTCTATCTCGACCGACCGGGGCAAGGGCTGCTGCGCGCGGCGGGCTCGCTCGGCTGGTCGTATCCGGCGGCGCTGGGCGCGAAATGCGCGCAGCCGGACCGACCAGTGGTGTGCTTCAACGGCGACGGCGCTTTCCTCTACCATTTCGCCGAGATGGAAACCGCGATGCGCTACGGGATCAACACCGTCACGATCGTCAACAACAATCAGGGCTTCAGCCAGGAACGACCGGTGTGGCGGGAAAGCGCCGCGCTCGACGAGAACTGGCGCTTCTCGCCAGTGTCTTACACACGCGTGGCCAAAGGGTTCGGGCTCAAAACCTATCATGTCGAGAAGCCTGCCGATCTGCGTCCGGCGCTGCGCGCCGCGCTGGCCGAGCACCGCCCGACGCTTATCGAAGTGATGAGCGACCACCAGATCACCTGCCCGCCGCCGTGGAGACCCTGATGACGCGCATCCCCTACCCCGACCCCGACACGCTCTCCGCCGAAAAGCGCGAGGTGCTGAGCGGTGCGTCGGGGCGTGTCCTCAACGTATCGAGGATGGCGATGCACGCGCCCGATCCGCTCTGGTCGGCGCAGCGTCGACTCGGGCGCGCGACGGTGTACGAGGCGACGCTCGACGCGCGGCTGCGCGAGCTGCTGATCCTGCGCGTCGCCTATCTGTCCAACTCCGAATACGAGCTGTTCCATCACCTGAGGATCGCCGAGACGGCGGGGGTTACGCCGGCGCAGGCCGACGCGATGCGCACCGGCGACCTGTCCGCGTTGACCCCCGACGAGCGCACGCTGACCGATTTCGTGACCGAAGTGGTGCGTGATGTATCGCCGAGCGACGCGACGCTGGCGGCGGCGCGCGCTGCGTTCGGGATTCCCTTGCTGTTTGAGATGCTGGTGCTGATCGGCGGGTATATGCTGACGGCGCGCGTCGCCGCGCTGGGCGGGGTCGAGTTGGATGCGGTGCCGGTTACGGGGTGGACGTCCTGACCGGCATCGGGCGGCTCGCCTCAGGATCGCGGAACGCCGCCACCAGCGGGGTCGGCAGCGCCGGCACCTCACCGGCCGGCGACTCGACGATATGATCGAACACGCCGCGCGCCGCGAAATCGGGGTCGACCATCGCTTCCTCGACCGAACGGACCAGCGAGCAACAGACGTCATGGCGCGCGAACACCGCCAGCCATTCGGCGGCGTCGCGCGCGCGCATCGCCGCGCCGACCGCTTCGGTGTCGGCGTCCTCGGCGATGCCGACCAGAGCGCAGAAGGTGCGCCAGAATTTGTCTTCGAGCGGCGCGGCGGCGATGTGCCGGCCATCGCGGGTCGGGTAGATCGCGTAGCGCGGCGACGCGCCGGTGATGAGGCTTTGCGACGGTTGCGGCGGCGCGCCCGCAGCGGTCGCCGCCAGCGCCCAGGACAGCAACGGGAAGACGTTGTCGGCCATCGCGATATCGAGATGCCGCCCCCGCCCGCTCGCGCCGCGCTCGATCAGCGCGAGCAGGATGTTGAGCAGCGCGGGATAGGTGCCGCCACCCAGATCAGCCATCGCGACCGGGGGCAGCATCGGCCTGCCGGCGGCGTCGGCGACCAGCGACAACACGCCCGCCTCGGCGAGATAGTTGATGTCGTGTCCGGCTTTCTGCGCGCGCACACCGCTCTGGCCGTAGCCGGTGATCGAGCAATAGATGATGCGCGGGTTGCGCTCGGCAACCGCCTCATAACCGAGCCCGAGCCGCGCCATCACGCCGGGCCGAAATTGCTCGACGACGATATCCGCGCCGTCGATCAACGCAAGCGCGGTATCGCGGTCGGCAGGTGCCTTCAGGTCGAGGAACAGGCTTTGCTTGCCGCGATTGAGCATCGCGAACTGCCAGCTATCCCCGCCGAGCCGGGGCGCGAAACCGCGTAGATCGTCGCCATCGCCCTTACGCTCGATCTTGATAACGGTGGCACCCGCCTCGGCGAGCAGAAGCGTGGCGATCGGGCCTGGAATGAGCGTCGAAAAATCGACGACGCGGATGCCGGCGAGCGGCCGGTGGACGGGTTCAAGCATCGCGCCCACCGATCTTCGCGCCCGCGCCGGACGGGAAGCGCCAGTTGACCACGGTCGCCGTAGCCGAGATCGCGCAAACAACCGCGAATGCTATCGTGAAATCGCCGAATGCGGGGATGCGCCGCCCCCCCGCCGTCATCGCGCCATGCAGCACGACGGCGGCGAGGCTTACGCCGACCGAGAGCAGCAATTGCTGGAAGGTGGTGTGGAAGCTGGTTGCCGCGCTCATCCGTTCGGGCGGTATCTCCTCATAGACGAGGACGTTGTACGCCGAGAACTGGAACGACATGGCGACCCCGCTCACGAACAGGATCGCCACCATCGACCCCCACGGCCAACCCGGCCGGAACAGCCCGGCCGCCGCGTAACCGGCGCTCGCAAGTACGCCGTTGACGAGCAGCGCGGTGCGGAACCCCGCGCGCTTGAGCACCGGCGCTGCGAACAGCTTGGTGACGAGCGCCCCGGCCGCGGTGGCGAGCACGATCGTGCCCGCCGCCGCCGCGCTCATGCCGAAGCCGAGCTGGAACATCAGTGGCAACAGATACGGCTGCGCGCCCTGCGTGATGCGGGTCAGCGATCCACCCACCAGCGACAGGCGGAACTGGCGCAGGCCGAGCAACCGCATGTCGAGAATCGGATGTTCACGCGTGCGGGCGTGACGCAAATAGGCCGCGCCGAACGTGGCGCCCACCAGCAGCAGCATCGCAGCAAGCGCGGCTTCGCCATCACGCGTCGCCGCTTGCAGGCCGAACAGCAGCAACGCGATCGACAGACTCGACAGCATGAACCCGGCGAGATCCAGCCGCGCCCGGTGTGGCGCGCGGTGCTGATCGAACAGCAGCGACACCAGCATCACGGCGGCGAGCCCGATCGGCAGGTTGATGTAGAAGATCCAGCGCCAGCCGACATAAGTGACGAGGAACCCGCCCAGCGGCGGTCCGAGGATGGGGCCGAGAGTCGAAGGCAGGATCAGCCACGAATTGGCCGAGACCATCTGGTGGCGCGGCGCCGAGCGCAACACGACCAGCCGGGCGATCGGGTTCATCATCGCGCCCGCCATGCCCTGAACGAAGCGCGCCGCGATCATCCCGTCGATCGACGGCGCGGCGGCGCAGACCAGCGAACTTGCCATGAACAAAAGGATCGCCGCCTGGAACACGGTTCGGGATCCGAACCGGTCGGCGAGCCGACCGCTCAGCGGGATAAAGATCGCGAGCGACAGCAGATAGGCGGTGATAAGCGCGCTCAGGTTGGTGGCCGGAACCCCGAAATCGCGCGCGATCGTCGGGAGTGCCGAGACCAGCGCGGTGGCGTCGATCGTCTCCATCGTCAGCGCGAGCGCGGCGACCACGGCGATGATCCGGTAGTTGCGCGGCGGTCGCGCCGCCGCCGGCGCGATCAGGCCGCTTTCGGCATTCACGCAGGCTCACCCGCCGCATGAGCGCGCTGCCACTTGGTCGCTTCGGCCGCTTCCACGCCGCGCGCGCACAGCCACAGCGCAAGCGTCGCGATCGGCACCGCGATCAACCCGCATTGAACGCCGGTGGCGAGATCTCCGGTCAGCGCGGAGATCTTGCCGACGAGGTACGGACCCAGCCCCGAGCCGATCATTGTCGAGGCGAGGAAATAGGTGGTGGTGGCGGTGCCGCGCATCCGCGGCAGGACAAGCTCCTGGATCGTCGCTGCGCCCGCCGCAAGCCAGCAATTGCCGAGGAACGCGACCGGCGCGTTGCACAGGAAGAACAGCCAGGGCGTGTGCGTGTGGCACATGACGAGGATGAACGGCGCGGGCAGGACCGTCGCGCCGATGCCCACCCAGATGCGGCCCCGCTGGCTGTACTTGAGCAGCATGTCGGAGAGTTTGCCGCCGACGATCACGCCCAGCACACCGGCGATGGCGGTGGTCGCACCGAGGATCAGCCCGATCGACGCCTTGTCGACCGCCATGCCGCGCAGCGCCAGCGGCGCGACCCAGAAGCCCATGATGATGTTGACCATCGACACGCTGCCGAAGCCGATCATCGCCATCAGGAAGGTCGGCGTGCCCCAGGTGAGTGCGAACGTGGGCTTGTCGCGGTGCTTCATCGACTGCGCGGAGGAAAAAGCGGCGTAATACCCGACCGCGATCGTCCACCATTGCATCGCGTCGCCGGTCAGGCGGGTCAACAGAACCGCGCAGGCGGTGGCGAGCAGCGCGACCGTGAGGTTCCACAGCAACGGCCCGCGCCCCGAACGCGCCGCCTGGAGCAGCGTCAGCGGCGGGATGACGCTGGCGACATCGCCAAAGAAGCGCGGCCAGATATTGGTCTCGGCCGGCCGGGTGATTCCGTCGCTCAGCCCCCGGCGTGGTTCGCGCAAGGTCCATACCCAGACCGCGAGCAGCAGCCCGGGCAGGCCGACACCGACGAACGCGACCTGCCAGCCGAGCAGGCCGAACGGCTTCTCGCCCGGAAACGCCGCCTGCCAACGGCTCGCGACCGTCCCGCCGACCGCGAGCGCGAGGCCTTGGCCGAGATACAGCCCGCCGATGAAAAGGCCGAGCGCGGTCGCGCGGCGTTTTTTGGTGAACCAGTCGGAGGTGAGCGAAAACCCGGCCGGACTCGCGGTCGCCTCGCCAATGCCGACGCCGATGCGCGAGCCGACGAGCTGGACCATGTTCGCCGAGAGGCCGCAGATCACCGTCATCGCCGACCACATCGCCAGCCCGATCGCGAGCAGCTTGGTGCGCCGCCAGCGGTCTATCAGCCGCCCCATCGGATAGCCGAACAGCGCGTAGAACACGCCGAACGCGGTGCCGTGGAGGAAGCCGAGCTGGCTGTCAGACATCGCGAAGGTATGTTTGATGTCCTCCGCGAGGATCGACAGGATCGTGCGATCCATCGCATTGAACGTGTACACGACGACCAGCACGAACAGCACGTACCAGGCGTAGGGGCTGTCCGGCCGTTCCTCGCGCGGCGGCGCGACGATGCCCGCCGGGACCACGTTCGCCGCCATGGCGACGGCGGTCATGCGGTCGTTTCCAGCGCCCTTGCCGGCTTGAGCGGCGCGCGCTCGATCGTCGGCGCGTGGAACACCGGCATCGCAATGCCCTCCATCCGCGCTTTTAGCTGGAGCGCCAGGTGAAGCGAATGGAACCGCGACTGGGCGAGGTTGCCGCCGTGGAACCACAATCCCTCCTGTGCAGTGGGCTTCCACATGTTGCGCAACTCGCCCTCCCAAGGGCCGGGGTCCATCGCCGTGGCCGAACCAAGGCCCCAGCAGGGGCCGATCCGGTCGGCGACTTCCTTCGATATCAGCATCTCCGCCCAGCCGTTCATCGGGCCGTAGCCGGTCGCATAAACGATGACGTCGGCGGGCAGCCGCTCGCCGCTCGACAGAATGACGGCATTGCCCTCGATCCCGGCGACGCCCACGCCGCTGCGCAACTTGATCTCGCCGTCGGCGATCAGGTCGGACGCGCCGACATCGATATAATAGCCCGAGGCGCGGCGCGGATATTTGCCGGCGATGCCGGTATCGTCCTCGGCGAAATCGAGCAGGAAGCCGCGTGCGCGCAGCCGATCGTAGACTGGCGCATCGGCATCCTGGATGGCGAGGCAGGTGCGCTGGTCCTGCGGCTCGCGCGCGCGGAACGGCATCGAGTTGACGAGCAGATCGGCATCTTCGGTGGAGAGGCCGGATTCGACCGCGTGTTCCGAATAATAGCCGGCATCCTGAAGCCGACGCAGCGCGGTCGCCTTGATGACGGTCGTCGGCGAGCGCTGGATCATGGTGACGTCGGCACCATTCTCCCACAGATCGGCGGCGATATCGTGCGCGGAATTGTTGGCGCCGATCACGACGCAACGCTTGCCCGCGAACGCGGCACCGCCGGGATGATCGCTCGAATGGAACTGCGTGCCCTGGAAGGTTTCCGCGCCCGGTATCGCCGGCACGGTCTTGATTCCCGAGAGGCCGGTGGCGAGAACGAGCTGGCGCGGGCGCAGCGTGATCGTCTCGCCGCCGCGCTCGACGATCACCGTCCAGCAGCGCGCCTGCGCGTCGTAGCTCGCGCCACGACAGGTCGTGGAACTCCAGATGTCGAGTTCCATCACCTTGGCATAGGCTTCCAGCCAATCGCCCATCTTGTCCTTGGGGGTATAAACCGGCCAGTGATCGGGAAACGGCAGGTACGGCAGGTGATCGATCCAGACCGGATCGTGCAGGCACAGCGACTTGTAGCGGCTGCGCCACGAATCGCCGGGCCGCTCCAGCGCGTCGATGATCAGCGTCGGCACGTCGAGCCGCTTGAGTCGCGCGCCGAGCGCGAGGCCGCCTTGGCCGCCGCCGATGATGAGGCAGTACGGCTGCACCGAATGGCCGAGCGTGGCGGCGGTCGCATCGCGCTCGTCGGTCCAGGTCCGGCGCGCCTTGGTGGCCTTGTGGATCGCCCCCTCGATCCGGCTGCGGCCGGCCGGCTCCTCGAATTCGGTGAGCGCCTGCGCCGCCGTCAGCAAGGTCCAGCAGGCGCCATCGCGCAGCCGGACATAGGCGCGGCCACGAAGGTCGCGTGTGGTGAAATCAAACCAGCCGTCGAGCTGCTGCGCGGTGGCGGATTCGACCCTGACCGCACCGATTGTGACCGGCCCGATCTTCGCCGCCTGCGCGCCCACCAGCGCGGCGACGCCGCTCCGCCCTTCGACGGTGACGATGTTCCACGAGATTGCGACGAGATCGCGCCAGTAGCTTTCGTCGTCCGCGAACAGCGCCCCGACACCGTCGGCATCGGCGGCGTTGAACGCGGCGGCGAAGGCCGCCGTCCAGGCGTTCAGCGCATCGGTGTTCGAACCGGTCGCGGCGGCCCCTACAGGGCCTTCTGGTATCGCCATGCGCTTCAACTTCCCCTCCTAGAATCTCACGTCGAGCGCCGCGCCCCAGGACGAGAACGCCTCATAAGGAACGACCTGCTCCAGCCCCGGATTGTTCGTGACGAGACGCGACACGAACCGTTGCCCGAAGATGTTCTTGCCGATCGCGCTGAGTTTCCAGCGATTGTCGTCGGCGCGGATACCGAGTGTCAGATCGACCGTATTGTAGCCGGGCGCCTGAGTCGCCGGATTGGCGCCGACGCCATATTGCACCGCCGACTGATAATAATAATGCAGTTGCCCGAAGGCGTTGAGCCGCTCGCTGACAGGCCGATCGTAGCCGGCGAAGGCGTTGAGCTTCCATTCCGGGTTTCCGACGGTGCGCAGCCCGTTGACCGACTGAACCGACGCGGTCGAGCCGACCGACGGCGGCGCGCACACCCCCGGCGTCGATGTCGGCGTCGGGTTGCGCGGCTGGAGCGCATAACAAGGCGCGTTGGCGAAATCGGTGTATTTGGTGTCGTTCCAGGTGATGTCGCCATTGAGCGAGAAGCCTTGCAGCGCACCACGCGGGTTGAACGCGAATTCGGCCTCGATGCCCTTTGCGACGATCTCGCCGGCGTTGATGATCGTGTAGCTCAGGCCGTTGCCGCCGGTACCGGGCAGCGCGGCGGTGATCTGGAAATCCTTGTACGGCGCGTAATAGCCGGTGAGATTGAACGTGACCTGTCGGTCGAAGAACTGGCTACGCATGCCGATCTCGTAGGAATGCGCGATCTCCGGCTTCACGATCGAACGGGTCTGCGCGAAAATGACCGGCGTCAGATCGGACGCGAAGTTGAAGCCCGGCCCCTTATAGGCGCGGCTCGCGGTGGCGTAGAACATGATGTCCTTGCTCGCCTTGAACTGCGCGCCCCCGCGCCACGAGAAATCGTCGTACGTGATGGAGGATGCCACCGACAACGGCGTATAGCCCGCCACTGTCTGGCCGGGGATGTAGATGCTGGTGTCCGCGCCGCCCTCCGCTGCCGCGCCGTCGCGCGGCAGCGTGCGGTTGAACGTGCCATAGCTCACCTCGTGCGACAGCCGCGCGCCGCCGATCAGCGTCACCGGGCCGATATCGTAATTGAGATCGGCAAAAGCGGCATAGTTCTTGGTGTTCATCGTCGAGACCGGAAAGCGGCCGGTGGCGAAGTACGGTCCCGGCAAGCTCGGCACGTTGCGCGCGGTCTGCTCGAACGAACTGTTGTTGACGTCTAGGTTATAATAAAACAGCCCGAGCGTGTATTTGAACGCGTTGCCGCTGCCATTTGCGAGGCGAAGCTCGCTGGTGAACTGATCGGTATCGGACTTGTAGTGCAGATAGGTGGTGAAGCTGCCCGGCTCGCTCGCGCTGTAATCATATTCGCTGACCTGGCTCGACCGGATGTGGCGATAGCCGGTGATCGACGTCAGCGTGACGTCGCCGAAATCCCAGTTGGATTCGACATGGTAGAATTCGGGCGTGACGAACCCGCCGATCGGCACTTCGGAACCGACCGCCTTGTTGAGCGGCCCCGGCACGATTCCCATGCTCGCGTTGATCTGCGCGATGGTGCGTGCGCCGGGGAGCGCGATGAAATCGTTGGGCATATAGGCGCGCGTCGTCTGGAGCACGCCATCGTTGGTGTTGCGGCTATATTCGGCGTTGGCATCGATCCGCCAGTTCGGCGTCACCTCGAGGGCGAGTCGCGCGCGCACGCCCCAATTGTGGAAGTCGCCGATATTGCCATCGGCCTGCTTGGGCGCGATGATATAGCCGTCGCGGCTGAAATCCCACGCGCTCAGGCGAAGCGCAACCTTGTCGCCGATCGGGAGGTTGACCGTGCCCTGCACACGGAACTCGTCGTTCTCGCCGTAGTACACACGACCGATCGCTTCGGTCTGGCCGAGCTTGGCCTTGTTGGTGACGACGCTGACCAGGCCGGCGGTCGCGCTCTTACCGAAGAGCGTGCCTTGCGGCCCGCGTAGTACCTCGACCCGCGCGACATCGACCGCATCAACGATAGCACCGGCGATTCGCCCGAGCGGAATGCCGTCGATCGCCACGCCGACCGACTGTTCGAGCGTATCGACGGTCGAATAGGTGCCGATGCCGCGCACCACGAATTGCAGATTGTTGGGGTTGGGCGCGGGCACGAAGACGATGCCTGGCGCGAGCGCCGCGAGGTTGGCGGTGTTGGTGATGTTGAGCGACTGGAATTTCTCTTCCGCCACCGCCGTGACCGCGACCGGCACGTCCTGTACGTTCTGCGCGCGCTTCGATGCCGTGACGATGATGTCCTGTTGCGTCGCCTCGCTGAGCGGCGCGGCAGGCGCACCCGTTTGCGGCGCCTCCTGCTGTGGCGCCCCATCGGCGGCGTGTGCCGTACCCGTCGCCAATGCCATCACGCATGTGCCAATCAGAAGTTTCTTCAACATCGCCCTCTCCCGTGTGTCAGGCGTGCGCCGTCCCAGCCGCATCGTTCGATGTGGCGCTATGGCAGGGCCGCCAGCGTGTTTTGGCGAACGGTCGATGCCGTCCGGCTCGGTATGCGCGCCCCATCGGGGTTCGGCGGGTTAAGACTGGCGCAATCCAGGTGAACGAAAAAATACGAATTTTCGGGTCGGTATATCTTTTTGCGATCATGTGCCGGGCTGCGGAATCGCGAACACGCCGTTGCCGCGCGCGACGATACCCTTGGGGCCGACGAGGATCGCATCGCTGAACGCGAGCCGTCGCGTCCGTCGCAGCAGCCGCGCGCGGCTCTCCAGCCAGTCGCCGGCGACCGCGCCGCGCAGGAAATCGACCGTCATCGATACCGTCGGTGCACCCTGGGTACCCGTGGCGGCGAGGACGTTGCGGCCCATTGCGATATCGAGCAGCGTGGCGATGAAGCCGCCATGGCCGCCGCCGAGGAAATTGCAATTCGCCGGCAGCACCCGACAGCCGATCCGCACCAGTTCCTCTTCGCTCGGCGTAAAGGCGGTCGCACGGAAGATCCGCGTGTTCGCGGCCTCGAACGGATCGTCGTGTTCCCAGACTTGCCAGCCTGCATCCGGCGGCATCGCCGCGGGTGTCGTGTCCATTACGGCTCTCCTCGATATGTCGCTTTGCATTTTGGTACCGGTATCTTTAGAGCTTGCCTAGTCCGAGCCGGATCGCGCTGACGAATGGTGTGCCGGACAAGGAGGAGGATCAGACACATGGCCATCAACGACTCGATCGAGATCATCGACGCGCAAATCCATGAGCCGGTGCCGCAAACCGCGATTCCGGGCATCGATCCCGTCGCCGCCGCCGCCATCAATGTCGAACTGGCGCGCGAGGCGATGGACGCAGCCGGCATCGATATCGCGCTGGCCGTGACCGGGGAGCCGTTCATCACCGCCGCGCGGAACCTCTACCCGGAACGGTTCGCGGGTGTGGTGACGTTCGATCATGCGCATCCCGATCTCGTCGCCGACGTCGCGCGGGTGCGCGCGCTCCCGGGCGTGATCGCCGGGCGAGCGCTGGTCGGCGACTGGCGCGACGCGACGTTGCGCCCCGCGTTCGAGGAGGGGGCGTTCGACCCGATCTTCGCCGCCGCCGAGCAGGTCGGCCTGCCGATCTTCGTCTCGACTCACGGCTGGGCCAAGGCAATGGAGGCGGTCGCGGTGCGCCACCCCGCCCTGACGCTCATCATCGACCATATCGGCGTCAGTCAGCACCCGGTCTCGCCGCCCAACGACGATCCGTGGGGGCGCTTCCCGGATCTGCTCGCACTGGCGAAATATCCCAATGTGTACGTCAAGCTGTGCGGCGCGCCACTGCTCTCCGAACAGGCGTATCCGTTCGCGGATGTATGGCCCAAGCTCGACCAACTTTTTGACGCGTTCGGGTTCGATCGCGTGATGTGGGGCAGCGACTATACGCGGATGCGCCAGGCCGACCTGCCGCGTGGCGCGCGGCCGCGCCGGCGCGGGCTGAGCTATGCCGACAGTCTGCGCTATCTGCTCGACAGCGACCGCATCGGCGATGCCGACAAGCGCAAGCTGTTCGGTGAGACGCTCCGCCGCGTGCTCACCTTCCCCGCCGGCTGACCGTTAGCGATCGAAGTAGAAAGCGTAGGTGTTGCGCGAAATCGCGGCGCGCACCGCATCGTCGGGGAGCCAATATTCATATTGGCGGATCGTGTCAGCGTAGGCGACCTTGCCCTCCATCCCGACGAACGGTGCGTCGCTGCCCCAGAACAGGCGCTCGGTACCGACCTGTTCGACATACGCTTGCGCGAGCGCACGCGGCACGTCCTGATCGGCGCGACGGAAGCCCGACGAGAGTTTCACCCACGCTCGCCCGCTTTGGCAGGCATCGACGCTGAGCGTGAAACCGGGGCAGTCGAGCCCGAACTGCTCTTCCGGCCAGCCGAAATGATCGATGACGATGGCGACCTCGCTCGGCGCGAGCGCGGCGAGCACCGGCGCCAGCCGCGCCGCCTCGACATTGACGTGAACGTGCATGCCGAGGTCGCGCAGCCGGTGGAACAACCGGACATAGGCGTCGGTGGTGAAATCCGGCAGCGGATCGACGTGGAAAAGCTGCAACCGGATGCCGACGATGCCCTCCGCGCGCATCCGCTCGAGATCATAGAAGCCGATGTCGGGATCAACGATCGCCGTACCCCGCAACCGGGGAAAGCGGCGCAGCGCGCGGATCGTGTAATCGTTGTACGTGCCGAACAGGCTCGCCGCCGCGATCACGCCGTATTGCACACCATTCGCGTCGAGCAGCGCGAGATACTCTTCGACCGGAAAGGCATAAGCCGGCCGCGCCCAGGCATGATTCGCGAAGGGCATGCCCGGCCCCCAGATATGCGCGTGCGAATCGACCAGCGGCGGGTTCGCCGACAGCGGCGCGGCTGGATCGAACTTGGACATCGGTGTCTCCCATCGGGCATCATATGTCCGCCGTCCTACCGGGCGGCCAAGCCGGCGCACAATCATGTCGCGACATCGTGCAGACGCGAAGCGAATAGCGGCGGTGCATAGCTGGCAGGCATCGCGGTATGACAAATCATGATCGGCCGGAGGGATTGCTGCGCGACTGGTTATACCCGTAAAGCTCCGCCTGAAGATCCCCGATCCGCTCGGGGCCGAAAACCCATCGTCCGGCGACGCCGCCCATCGGGGCGATCCCGGCCAGGAGACGATTATGTCCGCGCGATCCGCGAGCACGCTCACCACCCAAGAAGACGCCACGCTGCGCTTCACCCCGATCAACCCGCATTTCGGCGCGCGTGCGGAAGGGTTCGACCTGCGCGAACCGCTCACGCCCGCACAGATCGACGAACTGCGCAGGGCGATGGATCACTATGGCGTGCTGGTGTTGCCGGGCCAGGATTTGACCGATGAGGAGCAGGCGCGCTTCGCGCAGCAGTTCGGCACGATCGAGGACACGCCGACGCTGGTGGACCAGGAACGTCGCCGATTGGCGAACATGAAGATCAACGACATCTCCAACCTCGGCGCCGACGGCAAGATCCTGGCGGCGGACGATCGCCGGCGAATGTTCAACCTCGGCAACATGCTGTGGCATAGCGACAGCAGCTTCAAGGCGACGCCAGCCTATTGGTCGATGCTGCAGGCGCGCGTGATCCCGCCCGAAGGCGGCCAGACCGAATATGTCGATACGCGCGTCGCGTGGGACCATCTGCCCGAAGCGACCAAGGCGGTGGTGCGCGATCTGGTGGCGGAGCATTCGCTGATCTTCTCGCGCGCGCAACTCGGCTTCGACGCGTTCAGCGCGGCCGAGATCGCGCGGTGCAAGCCGGTGCCGCAGCGTCTCGTCCGGCGGCAGCCGGAAACGGGTCGGCTGGCCTTGTACCTGTCGGCGCATGCCGGCCGCATCCAGGGCTGGGAAGCACCCGAGGCGATGATGCTGATCCGCGAACTGACCGAGTTCGCGACGCAGCGCCAGTTCGTCTACACGCATCAGTGGAGCGTTCATGATCTGGTGATCTGGGACAATCGCGTCACGATGCACCGTGGCCTGCGCTACGACGACAAACGCTATCCGCGCGACCTGCGCCGGGTGACGCTCGAAGACGTCGCGCCGACGCTCGCACAGGCCGCCTGAGCCGCCGGGAAGCCGCTCTTCACGATCTTGATTTGAAAGACCGCGCAGCCCCGCTCGCGCGGATGGGGGAAGTGTGCCTTGACGAGCCGTACCGTAACCGAAGCTTTGGTGGCGCGCTTGCAAGCACGCGGGGTCGAACGGATTTTCGGCCTGCCTGGGGGAGAGTGTAATCTCGACTTCATCGCCGCCGCCGAAGCCGTCGGCATGCAGTTCGTGCTGACCCGCACCGAGACCGCCGCCGCGATGATGGCCTGCGTCACCGCCGAACTGACCGGCACGCCAGGCGTGGTCATGACGACGCGCGGCCCTGGCCTCGCCGCCGTCGCCAACGGGGTGGCCTATGCCGATCTCGACCGAGTCCCGCTGCTGGTGATCGCCGATGGCTATGAGGACGCGCAGGCGTATATCAGCCACCAACGCGTCGATCAGGCCGCGCTCCTCGCGCCGATGCTGCGCGCCGGCTCCAACCTGCGCGATGTCGAGCCAGTCGCCGAACTCGACCGGCTGCTCGCGGCGATGGAAGCGCATCCCAAGGGGCCGGCGTATCTCGAGGTCGCCGGCTCTTATATTCGCGGCGCCATCGGCGCGGTACCGGACGCGCCGCCCATCGCGGCGCCTCGCCGCGCCGACGACGATGCGATCGCGGTGGCGCGGCGATTGCTCGCGGCGGCGAAGCGGCCGATCCTGATCGCGGGGCTGCAGGCGCGCTCCCCGGCGGCGAGCGACGCGGTGCGCGCGTTCGTGGCGGCGACCGGCTGCCCCGCGCTCACCACCTACAAGGCGAAGGGTGTCGTCTCCGAGCACGAGCCGCTCGGGCTTGGCCTGTATGCCGGCGGCGTGGCGGAGGAGCCGATCCTGCGCTCCGCCGATCTCATCCTGCTCTATGGTTTCGATCCGGTAGAAGGCCCGCCGCAGCCGTGGCGCTATGCGGATATTCCGACCGTGGAACTCAGCGAGCATGCGCATGCGCACATGCTGATCGGACCCGACGCGCTGCTGATCGGCGACCTGCCCGCCGGGCTTGCCGCGCTGGCCGACGCGATGCCAGCCCCCGGCTGGAGCGCGGAGCAACTGGTCGCCGCCAAGACCCGGTTGTGGTCGGCGGCGCGTACCGCCAGCACCGGCGACGGCATCGCGCCTTCACGGCTGGTCGATGCCGCGATTGCGGCGCTGCCCACCGATAGCCGCATCACGATCGACGCCGGCGCGCACATGCTACCGGTGCTGCATCTCTGGCGGGCCGCCGAGCCAAACCGCTCGCTGATCTCGCGCGGGTTATCGACCATGGGGTTCGCGCTGCCCGCCGCGATCGCCGCGAGCCTGGCCGAGCCGGGCCGGACGACGGTTGCGTTCACCGGCGACGGCGGGCTGATGATGTGCCTCGGCGAACTGGGCACGGCGGTGCAATCGGGATCGAAGCCCATCGTGGTGGTGTTCAACGACGCCTCGCTGACGCTGATCGGCGAGAAGCAGAAGCGTAGGCAGATGGCGGCGGCGGGCGTCGATTTCACCCCCGCCGATTTCGCGCAGGCAGCGGATGCGTTCGGCTGGTGCGGCATTCGCGTCGCGCACGAGGCCGATCTCGCCGCCGCCTTCGCGCGGGCGCTGGCGGCCCCCGGCCCGGCGCTGATCGACGTCGCGATCGACCCGGCGCAATATGAGTCGATCATCGCCGCTATCCGCGGCTGAGCTCAGCCCGCGAGATAACCGCCATCGACCGGCAGCGTTACGCCGGTAACGAAGCGTGCCGCCTCCGAGGCGAGGAACACCGCCGCGCCGCCGACCTCGGCCGGATCGCCGATCCGCTTGAGCGGCGTGCGCAACATGATCGCCGCTTCGCGTGCTGCGGTCTTTTCCGCGTCGGGCACCAGCGGGGTTTCGACGAAGCCGGGCGCGATCGCGTTGACGCGGATGCCGTCGTCGCCCCATTCCACCGCCAGCGCCTTGGTAAACTGCATGACGCCGCCCTTCGACGCGGCATAAGCGGCGGCGTTGCCCGCCGCAACGAACGAGCGGATCGAGGCGAGATTGATGACGCACCCTCGCGTCTCACGAAGCTGACGATGAAAGGCGCGGCACATATTGAACGGCCCGCCGAGATTGATCGCCAGCGTGCGCTGCCAGTTCGCCACCGCGTCCGCATCAATAATCTTGCCGGGGCGGATGATGCCGGCATTGTTCACGAGGATCGCGACCGGGCCGATCTCGCCGGCGAGTGCCTCGCACGCCGCCGCATCGGACACGTCGAGAGCGCGGCCGCTGGCGTCCGCACCGATATCGCGCGCGGCGCGGGCAGCATCGTCGCCATTCAGATCGACGATGACGATCTGCGCGCCCGCGTCCGCAAGCGCCACCGCGATGGCCCGTCCGATACCCCGCGCGCCACCCGTGACCAGCGCGATCCGTCCGTTCAGGCTCATGCGTCTCTCCGTCTTCAAATTTCTTGTTACCGGTACCTGTTTCTCGTAAGCGGAGCAAGCGCGCGGCGTGACTTGGACGCCGCGATTCCTCACCACATCATGGAAGGGTATGAAGTGACCAACGAAACATATGAACGCGGCCTGGCGCTGCGCAAGGACGTGCTCGGCGAGGAATATGTCGCCCGTTCGTTCGCCAATGCCGACGATTTCAGCCGTCCTATGCAGGAGCTTTCGACCGAATATTGCTGGGGGAACGTCTGGAGCCGCGACGGGCTGTCGCGGCGCGACCGCAGCTTGCTCAACATCGGCATGATCAGCGCGCTCAACCGCCCCAACGAACTCAAGCTGCACGTCAAGGCGGCCCTCACCAACGGCCTGTCGCGCGACGAGATCCGCGAGGCGCTACTCCAGGTCGCCATCTATTGCGGCGTGCCGGCAGGACTCGATTCGACGCGCATCGCGCGCGAGGCGTTCGCCGAAATCGACGCGGGCAAGTGACCGCTCGGCGCCCGCCTGCCGGCGGGCGCCGTTACCGCGCCCGTGAGTGGCACCCGCCAGATGTCGCCGTGCGAAGCCTCGGTGATGTAGAGCGCACCGTCGTGGACGGTCATGTTGGTGGTGCCGGGGCCAGCGCCTTCGGACAATGCGATCCGGCCGATCACGCGCCCGGTCGAGCCGGCCACGCTGATCGTGCCGTCGCCGAAATTCGCCCACCACAGCCGGCCGCGCACATCGGCCATCATCCCGTCCGGCCCAACGCCGCTCTCGGTGCGCGCGAACACCCAGGACGTGAGATAGGGCGGCGCGCGATCGGCAGGCGGAAGGACGAGGATCGTCTTCTCGGCATAGAGGCCGACGTACAGCCGCGTGCCATCCGGAGACAGCGCCAGGCCGTTGGGAAAGGCGAGTCCGTCCGCTAAAATCTGTGGCTCGCCGCGCTCGCCCGGTGCGAGATACACCACCATGCCGGTGGGGCGTAGCGCGCTCGCGCCAGCGACGACTGTCATATAGAGGCCGCCCGCCTTGTCGAACACGAGATCGTTCGCGCCGACGATCGGCTTGCCTGCCACCGTGGCGGCGCGAACGGTGATCGATCGATCGTGCGGATCGAAGATCAGCAGCCCGCGCCTGGCATCGGCAATGAACAGCCGGCCATCGGGATGGAAGCGCGAGCCGTTGGGCATGCCGCCGGTATTGGCGACAATGCGACAGGCACCGCCCGCCACCTCGACAATGTTGCCGCCCTTGTAATCGACGCTCCACAAATGCCCGTTGGAATCGAAGTTCGGCCCTTCGAGGAAACCACCGCAATGGGCGTACAGCACCGGATGACAATTCCCGCAGAGATCGGCGAGCGAGTCGATCCGCCCCGCGGCACTGACGCCGGCTGCGATGAAAGCCAGGCTGCACGCGGTCGCACGCGCCGAATGCGCCATTGACACGGGCATTCTCCCCGAAAACCTTGTTACCGGTCCCTATAATGAGGCGCGAGACGGCGCGCAATCGCGCCGAGGCTCAGGCGCTGGCGCGGTGGAGGATTTCGAAGCCGAGATCGACCGATCGCAGCGGCAGCTCGCGACCGAGCAGGCGCGCCAGCAGCATCTCCGCGCTTCGGCGGCCGATCTCATAGCGCGGCAAGCGCAAGGCGGTGATCGCCGGATTGACGAAGCGCATCAGGTCGAGATCGTCGAAGCTCGCCAGCGCGAGCCGCCCCGGCACCGCCCAGCCGCGTCGGTCGCAATCGAACAGTGCGCCCGCCGCGAGCACGTCACCCGCGCAGAACAGCGCGTCGGTGTCGGGCCGGCTCTGCTCGATATAGGAAATTGCCTCCGCGCCGCCGACGAAACCGCGAGACACGCCAACCATCGCGCGCGGATCGAACGGCAGCCCCGCTTCCTCGATCGCCTCGCGAAATCCCACTTGCCGTTCCGACGCGCGCGGGTTGCGCACCAGGCCGGCAAAGGCGATCCGCGAATAGCCGAGCCGCGCGAGATGCAACGTCATCGCCTTCGCCGCACCCCGATTCGAATAGCTCACCACCATGTCGACCGGATCGGCGGGCATGTCGCCGTTCTCGACGACGGGAATCGCCGCGCCACGCAGCATCTTGATCGCGGCGGCGCTATGGCGAGTCGAATGCAGCACGAGACCGCTGACACGCTGCGCGAGGAACGCGGCGATGACGCGCTCCTCCTCTTCGGGATCATCCGAGCTTTCCGCCAGCATCAACTGGAAGCCGGCCGGGCGAAGCACGTCCGAAATGCCCTTTACCGTCTGCGAGAAGATCGAGTTTTCGAGGCTCGGCAGGATCAGCCCGATCACGGTAGAGCGGCTCGACGACAGGCTGCGCGCGAGGTGATTGTGAACGTAGCCGAGTTCGGCGACCGCCTCCTGCACGCGCGTGCGAAGCGCTTCCTTGACCTTCTCGGGCTGGTTGAGCGCGCGCGATACCGTCATTCGCGACACGCCAGCGAGTTTGGCGACCTCGCGCATGCGGATTCCGCCGCCGCCCCTTGAAGACGAATTGCCGTCTCGCACCGATGATCCCTTCGTTGTTTGTGACAGTGTAGCAAATCGTGATCCGCGGTCTATGGCGCCGCGCCACACGACAGACATACCGGCAGAATTTTGGGATCGATCCCAAAATCCTACGTGGTTCGACGATCGAACGGCCAATTGTGGGGCTTGCCACCCTAGCTATTGCATCGTAGATATTTGATACCGGTACCTAGATTTTCAAAAAGGTGGAGAATTCGTGATAGGGGCGTCGCAGACGATATCGGAATGGGTGGCCGGCATGACGTTCGCCGACGTGCCGGAGGATGTCGTGGCGAGCACACGCTTCCGCGTGCTCGACGTGATCGGCCTGTCGATCGCGGGAAGCCGGACTCCGTTCGGCGCGTCGGTCAGCGAGGCGGCGACGCTCTATCCTGGCGACGAGGCGGCGGTGTGGGGCACGGCCCGGCGAGCGAGCGCGATCGGTGCCGCCTTCATCAACGGCGCGCTGTCGCAGGCGCTCGAATATGACGACACCCACAACGAATCGATCGTCCACATGAGCAGTCCGGCGGTTGCCGCAGCGCTCGCGCTCGGTGAGCGGACCGGGGCGAGCGGCCGCGACGTCCTCACCGCGGTCGCGATCGGTAACGAGATCAGCGCACGGGTCGGCAGCGTCACGCCGCAGCAATTCCACAAGCGCGGCTTCCATCCGTCAGGACTGTTCGCCCCGTTTGGGGTGTGCTGGCTGGCGGCGAGCCTGTTGCGGCTCGCGCCGGCGCAGATGGTCGCCGCCGCCGGCATCACCGGCAGTTTCGCGGCCGGGCTGATCCAATGCTGGGTCGACGGCACCCAATCCAAATTCCTTCACCCCGGCTGGGCGGCGCAAAGCGGCATCACCGCCGCCGTGCTCGGCCAATCTGGCGTGACTGGGCCGGGCGAAGTCTTCGAGGGACGCTTCGGGCTTTTCGCCTCGCATCTGCAGGCGGCGGAGCCCGCGCCGGCGTTCGGACGGCTGACCGATAACCTCGGCAGCGTGTGGGACAGCCGCAACGCCTCGTTCAAGCCGTTCCCCGTCGCGCACGTCATCCACCCCTATATCGACGCGGCCCTGCGGCTGCGGGTGCGCGAGCGGCTGACACCCGAGCGCATCGCGCGCGTGATCTGCCCGGTCGCGGCCTATATCGTCGGCATCGTCTGCGAGCCGCTCGCCGAGAAACGCCGGCCGCTGACCGACTCGCATGGTCGAGTCAGTCTGCAATATACGCTCGCCGAAGCCTTCGTGCTGGGGCGGATCAGTAAGGACGCGTATGCGCCGGCGTCCTTGCGCGACCCGACCATCCTTGCGCTCGCCGACCGCGTCGAGTTCGTCGTCGATCCGACGATGCCGGGCAGCGAGCGGTTCAAGGGCGTGGTGATCGTCGAAACGGCGGATGGGCAGCGCTTCGAGGAGATCGAGGAGCATAATCGCGGATCGGCCGCCAACCCGATGTCGCGCGGAGAGATCGAGGGCAAGTTCCGCGAGAACGTCACGAACGTCCTCGACATGCGGCAGGCGGACGCGGTGATCGATGCGGTCGCGCGGCTCGAAACGCTGGAGAATGTGTCAGCGCTCACCGGCCTGATGGCGCCCGCGCATGCGTGAGCCGGTTTCGCTTGCCGGGCGTAGCGCGCTCATCACCGGGTCGGTTGGCGGACTGGGTCTGGCGATGGCGCGTGCGCTCGCATCGGCGGGGGTGTCGGTCGTTCTCACCGGACTCGATCCAGCGGAAAACATCGAGAGCGTGCGCCAGCAGATCACCACGGAGTTCGGCGTGGCGGCGCGCTATGTTGAGGCCGACCTGACCGACCCCGACGCGATCCGAACCTTGGTCGCGCGCGCGAGCGACGGCGCGCCGATCGACATTCTCGTCAACAACGCGGTGGTCCGGCATTTCGCGCCGGTCTGCGATCTCGCGCTGGAGGATTGGAATCGCGCGCTCGCGGTCAATCTCACCGCCGCGCTGCTTGCCACGCAGCTCGTTCTGCCGGGGATGCGGGCGCGCAACTATGGCCGCGTCTTTAACATGACTTCGGTGTACGGCTCGCGCGGGACGGTCAATCGCATCGACTATGTCACGACCAAGACCGCGATTCAGGGCATGACCCGCGCGATTGCGCTCGAAACCGCCGGCAGCGGGGTGACGTGCCACGCGCTCACGCCCGGATCGGTACGCACGCCGATCTGGGGCGAGCGGATCGACGAAACGGTAGCGCGCGAAGGCATCAGCCGCGAAGAGGCCGAACAACGCTTCCTTGACGGAAAACAGCCGAGCGGCCGCTTCATCGAGGAAGATAGCGTCGCCGAAGTGCTGCTGATGCTGTGCGGGCCGGTCGGCGAGGATATGAATGGGGCCATCCTTCCCATCGAAGGCGGATGGCTGGCGCGGGGCTGACCCCGATAGGTGGAGAAATCGACATGACGGATACTTCGGTGCTGGGCTTCGTCGGCCTTGGCAGCATGGGAAGCGCGATGGCGCCGCATCTGGTTACGGCCGGGCATGACGTGGTGGCGTTCGACACGGCCGAGACCGCGCTCGCCGCGTTTACGGACGCCGGCGGTCGCCGCGCGGATTCGGCTACGGCGGTGGCCGAGCAGGCCGGTATCGTCTTCATCAGCCTTCCCTCCCCGCAAATCGTGCAGGACGTCGCGCTCGCATTGGTGCCCGGCAAACCCAGGATCGTCATAGACTTGTCCACGACTGGCCCACGCATGTCGAAGGCCGTCGCCGACGCGCTGGGCGAGGCTGGGATCACCTTGGTCGATGCGCCGGTGAGCGGCGGGCGTGGCGGCGCGCTCGCCGGCAAGCTGTCGTTGATGGTAGCGTGCCCGAAAACGGTGTGGGACGAGGTGGCGCCGCTGCTCGCGACGTTCGGCAAGACATTCCACGTCGGCGAGACCCCCGGCCAGGCCCAGACGATGAAACTCGTCAACAACGCGCTGTCGGTCGCCGCGCTCGCCGCGACCTGCGAGGGCATGGCGATGGGGGTGAAGGCGGGGCTCGATCCGCAGGTGATGCTCGACGTGTTCAACGCCTCCAGCGGCCGCAACAGCGCCACGACCGACAAATTCCCGCGCGCGGTGCTCCCGCGGACCTTCGACTTCGGCTTCGCGACCCAATTGTCGTTGAAGGACATGCGGCTGTGCCTCGACGAAGCCGAGGCGATGGGCGTACCGATGATGATGAGCACCACCGCGCGCACCATGCTCAACATCACGCAGGCGCGCTTCGGCGGCGCGTCGGACTTTACCGAGATGGCCAAGGTGGTCGAACAATGGGCCGGCGTCGAAATCGGCGGCAAGTGACGGGAGCCGGAGATGGAGTCGACCTTCGAAATCTACGCGGTCCGCTACGGCCATCATGATCGCAACGCCGCCGCCAATTTCATCGGCGGCGATCCGCACGATCAACCGATGGCGCTCGACTATTTCGTCTGGGCGATCGTCGGGGCAGAGAAGACCTATGTCGTCGATACGGGCTTCGACGCGACCACCAGCCGCGTGCGCAACCGCCAGCTCGTCCGTCCGGTCGAGGATGGCTTGCGCGCGATCGGCATCGAGCCGGCGAACGTGAGCGACGTCATCATCTCGCACATGCATTTCGACCATGCCGGCAACCGCGACCTGTTCCCCGCAGCGACGTACCACTTGCAGGATGTCGAGATGGCGTTCTGCACCGGGCGGTGCATGTGCCAGCCGTTCCTCAACCATTCCTTCGCGGTGGAGGACGTGCAATCGATGGTCGGCAAGGTGTTCGCGGGCCGGGTGCATTTCCACGACGGCGACAGCGAGATCGAACCGGGACTGAGCGTCCACCGCGTTGGCGGGCACACGCGCGGGCTTCAGATCGTGCGCGTCAAGACGAAGCGCGGCTGGGTGGTGATCGGGTCGGACGCGTCGCATTTCTACGCGAATTTCGAGCAATATCGCCCGTTCCCGGTGGTCGAGAGCGTGTCCGACATGCTTGCCGGCTATGATACGATGCGGCGGCTATCGAGTTCGATCCGCCACATCATACCCGGCCACGATCCGCTCGTGCTCGCCCGCTATCCCGTGGTCCGCGCGGATCTCGCCGACGTGGTGCGGCTGGATCTGGAGCCGATCGGTTCCTAGATCTTAATAAGATGCCTTAGCCCGTTCGTACTGAGCGAACGGAGTTGGCTATTCGCTCGGTGCCACGGAGAACGCATGACCGATACCATTCTCGACACGCTCAAGGCGGACGGCTGGCTGCGCGAGACGAACGCGATCGGTGGCGTGTGGCGAGCCGCCGACACGGGCGAGACCCTGGACGTCACCAACCCGGCGACGGGCGCGGTGATCGGCACGATCGCCTGGGCGGGCGCTGTCGAGACGAACGCGGCGATCGATGCCGCACAAGCCGCGTTCAAGACCTGGTCGATGACGCTCGCGGCCGAGCGCGCCGCCGCACTGCACCGCATGGCCGCAGTCATCCGCGAGCACGCCGAGCCGCTCGCGGCGATGTTGACGCTCGAACAGGGCAAGCCGTTGGCGGAAGCCCGTGCGGAAATCCTGCTCGGCGCGCAGTATGTGCAATGGTTCGCGGAAGAAGCGCGCCGCATCAACGGCTCGGTCGTGCCCTCGCCGTGGCCGGGCCGCCAGGTCCTCGTCACGCGCGAGCCCGTGGGGGTGGTCGCGGCGATCTCGCCGTGGAACTTTCCCTTCTCTATGCTGTCACGCAAGATTGCGCCGGCGCTTGCGGCGGGCTGCACCGTCGTCGTCAAGCCGTCCGAATTCACGCCCTATTGCGGGCTGCTGTGGGCGGTGCTCGCCGAACAGGCAGGCATCCCCGCCGGTGTCGTCAACGTCGTCACCGGCGATGCAGTCGCGATCGGCGGCGCGCTCACAGCCAGTCCGCTGGTGCGCAAGCTGACCTTCACCGGCTCGACTCGGGTCGGCAAGCTTCTCTACGAGCAGTCGGGCGCGACGATGAAGAAGCTGTCGATGGAACTTGGCGGCAACGCGCCGTTCCTCGTCTTCGACGATGCCGATCTTGAGAAGGCGGTCGAAGGCGCGATCGCCTCGAAATACCGCAACAGCGGGCAGACCTGCGTCTGCACCAACCGCTTCTACATCCAGGACGGCATCTACGACGCGTTCGCCGCGCGTTTCACCGAGCGGGTTAAAGCGCTCAAGGTCGGCGACGGCTTCGCGGCCGATGTCCAGCAGGGTCCGCTCATCAACGATGCTGCCGTGGCAAAGGTCGCGGCGCATGTCGCCGATGCGGTGGCGAAAGGCGGCGTGGTGCTGACCGGCGGCAAGCCGCACGCGCTGGGCGGCACGTTCTACGAGCCGACCGTCATCCGCGATGCGACCAAGGACATGCTCGTCGCGCATGAAGAGACGTTCGGGCCGCTGGCTGCGCTGTTCCGCTTCACGCACGAACAGGACGGCATCGATGCCGCCAATGCCACCGAATTCGGGCTTGCCGCATATTTCTACACGCGCGATCTCGCCCGCACATTTCGCGTCGCGCGCGCTCTGGAGGCGGGGATGGTCGGCATCAACGAAGGCATCATCACCAGTGAGGTCGCGCCGTTCGGCGGCGTGAAGGACAGCGGCATCGGCCGTGAGGGATCGAGCCTTGGCATCGAGGAGTTCCTGCACGTCAAGTATCTGTGCGTGGGCGGTCTCTGACCACTGTGTTCAATCCGGCGCGTTGACGGCGTTGGACGGCGTGACGTTCGCGCCGCTATCGACACCACCTACAGGGCAGCGCGCGCGAAGGCTGGTGGAAAGCCGAGTGCGCTGACACTTGGCTCGCCACCGGCAACCGCAGCTTCAGTCGTCGCGGTGCCACCCGGTGAAGATGCGTCGTCCGGTGTCATGCAGAACTTTGCGTCGCTCATCCTCGTTCAGCAACGCGGTGGAGGCAATCGCGCGCGCGATCATTTCCTTATAGGTGCCAGACGAAGTGCCAATGTCGGAACCCCACATCACCTTGTCCGGGCCATAGAGATCGACCGCGCGGCGCAAGACCTCCTCCGGCGAGATGCCTTGTTCACGGATTACATCCATGCTGAGCGAGGTGAATTTTACGGAAATGTTATCGCGCTTGGTAAAGCCGGCGAAGTTCTCGCCCAACCCAAAATCCGCGTCGGTCACGACGGGCATGAAAAGATGGTCCAGCACGATCGGTAGGCTGGGGAAGCGATCGGCCATCGCCTCGATCACGGGGATCAGGATCTCTCCCCCGACCCCTGGTGCTTCGATATCGACGACCAAGCCGAGCTGGTCGGCAAGCGACCAGACCTCGATCGATTCGGGCGCACTCAACCAGCTTTTCTTGTCCTTGATGCCGACGCCGAAGAAGCGGATGCCCACTATTCCGCGTTTCGCCAGATCCTGTACCATGCCCGGCGTTTCAGGCGCCTGCGGATCGACGATGATGACGGCGCGCATCTGATCCGGGAAAATATCGGCGGCATCGACGATATAGCTATTGTCGGTGCGGTAGATCATCCCTTTCTGCACGGCCGCGATACCCACGACATTTTCTTCTTCCATCCAGGCATGCATCTGCTCGGCAGTCGGCTTTTCGTTGATCGGATCAGGGCCATGCATGCCGCCGGGCTTGCCGATGGTGCCGGGGCCGAAGGGCGTATACGTTCCCGACACATTCTCGGTCGGGGCAAGCTTGATGGGGTTGCGCGGATAGCGCGCGATATCGTCAGAAACCAAATGGGCATGCGAATCGTACAAACGCATGCGGGTTTCCGGCAGAGCGCCATTAGAGTTCGGGACCGACACTTCGCTCTCCATCGTTGGTTCTTGTGCGACCGGATTTGGCCCATCACCGGCACGTCCACAACGACCCGAATGGACTGGCACCGCGCGCTTTTGATATACTGACCACGGAGCGGCGCCGAAGGCGCGTTGACGCCCCCCTTGCTTTCCATTTCTGCGCGAGAGTATTCCGGCCTTGAGAAGCCTACGGGCCAGGCGCTGGAACACACTCTTCCCCGCCGCGAGGCAACTGGCGCCGCAACCTGTCGAATGTCCGATGGTGCCCCGAGCCGCGCTCTTCGTCCCCGCGCCGCCTAGACGAACACCGCCGCAATGACCGCGACGACGTCGGCCGGTGAGCATATGTCGAGGTCCAGTTCCAGATCGGGGGTGCTGCTATACCCTTTCCTGGCGCCCCATCGATCGAAGGTCACCGTAACGATCCGGTAGCCGTCGCCGCCGCGGACCACGGCGAGGCCACCGGCGGTCACCGGGCGATCGGGGTCCGCCACCACGACCGCGCTGGCGGGCAGCCCGGGGCCGAGCGTGGCACGGCACACGCGCAGGGCAAACGCCGCCGGACCGGCATCGCGCGGCGCCGGGACAACCGCGTCGGTGGGGGTAAAGGCGATCAAGCCGTCCGCCAGCGGCGCGCCGAACACGGGCAGCACGTGCGCAGGCTCGGGCGGGTGCGCGGCTGTCGCCACGGCCCTCGGCGCGCGCGCGGCGGCTTTGCGTCCCACCGGCTTCGCCACGCTCGCGAGTTCAGCCGACAGCGCCGCAGTGCGCTCGCGCGCGCGCCGCTCGCGGTCGGCCGGATCGACGATCCGCCCGATCGCGGCGTCGAGGTCACCGCGGCGATACTGGTCGGCGACTTTGGCGCGCAACGCATTCTCGTCGGCGACGCCGAACACGCGGCACACCGCCGCCACGGTCGCGGCATTCCAGCGATCAAACGTCTTGTGCGCGTTTTCGAGACGCGACAGGATGACCGGCGGCAACCCGAACTCCTTGTCGAGCGCGGCAATCGTCAGCGTCGCATCGGCATTGCGGAGCGCTCGCAACGCGGCGGCGAGTTGAATGGCGAAGCGCTCTTCCTCCGGCGAAATCGCGCTAGTATCCTGAAACGGCAGCGCCCAGGCGGCGATATCGAAAGCCGGGTCGGCCAGATCGATCAGCAAATCGGCTGGCGCCACGTCGAGCGCGCGCGCGATCTGCCGCAGTTCATCCGCGCGCGCGACGACTTCGCCACGCTCGATCTTGGACAGGCGGATATAGGGAATGTCGGGCACGCACTCGCCCAACGCCATCAGCTTCTGCAGGCCGTGGGCGCGGCGCTGCTCGCGAACGCGATTGGGAAAGACAAAGGCACGATAGCGGTCGGGCACGATCGGCGCAGGATCTGCCGGGATGCCCCGGCGCCTCTTGGCGGCGGTGTCGCGCCCCTGCTTGGCTTCTGATGGTGATGATCGAGTCCGCGCCATGCTATCCTTCACCATCGAGGCGGGGCGCCATCATCTGCCCCACCCGATCGTTATGGGATAAGCCCGGGATGTTCAATCTTGCCGAACTGGCGATCTTGCGCCGGCGGCTCAGTGCCACACCCGGCTGCCGGGCACGCCGCTGTCGGTCCGGCTGGCGTCGGCGATCATCGCATCCGCGATATCGTCCTGCGGTTCCTCGTCGCGCCGCATCGACGCCATCGTACCGTTGGCCGGCGCCGTGATCGCGACAAGTCGCGAAAGCACGTTATGCGGTTGGCCGAGCGGCGGCAGGATCTGCGTGGCGGCGATCTGCGGCTTCGCGTTGCGGCTTCGCGCGTCGGGCGCCTTGGGCCGGCGATAGTCCGCCATCATCGCGAAGCGCGGGTCGGCGCTGGCGAGCTCGGCAATGCTCCGCGCGGCGCGCTTGGTAATCTGCCGCACGCGCTCCTTGGTGACTCCGGTATCGGTGCCCAGATCATCGAGCGTCGTCACATCGAAGACACGACGCTCGACGATCTCCTTGTCTCGCAAAAGCTTCTGTTCCAGCTTCTCGAGCTCGATCGGGCACAGGCCGCGCGCGCGCGCACGCGGCACCTGCGCGGCAATGGCGGCGGAATCGAGCGGCTCGGAGCGCAGCGCGCGCTTGGGCCGCGGGCGCTTGCGCAATTGCGCGATGCCGGCGGCGCGTTCCTGGTCGATATAGGCCTCGATCAGCGACGCGGCTGCCGCCTGGGCGAGATAGTCGGAGGCGCCCGCCTCGGTGCGCGCCAGTGCGCCACCGTCCTCGAGCATCGCTTCCAGGCTTGCCTCGCCGCCGTCGTCGCCGGTGGTGATGGCGTGCAGCGAGACGGTCGTCGCATCGACCTTCTTGGCGGAAGGCCGCTGGTCGGTCATCACCCGGAAGCGCAGGCTCTGCAACTCGCCGCGGATCTGCCAGTTTATGAAGGTCGTGAACTGCGCCTTGGTTGGATCATAATCACAGATGAACTCGATCAGATGGTGGTCGGCGAGCAGGCGCGGATAGGGCGCGAAAAGCTTGCTCGATTTGGGATCGTCGAGATGCGGCTCGATGCCGGTCGCGCCACCCTTTTTGAACGTACTGAGCAGCCGGAACAGCAGCGTCAGCAGATCGCGAAAGTCGCTGTCCTTCCAGCGCGGCCCCTTGAACGAGCGGAGGATGCCTTTGCCCGCGTTCTTGACCGTGGCGAACGAATTGCCGACGACGAACGCGCCGATCGCGGCGCCGACGATCGCCATCAACTCGTGCGGCAGCGCCTCGAGGATCACCGCCATCTTGCCGCCCGACATCAGGAAGCTGCCGAACACGCATCCCAGGATGAGGAGAAATCCGACACCGTTCACCATGACGCGCTTTGCTTTTCCGAGACGAGGATCATATTACTTTATAGGAGGAGCGCGCCGCCTGGCGTCACAACCCACACATTCTATTGGCGAAACGCACGATCCCGCGCCGCCCGGTCCTGCCATTCGATCACCTTCAGGTAATTGCGCAGGCGGTTGTGCTCGACCGCGGCAAGCAGCGCGTTATCGTGGAACGGCGCCACGATCGCGGCGACATCGGCGCTCCACGCCGCATCGACATCGAACACCACGCCCAACCCGAACACCGCAGGGATATGCGCGAAAGCGAGCGTGCGCCCCGCGCTTCCCACATGCGCGATGTAATCCTCGACCGCGGTCAGCACGCCGTTGCGCGGCCCGCCCGACCGGTTTGCCATCGCCCAGTGCCGGTCGCCGCGAAAGCCCTGGCCGGGAACGAGCTCGACCCGATCGAGCATCGCGCCCGCGCCGAATTCATGCGGGTGGCGAAACGCGGCGGGAATGCGATCGGGCGCATAATACATGTCGCGCCGCCCGGTCGGCCAGCTAACGTCGTGCAGGAACGCGAGCAGCGGCTTGCCGTCGCGCGTGCAGGCCGCATCGATCGCAAGAAGCTCGTGGAAGACCGTGTAATAATTATGGTCGCCGTCGATGATCCACGCATCGACATCGCGCACATCGTCGATCACGTCGAGGCTGGGCGCGGCGATGTGCGTCACGACCGGCGTGGCGGCGGCCCATGCGGTGAAAGCGGGCTGCGGCGCTGGGTCTATGCTGGTGAGATGGCCCTCGACCGCGCGCGCATAATCGGCGAGCAGATGCGACATCCCGCCATGCTCGGCACCGATCTCGACGATATGGCGCGCACGGGCGCGTTCGAGACTGGCGAAGATCAGGTCGGAGAATTCCGCCATCGAATGGATCAGCAAGTCGGTCATCGTACCTGCTCGGCGGACTGCGCAGGCCGCACCGGGGCGTCCGCGCGCGCCGCGATCGGCCGGAACACGACCGCGAGCATCATCGCGCGCGCGTCGCGCCGGGGCGGCGGCGGGATCATCATGAAGGCGCCCGCGTCCTCGCAGCGATACAGATGCGCCGCGGTCTGCTCCATGCCCTCAAGCGTCGGCACCCCCGCGACCTCTTCGAGTCCGGCGCGTTGCTGGTCGCTGAGGAAACGGTCGACCGGCATGAAGACCGCGCTTTCGACCTGAAGCCATTCATACAGCCGCCCGAATTGCAGCCCGATCGAGAACCGGCAATCGTCGATCGGAATCGGCGCGATGTAATAGCCATCGTGCGTCGGCGTCGCGGTGACCGTCCCGGTTTCGACGGTGCGGCCATCGGCTATCAGCACGGGAAGCGTGATCGTGCGATCGATGAAATCGGCATATTTCAGCGCCAGCCCGAAGCGCTTGTGCGCGAGCAATGTCAGCTTGACCGCAAGCCCCTCGCCATTCAGTTCCGCGGGCAGGTACATCCGCTCCTCGCCGCGCATGTAGAACAGGCCGCGCCGGCGCAAGCCACGCTGCGCCACCGCGGAGTCGAACAGCGGTACGGTGTCGCCGACGCCGAGGTTCACGTCGTGCTGGAAGTTGTCGAGCACGGCGAGTTCCTCGGGCATCGGCAGGAACATCAATCGCGCCAGCGTCGCGACCGCCGCGCTGCGGCGCGCGTCAGGATCGGCCGGCGGCGCCGATCGGACGATCGGACGATCGGCGACCTGCGCGAAATGGACCGCGCCGCGCTGGATCGCGTCGCGCACCGCGCTCTGCCCGCCCTTGATCGCATTGACCGCGCGCACCGGCACGCCATCGGCGGTGTAATCCACGACCGAGCCTTGCGCCGCCGTACACACCTGTTCGAGCACCGCGACATTGCCGCACATCGCGTCGAGCGTGTTGGCGTCGTAATTGTCGGCGCCGATGAAGCCGGCCTTGTCGAACCCCGAAATATCCTGCTCGCGCAGCAACAGATAGCGGCCCGCAACCGTGACCGACAACGCGCGGCGCAACAGCGGATCGATCTGGTTCTGCACCGATCCGTTATAGCCAAGGTCAACCAGCATCAGCGTATCGCCCGGCGCGGGCGCGATCGTGGTGCGCAGATAGCCGATCAGGCGTTCGGCACAGGCGCGCGACCGCGCCAGTACCCGCGTCATGCGCGGCCCGGCGCGGATCGTCCGCACGAGTGCGGCATGGCTATTCCGCTCGGGCAGCGCACGCAGCATCACCGCGATCTCCTGCGGCTCGAACAGCAATTGCGCGAGAATCACCCGGGCGGGCGTGGTGGTCTCGGCATCGAGGTAGCGCAGCACGTCCGCTTCGGTCGCGAACGACGCGGCGGTGGCGGTGAAGCGGCTGATCTCGATCGCATGGGTCGTCGCGTTCGGCTCGATCGCGTCGAAGACGAGACGCGGAAGATAGCCGTCGCGCATGAGGAACAGGGTATGGACCTGGCCAGCGCTCGCCGTTCGCAATGCGTCCGCCTCGCGCGCGAGCCAGCGGGCGAAGCCATGCAGCACCGGGCCGATCGCGGTGAAGCCGAGCCGTTCGGCGGCGTCGTCGATCCCCGGCTCGGCGATCGACAACGCGGCGCGATGCGGCTGGCTGTTGCGGTTGCTTGCGGCACCGGCATGAATCATCGCGCTGGTCGCCGCCTCGAGCCGCAGCCGCTGCTCGGTGGTCGCGGTGAACTGCTTGAGATGCAGCGCGCGCACCCCCGCCGCGCGGCCGGCGACCAGATCGGCCGCGCGGTTGTCGCCGATGTGGAGCACCGTGTCCGCGCGCACACCGAGCTCCTTGATGACGTCGCCGATCAGCCCCTCGCCTTTCGACAGCCCGTATTCGGACGAACAGAAAATCCGGTCGATCAACGCGCGCACGTCGGCGCCAGCGCTGTCGGAGATCAACGCGCCGAGCTGTGCCGCATCGAGATAGGTGTCGCTGATCACGATGATGCCGAGCCCGCGTGCGCGCGCCGCGCGCATCAGCTCGACCGTCGGCAGGAACGCGAAGCAATGCGCCGCCTCGGCGGCAAGCTCGGCCGCGACCATCGCCGCGCGCTCGGCCGGCGTCGCATTGGGCAGAAGCTGTGCGTAGATCTCGGCGATGCCGACCTCGTTTCGTCGCGCGCGCACCGCCGCGGCGGTGCGCGCGCGCTGCTCGGCCCAGATGCGCTGCTGGAGCACCGGGCTGCCGAGCGCGCGAAACACGTCGCTCGGCGCATGGGTATCGCGCCACAACAACGTGTCGAAACAATCGAGCGACAGGATCGTGATACCGGGCTGGCCGTCCAGCGCGGTCGGCAGCGCATCGGCCAGAATGGTGTCGTTCATGCGCGGTCGTCCCCAAATGCAGCGCCCGCAAGCGACGGGCCTTTCATTATAGGATGAGGCGCGACGATCGGTTGGCGCTGCTCGCACGCGAAACCGTCTAAAATGGAAAATCAGCCAAAGGAAACCGCATGTCGCTCGCAGCCTATCAGCGCACCCGCAACATCATCGAAACTCCGCGCCAGACCGAACGCCGCCTGATGTGCGAAGTCACCGGCGAGATGATTCACGCGCGCGACGCCGGCCACGTCCGCGCCGCGCTGATGCCGGCACTGCATCGCAACCGCGAGGTGTGGAGCACCTTTTCGGCGGTCTGCGGCACCGCCGGCAACCAGCTCCCGGCGGATGCCCGGGCCGGGATCATCTCGCTCGCCTTGTGGGTCGATCAGTTCACCAGCGACGTCGTCGCCGGGCGGGAATCGATCGACGATCTCATCGCGGTCAACCGCGACATCATCGACGGCCTCTCGGGAACCGGCCTGCCCGGTTGAGGCCGTCCCCGCCCGCGTCTCGCCAAAACAAAACCGCCGCGGCACTCGCACGTGCCGCGGCGGTTTTGTTTGGGTCCAGGTGATGGGGGCCGGATCACAACGCTCACCGCCAACCCGCGTCGCGTGGATTGGCGGTGCGCGCCTCATCGATCAGAACGCATTCCAGTCATCATGACCGCCGTCACCGCCAGCCATCGCCGGCAGCGCCTTGACCGGCGGCTGATACGTAGCCGGCGCCGTCTTCCGCGCCTTTGGCACGGCGCTGCGCGGCGGCGCGGCCAGCTCGACCGTCGGCACGGGAACGCTCTCCCCGGTGTTGAACAACGCGGCCTGTTCAGCCAGCGAGCGCACCTCGGTGGTGAGGTTGCGCGCCGCCGCAGACGTCTGTTCGACCATTGCGGCATTCTGCTGGGTTGACTGGTCCATCGCGCTGATCGCCGCGCTGATCTGCGTGATCGCCGAGGATTGCGCGCTGGCGTCGTCGGCCATCGTGCCGAGCAGCGCGTGGACTTCGCCGACGTCGCTCGAAATATTCGCGAGCGCGCCATCCACGCGTTGCACCGCATGCACCGCGGTAACGATGTCGGTCTGCGTCAGCGTCAGCTGGTCGCGCGCGCGCTTGGCCTCTTCCTCGGCGCGCATCGCCAGCGCCGAGACGAGATCGGCGACAACCGCGAAACCGCGCCCCGCGTCGCCGGCACGTCCCGCTTCGACCGCGGCGTTCATCGCCAGCACCCGCGTTTGGAACGCGATCTTGTCGAGTCCCTCGATCACGCTGTCGATGCCCTTGGCGCTGTCGGACACGCGCCCCATCGCCTGCACCGCTTCGTCGGCGGTGGCGCGACCGCCGCCGACCGTGGTGATCGCCTGGTCGGCGCGCGCGACGGTCCTCCCGGAGGACAAAGCCGTCGCCTGCAACCGTGTATCGATCTGCACCAACGCCGCGCTGGTCTCCTCAAGGCTCGCGGCATTGCTCTCGGTGCGCCGCGCGAGATCTTCCGAGGCTTGCGCGATCTCCTGCGATCCGGTGCGGATGCCGTTCGCGCTTTGGGTCACGGCAAGGATCATGCGGCGTACCGACTGCAGCGTCTCGCTATACCCGCGCTCCAGCGCGGCGAAATTGGCAGGCAGCGCGTCGAGTTCGAAAACCAGATCGCCTTGCGAAAGCGCGTGCAACGCGGTGCCGAGGCGCGCGATCGCCTGGTCGCGTTCGATCTGGTTTTGCTCGAAATAGATGGAGATCGACATTTCGAGATCGAGCAGCGCGGCCTTGACGACCGCGATGTTCGCTTCGCTCGCGCTGGGCGTGCGAAACAGCGCGAGCAGCCGCCGCCACGGCGAGTAGCGCTTGGCCACGCCGCGCATCAATTCTTCGAGGACCAGCGCATAGGCGCCGACATACCAGCGCGGCTCAAGCCCGATCCGGGCGTGGACGGCGCCGATCCGGCGGACACTCGAATGGAAATCGCCGTCGAACGTGCCGCTCGCGATCCTGAGCCAATGCGCTTCCTGCGACGCCTTCGCCCGCTTCATATGCTCGTCGTCGCGGAAGAAAGCGGCGGTTTCCGGCGTCGCGCGCGCGGTGGTGTAAAAGCGATCGAGCGCGCGCCCGATCAGCGCGGCGATCGTCGGCTGGATTTCCGCCAGGGTCGTCTGGTCGCGCGCGCCGATACCCATGAACTTCAGACGTGAACGCACGTCTTCGTGGATCGCCATTCTCTATTCCTCTATGCTTGTACGCGGTTACAATTACGCTTTGGGAGCGCAGGGCGCGTCAGAACGCATTCCAGTCATCCGAAGCGCCGTTGCTGGCCATCGCCATTACCGGCGGCGTGTTGCGCGGCACGGCGGGGGCTGCGGCCTTCTGCTTGCCCCTTGCATGGGCTGACAGGGCGGGCGCGGACGACGCGCGGCGCACGGGACCGGCATCTTCGGTCTTGAACATCGCGGTCTGCTCAGCAAGCGAGGTCACCTCGGCGGTAAGGTTACGCGCCGCCGCCGATGTCTCTTCGACCATCGCGGCATTCTGCTGGGTCGACTGGTCCATCGCGCCGATCGCCGCGCTGATCTGCGTGATCGCCGAGGATTGCGCGCTGGCGTCGTCGGCCATCGTGCCGAGCAGCGCGTGGACTTCGCCGACGTCGCTCGAAATATTGACGAGCGCGCCATCCACCCGTTGCACCGCGTCCACGGCGGTGACGATGTCGGTCTGCGTCACCGTCAACTGGTCGCGCGCGCGCTTGGCCTCTTCCTCGGCGCGCATCGCCAGTGCCGAGACGAGATCGGCGACAACCGCGAAGCCACGCCCCGCATCGCCGGCACGACCGGCTTCGACCGCGGCGTTCATCGCCAGCACCCGCGTCTGGAAGGCGATCTTGTCGAGACCTTCGATCACGCTGTCGATGCCCTTGGCGCTGTCCGAGACGCGCCCCATCGCCGCGACCGCTTCCTCGGCGGTGGCACGACCGCCGCCGACCGTCGCGATCGCCTGGTCGGCGCGGACCACCGTCTGCCCGGAGGACAAAGCGGTCGCCTTCAGGCGCGTATCGATCTGCACCAGCGCGGCGCTGGTTTCCTCAAGGCTCGCGGCATTGCTCTCGGTGCGACGCGCAAGGTCTTCGGATGCCTGCGCGATTTCTTGCGAACCGGTGCGGATGCCGTCGGCGCTGGTGGTGACGCCGCTGATCAACGCGCGCAATTTGGTCAGCGCCGTGTTGAAGTTGCTCTTGAGCTCTTCGAACTGACGAGGGAATGCGCGCTCGATCTCGGCGGTCAGGTCGCCGTCGGACAGGCTCGCGAGGCTGGCCGATACGATTTCGACCACCTCCTGCTGCTGTGAATCGCTTTCGAGCTTGGCGGCGGCGGCGGCCTCCTGCGCGATCGCCGCGTCACGAAACACCAATACCGTCTGCGCCATCGCGCCAACCTCGTCGCCACGGCTGACACCGGGCACCTCGACGCGATTCTCACCCGAGGCCAGTCGCGCCATCGTTGCGCGCAGCGTGTTGAGCGGGGCGATGATGCCAACCCGCGCGACCAGAAAACTGATCGCCATGCCGAAGACAGCACCGGCGATGCTTGCGACCAGCAAGGTCCACGAGGTGGTTACCGAATCTGCGCTCAGTGTATCGCTCGTGGCTCCAGAGCTGGCGATTTTGCCTTCGTTGAAGGCCGTCAGATCTTTCGAAAAATCCGCCGCAACCGCATCCGCCATTACGAGAACCCTCCGCGCCTCGTCATTGCGATTTGCAAGGCCGTATTTCGCGGCCTCCTGGGTCAGGGCGTGCAACGCTTTCAACGCATTGCGGAACCTCGCGATCTGCGGGGCCCACTCCGGAACGAGCTTTTCAGTGAAAGACAAACGCACCAGCGCACTGTCATAGGCTTCCTGTTCCGCCAGCGCAGCCGCCTTGGCCTGGCGGCTTTGGCCATCATAGGCCATCGTCTGATAGGCCGAACCGTCCATCACCGCGATGCGGCGATTGACCTGAGTCAGCTTGACCAGACCCGTGAGATTATTCACCAGGGCGGAATAGGTGGCATCGCTCTTGCGTAACCTGTCCGAGCCGACCCAGGCGACGGCGATCGTGAGCGCCCCCAGCATCGCTAACAGGCTGACTATCTTCGTGGCGATCTTGGTGCTTTCGAAAATGCGCATGGTGGCTCCAGATGTACGACGCACGCCCGGATTCAGGGCGCGTGCATATCGTCATTGTAGAGCGTGGTTCACCTATGCGTTCGGAATGCCCCGATTTTTCGTGCGCGGCGGCCTTGGTCGTCGGCGGCATCTGAAGGTGTTCGACGCTTCATGGCCGGGCGGCGCAACCGGCTCGCGCCAGCCACCGCTTCGGCGCCGCAGGCGCTGTCCATAGGTAAAACTCCGTAGGCCACCTTTTCGGCGTCGCTCGATATAAGGATGCCATATGGAGTTATGGCCGCTCTCAAGGATTTTCTTCGATGAGTGGGACCAACTCACACCTTATCCTCGCAATCAGGGACCCGGGCCTGCGCAGCTTGCTCGCGGCGCGGCTTGGCATGGCGGGGGAAATGCCGATCTCGACGGTCGATCACCTCGATCCCACGCTGGGCGAAGCGATCCGCGCGACGGCGCTGTTGATCATCGAGGAGTCGATGATCGAAGCGCCGCTGGCGGAATGGGTCGAGACGCTGCGCAACCAATGCTGGGCGGGGCGGATCATCATCATCTCCAACGCGGTGCTGGGTCTGGCGGAGACGGATGATACGGTGATGGTCGCTCCCCGCGATGCGGGTACGGCGATTCCGGCGCTGGTCCAGCTCTGGCAGGCCGAGCGTGGCAAGCGCCTCAGTTCATCGGAATAAGCCCCGCGGCAAATGCGATGCGCAACGCTTCGGACAGGCTGCGCACGTTCAGTTTGGCCATCAGGTTGGCGCGATAGATCTCGACCGTCCTGGGGCTCAGATTGAGATCATAGGCGATCACCTTGTTCGCCCGCCCGTCGATAAGGCCGGTGAGGACATCCCGTTCGCGCGCCGACAGACTCGCGATCGCGCTGCGCGCATGTTCCGCGAACGAGATCGCCAATTGATCCCGCTCGATCTGCGAGAAGGCCTTGTTGACCACATCGAGCAGCACAGCCGGGTCGCACGGCTTTTCGAGGAAATCCAGCGCGCCCAGCTTCCAGGCTTGCACCGCGATCGACGTGGCGCCCTGGCCCGTCAGGATGATCGCACCGAATTTGGGAGCAAGGCTGCCGATCTCGCGCAGGACGCTGAGCCCGTTCCGGCCAGGCATATCATAGTCGAGCAGGATACAGCCCGGCTCGAGCGTTGCGATCTCGGCGAGGAAATCGTCGCCGGACCGATAGCCGAACACCATCAGATTGGGCTGTGTCGACAACAGGCTTTGCAGCGCGGTGCGAACGGGCAGGTCGTCATCAACGACATAAACGCTGCGCGTGGTCATGCGGTGGTCTCCGACATCACGGGAATTTTCGAGAGGGTAAAGCGGAAGAGCGCGCCGCCATCATCGCCGTTCACGGCTTCGAACGTGCCGCCATGCGCCTTGATGACGCGGCGGCAAATCGAAAGGCCGAGGCCCATGCCCTTGTCGCGCTTGGTCGAGACGAAGGGCATATAGAGTTCGTCGAGCATCTTGCGGTCGAGGCCCGGGCCGCTGTCCGCCACGGTCACCTCGATCATCTCCGCGTCCTGGTCACGCGTGCTGATCGTGATCCGGCGGGTATCCGGGGGGCATTTGCGCAGTTCCTCGATGGCGTTGCGCAACAGGTTGACGAACACCTGCCCGATCTGGACCCGATCGGCCAGAATCGTGTCGACCGCCGGGTCGAGATCGTAGACGAGCTTGATCTCGTAGCGTGCGTCACCGACAAAGGCGAGCGAGACAGCGTCTTCGATGATCGTGCCGATCTGAACCGCCTGCATCTCCATGCTGCCCATCGTCGCGAAGTCGCGCATGCGCCGGATAATCTCGCCCGCGCGCAGCGCCTGTTCGCCGCCGAGCCGCAGCAACGATCGCCCCTGCTCGCGATTGGCCTCGTCCTTGAGGATCAGATCGGCCGCACCGAGAAAATAGGTCGCCGCGGCAAGCGGCTGGTTGAGCTCGTGGGCGATACCGGCCGCCATTTCTCCCATCGTGCTGAGCCGCGAGGCGTGGAGCAATTCATCGCGCATCTTCGCAAGGCGCGCCTCCGACGTCAGCCGCTCGGTGAGGTCTTCGGCAAAGCCGGTGAAGAGCCGTTTGTCGCCGACGTGCATGTCCCCCATCCAGAGTGCGATCGGCACGGCACTGCCGTCGCTGTGCCGGGCATAGGTAACCGGCGTGCCATTGGTGACGAGGCTCACCCCGCCCGCCAGATACCGGCTGATGAAAGAGGTGGTAGGGTCGGTACTGGGGTTTGGCGCAAGCATCTCCACGTTGCGGCCCACCGCATCCTTGGCGGTATAGCCGAACATGCGTTCCGCGGAGGCGCTGAACGCCCTGATGATGCCGCGTTCGTCGAAAATCACCATTGCCGTCGGCACGGTCTTCAACACCAGCCGAAGCTGCTCCTGCTCGGCCAGCAGCGCCGCCTCGCGCTCGTTGCGGTTGGTCACGTCGATATGAATGCCGATGACCCTGGCGAGCTTTCCTTCCGCATCGTACACCAGCCGGCCCGAGCCTTCGAGCGAGCGCAGTCCGCCGTTCGGCACGTTCATCTGGTATGTGAAATTGTAGCGTTCGGCATGGTTGGCGGCGGCGGCCTCGATCGTCGCCCGGACGCCGCTGTAATCCGCGGGCACAATCCGCGCCGCCCATCCCGACAGACTCGACAATTCTCCCGGCTGAAGCCCCAGCCTTTGCTCCATCCCGGGATCGACCACCACCGTGCCCGAAACGACATCCCAATCGGAGATTCCGATCTGATGTGCGTTGAGCGCGAGCAACAGATTGGCGTCGCTTTCCTTGAGCGCGGCTTCCATCTGCACGCGCGCCGAGATGTCGGTCATCTTGTACACGAGCACCGGCTCGCGCCCTTCGGCCTGGACGATGCGCGCGCGTTCGAGGATGTGAACCGGTGTGCCATCGCGCCGGTGCTCGATCACCTCGCGCTGCTGTTCGATCGCCGCGCCGATGTTGGGCGTGAGATCGGTCGAACCCACACCGCGCGACCGCAACACGGTGTTCTTGTCCCGGCCCACCACCTGCCCGGCGGTCCAGCCGAAGAGTTCTTCACACCCGCGCGACCAATGCAGGATTTCCCCCGTGACGGACGTGAGCGCGATCGGCGCCGATTCCATCGCATTCGTCGTTTCCCACAATGCCGCATGTTCGGCGGCCAGTCGGGTCATCGCCCAGAAGATCAGCGCCGCAAGAACCGCGATGTTGACGCCAGCCGAGATGATCTCGATCACGATGTCAGACGACACCCCTCTCTCGTCCGCCTCCAGTTCCACCAGCGCATTGATCGCGGGTAACAGCAGGATGATGGGAAACGCGCGCTGCAGGATCTTGGTCTGCTGCTGCCCGCGCCCGGGAAGGTCGGGCCATTTCGGCCACCCCCCCCACGCCAGCACCGCCGCCGACAGGGTGATCGCCTGCGCCGTCGCGGGCAGCGACGGCAGGAAATCGCCGACATTATTCGCCAGCGGCCCGATCTCGAACAGGACGATGACACCCGACATGACCGAGATGCCGAACGTCACGCTCGCGAGCCCCGCGGCCACCCGGCTGAACACGTGACCCTGATGACGGGCGAACGCCACGGCTACGGTCAGCATGCCCTGACAGACCAGCGTCCCGAGATATGGCGAGGCGAGATAGGCTGTCCGCCCACCGCTTGCGAGCGGCGGAGTGATCGCGATCCCCAGGATCGATGAACCGAGTATAAGGATCGGAATGGCCAGAAACATCGCCGCGATCGACGCGTTGAAACGCGGCGGAACAAGCAGCGCGGCGGCGAGCGCGATGTACCCGAGCGCCGCCAACGGGCGAACCGGACGCTCGGCGCCGAACCCGCTCAAAGCGTAATCCGAAAGCAGCACGCCGAGCAGCGCCACAATCCCGAAGCCGATCGAGGCGATCAGCAATAGCCGCAGGTTCAGCAGGCCGTGCCGAATGACGGTATCGATCACAGAGTCAATACTCTGGCGCATTCTACCAAAATGTACTCAAAACAGATGTTTTCGCTGCGCTGCAAAATACTTGCCCCCCGGCGGAACCATCTCTTTGCTACGCCAATAGGCGCCATCCGCAAGGATTTTTTCAGCGAAAGCCAGACTGTTAGGCGAATTTCCGCCGCGCGCGCCGATCCGCCCCGGACTTGCGCACCCGCGATCTTTGGTGGACGGATTTTCTGGTCCGAATGGGGCGAGACCCCGCCCCGTTCGCGATATGGTAGCGCGATCACGCGCCGATGTCGGTCAGGCCGCGCGACCCGGTGTTGCGGCATGTGCCGCTCCAGTTGCGCGGCGCGCCTTGCCGCGATCCCCGGTATCGTGGATGTTGAACCGGCTCGCCGCCTCGGTGAGCGAACCGACCTCGCCGGTCAAATTGCGCGCTGCGGCCGACGTCTGTTCGACCATCGCGGCATTCTGCTGCGTCGATGAATCCATCGTATGGATCGCCGCCGAAATCTGCGTGATGGCGACCGACTGCGCCTGATTGTCGCTCGCGATCGTCGCCAGCAGTTCGTGGACGTGTCCGACATCGCCGGAGATGCCCTCCAGCGCTCCGTCCACCTTCTGAACGGCATTGACCGCGACCACGATCTCGTTCTGAGTCGCGGTCAATTGGTCGCGCGCGCGCTTCGCCTCTTCCTCGGCGCGCATCGCCAGCGCCGAGACAAGATCGGCCACCACAGCGAACCCGCGACCCGCGTCGCCGGCGCGTCCCGCCTCGACCGCGGCGTTCATCGCCAGCACGCGAGTCTGGAACGCGATCTTGTCGAGTCCCTCGATCACGCTGTCGATGCCCTTGGCGCTTTCGGACACGCGCCCCATCGACTGAACCGCCTCGGCGGCGATCGCGCGTCCGCTGCCCACCGTCTCGATCGCCAGGTCGGCGCGTTCGACCGTGCTGGTCGCCGCAGCGGCGGTCGCTTTCAGGCGGCTGTCCATCTGCGTGACCGCGGCCGCGGTCTGTTCCAGGCTGGCGGCGTTGCCTTCGGTGCGGCGCGCGAGATCCTCCGAGGCGTCGGCGATTTCGCCGGACCCCGTTTCGATCATCGCCGCGCTGTCGCTGACCGAGGTGATGAGCGCGCGCAAGCTGTCGAGCGCATCGTTGAAGTTGGTCTTGAGCGCGATATATTCGGTTGGGAAATCGGCACGGATCGCGGCCATCAGGTCGCCCGCCGACAATTCCGCCAGATGCGTCGATACGGTGTCCACCACCATTTTCTGCTCGGTCGCATTGGCGTTTTGCGCCACGGCGGCGTCGCGGAAGGTGAACATCGCCTTCGTCAGGCGGCCGACGCAGTCTTCGTTGTCCGTAAACAGGATCGGGCTCGACAGGTCGCCGGCGGCGAGCCCCTCCATGCGCACGACAGTGATGACGTAGGGATCGGCAATGGCGGCACGGCACCATGCGCCGACAAAGGCGGTAAACATTGCGATCGCCGCGCCGGCCAACAGCCCCATCGCCATGCCGCCAAACCATGTCGCCAGACTCGCGGTCAGCGCGGCCAGTCCTACCAGCGCGGTCATCACGCAAAACGTCACGAACAGCTTCTGTCGGATCGGCGCGATTTCACGATACCATTTCGTCATGATCTTTCCTTCCGGAGCCCTGCATCGCGCTCCCTCACCCTCCCATTTTAAGAGAGACGCGGGTGAGACGGGTCCGAAACGGAAATATTTTCCACAACCGAGACGGCGTCGGTTCGGCGGCGGTCGGCTGGATACGAACGCACCGGCGGATGCACGCCTGCTTGTCCAGCGGCACAGGCAACGCGCGCGGCAAACCATTTCGTGCAACCGCGCTTGCACATAACGCACGCGGCTTGCACAAAGCGGCACCATGAATTCCCTGCCCCAAACGCTGCCTGCGATCCAGACGATCGCGCAGGCGATCCAGCTTTCGCTCTCGCCGATCTTCATGCTGGCGGGCATCGGGTCACTGCTCAACGTGCTCGCCGGGCGGCTGTCGCGCGTGGTCGATCGCGCGCGCGATCTCGAAGCGCTTCACCCGCGCTCCGCCGGGCCGGAACACGATCGTCACGTGTGGGAATTGCGCATCCTCGACAGGCGCATCAACGTCATCAACCGCGCGCTGGTGCTCACCGTGTCGAGCGCGGTGATGACCTGCGCGGTCGTCGCGATCCTGTTCGTCGCGGTGCTGCTCAAGCTGCACATCGGCACGGCGGTCGCGCTGTCGTTCATCCTCGCGATGATCCTGCTCATCGCCGGGCTGATCTCGTTCCTCGTCGAAGTGCATATGTCGCTGATCGCGATTCACATCCGCCCCGAATTGCTGGAAAAGGGCACGGACGCCTGACGCACGGCAAAACGCGCCAGCGCGCTGATGCGGCCGACGCGTTCACGAACCTTCGAAGCTCGGCGCGATCAGTTCGTCGCGGCGATCTCGGTCTTGCGCTCAGCGCTGGCGAGTGTCGCGCCGCATGCCGTCGGCGTCGCGCTCATGTGCGGGGTCTTGCCCGACAGGTGCAGCGGGGCGGCTTGCGTGCAGCCGCGCTTGTTGGGGTGATAGCTCACCAGCGGCGTGGTCTTGCCGGCGGGCGCCCAGCGCATCTGGTGCGTGTCGGACAGCGACTGCGCCGCGACGGGGGCGGCAAGCAACGCAAGCGGGAGCAGGGCGAACTTCATCGAAATCACGGGCGTTCCTCTCATATCAGATCATGATACCAAGGTAGCCCGGCGACTTTGCCCGCACCTGTCTGCTTCGTGTTGAAACGTGACGGCTGCCGTTCCGATTGGTTTCGCTATCGTGTCAAAGTATTGCCCGGCGTCGTACCCTGCGCATCGGCGGCAGCGTAGCCGTTGATCGTAGGCGCCGCTGCGCCTAGACCTTGCGCCATGTTTGCGTTTCAACGACCCGCCGCCGCGTGAGCGAACCCGTCATCATCCTCGTCGAAGACGACCCGCCGCTGCGCACCCTCACCGCGCGCGCGCTGCGTGAGAACGGCTATGCCGTCCACACCGCCGGCTCCGCGCCCGAACTGTGGATCGCGTTCGACAACGTCCCCGCCGATCTGATTGTGCTCGACATCATGTTGCCAGGCACCAACGGCATCGACCTGTGCCGCCAGATCCGCCGCAAGAGCGACGTGCCGATCATCTTCGTCAGCGCGCGCGGCAGCGAAGAGGACCGCGTGATGGGCCTCGAACTCGGCGCCGACGATTATCTCGCCAAGCCGTTCGGCACGCGCGAGCTGATCGCGCGGGTGCGCGCGGTGCTGCGCCGCCGCTCGGGCAGCGAGAGCCTGGGCGGGGTCGAGCGTCAGGACGAAGCGCATTTCGACGGCTGGACGGTCAACTTCCCGCGCCGCGAACTTCGCGCCGAAAGCGGCGCCACGGTCGAGCTGACCGGCGCGGAGTTCGATCTGCTCGCCACCTTCATCGCCCAGCCGCAACGCGTGATCGCGCGCGAGCGGCTGATCGAATTGTCGCGCACGCGGCTCGGCGAAAGCTCGGATCGCAGCATCGACGTGCTGGTCAGCCGCTTGCGCCGCAAGCTCTCGGCGACCGGGCAGGACGCACCGATCGTAACGGTACGCGGCATCGGCTACATGTTGCGCTCTGCGGTGACCCGGTCCTGAACCTCGCGCGGCGCATCTCGCTCGGGCTGCTCGGCCGGCTGCTCGTCATCCTGCTGCTGACGATCGTCGTCGAATTCGGCGCGAGCACCTTGCTGTACGAACGCGCATCCGAACTGTCGCTGCGCGAGGACGAGGCCAACCGCCTCGCCGAACATCTCGTCGTCTCGCGCAAATTGCTCAACGAATGGCCGGCCGATCAGCGCGTGCGGATCGCGCGCGAACTGGAAACCGATCGCTACCGGATCGGCTGGAGTCCGGTCGATCCCAACACCAGCGCGTTCCGCCCGCAGCTCGGCAGCATGCAGGGCCAGATCCTCGCGTGGGAGCCGGATCTCGCCCGCTCGAACCTGCGGCTGCGGCTGCCCGCGCTTCACCAGGACGGATCGACCGTACTCGGCGATCTGCAACTCGCGGACGGGAGCTGGATGACCTTCCAGATGCGCGGCATCACCAGCGCGTTCAATCCCTCCTACGACCGTATCCTGCGCGCGCTGCTCCCCGCGATCCTGCTCGCCATGCTGGCCGGTCTGCTGATCCGCTCGACGCTCAGGCCGCTGCGCGGGCTAATCCGCGCGTCGCACCACGTCGGCCTCGGCCTGCGCGCGCCGATCGCGGAAGAAGGCTCGGCCGAGATCCGCAGCCTGATCCACGCCTTCAACGAAATGCAGGATCGCATCCACGAACTGATCGAGAGCCGCACGCAGGCGCTGGCCGCGGTCGGCCACGATCTGCGCACCCCGCTCGCACGGCTGCACTTGCGGCTCGAAGGCATCGACGATGCCGCCCTGCGCGCCGAACTCGCCGAGGATGTCGCCGAGATGAGCGAGATGCTCGGCTCGCTGCTCGCCTTCTTCGGCGGGCAGAGCGATCCTGAAAAGCCGGCGCTCGCCGATCTCGCCGTGCTGGTCGCGACGCTGGTGGACAATGCCGCCGACCGCGGTCTCGACGCGACCTACGAAGGCCCCGACCATCTCGAACTGCGCGTCCGTGCGTCGGCGATGCGCCGCGCGATCGCCAACCTCATCGAGAACGCGCTCCATTATGGCGATCGCGCGCGCGTGCGGCTCGAAGCCGACGGCGCGCGCGTGTGCGTCATCGTCGAGGACGACGGCCCCGGCATCCCGCCGGAGCGGATCCGCGACGTCCTCACCCCCTTCGTCCGCCTCGACGAAGCGCGCGCGCGCAACACCAAGGGCATGGGCCTCGGCCTCGCCATCGTCGCGAGCGCGGTCGAAGCCGAAGGCGGCACGCTCACGCTCGCGAACCGTGCGGAGGGCGGACTGACGGCGACGATCATGTTGAAACGGCCCGAATAAACGCGTTTGGTCCGAGGATTTACCGTAAATCGGTGAACCGTTACGTTTTGGCAATGTCTCTGCCTTTTCATCCCAAGCCCGGCACTATCGTCGTTTGCGACTATTCAACCGGCTTTCGCGAACCGGAGATGGTCAAGCGCCGGCTTGCTGTCACGATCTCGCCGAAGCTGAAGCGGCGAAGCGATCTTGTTACAATCGTTCCACTCTCGACCACAGCGCCGAACCCTGAAGAGAAGTGGCATCACAAACTGGAACTGTTGCTTCCCCCGCCGTGGGGCGACGGTCCACGATGGGCCAAGTGTGACATGCTCTCGACGGTTGGCTATGCACGCCTTAACTTGCCACACACGCGACATCCGGTGACCGGGTCACGGCAATATGTGCAGGTCGCGATCTCGCACGATGATGTTACTGCGGTGCTTGACGCGATACGATCCGCACTTGGCATCGCTTATTGAAAATCGCCGCTCGTGCGCTATATTCACTGTGTTCCTGCGCTGTCCGGCAACGACGGATATCAGGCTTGAGTCCGGAGCGATCCGGCGGAACCTTCGGCGATGCAAGCTGGAGATTCGACAAAACCCCGGTCGCCCCGCGCGGCCGGGGTTTTTGCTTTTTGGCGACCACGACTCCCCCATTTCCACCCGGAAACACTTTGTCACGTCGCCGCTGCGTCGCAGCAAGATAGCCTCCGTATATTGGAAATCTAGCGCACCTCCGTGTGTGCGCGTTCCAAAAGGAGTGCGGCAATGAACGAATTGATCGGGCGCGTTTTCAGTTTTGAAAAGACCGTCTTCCCCAACCAGAGCGCCCTCTTCTCGCAGTTGATCCGCGACGGGCAGAGCCCCAAGGCGCTGATGATCTCCTGTGCCGATTCGCGCATCGTGCCCGAACAGGTGCTTCAGGCGAATCCGGGCGACCTGTTCGTCTGCCGCAACGCCGGCAACATCGTGCCGCCTTACGGCGAGATGCTCGGCGGCGTGTCGGCGACGGTCGAATATGCCGTCATGGCGCTCGGCGTGCGCGACATCATCGTGTGCGGCCATTCGGACTGCGGCGCGATGAAGGCGGTCGCCAACCCCAAGGGGCTTGATGCGATGCCCAACGTCGCCTCGTGGCTGAAGCATTCGGCGGCGGCGGAAAGCGTCGTGTCGGGCGGCTATCCCGAACTGTCGCCAAGCGAGCGTGTCCATGCGATCGCGCTGGAGAACGTCGTCGCGCAGATCGCGCATCTGCGCACGCATCCCTCGGTCGCCGCCGGCGTCGCGCGTGGCCAGATTTCGCTGCACGGCTGGCTGGTCGATATCCATGCCGGCCTCGTGCTCGGCCTCGACGGCGCGAGCGGTCGCTTCGTGCCGATGCGCGAAGGTTCGCCACTGCCGATCGCGCATGCCGCCACCCAGCGGCTCGCCGCCGACTTCGCTCTGCCTGAGGCAGCGGAATGACCACCGCCGCCGATAAGCCCAAGGGCTGGATGACCCGCGACATCGCCGCATCGGTCGTCGTCTTTCTCGTCGCGATGCCGCTCTGCATGGGCATCGCGATCGCGTCGGGCGTGCCGCCTGAAAAGGGCCTCGTCACGGGCATCATCGGCGGCCTCGTCGTCGGTCTGTTCGCCGGATCGCCGCTCCAGGTGAGCGGCCCGGCGGCGGGCCTCGCCGTCATCGTGTTCGAACTGGTGCGCGATCACGGCCTGTCCGCGCTCGGCCCGATCCTCGTGCTGGCCGGGCTGTTCCAGCTCACCGCCGGCATCTTCAGGCTCGGCGGCTGGTTCCGCGCGATTTCGCCGGCGGTGGTCCATGGCATGCTCGCCGGCATCGGCGCGCTGATCGTGGTCGGGCAGTTCCACACCCTGTTCGACGCCAAGCCGCTGTCGAGCGGCCTCGCCAACCTCGCTGCCGTCCCCGGCCGCGTGATGGGTCTCGATCCGAGCAACATCGCCGGCACCGAGATCGCGCTCGGCATCGGCCTGCTCACCATCGCGCTGATGATCGGCTGGGAGAAACTCCGCCCGACCTCGATGAAGCTCGTTCCCGGCGCGCTGATCGGCGTGGTCGGCGCGACGCTCGTCGCATGGCTCGCCAGCCTCAACGTGGTGCGCGTGAGCGTCCCCGAATCGATCGCGGCGGCGGTCGCGGTGCCCGACGCCGGCTTCCTCGCCCCGCTGACCAACCCGGCGCTCCTGCTCAGCGCGGTCGCCATCGCCTTCATCGCCAGCGCCGAGACGTTGCTGTCGGCGGCGGCGGTCGATCGCATGCACGACGGCGTCCGCACCGACTATAACAAGGAGCTTCGTGCTCAGGGCATCGGCAACCTGCTGTGCGGCGCCGCCGGCGCTCTGCCGATGACCGGCGTGATCGTGCGCAGCTCGGCCAACGTTCAGGCCGGCGCGACCACGCGGCTGTCGACCGTGTTGCACGGCGTCTGGATTCTCGGTTTCGTCGCGCTGCTGCCGTGGCTGCTGCGCGAGATCCCGATGGCCGCGCTCGGCGGCGTGCTGGTGGTGACGGGCGCACGGCTCATCAGCCTCAAGCATGTGACGCATCTGTTCGCGCACTACGGCGTGCTGCCCGCGCTGATCTGGGCGGCGACCTTCGTGCTGGTGGTGACGACCGATCTGCTGACCGGCGTGCTCGCTGGCCTGGCGCTCTCGCTGATCGAACTCGCGCCGCATGTCCGTCGCTTGAACCTGAAGGTCGATACCAACCACAGCGCCGAACGCAGCCACGTCCGGCTCGACGGCGCGGCGACCTTCCTCAGCGTGCCGAAGCTCAACAAGACGCTCGACGCACTGCCCGAAGGCAAGCCGCTGACGCTCGAACTCCACGGCGTGCCGGCGATCGATCATAGCTGCGCCGAACTGCTGCGCGAGTGGCTCGGCCGCCAGCGCAAGCGTGGCTACGAGGTCGAACTGCTCGGCTCCTCGGCGCACCTGCACCGGCTCGCCGCGTAGGCGACACTCCGAACACAACTTCGGAAGCACTCTGGGGGAGGTGGTCCATGCGGGCCGCCTCCCCCAGACACGTTTTGTCACGAACCGGCAACGCTTGAGCCAAGCTGGCCTGCCACATTTAAGCCTCCCGCAGTGGATGCCGCCCCGGTCAACGAACCGAGAGGCGCGCACCGCGCGGGCGCAGGCGGGGACGTTCACCGACAAAGGGGAAGGTCTTCCAATGAAATACGCAATCGCGCTCGTCGGCTCGCTACTCACGGTAGCTTTGGGCGCGGCCACCCCTGCCCTCGCGCAGGAAGAAGCGCCGCCCAAGCCGATCACCGTCTCGGGCAGTGTCGCCTTGGTCAGCGACTATCGCTTCCGCGGCGTCTCGCAGACCGACAAGCAGATGGCCATCCAGGGCGGCCTCACCGCCACGCATGAGAGCGGCTTTTACGCGGCGCTGTGGGGATCGAACCTCGCCGGCTGGGGCCAGTTCGGCGGCGCCAACATGGAACTCGACGTGGTCGGCGGCTACAAGCACAGCTTCGGCGGCACCACCGTCGATGTCGGCCTCACCTGGTACATGTATCCGGGCGGCAGCGACAAGACCGACTTCGCCGAACCTTACGTCAAGCTCAGCCACACGCTCGGGCCGGTCTCGCTGCTCGCCGGCGTCGCCTATGCGCCCGAACAGCAGGCGCTCGGCAATTGGAGCAACACCCCCGAAAGCCGGATCGGCGACAAGGAAGACAATCTCTACGTCTGGGGCGATGCCGCCGCCGGCGTGCCCGGCACCGCGCTCACCGTGAAGGGCCATGTCGGCTATTCGAGCGGCAACCCCGGCCTCGGCCCCAACGGCACCAGCGTCACGCCGACCGGCAGCTATGTCGATTACCTCGTCGGCGCGGACTATGTGCTGTCGCCGGTCACGCTCGGCATCGCCTTCGTCGGCACCGACATCAAGTGGCGCGATTCGCTGTACCTCCAGCCGAACTTCTCCAGCACCAAGGACGGCAAGTCGATCGCCTCGGGCAAGGTGCTGTTCTCGGTCAGCGCGGCGTTCTGATCGGTACGCTACAACCCTCCCTCTCCCATCGGGAGAGGGAGGGCGCTTAGTCGCCCACGCCCCGATGGCTGCCGATCAGCGCGTCGAGCGCGCGCGCGACATTCTCCAGCGTATACGGCTTCTGCACGACGGTCCGCCCGCGATGGTCCGCCGGCAGTTGCGCCTGCTCGCCATAGCCGGTCGCGAACACGAACGGCACGCCGAGCGTCATCAGCCGGTCGGCGATCGCGAAGCTGTTGCGGTCGCCGAGGTTGATGTCGAGCATCGCCACGCCCGGCATATGCTGCTCGATCGCGTCGAGCGCGCCCTCGACCGTCGCCACCGTCGTCACGGTCTCGGCCCCCAGCCGAGTCGCGATATCCTCGGCGTCGAGCGCGATGATGAGGCTGTCCTCGACCAGCAACACGTCGAGCCCGGCCAACACCTTGTGCGGCAGCGGCTGCGGGTGGCCGGGCGACGGGCGCGGATAGCGGATCGCCAGCCCCGCGACGCTCTTCGCCTGCGAGACATGCCGCGCCGGGATGCGGAAAAACGCCTCCACCCCATCGGATTCGTACACGACCTTCGCCGCCCCGCCGAGGTCATAGGGCACCGACCGGTCGATGATCGTCGTGCCGAAGCCCTTGCGCGTCGGCGCCTGCACCGGCGGCCCGCCGCTTTCCCGCCAGGTCAGCACGAGATCGTTGTCGTCGTTGCGACGCCAGTCGATCCGCACCCGTCCTTCGGGCACCGACAGGCTGCCGTATTTGGTCGAGTTGGTGACGAGTTCGTGGATCACCAAAGCCATCGTCGAATAGGCTTGCGGATTGAGCAGCACCGGCGCCCCTTCCGAAATCACGCGCTCATACTCGTCGACGAAGGCGGCGGCTTCGGCATCGATCAGCGCCTGGATCGGCGCCGGCCCCCAATGGTCGTCGGTGATCTGGTTGTGCGCGCGCGCGAGCGCGTGGATTCGCCCGTCGACCATCTTGACGTAATCCTTGACCGCATCGTCGGACGGCTGCGACTGCCGGATCAACCCCCGGATCACGCCGAGGATATTGCGAACGCGGTGGTTGAGTTCGGCGATCAGCAATTCCTGCCGAGCGCCCGCCTGCTGCCGCTCGGCCGAGGCTTCGTCGGCGAGCCGCAACACCACCTCGATCAGCGTCGCCCGCAGCGTCTCCGCGACGCGGATTTCCGAAGCGGTGAAGGGCTGCGAACGCCCCTCGACATGCTCCTTCCACTCCTCGAAGCTCCGCCGGGGGGTGAGCCGCGGGCCGTTGGGGCCGTATTCGACCGGCTTGTGCGGGTCGCCCGCCCACCGCACCGAGCGCACCAGTTCCGAGCGGAACAGCACGACGTAATCGCGCGGCGAACGCGAGATCGGGATCGCCAGCAGCCCCGCCGCATCGAACGCGAAGCTTTCCGCGCCCGGCACCAGCCCGGCGATATGGTCGGTCGCATAGACCTTGCCCGCCGCGGTGCCGTTGAGCGCACGGATGATCCGGCGGAAATCGTCGAGCGGCGGCGTCGTCCCCGAAAACGCATGGTTGCCCGCGATCCACACGCCGACACCGTCTGCGGGAATCGCATGCGTCAGGATATCGCCGAGCCAGTCGGGGTCTTTGAGCAACGTCTCGTCCGACGCGACCGCGCCGAGCAACTGATCGGAGATATCGCGCGCGCGCCGTTCGTATTCGACCGTCGCCTGCCGCTCCCGGCTCTCCAGCCGCATCGCGAACATCTGCGCGAACAATTCGCTCACCGATCGCCGCTCGAACGAGGGGCATAGCGGCGCATAATGGTGGCAGGCGAACAGCCCCCACAATGCGCCGTCGACGATGATCGACACCGACATCGACGCCTCGACGCCCATGTTCTTGAGATATTCGATGTGGATCGGCGACACCGATCGCAGCACCGACAGCGACAGGTCGAGCGGCGCACCCGCCGCGTCGCGGGTCGGTACGATCGGCACCGGCGTCGCGTTCACATCGGCGATGATGCGCAGCAGATTGCGCTTGTAGAGTTCGCGCGCCTGCGCCGGGATGTCGCTCGCCGGATAGCGCAGCCCGAGGAAGCGGCCGATGCCGGCGCGCACCGCCTCCGCCACCACTTCGCCCGCGCCGTCGGCCGAGAAGCGGTACACCATCACCCGGTCAAACCCGGTCAACGCGCGGATCTGGCGCGCGCCTTCGCGGAAGAACGCGGGGAAATCCGCGCATTGGTCGAGCCGCGCGATCATCGAGCGGACCATGCCGGTGGCATCGCCATGTTCGCTCGACGCCGGCTCGGCCTCGATCACGATCTGCCCGCCCGATAGGTGAATCGCCACGTCGAAGCCGCGCCCGCCGCGCACGATCTCGCAATCGAACATCCGCTCGACCGCGTCGACGCCGCGCAGCATCGCGGCGCGATTGCGCAGATCGTGGACGACGCGCGCCTCGAAGATCTCGGCCACCGGGCGGCCGATCAGATCGGCGGGCGCGAAACCGATGAAGTCGGCGGTGTTCGCCGATGTCCGCGCGACGATCCAGTCGGCAGTGAGCGCGAGCAGGAAGCCGATCGGCTGGATCGCACCAAGGATATGGATCGGCTCGCGATCGCAATTGGTCAGATCGACCCGTTCGTTTTCGTCCACTCAGTCCGCCCTCAGATAGCGTAGCCCGTTGCTTTCGAAGAGCAAGAACACTCGAGACGCCGATTCGATCGCCGACGATCGTTCGGCGGGCCCAATTACCTTATGTTCCAGGAGGTCTAGCAGATGCCGCCAACTGGCGGATTGATCTGGAGTAAGGAAGCTCTTCGGAAACGCCGCCGGTACGCCGCGCGCTAGCATCGCCCCGCCCAGCCGAGACCCTTCCAGCACATATACCCCGCCGAGCACCGCCGCATCGTCGTCGAACGCGATGTCTGCGCCGTCATCGGGCACGGCGATGCCGAGCGCCGCCAGATCGGCGCGGAGCCGGTGCGAGCGGCGGCGTGCCTCCCAATCGGGCACCAGCCGCGCCGCACCGGCGCGCTCAAGCGCCGCTTCGACCGGCAAATACGCCCCCGCCTGCGCTTGCAGGAAGCGGGCATAGTGATCGCGGTTGGCCAGGTCGGCGCGCGAAAAGACGGCGTCGACCCGGTCGTGATGCGCCGCTGTCGCGGTGCGCAACGCGCCGCGGGCGGAAAGTGCAGGAGTCATCACCCGATCCTATGTCCAAAATACGCGCCTAGCAAAGCGCGCTCTACCCAAACGCGGCATGAACGATGAAGCCAGATCGCGTTCAGACGCGTTGTGCGACGTTGCGAGGCCGTTTCGACCTTCGAAGGAGCACGAGCGATGTTTCGAGCGCGAGCCATGTTCATCACCGTCAGCGCGCTGGCGCTCGCCGCGTGCGGCCAGCAGGCCGCCCAGAACGAGCAGGCCGCGACCGGCAACACCGCCGTCGCGATCGGCAACGACGCGGCGCTGCCCCCGCTGCCGCAGGTCCAGCCGCTCGTCGGCGGCCCAGCCGCGCCGGTCCGCACCGCCCCCGCCGCCGCCGCGCTGCCGTTGACACGGCGGATCGCGTACACGCCGGCGCCGCGGGCGGACACCTATGCCTGGATCGACCGCGCCGACCGGATCAGCGACACGATCGGCGACGCACCGCCCGACTATGCGTTCGATTATGACGGCGGCGTCCAGCCCTATGGCTGGGAACTGGCGGGCGGCTATCGCACCTATGCCGAGCCGGTCGATGACGGCTACCGCTATTATTACTACCAGCCCGGCGACGACGCACCGTATCTCGTGCGCGATCCCTATTACAGTTACGGCTATTCCGACGGACGGGTCGTGACGGTCTATCAGAATGGCCGCGCGCTTGCCGCCGCCCAGGCGCAGCAGCGCGCGGACGATGCCGCGCGCTATTATGCCCGCGCGCGCGCCTTGTATGTGGCGGCGGGCCAGCGCGAACGGCGCGGTGTCGTCGCCGCGCAATGGGCCGAACGCCGCGAGCAGATCGCCCGCCAGCGCGCCGCTTGGGACCGCGCGCGCGAGGACGATGCGCAGTGGCGCGCCTATCGCGCCGGCCACGATGCCGAAGCCGCCGCCGAGCTCGCCGCCGAACGCGATCGGCGCGCGCAAGCCGCGCAACGCTTCGATCGCTGGCAACAGCAGGGCGGTCGCGATGCGCCACCACAGCTTTACGCGCAGCAGGCCGCCTTCCGCCAACAGGCGCGCATCGACCAGCAACGCAATGCCGCATTCGCGCGCGACGCGCAGTTCCAGCAGCAACAGCGCGTGCAGCAGCAACAGGCCATCGTCGTCCAGCAGCAGCGGCAACACGCCGCCGAGCAACACGCCCAGCAACAGCGCTTCGCCGAACAGCAGGCCGCCCGCCAGCGCGACGATCAGCAGCGCGCACGTCTCGACCAGCGCCGGCAGGCGGAGCAGCAGGCCCAGGTGCAACGTCAGCAAGCCGTCGCAGCCCGCCAGCAGGCGATCCGCCAGCAGCGCGAGGCCGCCAGCCAACGGGCGCAAGCGGAGCGCCAACAGACCGAACACCAGCGCGACATCACGCGCCAGCAAGCCCAGGCCGCCCGCCACCAGGCGATGGCGCAGCAGCGGCAACAGGCACAGGCCGATCGCCGGCAGGCAGTCGAGCAGCGTCGCGACGATCTCCAGCGGCAGCGCCAGCAGGCGCAAGCCGCCCGCCAGCAGGCCGCCGAGCAGCAACGCGCGCAAGGCGAGCAGCGCGCCGCCCAGGCGCGCGCTGCGCAACAGGCGCAACGTGCGCAAGCCCACGCCGCCGCCCAGCAACAGGCGCAGGCCGCGCGGCAGCAGGCGCTGGCGCAGCGTGCGCAGGCGCACCCGCCACACCCGCCGCAGCCGCCTCACCCCGCACGCCCCGAAAACCCGCGCCACGACCAGCGATAGGCACTTGCCGGCCCGGCGGCACGCGCCCATGTCGGCGCGGCGCCGCCGGACGGTCCCGGAGCGCGCGAAGAAGGGAAAAGCGATCCGTGCCCAGCCTCTATAGCGTGTCCGTGCCGATCTTCGTCCGTGGCCTGAAGAACCTCGATCACCTGCTCGCCAAGGCGATCGATTGCGGCATCGACGCGCAGTCTTTGGCCGAGGCGCGGCTGATCGAGGACATGCAGCCGCTCACCCGCCAGGTGCAGATCGCCTGCGACACTGCCAAGTTCGCCGCGATGCGGGTCGGCAATGCTCCGGCGCTGCCGATGGCCGATGACGAGACCACGCTCGCCGAGTTGCGCGCGCGGATTGCCAAGACGGTCGCCTATCTCGAGAGCGTCGATCCCGCCGGCTTCGACGGGCGCGAGGATGCCGAGGTGATCCTCAAGCTGCCCAAAACCGAGCTGACCTTCACCGGCGCCAGCTACATCACCGATTTCGCGCTACCCAACTTCTTCTTCCACGTCACCACCGCCTATGCGCTGCTGCGCATGAAGGGCGTCGGCATCGGCAAGATGGATTATCTGGCGGGCGGCGTCGGCGTCGCCTGATCGTCGCTGCGTCCGTACGCCGGTAGTGCGATCCGCCACCGGATCGCCGCCGCCCGCAGCGCAAAGCCGGCGATCGCCGCGATCGGCGCCGCCATCGTCGGCGGCACGCCGAGCGCGACCAGCGCGACATGCGATCCCGCCGCCAGCGCCGCCGCCGTCACATACAGTTCGGGCCGCATCAGGATCGACGGCTCGCCCGCCAGCACATCGCGGATGATCCCGCCGACGCAGGCGGTTACGACTCCCATCAGCGCCGCCGGGATCGGCGGCACCCCGAACGCGAGCGCCTTGGCCGCGCCGAACACCGCATAGGCCGCCAGCCCGACCGCATCGAGCCACGCCAGCGTCGCGCCCCGCCACCACCGCACCGGCGTCCACCACACCAGCACCGCGACGCCGAGACACACCCCCGCGACCAGCGGATCATGCACCCAGAACACCGGCACGCCGATCAGCAGATCGCGCACCGATCCGCCACCCACACCCGTTATCAGCGCGAAGAAGGTCGCAGTGACGAGCGTCTGGTTGCGCTGAGTCGCCGCCAGCGCGCCGGTGCTGGCGAACACCGCGATGCCGAACAGATCGAGCCACGGAAGGATCGATCCGACCTGCCAGGGAAGTGCTGGTTGCATGGGGTGTGGCTTATACGCGAGCAAGGCACCGCGCCACCACCCGTCGCCCCGGCGAAGGCCGGGGCCGCTATGTTTGGCGCAAACCAGCCGCCAAGAACCGGCCTCCGCCGGGGCAACCTCGAGATCGGTCAGCGCCGCGGGCAAAGCCCGCGTCGGCCGGCGCCGAAGCGCCACCGGCCGGGCAAGGCCTTTGGATTCACATTTAAGCCCAGCTTAAATGTGAATGGCCTTGCCGCGCACTGCCATCGCCGCCTCCTTGATCGCTTCCGAATGCGTCGGATGCGCATGGCAGGTGTAGGCGATGTCCTCGCTGGTCGCGCCCATTTCCATGCCGAGCGCGGCTTCCGCGATCATCGTGCCGGCCGGGACGGCGATCGCCCAGACGCCGATCACGCGGTCCGATTTGGCATCGGCGATGATCTTCACGAAGCCGTCCGGCTCGTGGTTGGTCTTCGCGCGGCTGTTGCCCGCCATCGGGAACTTGCCGACCTTGATCTCGCCCTTTTCCTTGGCGGCTTCCTCGGTCAGCCCGACGCCGGCGATTTCGGGCCAGGTGTAGACCACGCTTGGGATGACATTGTGGTTCACGATGCCGGTCAGCCCGCCGATATTCTCGGCGACAGCGATACCTTCGTCCTCGGCCTTGTGCGCGAGCATCGGGCCGGGGATGACGTCACCGATCGCCCAGATGCCGGGGACGGTCGTCTGGAAGCGGTGATCGGTGTCGATCTGGCCGCGCGCGTTGACCGAAAGCCCGGCCTTGTCGAGCGCGAGGCCATCGGTGTTGGGACGGCGCCCGATCGCCACCAGCACGCAATCGGCGGTGATCGTCTCGGCCTCGCCACCGGCAGCGGGTTCGACGGTGATGCTGGCGGTATCGCCGCTCACCGAAACGCCGGTCACCTTGGTCGACAGCTTGAACTCGATGCCCTGCTTCTTGAAGATCTTGTTGGCTTCCTTGCGGATATCGCCGTCGAAGCCGGGCAGGATCTGGTCGAGATATTCGATGCACGTCACCTTGGCGCCGAGCCGGCGCCACACGCTGCCGAGTTCGAGCCCGATCACGCCGCCGCCGATCACGACCATATGCTCGGGCACCTTGCCGAGTTCGAGCGCGCCGGTCGAATCGACCACGACCGTCTGGTCGACGGTGACACCCGGCAGCGGCGTCACCGACGATCCGGTGGCGATCACGATATCCTTGGCGGTGACGGTCTGCTCGCCGACCTGAACGGTATGCGCATCGACGAACGCGCCACGGCCCTTCAGCCACGTCACCTTGTTCTTCTTGAACAGATAGGCGATCCCGCCGGTGAGCTGCGTGACGGCATCGATTCGCTGCGCGTGCATCGCCGGCAGATCAAGCTCGGGCGTGACCTTGATGCCCATCTTGGCCATCGTGCCATTGGCGGCCGCGTCGAAATATTCCGACGCGTGCAGCATCGCCTTGGACGGGATGCAGCCGACGTTGAGGCACGTACCACCCAGCGTCTCGCGGCTCTCGACGCACGCGGTGCGAAGCCCGAGCTGCGCCGCGCGGATCGCCGCGACATAGCCGCCGGGGCCGGAGCCGATCACCAGAACGTCAAAGTCGAATTCAGCCATTGTCTAACGCCTTTTTGTGCTCCCGCGAAGGCGGGAGCCCAGACTGGGCTCCCGCCTTCGCGGGAGCACACGGAATATATAGTTACAGGTCGATCAAAATGCGCGTCGGGTCTTCGATCGCGTTCTTCAGCGCGACGAGGAACGTGACCGCCTCGCGGCCGTCGATCAGGCGATGGTCATAGCTGAGCGCGAGGTACATCATCGGTCGCACCACGACCTGACCGTCGCGCACCACCGGCCGCTCCTCGATGCGGTGAAGCCCAAGCACCGCGGCCTGCGGCGGGTTGATGATCGGGGTCGACATCAGCGAGCCGAACACGCCGCCGTTCGAGATGGTGAAGGTGCCGCCCTTCATCTCGTCCATCTTGAGCGTGCCGTCCTTGGCGCGCTTGCCGAAATCGCCGATCGTCTTCTCGATCTGCGCGACCGACATCTGGTCGGCATCGCGGATCACCGGCACGACGAGCCCGCCCGGGCCCGACACCGCCACCGAGATATCGGCGTAATCGTGATAGACGATCTCGTCACCCTCGATCGAGGCGTTGACGCTGGGGATGTCCTTCAGCGCCATCGTCGCGGCCTTGGTGAAGAAGCCCATGAAGCCCAGCCGGACGCCATGCTTCTTCTCGAACAGATCCTTGTACTTGGCACGCGCCTCGATCACCGCCGTCATGTCGACGTCGTTGAAGGTGGTGAGCATCGCGGCGGTGTTCTGCGCGTCCTTGAGGCGCTTGGCGATCGTCTGGCGAAGCCGCGTCATGCGGACGCGCTCTTCCTTGCGGCCGGTCGCGGCGGCGACCGAAGGCGCAACCGGCACCGGCGCGGCGGCGGCGGGCGCGGGCTTGGCGGCGAGCACGTCGTCCTTGGTCAGGCGGCCATCCTTGCCGGTGCCCTTGAGGTTCGACGGATCGACCCCCGTCTCGAGCACGGCGCGGCGCACCGACGGCGACAGCGCGGCGGGCGTGTCCGAGCTCGGCTGCGCGGGCGCCTGCTGGCCAGCGGTCGCGGCGGGTGCAGCAGCCGGTGCAGCGGCAGGCTTGGCGGCGGCCGAGCCGTCACCAGCCTCGATCGTCGCGATCATCGCGCCGACTTCGACCGTGTCGCCAACCTTGACCGCCCATTCGCCCATCACGCCGGCGACCGGCGACGGCACTTCGACCGAGACCTTGTCGGTCTCGAGGCTGGCGATCGGCTCATCGGCCTGCACCGCCTCGCCCGGCTTCTTGAGCCATTCGCCCAACGTCGCTTCGGTGATCGATTCGCCCAGAACGGGGACTTTGACTTCGGTTGCCATCGCTATCTTCCTCGTTCCCGGCTGCGGCCGGGGTCAGTTCGCGCACCGGGGGTATCGTGCGCACTTCATCCATCGAAAGGCCGCCCCCCAGGGGAGCGGCCAGTCGCGTCAGGTCTTCCGCGTGCGACGGATTTCGCCGCGCACATTGTGGCCGAGCGCCTCGGCGACGAGCGCACCCTGCTCGACGAGATGGCGCTTCATCAGGCCGGTCGCCGGCGACGCCGCCGCCGCGCGGCCGGCGTAGCGCGGACGCTGTACCGGGCCACCCGCCGCGACGAGGCTCGCCTCGATGAACGGCTCGACGAAGCTCCATGCGCCGTTGTTCTTCGGCTCTTCCTGCGCCCACACCACCGTCTCGAGGTTGGGCAGGTTCTGGAACCGCTTGGTCAGCGCCTCGCTCGGGAACGGATAGAGCTGCTCGACACGCACGATCGCGGTGTTCTTGTCCTCGGCCGCGTCGCGCGCCTCGATCAGATCATAGGCGACCTTGCCGGTGCAGAGCACCAGCCGGGTGACATCGGCATCCGCCGGCGCCGACGGATCGGACAGCAGCCGCTTGAAGTGGCTGTCGCCGAGGAACTCGGCGGTCTTCGACACCGCAAGCTTGTGGCGCAGCAGCGACTTGGGCGTGAACACGACCAACGGCTTGCGGAACGGACGGTGCATCTGCCGGCGCAGCAAATGGTAATAGTTCGCCGGCGTGGTGCAGTTGGCGATCTGGATATTGTCCTGCGCGCACAACTGGAGGAACCGCTCGATCCGCGCCGAGCTATGCTCCGGCCCCTGCCCTTCGTAGCCGTGCGGCAGCAGCATCACCAGGCCGTTGGCGCGAAGCCACTTGCTCTCGCCCGACGCGATGAACTGGTCGATCATGATCTGCGCACCGTTGGCGAAATCGCCGAACTGCGCTTCCCACAGCACCAGCGTCTTCGGGTCGGCCAGCGCATAGCCATATTCGAAGCCGAGCACGCCATATTCGCTCAAGGGGCTGTCGAGCACTTCGAACGTGCCGTGCGGGATCGTCTCGAGCGGGCGATATTTGTGCTCGTCGGTCTGGTCGGTCCACACCGCATGACGCTGGCTGAACGTGCCGCGCCCCGAGTCCTGCCCCGACAGCCGGACGCCATAGCCTTCCGACAGCAACGACCCGAACGCGAGCGCCTCGCCGGTCGCCCAGTCGAAGCCGGCGCCGTTCTTGAACATCTCGCGCTTGGCATCGAGCACGCGGGCGAGCGTCTTGTGGATCGTCAGATCCTCGGGAACCGTGGTCAGCGTGCGGCCGAGTGAATCGAACAATTTCTGCTCGATCCCGGTCTCGACGCTGCGCCGCGAGGTCTCGGCATCGGCCGGCGCGTGCAGCCCCGACCAGCGGCCGGCGAACCAGTCCGCCTTGTTGGGCTTGTACGAAGCGCCCGCCTCGAACTCGCCCTCTAGAAGCGTGGTGAACTCGCTCACCGCGCTGTCGATCCAGGCGCGGTCGACCACGTTCTGCTCGATCAGCTTCTGGCCGTAGATTTCGCTCACCGGCGGATGCTGGCGGATCTTCGCGTACATCAGCGGCTGGGTGAAGCCCGGCTCGTCGCCCTCGTTGTGGCCGAAGCGGCGATAGCACCACATGTCGATCACCACATCGCGGTGGAAGCGCTGGCGGAACTCGATCGCCATCTTGGTGGCGAAGGTCACCGCCTCGGGATCGTCGCCGTTGACGTGGAAGATCGGCGCCTGAACGCCCTTCGCCACATCGCTCGGGTAGGGCGACGACCGCGCGAACTGCGGGCTGGTGGTGAAGCCGATCTGGTTGTTGATGATGAAGTGCAGACAGCCGCCGGTATTGTACCCGCGGATGCCGGAGAAACCGAGGCACTCCCACACGATGCCCTGGCCCGCGAACGCCGCGTCACCGTGGATCAGCACCGGCAGCGACGCCTTGTGCTCGTTGAGATCGCCCGCGATCGTCTGGATCGCGCGGACCTTGCCGAGCACGACCGGATCTTCGGCTTCGAGGTGCGAGGGGTTGGCGACCAGCGACATATGCACGCTGATCCCGTCGAACTCGCGGTCGGTCGAGGTGCCGAGGTGATACTTCACGTCGCCCGATCCGGCCACGTCATCGGGATTGTCCGATCCGCCGCCGAATTCGTGGAAGATCACGCGGAACGGCTTGGCCATCACGTTCGACAGCACGTTCAGGCGGCCGCGATGCGCCATGCCGAACACGATCTCGCGCACGCCGAGCGCGCCGCCCGACTTGATGACGCTTTCCAGCGCCGGGATCATGCTCTCGCCACCGTCGAGGCCGAAGCGCTTGGTGCCGACATATTTCTTGCCGCAGAAGCGTTCCCACTGCTCGGCTTCGATCACCTTGTTGAGGATCGCCTTCTTGCCGATATCGGTGAATTCGATCGCCTTGTCCTGGCCCTCCATGCGCTCCTGGAGGAAGCGGCGCTCCTCGACATCGGCGATGTGCATATATTCAAGGCCGACATTGCCGCAGTAATTGGCGCGCAGCGTCGCGACGATGTCGCGCACGGTCGCCCATTCCATGCCGAGCGTGCCGCCCATATAGACCTTGCGGTCGAGGTCCGCGCCCGAGAAACCGTGATATTCCGGCGTCAGATCGGCAGGCAGCTCGCGCGAGGACAGGCCGAGCGGATCGAGCGTCGCGGCGAGGTGGCCGCGCACGCGGTAGGTCCGCACCAGCAGTTGCGCGCGGATCGAATCGGCGGCGGCGCGGACGATATCGGCTTGCGATGCCGGCGCGGCGGCGGGCGCGGTCGCCGGCTTGGCGCCACCCTTCGCGGGCTTGGGCGCCGCTTCCATCTGGGTCGGGTCGAGCGCGGCGGTCAGATCGTCGGTGCTGGTCAGCGGCCAGCTCGCGCGCTCCCAACTCGGGTTCTGCGCGATGCCGTCGAGCCCGTCGAACAGGCTCCGCCACGCCGGCTCGACGCTTTCGGGGGAAGTCTGGTAGCGCGCGTAAAGCGTCTCGATGAATGCCGGGCTTACCCCGGCTGCGATATCACCGAAATCCTGGCCTTCGAAGCCCATCGGATTATCCTTCGTCGCCCCGGCGGAGGCCGGGGCCGTCAGCAGAAAATACGCAACGCCCGCCACGCCCCCACGCGGCAACCCCGGCCTCCGCCGGGGCGACGTTGTTTAGCCCTTCAGCACCGCGACCAAAGTCTCGCCGAGCAGCGAGGGGCTGTCCGCCACCTTGATGCCGGCGGCTTCCATCGCCGCGATCTTGTCCTCGGCGCCGCCCTGGCCACCCGAAACGATCGCACCGGCATGGCCCATGCGACGCCCCGGAGGCGCGGTGCGGCCCGCGATGAAGCCGGCCATCGGCTTCTTGCGGCCGCGCTTGGCCTCGTCGCGCAGGAACTGCGCGGCTTCCTCTTCGGCCGAGCCGCCGATCTCGCCGATCATGATGATCGACTGGGTGGCGTCGTCGGCGAGGAACAGTTCGAGCACGTCGATGAAGTTCGTGCCGTTGACCGGATCGCCACCGATGCCGACCGCCGTCGTCTGGCCGAGGCCGGCGTTAGTCGTCTGAAACACCGCCTCATAGGTAAGCGTGCCCGAGCGCGAAACAACGCCCACCGAACCCTTGGAGAAGATGTTGCCCGGCATGATGCCGATCTTGCACTCGCCCGGCGTCAGCACGCCGGGGCAGTTCGGGCCGATCAGCCGCGACTTGGAGCCCGACAGGGCGCGCTTCACCTTGACCATGTCGAGAACCGGAATGCCCTCGGTGATCGCGACGATCAGCGGGATCTCGGCGTCGATCGCCTCGAGGATCGAATCGGCCGCGAAGGGCGGCGGCACGTAGATCACCGACGCGTCGGCGCCGGTCTTGGTCTTGGCTTCGAGCACGGTGTTGAACACCGGCAGGTCGAGGTGCGTGGTGCCGCCCTTGCCCGGCGTCACGCCGCCGACCATCTGCGTGCCATACGCCAGCGCGGTCTGCGTGTGGAAGCTGCCGGTCTCACCGGTCATGCCCTGCGTGATGACCTTGGTATTCTTGTCGACGAGAATGCTCATGCGGCGCGTTTCCCTGAAACGAGGAGTCGAGGCGACGCGGAACCGTCCGCGCCGCCGGGGTCAGATCAGATCAGTTCAGCGAAGGGTCGATCGCCTTGCACGCGACCAGCAGTTCCTTGACCGCCTCGACCGAGACGTCGAGGTTCGCCTTGGCCTCGTCCGACAGCGCGATCTCGACGATCTGCTCGACACCGCCCGCGCCGATCACCACCGGCACGCCGACATAGAGGTTGTCGACGCCATACTGGCCGGTAAGGTTCACCGCCGCCGGCAGCACGCGCTTCTGGTCGTAGAGATAGCTCTCCGCCATCGAGATCGCGCTGGTCGCCGGGGCATAGAAAGCCGAGCCGGTCTTGAGCAAAGCGACGATCTCGCCGCCGCCGCCGCGCGTGCGCTTGATGATCGCGTCGATCTTCTCCTGAGTCGAACGGCCCATCTTGATGAGATCGGGAACCGGGATGCCCGACACGGTCGAATATTCGATCACCGGCACCATCGTGTCGCCGTGGCCGCCGAGCACGAAGCTGGTGACGTCCTTGATCGAAACCTGGAATTCTTCGGCCAGGAACGCCGAGAAGCGCGACGAATCGAGCACGCCGGCCATGCCGACGACCTTCTCGGCCGGAAGCCCGGAGAATTCGCGCAGCGCCCACACCATCGCGTCGAGCGGGTTGGTGATGCAGATCACGAACGCGTCGGGCGCATTGGCCTTGATGCCCTCGCCGACCGACTTCATCACCTTGAGGTTGATGCCGAGCAGATCGTCGCGGCTCATGCCCGGCTTGCGGGCGACGCCGGCGGTGACGATGATGACGTCCGCGCCCGCGATATCGGCATAATCGTTGGTGCCGATGATCTTGGCGTCGAAACCCTCGACCGGCGCGCACTGCGTGAGATCGAGCGCCTTGCCCTGCGGAACGCCCTCGACCACGTCGAACAGGACGATATCACCAAGGGACTTCAGCGCGGCGAGATGGGCGAGCGTGCCGCCGATATTGCCTGCGCCGATAAGCGCGATCTTCTTGCGGGCCATTGTCATCCTTTCCGGATCGTTAAGAGCCGCGCGCGCGGCTTTTGTGCCATCTGACGCGGCGCGGCTTAGGCCGGTTTGGGCGCGAGGGCAACCGCTAAAGGTTTCATCGCCACGCTAATTATTGCAACTTATTCGCAAGTGCATTAATAGGCGCGCCATCTTCGACATAGCGACGCTCGCCGCTGCTCGGGCTGATCCACACCACCATCACTTTGCCCGAAGCATCGTCGATGAACCGCTCCGGCGTTGGGCGCCAGTCCCCGCCCACTGGCCGCTCGCGCGCCGCACCGTAGCGCGCCCGCTCGAACAGCACGCCCGCCAGCACCACCCCGGTCCAGATCAGCACCGGCCATTGCGAGGGCACCATCACGACCACGATCAGCGCCACGGTGAACGCGACCATCGCCGCGACGGTGACGAACACGCGCAGCATCACTCGGGCGCCGGATCGAGGATGACGGCGGTGCCATACGCCACCACCTCGTTCATCGACTGCGCGATCGCCCCCGAGTCGAAGCGCATCATCACGACGGCATTGGCGCCCATCAGGGTCGCGTTCTGCACCATCCGGTCGATCGCATGGCGCCGCGTCTCCTCGATCAACCGGGTATATTCCGGGATCTCCCCGCCGATGATCGAGCGCAGGCTCGCGGTGATGTTGCCACCCAGCCCCCGGCTGCGCACGACAACGCCGAACACCTGGCCGAGTGTGGCGCGAACGGCGTGACCGGGGACGGTTTCGGTGGTGGTGACGAGCATGACGGAGCCTCTCCTAAGCGTTGGAGAAAGGTATCACCGCATGTCGATCGGGCCAAATGCGATCCGCTCGGCTTTCATGTTCCCCCGCGAAGGCGGGGGTCCAGTCTGGGCCTCCGCCTTCGCGGAGGAACATACCTAGGGAGAGAGGCGGGTCGTTACGCCGCGCCCGCCGAACCATGCCCCTGCGCGAGATAGTCGTCCGACTGCATCTCCTCCAGCCGGCTCACCGTCCGCTCGAACTCGAAGTGGCCGTCGCCGCGCTCGTACAACTGGTCCGGCGCCGCATCCGCCGCCGCGAGCAGCTTGACCTTATGCTCGTACAAAGCGTCGATCAGCGCGACGAAGCGCGCCGCCTCGTTGCGGTTCTCCGGCCCGAGCTTGGGGATGCCGACGAGGATCACGGTATGATAGCGCCGCGCCACCGCGAGATAATCCGCCGCCCCGCGCGCCTCGCCGCACAGCCGCTTGAACGAGAACACCGCGACACCCTTGATGCTCTTGGGCACATGCAGCGTGCGCCCGCCCTCGACCGGAATGTCCTCGGCCGGCACATGCGCGCGGTCCTCGACCGGAAAGTCGGTCAGCCGGAAGAAATCGCCCGACAGCAGCGCCGTCGCCTTGGGGCCGTTTGGCACCAGCCAGGTATCGATCTTGCCGAGCCGGTCGCGCCGGTAATCCACGGGACCGTTGAGCGTCAGCACGTCCATCTTCTGCGCGATCAGGTCGATGAAAGGCAGGAAATGCTCGCGGTTGAGACCGTTCTTGTAGAGGTCGCTCGGGTGCCGGTTCGATGTCGTCACCACCGTCACGCCCTCGGCGAGCAATTGCGTGAACAGCCGCGACAGGATCATCGCGTCGGGGCTGTTGGTCACCATGATCTCGTCGAACGCGAGCACCCGCGTTTCCTCGGCGATCGCGCGCGCGGCGGGGATGATCGGGTCGCCGACCTCCTTGGCGCGCTCGGCGGCGATTCGGCGATGCACTTCGAGCATGAATTCGCTGAAATGCACGCGGCGCTTGCGACGGATCGCGAGGCTGTCGAAGAACAGGTCCATCAGCATCGACTTGCCGCGCCCGACCCCGCCCCAGATGTACAGCCCGCGCACCGGATCGGGCTTGCGCCCAAGCAGCTTCCACAGCGTCGAGCCGCGCTTCGGCACCGCCTGGAGTTCGGCCGCAAGCGAATCGAGCCGCGCCGCCACCGCCGCCTGCTCGGCATCGACCCGCAACTCGCCCGAGGCGACGAGCGCATTGTACCGGGCGAGAACGTTACCCATGCCGCGTGCCTTACAGGACGCGCTCGGCTTCCATCTTCTTGATCTCGGCGATCGCCTTGGCCGGGTTCAGCCCCTTCGGGCAGACGTTCGCGCAGTTCATGATCGTGTGGCAGCGATACAGACGGAACGGATCTTCGAGCTGGTCGAGCCGCTCGCCGGTCATCTCGTCGCGGCTGTCGGCGAGCCAGCGATACGCTTGCAACAGGATCGCCGGCCCGAGGAACTTGTCCGAATTCCACCAATAGCTCGGGCACGAGGTCGAGCAGCACGCGCACAGGATGCACTCGTACAGGCCGTCGAGCTTCTCGCGGTCCTCAGGCGACTGGAGCCGCTCCTTGCCGGGGTTGGGGGTGACGGTCTGCAACCACGGCTTGATCGACGAATATTGCGCGTAGAAATGCGTGAAATCGGGAACCAAATCCTTGATGACATCCATGTGCGGCAGCGGCGTGATGCGGATGTCGCCCTTGATGTCCTCGATCGCGGTGGTGCAGGCGAGGCCGTTCTTGCCGTCCATGTTCATCGCGCACGATCCGCAGATGCCCTCGCGGCACGACCGGCGGAAGGTCAGCGACGAATCCTGTTCGGACTTCATCTTGATCAGCGCGTCGAGCACCATCGGGCCGCACGTGTCGAGATCGATCTCGAACGTGTCGTAGCGCGGGTTTTCGCCGAGATCGGGATCGTAGCGGTAGATCTTGAAGGTCTTGACGCGCTTCGCCTCCGCAGCCGCCTTGTGGACCTTGCCGGTCGCCTTGGGCTTGCTGTTCGCGGGAAGGAAGAATTCGGCCATTGTGATCGGTGTCCCGTGGCTGGTGAGCGGCGAAGCGCCCGGACTTTGCACTGCCGTTACACAAGCATGCGCCGCCTCGCAAACATTCCCTCGCGTGCCACAACGCGGGTGCGGGGCGACGCGTGGATTTTTCTACCGATCGGTAAAGATTCTTTTTGACGGCATCAACGTGTTGATATCGTTTTACCTTTGCCAAAATCCCGCCGTCAGCCCGGCGCCGCGCGGGCTTGATCCGCCGCGCGGCACCGCCATCTTCGCCGCGACGCGGAAAGACCGTCCATCCGGCGGGACTGCGCAAGGAGTTCGTCATGAGCACCAGATTCGAAGGCAAGAAGGCGATCGTCACCGGCGGCTCGCGCGGCATCGGCGCCGCCATCGCCAAGCGGCTCGCCGCCGATGGCGCGGACGTCGCCATCACCTATGCCGGCAACCAGGAAGCCGCCAACGTCACCGTCGGCGCGATCACCGCCGCCGGCCGTCGCGGCCACGCCATCCAGGCCAACGCGGGCGATCCCGCCGCGCAGGCCGCCGCGATCGGACAGGCGATCGACTCGCTCGGCGGGCTCGACATCCTCGTCCACAATGCCGGCGTGTTCGAGATCGCAGCGGTGGACCAGACCGACAGCGCCGCGTTCGAGCGGATCTTCGCGGTCAACGTCGGCGGCGTGCAGGCCGGCACCGCCGCCGCCGCGCCGCGCATCAACGATGGCGGGCGGATCATCATCATCGGCAGCATCAACGGCGACCGCGCGTTCATGCCCGGCCTCGCCCCCTACGGCGCCTCGAAGGCGGCGGTGGCGGGGCTGGCGCGCGGCTGGGCGCGGGATCTGGCGCCGCGCGGCATCCTCGTCAACGTGGTTCAGCCCGGCCCGGTCGATACCGACATGAACCCCGCCGACGGCGCGATCGCCGAGCAGTTCACCGCAATGATCCCGCTCGGCCGCTATGGCCGCACCGAGGAGATCGCGGCGGTGACGGCGTTTCTCGCCAGCGACGAGGCTTCGTTCATCACCGGCACGACGATCGACGTCGACGGTGGCGTCTCAGCCTGACGATCCGGGGCGATGCCAGCCGGCATCGCCCCGTTTGCGCTCACCCGCGCTGCCCCCAGTCCATGCCGCGCGTCAGGTACATCACCCCGGCGAGCGCCGCGAACAGCAGGAGCGATCCGATCAGCAGCGAATAGGCTTCGAGGCTGAGCAACACGTAGAGCACGCCGTACAGAGCGACGAGCAACGCCGCGATGTACCCGGCGCGCGTTCGGCTCCGCAGCACCGCCGAGGAATAGGCGGTGAGCAACCCGATGATCGCCGCCGCCGCGACGACATAGGCGATCAGGAAGCCCGTCACCTCGGCGAACGCCAGCAGCATCACGAAGAACAGCACCAGCCCGGCGCCGACCAGCCCAAGCTCGATCGGCGAAACCCGCGCGCCGCCGATCAGATCGAACATCAGGAACGCCATGAAGGTGAAGCCGATGAACAGGAAACCATATTTCACCGAGCGGTTGACCTGATCGTACACGTCGACCGGCGTGACCAGATCGACTCGCGCCTGAGTCACCGGCAGGCTGTCGGCGGCCTGATCGGCATCGGTCGAAACCAGCGCGCGGCCCAGCGCGAGGTTGCCGACTCGCCACGTCGCGGCGAAACCCTTGGCCGACACGTTCGACGTGCCCGGCAGCAGATCACCCTGGAAGCTCGGGCTCGGCCATGACGAGCGCACCGTCCACGCGGTGTCGCCGCCCTGCGGGGCGAGCGCGAGGCTACCGTTGCCGCGCACCTGATAATCATAGGTGACGCCAAGCGGCTTCGATCCGAGCGTACTCGCGTCGAACGCGGTGAAGAAGCCCGATCCGCCGGTCGCGCGCGGCCCCTTTCCCGGTTGCAGCGCGAGCCGCCGCCCCTCGACCGCCACCACCGGCGGCGCGCCGACCAGCCCGCCCGCATCGCTCACCCCGAAGTGCAGTTCGGCGCGGTCGAGCGCGAGCGCCTCGCGCGCCACGCCATAGCGGCCGAGATCGGCTGGCAGGCTGAAGCGCGCGGTGCCGCGGTTGCGCGCTTCATACACCACCGTCTCGTAGATCGACCGCCGCCGCACTTGCGGCGCGAGCGTCGAGTCGATCGCGGCGACGTCGGGGGTCAGCGTCAGCGTGCGCCATACGGTCGCGGTCTTGGTCACCTGCTTGCCGCCTTCGCTCACCGTCTCCTCGGTCTGCGCGAGATAGGGAATGGCGAGCAGCGGCCCGGCGATCGTCTGCGCCCCGCCCCACCCTTCGGCGATCGAGGCGCGCGCGGTGCGCGACTGCGCCTGGCGATCGTAGACGAGGAGATAGACGGTGAAGAGCGGCACCGCGAGCAAGGCCGCGATCACGCCCGCAAACAGCATCTTGATGGCCGGGGTACGCTCCGGCCGAATAGCGTCCTGCATGGCAAGCCTCCTGACAAGGGAGGCCAAGCGCTAGGCGCCGGCGCACGCCCCGTCCAAAGACTTTCCCGTCATCCGCCCGTGCAGATGCCGTGCAGGCGGCTCAGGCGGCGACCTGCGCAACGAAATCGGCCGCGCTGGTCTTGAGCGTGCCGAGCTTGCCGTTGAGCGTATCGAAGCCGCGCCCGACCTGATCGACGTCGGACGCGACGCTCTCGGTATCCTCGCGGATCGCGGCGATGGTGTGCGACATCGAATCGGCGGCGCGCGCGGTTTCGTCGACGGCGGCGGTGATCGCGGTGGCGGTCTGCGCCTGCGCCTTCATCGCGTGGCGGATTCGGTTGGCGCTGTCCTGCACCTCGGCGACGGTCGACTGGATCGAGGCGTTGGTCACCACGGTCGATCGCGTCGCGGACTGGATCGCGGCGATCTTGGCGGCGATATCGTCGGTCGCGCGCGCGGTCTGCTTGGCGAGGCTCTTCACCTCCTGCGCGACCACCGCGAAGCCGCGCCCGGCATCGCCCGCGCGCGCCGCCTCGATCGTCGCGTTCAGCGCGAGCAGATTGGTCTGCCCGGCGATATCGCGAATCAGGCCGAGGATCGATTCGATCGACTTGGCGTGATCGCTCAGCGCCTCGGACATGCCGACCGCCTGACTCGCCTGCGCCGACGCGCGCGTGGCGATCTCGGCGGCGGCCTCGACTTCGCCGCGCGCATCGTCGATCGCGCGGATGAGGCCAGCCGCGGTCTGCGCCGCATCGCGCATCGTCACCGCCGATTGCTCGGCGGCGGCGGCGACCTGCGAGGTCTTGGCGAGCATCCCGCGAGTCGCGGCCGATGTCCGCACCGAATGCGCGCGCAGCGCCGCGCTGCCTTCGGCCGCGCTTTCAACCACTTCGGTGATGCCCTCGCGGAACTGGGTGGCGAGTCGCTCGCGCGCGACGAGCGCGGCATGCTCCTCATAGCTGCGATAGATCGATCCGGTGACATCGGCCTCCAGTGCCGACAGCCGCATCAGCGCATCGAGCATCGCCGGCAACCGCGCGTCGTCCGCGCTGACCCGCTTGAGCAGCACCGTCAGCGCGACCTGATCGCTCGCGCAGATCATCGCGAGCAGCGCCATCGGCGCGATGCCGCCGCGCGCCGCCGAAGCGACCGAGCGTTCGATCGACTCGATCCACGCGCGCCCGGCGGGATCGAGGAAGCGGTCGCGCAGGAAGGTGCAGCCGATCTCGATCATCCGCTCGGTCTCGTGCCGCGCCCAGACGCGCTCGTCGGAAAAGCGGCGCAGCCACTGCGCCCAATAGCCTTCGGAAATCGCCCGCGCATCGGGTTCGAGGATCGCCCACAACGCGCGACAGGTCGCCAGCATCGCCGGGTCCATGTCGAACGCGCGCATCCGCGCGCCGATATCGAACGTCGCCGCGATGGCACCGGGTGCGGGCAGGTCCGTGAGGGGCAAGCGACGACTCCGAATGCGGGCGCTGGACGCGAATATGCGCCCAACGCCCGAGCTAAAGCGACGCTGGTTAAGGCGAGGTTAGGAACCCCCGGCCAGCCTCCGCCACTCCATATTGCGTCGCAGCGCTTGCATCGGGGCGTGTGCCGACTAATACGGCGCCCACAGCCCGTAAGAGGATCAGCCCTTGGCCAGCCAACGCCCCGCCGCCCGCCCGTTAAGCCCGCACCTCAGCATCTGGAGGTGGGGACCGCATATGACGGTTTCGATTCTCCACCGCGTGACCGGCAGCGGCATGGCGACCGTCGGCACGTTGCTGCTGGTCTGGTGGCTCGCGGCGATCGCCGGCGGCCCGCAGAGCTATGCGGTGTTCCACATGGTCTTCGCCGAATTCGGCAAGGGCGTGCTCGGCTATATCTTCGGGGTCGGGCTGACGCTGTCGTTCTTCCAGCACATGGCGAGCGGCATCCGCCACTTCATCCTCGATACCGGCGCCGGCTACGAACTGAACAGCGCCAAGCGCGCGGCGATGGCGACCTTCATCTTCTCGGTGCTCGCGACGATCGCGTTCTGGGCCTTTCTGCTGGGAGCCAAATAATGCGTGGCGGTACGGAACTCGGCCGCGTCCGCGGCCTCGGCAGCGCCAAGGCCGGCGCGCATCACTGGCTGACGCATCGCATCACCGCGGCGTCCAACCTGTTCCTGATGCTGTGGTTCGTCATCGTCATCGCGCGGCTGCCCGGCTATGATTACGGGACGGTGCGGCCGTGGCTCGCCTCGGCGTGGGTGGCGGTGCCGATGATCCTGCTGATCGTCTCGGTGTTCTGGCACTTCCGGCTCGGCCTCCAGGTCGTGATCGAGGATTACGTCCATGCCGAGACTCGCGTCGCGCTGATGTTCGCGCTCAACTTCTTCGTGGTCGCCACCTCGGCGATCGCGATCTTCTCGATTCTCAAAGTGGCGTTCACCGCCGCCGCCGGAGTGCCCGCCTGATGTCTGACGCCTACAAGATCATCGACCACAGCTACGACACCGTCGTGGTCGGCGCCGGCGGTTCGGGCCTGCGCGCGACGATGGGCAGCGCCGAGGCCGGCCTGCGCACCGCCTGCATCACCAAGGTGTTCCCGACTCGCAGCCACACGGTCGCCGCGCAGGGCGGCATCGCCGCGAGCCTCGGCAACAACACGCCCGATCATTGGACGTGGCACATGTACGATACCGTCAAGGGTTCCGACTGGCTCGGCGACCAGGACGCGATCGAGTACATGGTCCGCGAAGCCCCCGCCGCCGTCTACGAGCTCGAACATGCCGGCGTGCCGTTCAGCCGCAACGAGGACGGCACGATCTACCAGCGTCCGTTCGGCGGGCACATGCAGAACATGGGGGAAGGCCCGCCCGTACAGCGCACCTGCGCCGCCGCCGACCGTACCGGCCACGCGATGCTCCACGCGCTCTACCAGCAGAGCCTCAAGTACGACGCCGATTTCTACATCGAATATTTCGCGCTCGATCTCATCATGGAGAAGGGTGCCGACGGCGTGCCGGTCTGCCGTGGCGTGATCGCGCTCTGCATGGAAACCGGCGCGATCCACCGCTTCCGCGCGCAGGCGGTGGTGCTGGCGACCGGCGGCTATGGCCGCTGTTATTTCTCGGCGACTTCGGCGCACACCTGCACCGGCGACGGCGGCGGCATGGTGCTGCGCGCCGGCCTGCCCCTGCAGGATCTCGAATTCGTCCAGTTCCACCCGACCGGCATCTACGGCGCCGGCGTTCTCATCACCGAGGGTGCGCGCGGCGAAGGCGGCTATCTCACCAATTCCGAGGGCGAGCGCTTCATGGAGCGCTACGCCCCTTCCGCCAAGGATCTCGCCTCGCGCGATGTCGTCTCGCGCTCGATGGCGCTGGAAATGCGCGAAGGCCGCGGCGTCGGCGAGCACAAGGACCATATCTTCCTGCACCTCGATCACATCGATCCCAAGGTGCTGGCCGAACGGCTTCCCGGCATCACCGAGAGCGGCAAGATCTTCGCCGGTGTTGATCTCGCGCGCCAGCCGCTCCCCGTCACGCCGACGGTGCATTACAACATGGGCGGCATCCCGTGTAACTATCACGGCCAGGTCGTCACCAAGGTCGGCGACGATCCCGAAGTCGCCGTGCCCGGCCTGTTCGCGGTCGGCGAGGCGGCGTGCGTCTCGGTCCACGGCGCCAACCGGCTCGGCTCGAACTCGCTGATCGATCTCGTCGTGTTCGGCCGCGCGACCGGCCTGCACCTCAAGGAGACGCTCAAGCCCAACGCCACGCAGCAGCCGCTCCCCAAGGACTCGGCCGATCTCGCGCTCGCGCGGCTCGACCGTTTCCGCAACGCCAACGGCAGCTCGACGACGGCGGAAATCCGGCTCGACATGCAGCGCACGATGCAGAAGCACGCGGCGGTGTTCCGCGACAGCGCGCTGCTCAGCGAAGGCGTCGCCAAGATGCAGCAGGTCAACAAGCGCCTTCAGGACGTCCGCGTCACCGATCGGTCGCTGATCTGGAACACCGATCTGGTCGAGACGCTCGAACTCGACAACCTCATGTGCCAGGCGGTCGCCACGATCACCAGCGCCGAAGCCCGCAAGGAATCGCGCGGCGCCCACGCGCACGAGGATTTCCCCGATCGCGACGACACCAACTGGATGAAGCACACGATTTCGTGGTTCGACGGCTGGGGCGGCTCGGACGGCAAGGTGACGCTCGATTACCGCCCGGTCCACGATTACACGCTGACCGACGACGCCGAGTATATCAAACCGAAGAAACGCGTTTACTAAGAACGCGAACGATGGAGACGCTCCGCTATCCCTATCGCCCCAAGACTTGGGTGATGGCGATGGCGGGGCTGTTCTTCGCCGTATGCGCGGTGGTGCTGGGCTATGCGGCGCGGGACAATGATCGCGGCATGCTCATCAACGGGCTGATTTCGCTCGACTCTGGCCAGGCGGCGATCTTCTACTGGGTGCTGTGCGTGCTCAGCATCGGCTTCGTGATCGCCGGCCTGTTCGGTATCGTCATGTCGCTGCGCGAGCCGCGCGAGGTGGTCGTCGACCGCACCGGCGTCACCCTGCCGGCGGGCCGCTGGTCGAGCGACACGGTGACGATCCCGTTCGCGAGCATCACCGATCTGCGCATCCAGCAGGTCCAGTCGCAAAAATTCCTCATCATCCGCCACAGCGACGGCAAGCATTCGGTCGTCCGCTCGATGATGCCGAACCGCGCCGATTTCGAAACGTTCGCCGAAGCCGTTATCGCCGGCCGCGCCCGCACCCGCTGATCGCACCGAGGGAGACTCGCCATGCCGGACGCCGCCGAACCCGATTACGACCATCTGCTCCGCGCAAACCTGGACCGCGTCTTCAACCAGCGCGACGGCGACGCGCGCGCGGCGGCGCTGGCGGAACTCTACGTCGACCAGCCGGTGATGTACGAACCCGAGGCGATCGTCGAAGGCCGCGCCGCGATCTCCGCCATCGCGGGCGCGCTGCTCGATCGGTTCGGCCCCGATTTCGTCTTCACCCCCGATGGCCCTGCGGTCGGCCACCACGGCCTCGGCACGCTGCACTGGCACGCCGGGCCGAAGGACGGACCCGTCGCGGTGACCGGCGCCGATGTCGCGCAGATCACCGACGGCCGAATCGCGCGGCTCTGGGTGCTGCTCAACCCGCCTGCGGGCTGACCGGGCGCGATGCGGACCCGGCTCAGCATCTGCCGCCGCAAGGCGCGCTTCGCATCGGAGCAGGATGCGCTGGCAACTGCGGAACGTGCCCCGTTCGCGTTGCTACCGTATCGCTGCGATCGGTGCTTCCAGTTCCACCTGACCAGCCGCACCAAGGGCAAGCGGGTGTTCCGGGTTCAAGCCTGATCGGACGCGCGCTCTCACCTCCGTTCGCACTGAGCCTGTCGAAGTGCGTGCAAAGAGCGCTGCGGTGCCTGCCCCGCTTTGCTAGCTCGACACGAATAGAGGCAGGGCACGCTTCCCTCCCCGGTCGTGTCGAGCGAAGTCGAGACACCAGCGCTCCGGTCTGCCCCTCGACGTCGCTCGGGGCGAACGGCTCCTGGGTACGGGTGCGCCGTCTCTCAACCGTTCGCACCCGGCCGGGCGACCCCTGCCGCATGCGGCAACGCCCACGACACGGAGGTCGACTTCGCCCAGCCCTAAGGCCAGTACGGAGCGCCCTCTCCCCGTTCGTGTCGAGCGAAGTCGAGACACCAGCGCTCCGGTCTGCCCCGCGACGTCGCTCGGGGCGAACGGCTCCTGGGCATGAGACCGCTTTCTCCCAACCGTTCGCACTGAGCGAAGTCGAAGTGCGTGCCAAGAGCGCTGCGGTGTTTGGCACGTCCTTCGACGTCGCTCAGGACGAACGGATGGGAAGACGCGACTGCACCGGGCTTCCGACCCTCACCAAGCCAGATCAGCATCGCTCTTGTTGTCGAACCCGTGCCACGCACGCTCCTCGTCGGTGAGCCCTGCCGCACCATCCGCCCAACCCGCATGCGTAGCTTTGCAGCCCGCCGCGCGCTTCGGCAGGGTGCCGGCAGATCACGCCGCCGGCACCCTGCCAAGCCTTACTTCGCCATCGCCGCCGACTGATCGACCGGCACCACCGGCAGCAGCACCGAACTCGCGCCCGCCGCGCCATGTTCGATCGTCACCGTCGCCGCGCGGTAATCGCCCGGCTTGGCGAGGAAGATGTTGGGCACGAAGGTCTGCGGGTTGCGATCATAAAGCGGGAACAGCGAGGACTGGACCTGCACCATGATCTTGTGGCCGGGCAGGAACTCGTGGTTCACCGCCGGCAGGCGGAACTTGTATTCCTGCACCTTGCCCGCCGGAATGGCGGTGGGCTTGGCGAAACTGTCGCGGTAGCGGCCCCGGAAGATATCGAGGCTGATCGGCAGTTGATACCCGCCCATCTTGGGATCGGTGGCATTCTCCTCCGGGAACACGTCGATGATCTTCACCACGAAATCGCCGTCGGTGCCGGTCGTCTTGGCGAAGATATCCGCCCACGGCACGCCCGACACGCGCACCGTCTGAGTCAGCACCGGCGTCGTATAGCTCACCACGTCGGTACGCCCGTCGACCGAGCGCTGGTCGGACACCAGCCAGTCGCCCCAGCGCCCGTCCTTGAAGCTCACCGGGCGCGGCAGATGCGGCACCGGGTTGGCCGGGTCCGACACATAGGAATCCCCGCCGCTCGCCGCTTTCTCGAAAGCGAGGCCCTTGCCGGCTTGCAGATACAGCGGGGTCAGCGGCGTCGCGCAATCCTTCTCGCAGGCGAGCGGCCAGCGGCTGAACCTGTCCCAATGGTTTTCGCCCGTATTGTAGATCGCCGCCGCCGGCAGAGTCACCGCCGGGCCGTCCTTCAGATACTGGTTGAAGAACGGCAGCACCATGTCCTCGCGATATTGCTGCGCGGTGTCGCCATTCCACTGGAACGCGCCGAGGCTGCGCCCCTCGCGGTTGATCTGGCTGTGCCGCCACGGACCCATCACGATGTAGTTGCTCGCGCCCTTGCCGGCCTTGACGAGCGATTCATAGCTGTGGATCGCGCCCCACATATCCTCCTGGTCCCACAGCCCCTGCTCCCAGAGCGTCGGCACGTCGGACGGGCTTTGCGCGAGCAACGTGTCGAGCGCCTGCCCCTGCCAGAACGAGTCATAGGCGGGATGCGCGACCATCCGCTGCCACGCCGGCAACTGGTCGTAACCCGATTGCTTCGCCCAATCGCCCGCCGAGACGTTACGGAAATTCTCGTAATCGTCCCACCCGCCCGAGCGCGGCACCTTGCCCTCGCCCTTGTAGCCGGTCTGCGAACCGATCCAGCCGATGTTGGCGAGCCGGAACGCGCCGTAATGGAACCAGTCGTCGCCCATCCAGCCGTCGATCATCGGGCTTTGCGGCGCCGCGACCTTCAGCGCCGGATGCGGATGGAGCAGCGCCATCACCACGGTGAAGCCTTCGTAGGACGATCCGATCATGCCGACCTTGCCGTTCGATTCGGGCAAATTGGCCTTGTTCACCAGCCAGTCGATCGTGTCATAGGCGTCGGTGGTGTGATCGACCTTGGTCGGGTTGAGCGGGCCGATCACCGGGCGCGTGACGACATATTGGCCTTCCGAGCCGTATTTGCCGCGAATGTCTTGATAGACGCGGATATACCCCGCCTTGACGAACATCTCGTCGGCGAGCGGCAGCGTCGAGAGTTCGGACGGGCTGTCCATCCGGTTGGCGCGGCCCTTGGCGTTGTACGGCGTGCGTGTCAGCACGATCGGCGCGTTGGTCAGTCCCTTCGCGTAGACGATGACGGTGTAGAGCTTGGTGCCGTCGCGCATCGGGATCATCACCTCGCGCTTGACGTAATCGCGCGCCGCCTCGGGCTGGGTGAACTTGGCGGGAATGTCGCCGCCCGGCGGGGGCGGGCTCTTGTCGCCGACCTGTGCGGCGGCGGGGCTGAGCGCGAGGGCGGTGGCAGCGAGCAGGAAGAGCTTGGCGCGCATCGGTGAGGGCGACCCTTTTTCGTTTCTGATGCAACAGCCTAGAGCGCCGGACGGGTAGGTTTCAAGCGCGATCCCCTTGGCTTGCGCATTGACTGCGCGCGCTCCGCAAGCGAGCACATGTGAACAGTCCATTGGAAATCCTGCATGCCCCTGCGTCCGCTCCGAGCGCTGCTGCTCGCCGCCCTGCTGCTCTCCGTCGCCGCCTCCGCGCAGCCGTCCAAGCGCACGCCCTCGCGTCCACCCGCCGCCGAGCAGGATGAGGACGAATTCGCCGACTATGCCGCCGAAGGCTTCCAGTTCGAACATGGCCGAGACCCCGGCTGGCAACTCGCCGAACATCGCCGGCTCGATCGCGCGCTCACCGCGCTCCAGCCGCAGCGCAAGGGCGTGGTCGATGCCTATGTGCTGGTCGCGGGGCTCGACAGCGACCCCGTGTTCGGCCGCGAGGCGCGCGAGGCCGGCAAGGTGCTCGCCCGCCGCTACGATGCCGCCGGCCGAACGATCGTCCTCGCCGGCCCCGACGGACGCGGCGCGGATACGCTCGCACGCGGCTCGCCCGACAATATCGCGGCGGCACTCGCCCGCATCGCCGAGCTGATCGACAAGACCGAGGACGTGCTGGTCCTCTACACCACCAGCCACGGCGCGCCCTACGGCATCGTCTATGAGGACGGCGAGTCCGGCGTCGGCGCGGTCGCACCGGCGCGGTTGGCGGCGATGCTCACCACGCTCGGGCTGAAACGCCGGCTGGTGATCGTCAGCGCCTGCTATTCGGGCGTGTTCGTGGCCCCGCTCGCCAGCGCCGACGGCGTGGTGATGACCGCCGCCGCCGCCGATCGCTCCTCGTTCGGCTGCGAGGCCGACAGCGACTGGACCTTCTTCGGCGACGCGCTCGTCAACCACGCGCTTCGCAAGGATCAGCCCTTCGCATCGGCCGCGAAGGACGCGACGACGCTGATCACCAGATGGGAAACGCAGGGCAAGCTGCGCGCCTCCAACCCCAAACTCGCGATCGGCGCGCGCACGGCGCGCTGGCTCGCCCCGCTCGACCGCCGCATCCCCGACGGCGCGACCACCCCGGTCGGCCGCCCCGCCACCAGCCTGTTCGCGCGCAAAGCTGGCTGAGCGCAGCGCATGTCGATCGGCGTAACCCTCGTCGTTCTGCTCGCGGCACTGCTCCACGCGAGCTGGAACGCGATGCTGCGCGCCGGCACCGACCGTCTGTGGTCGATGACGGTGATGTGCATCGCGGTCGCCGCCGCCTGTGCGCTCGCCGCGCCCTTCCTGCCAATGCCGGCACGCGCGAGCTGGGGCTGCGCGATCGCCTCGGCGGTGCTCCACGTCGGCTACAATCTGTTCCTCGTCCGCACCTATCGCAGCGGCGATCTCGGCCAGACCTACCCGATCGCGCGCGGCACCTCGCCGCTGCTGGTGTCGCTCGGCGCGGCGCTGTTCGCGGGCGAATGGCCCGACGGTATCAGCATGGCCGGCGTGCTGCTCGTCTCGGGCGGAATCCTCGCGCTCGCGTTCCAGGGTCGGCGCGTCGGGCTGAACAGCCTGCCCTATGCGCTCGGCACCGGCTGCTTCATCGGCGCGTACAGCGTCACCGACGGCATCGGCGCGCGGCTGTCGGGCGCGCCCGTCGCCTACACCGTGTGGATGTGCCTGATGTGGGGCGTGCTGATGCCGCCGGTCTACGTGCTGCTGCGCGACGGACGCTCGCTGATCCGCGGCCGGCGCGAAACCGCGCTGGCGGCGGGCGGCGGCCTCGTCTCGCTCGCGGCGTACGGCATCGTCATCGTCGCGATGGCGTTCGGGCCGATGGGATCGGTCTCGGCGCTGCGCGAGACCAGCGTGGTGTTCGCCGCGCTGATCGGCCGTGTCTTCCTCCACGAACGACTCACGTTCGGGCGGATCGCGGCGTGCAGCGTCGTCGCGATCGGCGCGATATGCATCGGCCACCAAAGCGCGAAGCCGCCGCATCCGCCAATCCGCATCGCGCCGCGCTGAAGGCGGGAACTCTCGCGCCGCCGGGCAGTTTCCGCGCGCATGTCGATGACCCGTTATCCGCTGCTCGCCCGCCCGCACATCCGCCTGTCGGGCACGGTCGATCAGGCGATGTACACCACCTTCCGCGAAGCGCTCGACACCTGCCCGGGCGAGGGCACCATCGTCATCGCGCTGACCACGCTCGGCGGCGATCCCGAGGTCGCGCGCACGATGGCCGACGATATCCGCCTGCTCACCGAGCATGACGGGCGCGAGATCCTGTTTCTCGGCAAGGTCGCGGTCTATTCGGCGGGCGCGACCTTGATGTCGGCCTTCCCGGTCGAGCGCCGCTTCCTCACCCGCCACACCCGGCTGATGATCCACGAGCGGCTGATCCAGAAGCAGCTCGACATCAACGGCCCGCTGCGCATGTGCGTCGCCTCGATCAAGGCCGCCCTCCACGAGATCGAACATTCGATCCTGATCGAGGAGGAAGGCTTCCGCGATCTCGTCAAAGGCAGCCGGGTCGATTTCGACACGCTGCGCGAGAAGGCGCCCTCCAACTGGTATATCGAGGCCGAGGAAGCGCGCGATCTCGGGCTGGTGCTCGACGTGATTTAAGAAAGTTTGCGGCTGAGCCGGGCGTTGCTCTAGGAGGCCGCATGACCAACATCCTCCTCACCGGATCGTCGCGCGGCATCGGCGCGGCGATCGTCACCGCGCTCGATCTGCCCGGCGTTGCGCTGATCGGCCAAGCCACCCGCAGCACCGCCGCCAACACGATCGCCGCCGACTTCGGCGATCCTGCCGCGCCGCACGCGCTCTGGCACGCCGCGCTCGACCGCTTCGGTGGCGAGATCGACGTGCTCGTCAACAATGCCGGCGTGTTCGAGGCCAATCCGCTGGAGGGCGACGACTGGGTCGCCGGCTGGGAGCGCACCCTGCGCATCAACCTCACCGCCTCCGCCGAACTCTGCCGCCTCGCCGTACTCCACTGGCAGACGCGCGGCACGCCCGGCCGGATCGTCAACGTCGCCAGCCGCGCCGCCTATCGCGGCGACAGCCCGGCGCACTGGCATTATGCCGCCTCCAAGGCCGGCATGGTCGCGATGACCAAGACGATCGCGCGCGGCTATGCGCGCGAGAACATCCTCGCCTTCGCGGTGTGCCCCGGCTTCACCATGACCGGCATGGCCGAGGACTATCTCGCCAGCCGTGGCGGCGATACACTTCTCGCCGACATCCCCTTGGGCCGCGTCGCCGACCCTGCCGAGATCGCCACCACCGTCAAATTCCTCGCGCTCGAAGCGCCGCCCTCGATGACCGGCGCGGTGATCGACGTGAACGGAGCCAGCTATGTCCGCTGATCCCACCGAAAGCTGGAAGCTCACCCTCCCCTGCACCCGCGCCGAGGCCGAGGCGATCGACATGGGAGAGGGCCTCGAAGGGTTCGATCCCTCCCCCGTCATCATCACCAGCGAGGAGATCGAGGACGATCCGCTGAGCTGGCGGCTCGACGCCTATTTCAGCGGCAAGCCCGACGCCACGATCGTCGCAGCGGTGCGTGCGCTCGCGCCGAGTTCGGCCGCCGTAAAGGCCAAGGCCGAGCGCGTTCCCGACGAGGACTGGATCACGCTCAGCCAGGCCGGAATCGAGCCCGTCCACGCCGCGCGCTTCTACGTCCACACCAGCGCCAACAAGGGCGATGTGCCGCCGGGCGCGCACGCCTTCCACATCGAGGCGAGCCGCGCGTTCGGCACCGGCCACCACCAGACCACCACCGGCTGCCTGCTCGCGCTCGACGCGATGAAGGTACAGGGGAAGCGCTTCCGCAACATCCTCGATCTCGGCACCGGCACCGGGCTGCTCGCCTTCGCCGCGCTGCATCTGTGGCCGCGCGCGTATGCCACCGCGTCGGACATCGACGCCGCCGCGATCTCGATCACTGAGGAGAACGCCGAAGTAAACGGCATCCCGCTCGGCGCGGGACCGGGCGCTCTCGCGCTGGCGGCGGCGCCCGGCCTCGAACACCCACTGCTGATCGGCCGCGCGCCCTATGATCTGATCGTCGCCAACATCCTCGCCGGCCCGCTGATCGGCCTCGCCCCCACCATCGCGATGGCGCTCGCCGAGGGCGGGACATTGGTTCTCGCCGGGCTGCTCGACTGGCAGGCCAAGTCGGTCACACAAGCCTATCGCCGCCAGGGGCTGATGCCCGTCTCCGCCAACGCGATCGGCGACTGGCCGACGCTCACCCTGCGCAAACGCGCCCGCTACGGCGCCGCGCGCGTGACCCGGCTCGGGCCGGGCGGCGCCAACGACGCGCCCGGCTTCGGAAGCTGGTGACGCGCTGACCGTGGGGGATCGCACACCAACGCGATCCCCGCGCCGGCCAGATAGGCGAGGAAATCCCACGGATCGAAGCCGGTGCCGAGCACAACGCGCGCGACCGCATTGCCCGCGAGGCCAAGCCGATCGACCAGATAGACCGCCTGCCCAACCTCGACCGCACACGCGATCGCAAACGCCACGACCACCGCGCCGACACGCGGCAACCGGGTGAGCGCACGAAGCCCGAGATACACCAGCACCACCGCGAGCACGTCGCCGACATGCGGGCGGACGAAGCGGTCATGCACGAACAGCGCGATCGCCACCTCGATCGCGAACAGCACGAGCGTTGCAAGTGCGTAGGGGAGGCGGAAGGTCATAATGGGGGTGTAGCACCGGGCGATGCAGGGGTGATGCAGGCGGCGTGGGGATGTATGAAGCCCGTGAGCTTTGTATCAGGAATGTCCGGATCTGGCGAAAGCGGACTTTAAAGCCCCTCCCTGGAAGGGAGGGGTTGGGGGTGGGTCGGCCCGGTCATGTGCTCGACAGCCGCCATGATCGCCTCGGCTACGCCGTCTGCGTTGTCGCGAACGTCACTGTTCCAATACCGCAAGACTCGCCAGCCGAGGCCTTCGAGGAACAGCGTGCGCGTATCATCGTAGCCGACGGCATCGAGATGCTGACGACCGTCGAGTTCGACCGCAAGCTTGATGGAGCGGCACGCGAAGTCGAGGATATAGCTGCCGACCGGAAGTTGCCGCGTGAAGCGAGGACTCAGGTGGCGAAGACGTGGCCACAAGGCGCGCTCTTCCGCAGTGGCCGCGTTGCGCAACCGGCGGGCGTTTGCCGTCAGGCGGGGCGCGACTCTGGGCATCGCATGAGGATGCCGTTCGACGAAATCGAGAGCAACCCACCCCCGACCCCTCCCTTCCAGGGAGGGGAGCAGAACGTCCAACAGCCGACGGCACCTATCTGCCGCTTTCCTGTCCTAAAGTCGCCAGTCGGCTTCCCGGCGGACGCGTTTTCATTCGCGGTGGCGCTTTCAGTCCTCAAACTATCCACAGCAAGTACTCGGGAAGTCGCGCGATGGCTGCTATTCGGAACTCCCAAACGACCTCAGGCGAACTGAAGGGTTCCGCCAAGGGGAAAGATCATTCCACACAAATTTCCCACCTCGATTGCCCGCGGCACGCTTCGCTGCCACGATCACTTTATGAGCAATTATCAGACGTTGCGCTCCTTCGGCCAAAGCGTTGTGGTCGTACTTTCGATCGTAGTGACCGCAGCGTGTTCACCGCCGAGCACGTCCGATGATACAGACATCCCGAGTGGAACGGCTAAGCTATTCGCCAAACTGAAATCTATGGACGGAAAATCCGGCACGTTCGAGGGCATCTATCAGCCGCTCAACGAAGGGGCCGCATTTCACTTCTGCACGAAAGACGAATGCCCCGACGTGAAACAACTATATTGCAATCCGGAGTTTAGCACCCAGGCGGCGTCTGCCTTACATAAGATCTGGAGCGATCATGATGGCGAAAAAATCTACGTGATTGCATCCGGCACTATTCACACGGGTGCAAAGACGGGCCGGATGGAGGGGTATGGCCATCTTAATCACGACGTCTGTGAAATAGAAATATCACGGGTTCAACAAGCGAGGATCGTCAAAACAACTCTCGTTAGATCCAAGAGATTTCCGCTTCTGACCACGCCACCCTAAGTCGACACACTTCTCACTCCCATGATCCTAGCTTCGGTGAGGGTCGAGCCGCCCGCGAACGCTCGAAGTTGGACGTTTTCTTCCGCATATTTTTTGCCCCAAAGCGGAACCGGCTGTGCTTAACGAAATGCTTCCTTGGAGGAGGCGGACAGGCAAGATGCAAGCACAGAATCGGCGCGTTCGGATTTTAGCTCAATAACCAACGAATTCATCCAGACTGCTTCAGGAGGCAAATGGAATTTTTGCCCCAAATCTTCGCTTCGCCTGGTCCAATAAAAATTTTGCTTGGTGATGATCCTCAACATGTTAGGGAATTTAGAAAGCAGGGATTTCCCAAAGTCTGTATAGGCCCTGCACTCCAGCGCCTGCTTGAAGGCGGCTTCATCGTCGATCTGAGCCGCAATGACAGGAGTGTCAGCAAACAGAATCGCCGATGCCATAATCATTGCTACAGTCATTTTTGCCCTTGTACGCCAAAGTGAATATTATCTTTGAATAGCCGCCCATCGTCCCGAAAATCAATTCGCCGCCCGAGTGTGATTTTGGCCGACCGCTTTCCGCGCCGTTTGGTCAACCACATGTTCAGCCCGGCACCTTCCCCCGCGCATACTCCTGCGTCCCCAGCGTCAGCACCGCATCCCCCGCGACGATCTCGCCCACCGCGATATCCGCCTGCCCTCGGATCGCATCGTACAAGGGCGCGAAATCGGTCTCGACGGTCACGCGCAGCAATGCGTCGAAGCTCGGGATGACGAAGTAGTTCTGCTGGAAATCGTCGATCCGGTATTCGGTCCGCATCACCCGCTCCAGATCGAAGCCGATCCGGTTGGGGCTGGCGTCCTCCAGCGCGAAGCGGCTCTCGGCGAAGCTCGACACGATGCCCGCGCCATAGATGCGCAACCCCTCCGGCTCGGCGACCAGCCCGAACTCGACCGTGTACCAGTACAGCCGCGCGAGATATTTGAGCGCGTGCATCCCGTTGGCGCGAAGCCCGCCCTGCCCGTAGGCGACCAGATAGTCCGCGAACGCCGGGTCGGCGAGCATCGGCACATGCCCGAACACGTCATGGAAGACATCGGGCTCCTGGAGATAGTCGAGCTGGTCGCGGCGGCGGATGAAATTGCCCGCGACGAAGCGGCGGTTGGCCATATGCTCGAAGAACACGTCGTCGGGCACCAGCCCCGGCACCGCGACGACCTGCCAGCCGGTCAGCGCCATCAGCCGGTCGGACAGTTCCTCGAAATCGGGGATACCCGGTTTGGACAGCCGCAGCACGTCGAGCCCGCGCAGATACGCATCGGAGGCGCGCCCCGGCAGCAGCTTCGCCTGGCGCGCGAACAGGGTGTCCCACACCGCATGGTCTTCGGGTGTGTAATGCGCCCAGTTCTGCGGCACGGTCCAGTCGGCGGCGGCGCCCTCAGGCGGGTGGATAAGCGTTTCCTCTGTCACTGCGGCAGCGTATCACGCGCCGGGTTGGCGGGGAACATGCGTGCGGCGATTCTGGTTACATTTGCTACGAAATGTCTGCGTGGGGCTGGTGCTGCTCGTGCTGGGCTATGCCGGTGCCGGCCTGATCGGCGGCGCGATCCCGACCAACACGAGCTGGCGCGAACCCGCCGATGGCGTGCGGATTCAGGTGTCGAGCAACGGAGTCCACACCGGCCTGATCGTGCCGCTCGTCGCCGCCGGCGTGGATTGGCGCGACCTGATCCGCCCGGAGGATCTGGCCGACCCGCTCTACGCGAATTATCCCGCTATTACAATAGGTTGGGGAGAGCGTGCGTTCTACCTCGAAACCCCGACCTGGGCCGACGTCAAGCCCCTCACCGTCCTCGCCGCCGCGCTCGGCACCGACAGCGTTGTGGCTCACGTTGATCATCTTCCCTGGCCAACGCCCGACCCCGACAGCCGCGTCATCACGCTCCGCCCGCAGGAATACCGCCGCCTCGCCGCCTTCATCCGCGCCAGCTTCGCGCCCCGCGGCTGGCACCGCACCGGCTATTTCCGCAACGACGCGTTCTACGCCGCCCGCGGCCGCTACAGCGCGCTGCGGACATGCAACGCATGGACCGGCGACGCGTTGAGATACGCAGGCGTCCGCGTCGGTGCGTGGACGCCCTTTCCGACGACGGTGATGCAATGGTTCAAGACGTAGCGGCGCTTCCTCCCTCGAAATTGCTCTGGGCCGCCGAACTGCCGCGCGGAATGTGGGGCCTCGCCGAACTGCTTGGCGCCCGCGCGCGGCTGAAGAGCGCGCCGAAGGGCGACGGCCGGCCGGTGATGATCCTGCCCGGCCTCGTCAACACCGATCGCTCGAACCTGCTGCTGCAACGCTTCCTCCGCCGGCTCGGCTACCGCGTCGAAGGCTGGGGCCTCGGCCGCAACCTCGGCACGCGCGCGATCGGCCGCGAGGGCGAGGTGCTGATGCAACGCATCGCCGCGCTCCACCGCGAGACCGGCGAGCCGGTGACGCTGATCGGCATCAGTCTCGGCGGCATCATGGCGCGCATCGCGGCGCACCGCGCGCGCGCGTCGGTCCGCGAAGTCATCACGATCAGTTCGCCCTATGCCGGCTCGGCCCGCGCGACCAACGTCTGGCGCTCGTTCGAATTCTTCACCGGCGACCGGATCGACGACGATCACGTCCGCGCGCAGGCGGCACTCGCCGCCAAGCCGTTGCCTGTCCCCGAAACCGCGATCTGGAGCCGAAGCGACGGTCTCGTCGCTGGCGAGATCTGTCACACGCGCGGTGCCCGCGCGATCGAGGTGCGCAGCAGCCACATCGGAGTGCAGTGGCGCGCCGAAGTGATGCTCGCGGTCGCCGGCGTTCTCGCCGGACGCTGATCCGTCGTTACGCCAGCTCGACGCCCTGCGCGGCGGCCCAATCCGACAGCGCGGCGCGCATGTCGCGTGGTGGCGCTGCGAGCAGGCTTTCCATCTTCACCAGCAGCGCGGCGCGGTCGAGCGAGCGCACCATCGCCTTGACCGGGCCAACCGCCGCCGGCGTGATCGAAAGCCGGTCGATGCCGAGACCGATCAGCGCCATCGCCTCCAGCGTGCGGCCGCCCATCTCGCCGCACACGCCGAGTTGCACGCCGGCCGCGCGGCACGGCTCGACCAGCCGGCGCAGGAAGCGCAGGATCGCGGCGCTGAGCCAATCGTAGCGCTCGGCGAGCTTGGGATTCGCGCGGTCGGCGGCGAACAGGAATTGCGTCAGATCATTGGTGCCGACCGAGAGAAAGTCGAGCTTGGGCAACAGCAGATCGAGCTGCTCGGCGAGCGCGGGGACTTCTAGCATCGCGCCATAGCGGATCACCAGAGGCATCATCTTGCCGCGCCGGATCAGCCACGCGCGCTGAGCCTCGAACAAGGCGCGCGCTTCCTCGAACTCCCACGGCTCGGATACCATCGGGAACATCACGTTGAGCGTGCGGCCACCCGCCGCCTCGAGCAGCGCGCGCGCCTGCGCCTTCATCAATCCCGGCCGTTCGAGAGCCAGCCGCAATGCGCGCCAGCCCATCGCCGGATTTTCTTCATCCTCGTCCTTACTGAGGTACGGCAGCGCCTTGTCGCCGCCGATATCGACGGTGCGGAAGATCACCGGGCGTTCGCCGGCCGTCTCCAGCACGTCGCGGTAGAGGCGTTGCTGGCGTTCGCGCGCGGGCAATGTCGAGGAGACGAGGAACTGGAATTCGGTGCGGAACAGGCCAATGCCGTCGGCGCCTGTCAAATCCAGCGCGGCAACGTCGTCGCGCAGGCCCGCGTTGACCATCACCGTCACGCGGTGGCCGTCTTTGGTCACCGGCAATTCGTTCCTGAGTGACGCGAACGCGGCGCGGCGTTTCTGGCGAAGTTCCTGCTTGGCCTCGAATGCCTCTTCCATCGAAGACGACGGCCGTGCGAACACATGCCCCGCCGTCACGTCGAGGAGCAGCGCGTCGCCTTCGCTGATGAGCCGCCGCACGCTCTTGACGCGGCCGAGCACCGGCACGCCCATCGCGCGCGCGACGATCGTGACGTGCGCGGTGAGCGAGCCTTCCTCCAGCACCACGCCTTTGAGGCGGCGGCGATCATATTCGAGCAGCTCGGCGGGGCCGAGATTGCGGGCGATCAGGATGGTGTCCTGGCGCAGGCCCATTTGCGCCGCGGTGCCGAGCTGGCCCGAGACGATGCGGAGCAGGCGGTTCGACAGATCCTCGAGATCGTGCATCCGGTCCGCGAGCAGCGGATCGTCGATCTGGCGCATCCGCATGCGAGTGCGCTGTTGGACTCGCTCGATCGCGGCCTCCGCGGTCAGGCCGCTGTCGATGGCTTCGTTGATGCGGCGCGCCCAACCCTCGTCGTAGGCGAACATCTTATAGGTCGCGAGCACCTCTTCATGTTCGCCACCTATGCCGAATTCGGCTTCGCGCGCGATCCGGTCGATCTGCTCGCGCATCTTGTCGAACGCGGCGTAGACCCGGTGGCGCTCGGCCTCGACATCCTCGGCGACGGTGTGTTCGACGACGATGCGCGGCTGGTGATAGACCGCGAAGCCGCTCGCCATGCCATCGACCAGCTTGAGGCCGACGATGCGGATCGGCGCGGTCGGCTGGACCCGCGCGGCGGCGGCGCCCGCGCCATCGACCAGATCGGCGTTGGCGATCAGTTCGGACAGCACCATCGCCACGGTCTGCAACGCCTCGATCTCGACATCGTCGTAGCGGTGCGGATCGGCATGCTGGACGCACAAGACGCCCACGGCGCGCTCGCGCCGGATGATCGGTACGCCGGCGAAGCTGTGATATTTGTCCTCGCCGGTTTCCGGCCGATAGGCGAAATCGGGGTGCGATGCGGCCTCGTCCAGGTTGAGCGTCTCGACATTCTGCGCGATCGTGCCGACCAATCCCTCGCCCGGCGCGAGCTTGGTGACATGGACGGCCTCCTGCGCCAGCCCGCGCGTCGCGTAGAGTTCGAGCGCACCATCGCGCAGCAGATAGATCGAGCAGACCTCGCTCGCCATGCCCTCGCCGACGATCTGGACGACCGAATTGAGCTTCGCCTGTGCGGGCGTGCGCGACGCCATCACATCGTGGAGGCGAACCAGGATTTCGCGCGCGGAGGCAACGGCGGTGAGCATATGCGATTCGCTATCAGAATGCCGCGGGGCGATCCATCGTGCGGCGCACAACAAATGATTGCACGCGCAGAATATTCAGTCGAACAGCCCGTCTTGGCTTCCCGCCGGCGGGTTGAGGCCGAGATGCTTCCAGCCGCCCGCGTTGAGACAGCGCCCGCGCGCCGTCCGCGCCACCAGACCGAGCTGGATCAGATAGGGTTCGATGACTTCCTCGACCGTGTCGCGTGGCTCGCTGAGCCCCGCCGCGAGCGTCTCGACGCCCACCGGGCCGCCGCGGTAGATATCGGCGATCATCATCAAATAGCGCCGGTCCATCGCGTCGAGCCCGAGCCCATCGACTTCGAGCCGGTTGAGCGCTGCGTCGGCGGCGCGCGCATCGACGCTGTTATGGCCGGCGGCATGCGCGAAATCGCGCACGCGGCGCAGCAGCCGTCCGGCGATGCGCGGCGTGCCGCGCGCGCGCCTAGCGATTTCGCGGGCACCATCGGCTGTGATCCCAAGCCCGAGCAGCGCCGCCGCACGGGTGACGACGCGTTCCAGTTCATCGACGGTGTAGAAGCTCAACCGAACCGGAATGCCGAAGCGATCGCGCAGCGGCGTGGTGAGCAGCCCCTGCCGCGTAGTCGCGCCGACCAGAGTGAAACGGGGCAGATCGATCCGCACGGAGCGCGCCGACGGCCCCTCACCGATCATCAGATCGAGCGCGCGGTCTTCCATCGCCGGGTACAGCACTTCCTCGACCGCCGGCTGGAGCCGGTGGATCTCGTCGATGAACAGCACGTCGCCGTCTTCGAGGTTGGTGAGCAAGGCGGCGAGATCGCCCGACTTGGCGATCACCGGACCAGAGGTAGCGCGGAATCCCACTCCCATCTCGCGCGCGATGATCTGCGCGAGCGTCGTCTTGCCGAGGCCCGGCGGACCGAAGAACAGCACATGATCGAGCGCATCGCCGCGCGCGCGCGCCGCCGCGATGAACACGCGCAGGTTTTCGCGCGCCGCCTTCTGGCCGACGAAATCGTCAAGCGACTTGGGGCGCAGCGCCGCGTCGACGTCCTCGGGGCGGCGCGTGGGTGCGAGCAGGCGGTCAGGATCGTCCATCGGCCCGTTCCCTACCTGTTCGCGACCTGCCCTGTCGAGCGGTCAATATCGGCGCGTCAGCCCAGCGGGTTAGCACTCGTCGGCGGCGCGGCGGGTTGCGTCGATCGCGCGCAGGCGAGCAGATAGCGCGCAAGCGGATCGACAAACTGCAACGACAGCGGGCGCGTTGCACCGATCAACCGGCCGCAGGCGACGCCGACCGCAGTGCGTGCGGGGAGATCGAGCCGCCCCGTCACGATCGCCTCGGCAAAGGCCGGCTCGCTACGGAGATCGACGACCAGCCTGTCGAAGAGAGTGGCGGTGTTGGCCGGGGCGCCCCGTACCGCATCGCCGAACGTCGCGATCAAAAGGCGCGCCCATTGCTCGGGGTCGGCCGGGCCTGCCGCGTGCAATTCGGTCTCGCGTTTCATTTGCTCGCGATAGGCGTCGCGGCTGATCCGGCCTGGATGGTCGTCGCTCGGCACGAACGGACGCCACCCCTTATCGGCGCTGCGGATCAGCGGCGTGCCGCAGCGAACGCAGAGCGTCCGAAGATCGACGTGATCGTGCCATACGCGGCGGTGTGACCTGCGATGACCGATCACGGCACAAAGCGGTTTCATGAGGATCGACATGTCGCCGCTATACGCTGGTTTGTTACAAACGTTACGTCACTGGAATGATTTTTTTTCGGATCAGCCGGAAATTTGCGCCCGAATGAACCGTTGAGAAACCGCTCTTGTCCGGCTTGTCCGAGAGGCGTACAGGAGCCGCCCAGTTTCATGGAGCAGCCGCGGACCTATGCGTCGCGGACCGGCGACTGACCATGAGGAGGACGCTGCCGCGCAGCGCCCCCGCCCGTCGGGCACAGGTATAGCAGGCGGCGCGCAGGAGTATGATGCAATGTCTGGAGTTATAAAAGCTGCGGCGATCGGCCGGGGTGCTGTTTTCGCGTGCGCGCTGTTCGGCGCGACCGCTGTGGCGACACCCGCGTTGGCCGACCCGATCGATGTCATCACCAGCATCCGTGTGGCGAAGCTCGCGCCGCCGGCGACCCCCGCCGAGCACGCCGCGTTGCGCCAGCGCATCGCGCGCGCGGCCGAGAGCGCCTGCGGCTCCGACGAGCGCAGCCTCGCCGAATATCGCTATGCGGTTCGCCAGTCGCCGTGCTTCCGCGAAAGCTACAGCACCGCGATGGAAGAGTTGAACACGCGCTGGGGCACCGCCACCGCCGGCGGCGGGCGCTGAGCTTTCCGACCGCCCGCCCTTGTGGCGGGCGGTCGATCGCCACTATTTCGCGGCCTTGCGCAGCGCGAGCCGTACCAAAGCATCTAACGTCGCGCCCGCGCCTAGATCCTCCTCCGCCGCAGCCACCGCGCTTGAGGCTTCCGCCGGGCGGAAGCCGAGGTTGAGCAGCGCCGACACCGCATCCGCGCCCGCGCCGACCGGCGCGACCGCCGGTGTCGCGCCGCCGAGTACGACCCCGCCGATCCGGTCCTTCAATTCGCGCACGATCCGCTCGGCGAGTTTGGGGCCGACGCCGTTGGCGCGCGCCACCATCGCCTTGTCCTGGGCGGCGATCGCGCGGGCGAGTTCGGATGGATCGAGCGCGGACAGGATCGCCAGCGCGACGCGCGCCCCTACGCCCTGCACGCCGGTGAGCAAGCGGAAGGCATCACGTTCGGATGCGGTCGCGAAGCCGACGAGACGGAGGAAATCCTCGCCGACCAGCATCTCGGTGTGCAGCATCACCGCTTCGCCGACCGCGCCGATCGCCGACAGCGTGCGTGTCGAAGCCCCGACCAGATAGCCGACGCCGCCGACATCGACGATGGCGTGGTCCAGCCCGGTCGAGTCGAGCCGGCCCTTGAGGTGCGCGATCATGTCAGGAGAGCCGGGCTATCGCGTTCATACGGGTACATATGCGGAACGGCGCGGGCGAGGAAAGCGAAAAGATCGGTTCACGCGGCGGCGGGGAGATAGGCCGAGGGTTTCCGCAGCTTATCCCGTTCTCCCGCGAAAGGGGGCGTCCTGAGCCACAAGCGATCCGCTGAGTGGCTCTGGACCCCCGCGTTCGCGGGGGAACGGTTAGCCGTCGACCCCTACGCGAACCTTATCGCCCCGCGAGCGAGCGCGCGCTGGCGAGGTGGTGCGCGTGACAGATCGCCACCGCGAGCGCGTCGGCGGCGTCGGGGCCGTCGATCTTCACGCCGGGCAGCAGCCGCGCGACCATCGCGTGAACCTGCGCCTTTTCGGCCGCGCCGGTGCCGACCACCGCTTTCTTGACCAGCCGGGCGGCATATTCGCCGACGTCGATGCCGCCGCGCGCGACCGCACAGATCACCACGCCCCGCGCCTGGCCGAGCTTGAGCGTCGATTGCGGGTTGGCGTTGACGAACACTTCCTCGACGGCGGCGGCTTGCGGAGCGTGATCGAACATCAAAGCCGACAGCATCGTGTCGAGATGGGTTAGCCGGCGCGCGAGCGGGGCGGCGCTGTCAGTCTTGAGGCGGCCGTTGGCGAGGTGCGACAGCCGGTTGCCCTCGGCGCGGATCAGTCCCCAGCCCGTGATACCAAGGCCGGGGTCGAGGCCGAGGATGATCATCGAATCTCCCCTCCCGCTTGCGGGAGGGGCCGGGGGAGGGCGTGTCGAAACCGAAAAGACCGTATTGGGGAGGACAGGCCCTCCCCTAGCCCCTCCCGCAAGCGGGAGGGGGATTTCGTCACGCCAGCTTCTCCATAACCGCGTCGGAGACTTCGTAATTGCCCCAGACGGTCTGGACGTCGTCATCGTCGTCGAGCGTGTCGATCAGCTTGAACAGCAAGGCCGCGTCGTCCTCGCCGACCTCGACCATCGTCTGCGGCTTCCAGGCGAGCTTGGCGCCTTCGGGTTCGCCGAGCACGGGGGTGATCGCCTTGACGACCTCGTGCAGATCGCCCTGTGCGGTCCAGATCTCGTGGCCGTCCTCGGACGAGGTGACATCCTCAGCACCGGCATCGAGCGCCGCCTCGAACACCTTTTCGGCATCGCCGACGCTCGCCGGATAGGTGATGAGCCCGACCCGGTCGAACGCGTGGCTCACTGAGCCCGACGCGCCGAGATTGCCGCCGTTGCGCGAGACCGCGATCCGCACGTTGGTGGCGGTCCGGTTGCGGTTGTCCGACAGCGCTTCGATGATGAGGCTGACGCCGCCGGGGCCGAAGCCCTCGTAGCGGATTTCCTCATAGGTCTCGGCATCGCTGCGCGAGGCCTTGTCGATCGCGCGCTGGATATTGTCCTTGGGCACCGACTGCGCCTTGGCGGCGTTGACGGCGGCGCGCAGCCGCGGGTTCATGTCCGGATCGGGCAGGCCCATCTTCGCCGCGACGGTGATTTCGCGGCTGAGCTTCGAGAACATGCCCGAACGCTTCTTATCCTGCGCACCCTTGCGGTGCATGATGTTCTTGAACTTGGAATGGCCTGCCATTGGAAACGTCCCGAAAGATTCTAACGCGCCTGACGATCTTGATCCGTTCGTCCTGAGTGGCGACTGAGCGAAGCCGAAGGCGCGTATCGAAGGATGTGCCCCGCATCCTGTCCTTCGATACGGGTCTTCGACACGCTCAGCCCTACTCAGGACGAACGGAAAAAGCGAGTAGCCGCGCCTGGCGTCACGCCAGCCCCAGTGCCTGCTTGTACGTCTCGAGCAGCATCTCCGCCTCGTCGCGGTGGTGCTTCTCCATCTTGCGCAGGCGGACGATCGTGCGAATCGTCTTGACGTCGAAGCCGGTCGATTTGGCCTCGCCGTAAACGTCCTTGATGTCGTCAGCGATGCCCTTCTTTTCTTCCTCGAGGCGCTCGATACGCTCGATGAGAAGGCGAAGCTGGTCGGCGGCGATGGTCTCGCTCATGTGGTGTCCCCCAAGGGTATGAATGGCTGAAAGCGAGCGCCTTTAAGCGAGCGCCGCCGCCACGTCACCCCCCGGACTCGCGTCACGCGTTCCTGGCGACGCTCTCCTGCATGCGCGCGATCTGTTCGGGGGTGGCGGCGGTCTGGTGCTCGGCCTTCCACTGCGCATAGGGCATTCCGTAGACAATCGCGCGGCCGGCATCCTTGTCGAGTTGGCCATCGCTCGCCTCGGCCACCCAATCCCCCAGGCAGTTGCGGCAGAAGCCGGCCAGCCCCATCAAGTCGACGTTCTGCGCGTCGCTGCGGTGGCGCAAATGGTGGACCAGCCGGCGGAACGCGGCGGCCGCGACCGTGTCGTCGAGATCTTCGATCGTCGTCATTGGTGTCTTTCCGTGGTTGATCGGTGGTAGATAGGGGCTAGAGGGGCACGCGCAAACCGATGGGAACAGCCATGACGAAGACCATCCACCCGCGTTCGCGCAAAGTCCGAATCCTCGCGACGCTCGGCCCCGCCAGCAGCAGCCCCGAGCAGATCGCCGCGCTGTACGAAGCGGGCGCCGACGCGTTCCGAATCAACATGAGCCACGGCGACCAGCAATCGAAGGTCGCGGTAATCGCGGCGATTCGCGAACTGGAAACGATCTATCGCCGCCCGACCACGATCCTCGCCGATCTGCAGGGGCCGAAGCTGCGTGTCGGCAAGTTCGCCGACGGCAAGGCCGAACTGGTCAAGGGCGCGACCTTCATCCTCGATCGCTCGTCCGAACTTGGCGACGCCGGCCGCGCCGAACTGCCGCACCGCGAGATCTTCGCGGCGATCGAGCCGGGCGCCAGGCTGCTGCTCGACGACGGCAAGCTGGTGCTGCGCGTGACCGAACATGACGCCGACCGGATCGTCACCGAAGTGATCGTCGGCGGCTGGCTGTCGAACAACAAGGGCCTCAACGTGCCCGACGTGGTGGTGCCGATGGCGGCGCTGACGGAGAAGGACCGCAGCGACCTCGCCTTCGCGTGCGACCAGGGTGTCGACTGGATCGCGTTGTCGTTCGTGCAGCGGCCGGAAGATCTTGCCGAGGCGCGCAAGCTGATCCAGGGGCGTGCGGCTTTGCTCGCTAAGATCGAGAAGCCGAGCGCGATCGAGCGGCTCGAGGAGATCGTCGAGATGTGCGACGGCGTGATGGTCGCGCGTGGCGATCTCGGCGTCGAGCTGCCGCCCGAGACGGTGCCGCCGCTCCAGAAGCGAATCATCGAGGTTTCGCGCCGGCTGGGCCGCCCGGTGGTGGTGGCGACTCAGATGCTCGAATCGATGATCACCTCGCCGTCACCAACTCGCGCGGAAGTGTCCGACGTGGCGACCGCGATCTATGACGGCGCCGATGCGATCATGCTGTCGGCGGAAAGCGCGTCGGGCTCCTGGCCGACCGAGTCGGTGGCGATGATGGATGCGATCGGCGCCGCGGTCGAGCGCGATCCCACGCACGGCGACCGAATCCACTTTACCGTGACGCGCCCCGACCCGACCACCGCCGACGCGCTGGCCGAGGCCGCCAAGAACATCGCAGCGACGGTGTCGGCGGTCGCGATCATCTGCTTCACCGCCTCGGGATCGACCGCGCGCCGCGTGGCGCGCGAGCGGCCCGGCGTGCCGCTGATGGTGCTGACGCCCAAGCCCGAGACGGCGCGGCGATCGGGGCTGCTGTGGGGCGCCTATCCGATCCTCACCAAGGACGTCACCTCGTTCGAGGAGATGGTTTCCAAGTCGAAGCGGATGGCGCTGCGCCACGGCATCGCCAAGGCGGGCGACCGGGTCATCATCATGGCGGGCGTGCCATTCGGGACGCCGGGGTCGACCAACGTACTGCATGTGGTGCGGATCGTCGGCGATGAGCTGAACGGCTATTCGAGCTGATTCGCCCCGTTCCGGGGAGGATCAGATCCCGCCGGGTTCGCTGCGTTCTGCAGCAGCCTTCTCGCGGCGCGGGGCGAACACATGCCAGAGCAATAGCACCGGCTCTATCACCGCCATGCCGACCAATGTGCCCGCGAGCCGCTCAAGCCCCGGCGTGATGACCGCGCCGGCGTAGCTGTCGGGCACCAACGTCACCAACACGGCGAGCGTGAACTGCGTGCCGGCGTAGCGGTGCGCGTGATCGCCGTTCTCGACATGCCGGCCAATCGCGACGCCCAGGGCGGTGCCGAGGATCAGCAGCGGCGCGGAACCAGCGCCCACGAACAGGAACGCCGCCGCGAACGCCGCCCCGGCCAGCCCGCCGATCAGCCGGTAGACCAACCGCCAGCTCACCGGCATGAAGCCGCTGCTGCCGATCCCCGACAGCGGCACCAGCATCACCGCCATGATCGTGATCGCGCCGGCCGAAAGCGCGGGCACGTCGAACCACGCAGACACCATGACCAACAGCGCGAGCGCGAGGCCGCCTTGTGCGGCGTGGCGGAACGCGGGCCAGTTCCACCCGGCGATGCCGGCCGAGGCGTTGCGCTCGGCGGGCCACAGCCGGCGTAGCGTGAGCGCCGAGAGCAGGCTGACGGTCACGCACGCGGCCGTCCCTGCGATCGTTTCGAGAATGCGCGTCCGCACGAAGCTGACGAGCGGGATCTCGGGATCGTGGAGCGTGTCGTACAGCACCATTGCGAAGGTGAGGCCGACGAACAGCCAGGCATAGGCGCGTTTTGCGGTGATCGCCCGATACAGCGTGACCGTGCCGATCGCGAGGATGCCCGGCGCGGCGAGCCACCAATGCGCCGCGATGAACGGGATCGCCGCCAGCGCGAGCAGCCCGCCCGTCAGCGTGCCGACGACGCGCAGCACACCGCGCTGCACGGTTTCGAGCAGATGCCCGCGCATCACCATATACCCAGCGAACGCCGCCCAGGAGACGTTGGTCGCGCCGATCGCGTGCGCGGCGAGGACCGCGAGCAGCACCGAGGCGACGCACTCCGCCTCGTCGATCGTGCGCACGTCGATACGACGGCGCAAGGAGGCGAGCGGGGCGATCATCGCCGCCACGCTACGCGGTGCCCGCAGGTGGCACCAGCGCGTCTCGGCGGTTTCGTCGCGTCGCGCCGGACGAACCGACCATTGTCAACCGCCAACCGTCATGCCAGCGCAAGCTGGCATCTCCTTGTGGCTCGCACGGGACAAGAGCCGCACGAGACCCCAGCTTGCGCTGGGGTGACGGCTTTATCCGAGCTTTCGCTGGGGAGATGCCGTGCGAAAAAGCGGATCTATCCGCCCAGCTTCTCCGCCATCAGCGCCTTGAGATCGACCTGCGCGCGCGCGCCGTAGTGCGAGATGATCTCGGCCGCGCAGATCGCGCCGAGGCGGAGCGATTCGGCGACGCTCAGATCCTGCGCCTGACCGTGGAGGAAGCCCGCCGCGAACAGGTCGCCCGCGCCGGTGGTATCGACGACGCGCGCGACAGGCTCGGCGGCGACGGTGACAGTCTGGCCGCCCGAAACCGCGATCGCACCCTTTTCGCTGCGCGTCACCACCAGCATCGGCACCTGCTGCGACGCCGCCTCGACCGCCGAATCGAAATCGTCGGTCTGCATGAGCGCGAGCAGCTCGGCCTCGTTGGCGAACATGATGTCGAGCAAATCCTTGGCCATCAGGTCACGGAAGTCAGCACCGTGGCGACCGATGCAGAAGGTATCGGAAAGCGTGAACGCGACCTTGCGGCCCGCCTTGCGCGCGATCTCGATCGCGGCGCGCATCGCGGCGCGCGGCTCCTCGGGATCCCACAGATAGCCTTCGAGATAGAGAATCGCGGCAGAGGCGATCATCTCGCGGTCGAGCGCGGTCTCGGGCAGGAACTGGGACGCGCCGAGGAAGGTGTTCATCGTGCGCTGGCCGTCGGGCGTGACGAAGATCAGACACCGCGCAGTGGTCGGCTCACCATCGCGTGCGGCGGTGGTGAAGTCGATGCCGACCGAACGGATATCGTGCGCGAAGATCTGGCCGAGCTCGTCGCTGGCGACCTGGCCGATGAAGCCGCACTTGCCGCCGAGCGCAGCGATGCCGGCGACGGTGTTCGCCGCCGAGCCGCCGCTCGCCTCGACCCCCGGCCCCATCTTGGCGTACAGTGCATCCGCCTCTTCGGGCGAGAACATCAGCGCCATCGATCCCTTGTTCATGCCGGCCTCGACGATGAAGGCGTCGGTGGCCTGGGAAAGCACGTCGACGATGGCGTTGCCGATCGCGACGACGTCGTAAGTTGGGGCGCTCAAGGGATTCTCCGGGGATCTGGGTAAAGGAGCCGCCTAGGGCGCGGCGTCCCCGTGCGCAACCGCGTTGACGTGCGCGCGATCCGGCCGCACGACGGGGGATGATCCGCGCCTTCTTCCTTTCGATCGGCCAGTTCGGCGACCGCGCCTTTCTGATCGTGTTCGCCAAATCGCTTGGCCTCACCTTCGCGTTGTTCGCGCTGCTCGGCGGCGGTGCTTGGGCATGGGCGCAAAGTCTTGCCGCGACGCAGGGCGCGGATGGCTGGCTTTCGGCGCTGGCCGGGTTCGCCGCGCTGCTCGCGGTGTTCGCGGCGGGCTGGCTGTTGTTCCGCGCGATCGCGATCGGCGTGATGATGGTGTTCGCCGAGGAGATCGTCGTCGCGGTCGAACGCAAACATTATCCGCAAGCGCTGGCCGAGGCGCGGCATGTCGGCATGGCGCGCGCGGCGATGATGGGGCTCGGCTCGGCGGCACGCGCGGTTGTCGTCAATATCGTGGTGCTGCCGCTGTATGTCGTGCTGCTGGTGACTGGGGTGGGTACGATCGCGCTGTTTCTCGTCGTCAACGGCTGGCTGCTCGGGCGCGACCTCGCCGAGATGGTCGCGGCACGGCATTTGCCCACTGCGGCGATGCGTGGCTGGCGCGCGTCGACCCGGATGGAGCGGTTCACGCTGGGGGTTGCCGGGACCGGGTTGTTCATGGTTCCGATCCTCAACCTCGCGGCGCCCGTGCTCGGCGCGGCGATGGCGACGCATCTGTTCCACGGGAAGCAAGCATGACACGATTCGCCCCCAAATTTACGACGACTCTGCTAGCGGCGGCGACTCTCGGCGGCTGCGCCAGCGGAGTCGTGCCGGCGGCGCGCCCGGCGACGTTCGTGCCGGTGCCGGGCGGTGGCGGCACGATGCTGACAAGGGTGATGGGCCAAACCGGGTCGGCACTCACCGCGATGTTCGGCGCGCCGATCGCCGACGTGCGCGAGGGCGACGCGCGCAAGCTGCAATATGGCAATGCGACCTGCGTGCTCGACGCCTACCTCTACCCCAAGGGCAAGAGCGAACCGGTGGTCAGCTATGTCGATGCGCGCCAAACCGACGGCAGCCCGATCGACCGCGCGAGCTGTGTGGTCGCTTTGCAGATCGGCAAGCGGAAGTAAGTCACGCCGGCGGCGTGGCCGGTCTGATGACCGGCCACGCTCGCGATATCAGCAGCCGTTGCGGTAGTTCTGCGACCGATCGTGCTTCTGGTCGAGGCTCTTGCCGAGCAGACCGCCGCCGACCGCACCAAGGACGGTGCCGAGCGTGCCGCCACCGAGCACCGAGCCAAGCACCGCACCGCCCGCGCCGCCGGCGATCAGGCCGGTGGTGCCGCTGGAACGACGGCAATCCTGATAATAGCGGCGATGGTTGCCGCGATAATAGCGACCGTCGTCATCGTAGTGGCGCTGGTATTGCGCGCGATCATCATAGCCATAGCGCTGCGCCTCGGCGGGTGCCGCAATGCCCATCGGCATAAGCACGGCGGCGGCGAGGGCGGCGGCGGCGAACTTCTGCTTCATCATCATACGTCTCCTTCGATGCGATGGAGACGGTTTACGCGCCGATGCCTGCAACCATCCTGAACTGACTGTGCAACGTTCGTTCAGTATTGGACCGTTTCGGGCGGGCTTGTGGACGTTCCATGTGCTTCGCCGAGCGCGGCGTTCAATGGGGGCGGAACTGGCGGATATCGACGACATTGCCGGCCTGCGCGATGGCCTCGATGCGGCGGACGTCGATTTCGAGCACGCCGAACAGGGTGACGCTACCGAGCACGCTTTCACCCGTGTCGATCCGCACGCCTTCGACCGAGGTGCTGAGCGCAAGTGGAGCGAGCAGCCGGCGCGCCTCGACGCGAACACCACGGTGGAGCAGCACCGCGATCGTGCCGTTGCCCGCGACGATCGCGGCGCCGCCGTCACCGCTGACCAGCGCAGCGCGGGCGATGAAGCCCGCGAGCCGTTCCTCGGCCATGCTCCGCGCCTTGTCCTCGTCGGTGAGCTTGCCTTCGTCGCGCCGAAGCTTGCGCGCGTACCATGCGAGCGCGATCACTGCGGCCAGCGCCAAGGCGATCTGATACCAGCGCAGGCCGAGCAGAAAGTCCATCAGGCCCGGCCCGACAGCGCCTCTAGCAGCGGGCGCAGACCGTTGAGATCGTAGCCGGCCTCGCGTCCCTTGGCGATCAGCACATCGGGATCGCGGCCCTGCTTGGCTTGCGCGAGCGCCCAGAGATTGCACGATCGCGTGCCCGACCGACAATAGGCGAGCACCGGCCCGCCGGCGCTGTCCAGCGCCTGCACCATCGCGTCGATCTGCGGGTGCGAGAAGCCGGCCTGCGTGACGGGGATTTCGGTATAGGCAAGCCCCGCCGCCTCGGCGGCGGCGCGCACGGCGGCACCGTCGGGCTGGCCGGCGTCCTCACCATCGGGGCGGTTGTTGACGATGGCGACGAAGCCGGCGGCGGCGATGTCGGCCACATCTTTGGGGGCGATCTGCGGCGAGACCGAAACCGAGTCGTCGATTTTGCGTATCATGGGGTTACTCTATCCTCTCGCTCATCCGCGTAACACCTCGAGGAAGGCGTCGCCATAGGTCTCCAGCTTGCGCGCGCCGATGCCGGTGATGTGCGCGAGCGCGGCGCGGCTGGTGGGTTTGAGCGTCGCCATCTCGCGCAGCACCGAATCGTGGAAGATGACGTAGGGCGGCACCTGCGCCGCCTGCGCCAGCTCGCGCCGCTTCGCGCGCAACGCCTCGAACAGCGGATCGCCGGCCGGATTTTCGGCAGCGGCACCGCGCCGGCGCCGCTCGCGCTTGGGCTGGACGAGCAGCGAGACGGTGGTCTCGCCTTTGAGGATGCCGCGCGCCTCGGGGCCGAATTCGAGACCACCGAAATCGTTGGTGCGAAGCGCGTCGCGCAGCAGCAGCGCGCGCGAGACGGGCTTGATGAGCGCGGCTTCCTCAGGCGAGGAGGCGATGCCGAACACGCCGAGCGCCTCGTGCCCGTTCATCAGGCTGCGCTCAGTCGACTGGCCGGTCAGGATGCTTTCGATATAGCCAACGCCAAAGCTCTGGCCCGTGCGAAAGACCGCGGAGAGGAATTTCCTCGCCACCTCCGTCGCATCGATCGCGCCGGGCGGGTTGAGGCAATTGTCGCAATTGCCGCAGTTATCGGGCGCCGGGTCGCCGAAATGGCGGAGCAGGATCTGGCGGCGGCAGGTCGGCGTTTCGACCAGCGCGCCGAGCGCGGTGAGACGAGCGCGCTCGCCGGGCTGACGGTGCGGCTCGACCTCGCCGATGCGCTGGCGCGCCTTGGCGAAATCCTCCGCGCCCCAGAACAGATGGGCGATCGACGGGTCGCCGTCACGGCCGGCGCGGCCGGTCTCCTGATAATAGCCCTCGATCGACTTGGGCAGGCCGGCGTGCGCCACGAAGCGGACGTCGGGCTTGTCGATGCCCATGCCGAACGCGACCGTCGCGACGATCACCATGTCCTCGCTCGCGACGAAATCGGCCTGATTGCGCGCGCGCACGGCGGGATCGAGACCGGCATGATAGGGCCGCACCTTGCGCCCAGTCGCGGCGAGCCGCTCGGCGAGTTGTTCGACGCCTTTGCGGGTCTGCGCATAGACGATGCCCGGTCCGGGCTGCTCGGCGACGATATCGGCGATCTGGCGGGTGATATTGTCCTTGGGGCTGATCCGATACTGGATGTTGGGCCGATCGAACCCCGCCACGATCATGCCGTCGTGCGGGATGCCGAGCTGTTCGAGGATGTCGGCGCGGGTATGCGCATCGGCGGTCGCGGTCAGCGCTAGGCGCGGCACGTCCGGGAACGCATCGAGCATGGTCCGCAGCAGGCGATAGTCCGGGCGGAAATCATGTCCCCATTCGGAGACGCAGTGCGCCTCGTCGATCGCGAACAAGGCGAGCGGGGACTGGCTGAGCAGGTTGCGGAACGATTCGTTCGAGGCGCGTTCGGGCGCGACATAGAGCAGGTCGAGCTCGCCACGCCGGAAGCGCGCGATCGTTTCCATCTGGTCGGTATCGACCGAAGTGAGGGTCGCCGCGCGGATGCCGATCGCGGTGGCGGCGCGAAGCTGGTCGTGCATCAGCGCGATCAGCGGCGAGACGACGATGCAGGTGCCGTCGAGCGCGACCGCGGGCAACTGATAGCACAGCGACTTGCCCGCGCCGGTCGGCATCACCGCGAGCGTGTTCTCGGCACGCAGCACGCGACTGACGACCTGTTCCTGCACGCCGCGAAAGCCGGGGAAGCCGAAGGTGGATTGGAGGATGGGAAGTGGATCAATCACGCGCCCGATTAGGCGCTTCGCGGCTACCCTGTCGAGCCTTTGGAAGAACCGCGCGCCATCATGCCATCGACCAGCAGGTCAAGCGTGGCCTCCACCGCGCCCCGGTGCAGCGCGCCCACGTTCGCGTCGAGCAGCAGCGTGGCGAGCCCGTGGACCAACCCCCACGCGGCGAGCGTTGCCTCCTCGGCGCGATCGGGCGCGATCTGCGCGACGCGGTTGGCGAGCACCGTGTAGGCGGTCTCGCCCTCAGGCACCCCGCCCGCTTTCTCGCGCGAGAACATCAGCCGGAACAGCGCCGGGTGCGCCAGCGCGAAATCGACATAGGCGCGGCCTTGCGCAACCAGAGCCGCGCGCGAATCGGGCACGTCGTCCGCAGCGAGCAGCCGCGTGCGCAACGCGCCGAATCCCTCGTCGGCGACCGCCGCGAGCAACGCGGCACGGTCCGCGAAATGCCGGTATGGCGCCATCGCCGATACGCCGGCGGCGCGCGCGACTTCACGCAGGCTCGGGGGCCCGTCGCCGGCTTCGAGCAAGGTCAGCGCAGCGGTCACGAGCGCCGTGCGCAAATCGCCATGATGATAGGGTGCGGCCATGTTTACATCGTACACTTATGCGGTTATGTGTACGCCATATACATTTGGAGCCGTGACCATGCAAAATTCGGTGAAGCGCGAGTCGATCGACCTTTCGGCCCTGCCGGATCTCGTCGTGGTGATGCTCGGTTTTCGTGTGCGCCGCTGGCGCGGGGTGCTGTCGATTTTGCGGATCGGTCGCGGACTGTCGGCGATCCGGCAGGACAAACCGGACGGACTGCTCCACGACGAACAATGCTTCTACTCGCTGACCCACGTCGGCATCCGGCAATATTGGCGCGATTACGAGAGTCTCGAACGCTTCACGCGCAGCGAACCGCACGCGACTTGGTGGCGCGATTTCCTGCGCGATAGCGGCGGGGCCGGCTTCTGGCACGAGGCGTATCGGATGAGCGGCGGGATGGAGGGCGTGTACGTCGATATGCCCGCGCCCGTGGGCTTCGGCCATTTCGCGCGCCCGCGTGATCCGCGCGGACCATTCCTGTCGGCGCGCGCGCGAATCGAGGCGGGGCGCGTCGCGGTCTGACGCCGCGCTCTTTCGAGTCCCGGCGGTTTATGCGACACGACCTTATGCCTGACGTTACCGACAACCGCGCCGAACATGAGTTCGAACTCGTCATCGACGGCCACCGCGCCGTGGCCGCCTATCAGATGGAGGACGACACGATCGTCTTCACGCACACCGTCGTCCCCAAGGCGATCGAGGGACGCGGCGTGGGGTCGCGGCTGATCCGCGCCGCGCTCGATTCGGCGCGCGACCGCAAGCTCAAGGTCATCCCGCAATGCCCGTTCGTGGCGGCGTATATCGAGCGGCACCCGGAATATCGCGACCTGCTGTGAGGCTTTTGTTCCCCCGCGAAGGCGGGGGTCCAGAGCAACCGCGCGCAGCGTTCGTGGCTCTGGGCCCCCGCTTTCGCGGGGGAACAGTTATGCGTGAGGCGGACGACACCTGACACAGTTGCCCTGTCCGCTTCGCCTCGCTAGGGGCACGGGATGGAACCGCAGGTCGGCATCATCATGGGCAGCACCTCCGATTGGGAGACGATGCACCACGCCGCCGATCTGCTGGGCGATCTCGGCGTCGCGCACGAAACTAAGGTGGTGTCGGCGCATCGCACGCCGCAGCGGCTTTATGAGTATGCCGAAGCGGCAGCGGGGCGTGGCCTCAAGGTCATCATCGCGGGCGCGGGCGGCGCGGCGCATCTGCCGGGCATGACGGCGGCGCTGACGCATTTGCCGGTGCTCGGCGTGCCGGTCCAATCCAAAGCGCTGAGCGGCCTCGATAGCCTCTATTCGATCGTCCAGATGCCGGCGGGAATTCCAGTCGGCACGCTCGCGATCGGCAAGGCCGGCGCCAAGAACGCCGCGTTGCTTGCCGCCGCGATCCTCGCGTTGGCTGATCCCGCGCTTTCGGCACGGTTGCAGGCGTGGCGTGCAGCGCAGACCGATGGCGTCGCGATCGATCCGGCGTGATGTCCCACGTTTCCGTTCGTCCCGACGAACGGATGTTGAAGCATAGGAACGCTGAAGCGGTGCGCGCATGACTCCCCTCCCCCCCGGCTCGACCATCGGCATCCTCGGCGGCGGGCAGCTCGGGCGGATGCTCGCGGCTGCCGCGGCACAGCTCGGGTATCGCACACACGTCCTCGCACCCGACGCCGAGAGCGTCGCCGCGCAGACCGCGTCGAGCTTCACCCGCGCCGATTATCACAGCCGAATCGTGCTCGACGAGTTGGCCGCGATCACCGATGTCGTCACCTACGAGTTCGAGAATATCGCGCTCGACCCGATCGTCTATCTCGCCGCCAAGGTGCCCGTGCATCCCGCTCCCGCCGCGCTCGGCGTCGCGCAGGACCGCGCCGAGGAAAAGAGCTTCGTCGCCGAACTCGGCGGCCGCACCGCGCCGTGGGCGAAGGTCGAGAGTCTCGACGACCTGCGCGCCGCCATCACCACGATCGGCACACCGGCGATCCTGAAGACGCTGCGGCTCGGCTACGACGGCAAGGGGCAGGTAAGGCTCCACAGCGCCGACGAGGCCGAGGCGGCGTGGAACGCGATCGGCGGGCGGCCCGCGATCCTCGAAGGCTTCGTTTCTTTCAGCCACGAGTTCTCGATCATCCTCGCCCGGCGCAGCGACGGTGCGATGGTCAGCTATCCGCCGCCGTGGAACGAGCACAAGGACGGTATCCTCGCGCGCTCCTCGCTGCCCGCGCCGGCCGAGATCGCCGCGCAGTGGGGCGAGGCAGCGGCGCTGGCCGGGCGCATCGCCGACCGGCTCGGCTATGTCGGCGTGCTGGCGTGCGAGTTCTTTGCCGGCGCGGACGGCCCGGTGTTCAACGAGATGGCGCCGCGCGTCCACAATTCGGGGCATTGGTCGATCGAGGGCGCGGTGACGTCGCAATTCGAGAACCATATCCGCGCGATCTGCGGGCTGCCGCTCGGCGATACCGGCCTTACCGCGCCGAGCGTGGTGATGGACAATCTGATCGGGGACGAGGCAAACGGCTGGGCGGAAATCCTCGCCGAACCGGGCGCGCACCTCCACCTTTACGGCAAGGAAGTGCGGCCGGGCCGCAAGATGGGCCATGTGACGCGGATCGGACGGGTTTAGGCGCCCTCCCGTCAGGCGTCTTCGAGTTGCGGGCGCGGCGGATGCAGGCGAAGCCGCCCCACCCGGCGGGTATCAGCTTCGGTAACTTCGATCGTCCAGCCACTCGGATGCGCGATGCACGTGCCCACTTCGGGCACATGCCCCGCCAGCACCGCGGCAAGTCCGCCGATCGTATCGATGTCGCCATCGACCTCGGCGAGGCGCGGATCGATCAGATCGCCGACATCCTCGAGTTCGGCGCGCGCGTCGGCCTCCCAGCCGCCGCCGTCGATCGGCACGAGCAGCACCGCCGGCGCTTCGTCATGCTCGTCCTCGATATCGCCGACGATCTCCTCGATCAGATCCTCGATCGTGACGAGGCCCTCGGTGCCGAAATATTCGTCGAGCACGATCGCGAGATGGACTCGCTTGGTCCGCATGTCGGCGAGCAGATCGAGCGCGCCGCGCGACATCGGCACGTAGAGCGGCTCGCGCAGCAGCCCGACGATCGTATCGGGGTGCGGCGCGCCGGTCGCGAGGATGTTGAAGACATCCTTGATGTGGACCATGCCCGTGATCGTATCGAGCTTTTCCTTGTAGACCGGGATTCGGCTGTGACCGGCTTCGGCGAACAGCTTGACCAGATCGGCGAAGCTCGTGCGCTCCTCGACCGCCACGATATCTGCGCGCGGCACCCCGATGTCGCCCGCGTCGCGCTCGCCGAAATGGAGCAGGTTGCGCACCATCTGCCGTTCCAACGGGGAGAGATCCCCGGTGGCATCGGGGGCGGGATCACCCTCATGCGCGTCGATCACGTCTTCGAGCTGGGTGCGGAGCGATTCGTCGCCCGCATCGCCGAAGATCAGCGTCTTGAGATGCTTCCAGATGCCGCCCTCATGCTGGGCGGAGTCGCCGGCCTGCGCGCCGGTGCTGGTGGTACTATGGCTAATACCATTACTGGGGCCGTCGGCCATGGCGGTCGTTTCAGTCCTCGCGAATGAGATATGGGTCAGCAAGTCCGAGCGACGTGAGCGCATCGGTTTCGATCGCTTCCATCGCTTCGGCCTCATCCTCGACCATATGGTCGTATCCTAGCAGATGCAGCGCGCCATGCACGATCAAATGCGTGGCGTGATCGACAAGGGCGATGCCGCGCTCCTCGGCCTCCGATACGCAAACGCCGTAGGCGAGCACGATGTCGCCCAGCAGAACCTCGCCATCGTCGCTGTTCTGGCCGATCGTCTCGAGCAGATCGGGCTGCACCATCGGGAAGGACAGCACGTTGGTCGGCTTGTCCTTGTGGCGGTATTGCGCGTTGAGGTGCTGGACCTCGGCATCGTCGGTGAGGCGGACCGACACCTCGAACAGCGCCTCGGCGGTCAGGATTTCGCCATTGGGCGTCCGCTCGATCGCGGCGGTCGCGGCGCGGAGCGCGAGCGCCTCCCAATCGTGATCGGGCCACGCGCTTTCAGCGGAAACGGCGATTTCGAGCATCAGGCAAGGTCCGTATATGAGAAGTCATCGCCCTTGTAGAGCAGGCGGGCGTTGTTGGCCTTGGCGCAGGCATAAGCGAAGCAATCGCCCATGTTGAGGCGGGCGGGATGGCCCGTGCCCTTGCCGTACAGGCGGTGTGCCTCGATCGCGAGTCGTTCCTCGGCCTCACCGATCGGCACCAGTTGAAAGCCAAGATCCTCAAACCACCGATGAATCGCTTGGCCAGCCTCGACGATATCGACGAGTCGGATACGAGCGACCGCTCGAACGGCTTCCCACGCCCCCGTCGCGCAATAAAGCTTCCTTTCGTGCTGATCGAGCGCGTCTATCAGCGCATCGCAATCCTGCTCCAGCGTCATGATCGCGACAAGGGCCGATGCATCGACGAGGATCGTCAATCCTCATCCTCGTCGTTGAGGCTATCGTAGAACGCCTTGTCCGCCTCAAGCCCGGTTTTTTGCAACAAGCCGGGGTGTTCACGCCACAGCTTTTCCAGTGAGTCCCGAGTGGAAGATCGCGGTGTCTTTGCATCCAGTTCGGCTTCGCGCGCGGCAGCCAGTTCGTGGACCAGCGCGGTCTTGGTCACGCCGGATCGCTTCGCGAGCCGCGTCACCAACGCTGCGGTTTCCGCATCCTTGATATAGAGTGACGCCATCTCAGCCTCCGCAGGATATCCCGAATATAATCCGGGATATCCCTTCGATCAACCGTCGACGCCTTCATAGGCCTCGACGATCCGACCGACGATCGGATGGCGCACCACATCGCTCGCGCCGAACCGGCAGATCGACAGGCCCTCGACACCCTCGAGCCGCTTGACCGCATCGTTGAGCCCGCTTGCCGCCATACCGCCGGGCAGATCGGTCTGCTTGGGATCGCCGCACACCACCATGCGGCTGTTCTCGCCGAAACGGGTCAGGAACATCTTCATCTGCGCGGGCGTGGTGTTCTGCGCTTCGTCGAGGATGATGAAGGCATCCGCCAGCGTGCGCCCGCGCATGAAGGCGATCGGCGCGATCTCGATCTCGCCGCTGGCGATGCGCCGCTCGACCTGTTCGGCGGGCAGGCAATCGTTGAGCGCGTCATAGAGCGGGCGCAGGTAGGGATCGACCTTCTCCTTCATGTCGCCGGGCAGGAAACCGAGCTTCTCGCCCGCCTCCACCGCCGGACGCGACAGGATCAGCCGCTGGATGCTGCCGGTGATGAGCTGCGCCACCGCCTGCGCGACCGCGATGTAGGTCTTGCCGGTGCCCGCCGGTCCGAGCGCGAAGATGATGTCGTTGTTTAGCAGTTCGCGCATGTAATGTGCCTGCGCGACGGTGCGCGGCACGATCGTCTTCTTGCGCGTTCGGATCATGATCTGCGGCGGACCGCCACGATCCTCGGCGCGAATGATGCCGGTCAGTGTCGGCTCCGCAGACATCGCGATCACCGCCTCGACCATCCCGGCATCGACCACTTCGCCACGCGTGATGCGGTTGTAGAGCGCGTGCAGAACGTCTCGCGCCGAGGCGACCGCCTCGGCGGTGCCCTCCAGCCCGACCTTGTTGCCGCGCGCGGTGATGTACACACCGAGCCGGCTTTCGAGGAGAAGCAGGTTCTGGTCGAACTCCCCGAACAACTGCGCCATCAACTGCGGGCGGTCGAACACGACTTCGGCGCGGCTGCGCTCGCCGGCTTGGGCGGGGACGGGCTTTCGGCTCATGCGGTTCCTTCGGCTACGAGAAGGAGAGCGCGCCGACGCTCGCAGCCGCTGCGCGAGGCGCATCGGGGCTGACGACAAGGAGGGCGGTTACGCTGCATCCGTAAAGGAGTTTGGCAGATCATGGCGGCGCGCGACAGGGGGAAAGCGCGCCGCCCGCGCCATTCTTATTGAGCCAAGTTGGAGACGACCGCCGCTACCGCCGAAACAGCACAAGCGACACCCCGGACAGGATGATGCGCACCACGCCCAGCCCGGCATAGAGCCACAGCCCGATCCGCGTGCGCCGCCACGCCGGTCCGGTTTCTTCCAGAAAAAGCGCCTGGTCGTCAGGCAGCAACGTCGAGCCTCGCGCGTTTGAAGACTTCATCCTCGCTCCCGTGTGGCTGTTCCAAGATTGTACCGGTCACCGAGTTCGGCCCGGCGGCGGTGATTCCGACATCGACGAGATCACCGATCGCCGCTTCGCCGATGACGTGAACCGACTGCAACCACGGGCTTTTCCCGATGAGCTGACCGGGCAATTTGCCCTTGCGCTCCATCAGCACGGTGCAGCGACGGCCGACGCTGGCGGCGTTGAACGCGGCCTGATCGCGGTTGAGCGCGGCCTGCAGACGCTGGAGCCGTTCGTCCATCACCTCCGCCGCGACCTGATCAGCCATGCCGGCGGCGGGCGTGCCCGGGCGCGGCGAATATTTGAAGCTGAACGCCTGCGAATGGCCGACCGCATCGACGAGGCTCAGCGTTTCGGCGAAATCGGCCTCGGTCTCGCCGGGGAAGCCGACGATGAAATCGCCCGACAGCGCGATATCCGGCCGCACCGCGCGCACGCGGTCGAGCAGGCGCAGATACGAGTCGCGCGTGTGGCTGCGGTTCATCGCCTTGAGGATTCGGTCGCTGCCCGACTGCACCGGCAGATGCAGGAACGGCATCAACTTCTCAATGTCGCGATGCGCCTCAATCAGCCCCTGCGCCATGTCGTTGGGGTGGCTGGTGGTGTAGCGGATGCGGTGCAGCCCGGCGATGTCGGCAAGTGCCGCGATCAGGTCATGCAAGCCGCGACCGTCGTCGTCCCATGCATTGACGTTCTGGCCGAGCAAGGTGATTTCCTTCGCACCCGCATCGACCAGCGCCTTGGCCTCATCGACCACCTGAACCCAACCGCGCGACACTTCGGCGCCGCGCGTGTAGGGGACCACGCAATAGGTGCAGAATTTGTCGCAGCCTTCCTGCACCGTCAGGAACGCACTTGGCGCAACGCGGCGGCGCGGTGGCAGATGGCCGAACTTGAGATCGACCGGCATGTCGGTGTCGAGCGCAGCCTCGCCGCGCGCCGCGCGCGCGACCAGATCGGGGAGGTTGTGATAGGCTTGGGGCCCGACCACCACATCGACCTTGGCGCGCCGCACGATCTCGGCGCCCTCGGCCTGCGCGACGCAGCCGGCCACCGCGATCAGCGGATCGGCACCGTGCTTACGCAACCGGCCGATGTCCGAATAGACCTTCTCGGTCGCCTTCTCGCGGATGTGGCAGGTGTTGAGCACGACGAGATCGGCGGCATTGGCGTCGTCGGTCGCGGTGAGGCCCTGGTCGGCCATGATCTCGGCCATGCGCTCGCCGTCATAGACGTTCATCTGGCAGCCGAACGACTTGACGTGAAAGGTCTTGGGAAAGGATTTCATGATGGGCGCTTCATACTCGCCGCGGCGCCTACGCACAAATCATGGCAGCACAGGGGCTTGATCGGCCATGCGCGCCCAGGCGTCGTGGCCGGCAAACGCCGGCACCGGATGGCCGAGCAAATCCGCCAACGCCACTTCGATCCGCCGCCGGCTCTCCGCCGCGATCGCCTTGCGACCGGGGAAGTCGCGCGGGTGGAAGGGTTCGAGGAAATGCACCACCACCGGGAAGCTGCCGCGCCGGGCGAGCACCCGCGCGGCATTGTCCTTGCCGCTTTCGTCACCGAGCCAGCCGATCTCGATGCCGACATCGCCGTAATCGACCAGCACCGGCTGAACCATCACGCCGGGCGGCGGCGGTTCGAGCACCTTGAGCATCGAGGTCTTGAAAGGCAGCAGCGAGCGGCCGTCCTCGGTCGTGCCTTCGGGAAAGACCGTCACCGACCAATTCTCGGCGAGGGTCTCGCGCAGCGCGTTGATCTGCCCCGCCACGCCGAGCCGATCCTCACGTTCGACGAAGACGGTACGGTTGAGCGATGATAGCCAGCCCACCACCGGCGCGTCGCGAATCTCGGCCTTCGCGACGAACGCAGTGCCGCTCGCTCCGGCGATGGCCGGGATGTCGATCCAACTGACGTGATTCGCGATATAGAAGACATCGCGCTTGAGCGGCACGCCGGCGATACGAACACGCGCGCCGCTCACCCGCCCCGCCCCCGCCAGGAACATGCGCGGCCACGGTGAGGACAAGCGCACCAGCCGCCAGAGATAGTGCAGCGGCACCGTTACCAGCGCGAGACCGAAGAGCATGGCGACGCGACGCCACAGTCGCACCTTGCCCGTGATGCTCAACGGCACGGGCCGCCCGGCGGCGGCGGCGAGGCGCTCCGGACTCAGCAGGCCTCAGACCTTGCGGTCGATCGCGACGCCGTACAATTCCATGCGATGATCGACGAGGCGGAAGCCGAGTCGCTCGGCGATCGTCTTCTGTAATTGTTCGAGTTCGGGATCGACGAATTCGAGCACCTTGCCGGTTTCGACATCGATCAGGTGATCGTGATGCGCCTCGGGAGCCGGTTCGTAGCGCGAACGGCCGTCGCCGAAATCGTGGCGATCGAGAATGCCGGCCTCCTCGAACAGCCGCACCGTGCGATAGACGGTGGCGATCGAGATACCCGGATCGATTGCAGACGCGCGTTCGTAGACGCGCTCCACATCGGGATGGTCATCCGCTTCGGAAAGGACGCGGGCGATGACGCGCCGCTGTTCGGTGATGCGAAGGCCCTTTTCATTGCACAGGGCTTCGATGTCGATTTTGCGGGGCATAGGCGCGTTCTAAGCGCTTCGCGGCCACGGATAAAGGGGGGCGCTTCGGATTCTTCGTGAGCGCGAAAAGGGCGGCGCCGGCAAGGCCGGCTGCCGCCCTTTTGGGTTGGGTCAGCGGGTCGCGGTCTTGCGACGCTTGGTGCCGAGGCCGATCTTCTTGGCGAGTGTGCGGCGCTGTTCGGCGTAGCTCGGCGCGACCATCGGGTAATCGGCAGGAAGACTCCACTTGGCGCGATATTGCTCCGGGGTCATCTGATAGTGCGTCATCAGATGACGCTTGAGCATCTTGAGCTTTTTACCATCCTCGAGGCAGACGATATAGTCGGGCTTGATCGAAGAGCGCACCGAAACGGCTGGCTCCTGCTTGATCTCGGGCGTCGGTGCCGGGCCGCCAAGACCCGCCAACGCGCCATGCACGTTGGCGATGAGAACGGGAATATCCGAGACCGCGACGCTATTGTTGCTGACATGCGCAGCGACAATATCTGCGGTGAGCGTGACTAAAGTTTCCTGAAGTTCCAATTGCGTATCCATTGCTAACCTTCCGACCCATTACGAGCTACTGTTGCCGCAGCTCTCGCTGTGCCTATTCTCGCTTGCTGACATAAGTGCAAGCGACAATTTTGTCATGAATCGGTATTATCGAGGCAATTCACGACGAAATGTAAAAGCATCAAAGGCATGGCCGTCAGAACCGCGATAGTAACGGCGACGTTCGCCGACCTTATTGAAGCCCGATTCGCTGTAGAGGCGGATCGCAGCATTCCCATCACGCACTTCAAGATGCAGGCTTTTCGCGCCGCGGCTTGTGCTTTCGGCGACGACCGCGCGCAACAACGCCGATCCGACGCCGCGACGCCGCAGGCTGGGCACCGTGGCCAGCAGCAGCAGTTCGACCTCGTCGACGATGATCCGCGACAAAGCAAAACCGGCGGGTTCGTCATCGATCGACGCGATCGTCAGCCATACGCCCGGCATCGACAGGATGCCGAGACACTGGTTGCGGGTCCACGCCTCGCCATAACGGGGATCGAACGCCGCCTGCATGATCGAATCGACCGTGCCGAGATCGACGGCGCCGCCACTGCGCAGATCGACACGGGTCAGCATCGTGCTCATGCCGCGATCGGCTTCGCATCGGGGGCGCGGCCGTAGAGTGGGGCGGCGGCGAGCGTGGTGAAAGCGGTTGGCAGCAGCAGTGCGTCGGCGGCGCGGGGCAGCGCATCGGCATCGCTGCGCGCGGGATCGATTCCGGCGAGCAGACGGACGCCGCTGCCGACCGCGAACCGCCCCTCCAGCGCGGCGAGCGCAGCTTCGGGACGAAGCGAAACGAGGCTGCTACGGATCTGAAGCGGCGCATCGAAGGTCTGCATGAAGACCTCGCCATGCCCACCCTCGATGATGGTCGCAAGCGTGTACGTACCCGGATGGCGCTCGAACGCCGCAGCGGCGAGCAGCGGCAGCGACGAGAAGCCGCCGAGCGTAGCGCTCCAGCCGAGTGCCAGCGCGCGCGCCGCCGCGATGCCGACGCGCACACCGGTAAAGCTGCCGGGACCGCAATCGACCAGGATGTGCTGCGCGCGCCCGCCGTCGGGCAGCGCTGCGATCATCGGCAGCAGCCGTTCGGCATGGCCGCGCCCGACGACCTCATGCCCGGCGGCGATGACCGCGTTGCCTTCCAGCAGGGCGACCGAACAGGCGGCAGTCGCGGTTTCGATGACGAGCGTGCGCAAACCCGGTTCAGACGATCCGGTTGAACGTTTCGAACGGCGGGCGTGGCGAGCGACCGTGGACCGTCGTCGGATCACCGACGCCGAGCGTCGCAATGAAGTTCGAGGTGATGTTGGGCGTATCGGCGAAGAACGCCGCATCGACGGCGGCATTGTCGAATCCCGACATCGGCCCGGTATCGAAGCCGAGCGCGCGCACCGCGAAGATCAGATACGCGCCCTGCAGCGACGAGTTGCGCAGCGCGGTTTCCTTGCGCACGGCGACCTTGTCGTCACCGGCGAACCACGCGCGGGCATCGGCATGCGGGAACAACGTAGGCAAATGTTCGTGGAAATCGGAATCCATGCCGATGATGACCGTCACCGGCGCCTTGCGGATCTTGGCGCCGTTGGTGCCACTCGACAGCGCCGCGAGCTTTTCCTTTGATTCGGGCGTCGTGCACCAGACCAGCCGCGCCGGCAGCATGTTGACCGAGGTCGGCCCGAACTTCATCAAATCCCAGATCGCGTGCAGATCGGCTTCGGTGACGGGCGCATCGGTATAGCCGTTGTAGCTGCGCGCGGACCGGAAGATCGTGTCCAGCGCGTCGTCGGACAGCTTGGCGGCCATGAAGATTCCTCGTGATGCGTGATGTGAAGAGTTGAGCGCGCCGGCCTTCAGACCGCGCGCACCTCGGTAACTTCGGGGACGTAATAGCGCAGCAGTTGTTCGATGCCGTTCTTGAGCGTCGCCGAGGACGACGGGCAGCCCGAACAGGCGCCCTGCATCTGGAGGAACACCTTGCCCTTGTCGAAGCCGCGATAGATAATGTCGCCGCCGTCATTGGCGACGGCGGGGCGGACGCGCGTCTCGATCAGATCCTTGATCTGCGCGACGATGTCCGCATCCTCGGGATTGTCGGCGAAGTCGCCTTCGGACGGAACCGAAATCCCGGCGGCACTGCCGGCCCGGAAGAGCGGCATTCCGGCACTGAAATGGTCGAGCAGCAACGCCAGAACGTCGGGCTTCAACTGTGCCCAGTCGCTACCGGGGCCGGCGGTTACCGAAATGAAATCGCGACCAAAAAAGACGCCGGTGACATCACCAAGACCGAACAACGCGTCGGCAAGCGGTGAAGCTTCGGCTTCTTCCGGGGTCGCGAAGTCGCGCGTGCCGCTGTCCATCACGGTGCGGCCCGGAAGGAACTTCAGGGTCGCGGGATTGGGTGTCGCTTCGGTTTCGATCAACATGCGGTGCATGTGGCGTGGCGTTACGGCCGGATCAAGGCGTGTTTGCGAAAGCTTGTCTTTCCGGTTCGCGCCCCAAAACCACATCAGACACCCGTTTTCTTGATCGTTTCGTTCCAGATCAGGATGTTGTCGCGGGCTTCCTGAACGAAGGCGGAACGACGGACCAGCCGTAACACCAGATCCGCCACGATCCTGCCGGGGCGGCGCAACGGCCGGGCGAACTGGATCAGCAGCACGACTCGCGTTCCACTGGTGTCGTTCCAGACCTCGTGACTGTATGTATCGTCGAACACCAGCGTCTCGCCTTCGGCCCAGCGCACGATACGATCGCCGATCCGCATCCGCACGTCGCCATCGCGCGGCACGATCAGCCCGAGGTGGCAGGTCAGCAGCCCCTTGGTGACGCCGCGATGATCTGGGATGTGCGCGCCGGGGGCGAGGATCGAGAAGACCGCGGTGTTGAGGCCCGGTATCCGCGCGACCGCCGTCGCCGTGGCGGGGCAGCGTGCGATATTCTCGTCGATCGCGCAGCCATAGCCCGACAGGAAAAACGATTTCCATTGGCCGACACGCGCGATCGCGCGGTGATCGGGCGAGATCACGGCCAGGCTCGGCGCGGCATCGCCTTGCAACGCGACGCCGAGCGCCTCGTCGCGGATCGCGCGCCAGTTCTCGCGCAACGCCGCCGTCCAGGCGAAATCGCGCATGTCGAGCACCGGATCGTTCGTCACCAGCGAAAACGTGGCGATCAGCCGGTCGAAAACGCCGCGCAGCCGCTTGCCGATGCGGATCGCGAGCGGCCGGCTGCGTTCGGGCTCAAGCGGGGACTGCAAAGCCGACGCCGGGACACGGGGCGCAACGACATCGTGGCGCGGCGCGATGCTGCCGGATCTCTGCCCGCTTGGGCGAACGCTCGAATCGATGGTGGTACGCACGACGCTGCCCGAATCCCCTGGGACCATCGGCGCGCCAGCGCCGACCAGGACCGGTTAGCCGCGATCTGGGTCTGAAACATGGCAGACATATTGGTTTCCTTGGGGTTTCGCCGCCGATTGTGGTGGAAACGGGGCCGCTGGCGGTGCCCGACGAAGGACGCTAGGGTCTCACCATGTTGTTGTTCTCGCGCACGATGCGCCCCCTTATCGTCTATGGCCTGATCGCCAGCCTCGTCACCGGTGTCGCACCGACGCTTGCTGGACAGACCGTACCGGCCGCCCCCGGCACGGCCGCCGACAGCCCCGAAAGCGCGATCGCGAGCCGCGATGCGTGGCTCTACAAGGGCAGCGACATCGCGCCCGATCCGGCGTGGCATTTCGGAACGCTCAAGAACGGGCTGCGCTATGCGGTCCGCAAGAACGGCGTGCCGCCCGGGCAGATTTCGGTGCGGGTGCGCATCGATGCGGGTTCGCTCTACGAGCAGGACAGCGAGCGCGGCTTCGCGCATCTGATCGAGCATCTGTCGTTCCGCGGTTCCAAATACGTACCCGATGGCGAGGCCAAGCGAATCTGGCAGCGGATGGGCACGACCTTCGGATCGGACACCAACGCGCAGACCACGACGACCCAGACCGTGTTCAAGCTCGATCTACCCTCGGCGACTCCGGCGGGGATCGACGAGAGTCTCAAGATCATGTCGGGCATGGTCTCCGCCCCCAACATCACGCCCGAGGCACTCAATGCCGAGCGCCCCGCCGTGCTCGCCGAGCAGCGCGAGCAGCCGGGCGCGCAGGTGCGCTTCCTCAACGCGCTCAACGCCACGCTGTTCGCGGGCCAGCCGCTCGCTGACCGCTCGCCGATCGGCAACATCAAGACACTTGAGGCCGCGACTGCTGACTCGGTGCGCGCCTTCCACGATCGCTGGTATCGCCCCTCGCGCGTGCTGGTGTCGATTGCCGGTGATGCCGACCCGGCGACGATCGAGCCGATCATCGCCAAATATTTCGGCGGCTGGCAGGGCATCGGCCCCGCCCCCGCCGACCCCGATTTCGGCACGCCCGACGCCAAGCAGCCGACCGCCGCGACGATCGTCGAGCCCAGCCTGCCCACGCGAATCACACTCGCGGTGGTGCGGCCGTGGCATTTCAACAACGACACGATCCTGTTCAACCAGGCACGGCTGGTCGATCAGGTCGCGCTCGCGGTCATCAACCGGCGGCTCGAGGCGCGGGCGCGCGCCGGCGGCAGCTATATCGCCGCGCAAGCCGCGCTCGACGATCCGTCGCGCTCGGCCAATGTGACGATCGTGTCGATCCTGCCGGTCGGCAACGATTGGGAAGCAGCACTTCGCGACGTCCGCTCGGTGATCGCCGCCGCGCAGGCGCGTGCGCCCAGCCAGGCCGAGATCGACCGCGAACTCGCCGATCTCGAAGTCAGCTTCCGCACCAGCGTCGATACCGCGCGCGCCGAAGCCGGATCGAAGCAGGCCGACGACATGGTGCAGGCGCTCGACATCCGCGAGACGACGACCGCGCCCGATACGATCCTCAAGGTCTATCACGATGCCCTCGCCAAGAAGATGTTCAACCCCGCCGCCGAACTCGCCTCGACCAAGCGCGTGTTCGAGGGCACCGCGACGCGCGCGCTGCTGAGCCTGCAAACGCCCGACGATGGCGCCACGGCCAAGCTCACCACCGCGCTGACCGCCAAGGTCTCGGCGGTAGGCCGGGCCCGCGCGCAGGGCGCGGTGTCGTTCGCGAAGCTGCCGGCACCCGGCGGCAAGCCCGCCACGATCGTATCACGCGAGAAGGTGACCCGGTTCGGGGCGGACATGGACCTGACCAGCGTCGCCTATTCGAACGGCGCGAAGCTGATGGTCTATTCGACCAACGCCGAGGACAATCGCATCTACGTGCGCGTGCGCTTTGGCGGCGGCTACAACGCGCTGCCCGCCGACAAGGCGACGCCGGCCTGGGCGGCCGAGATGGCGCTGGTCGAAGGTGGCATCGGCAAGCTGCGCCAGGGCGACCTCGACCAGATGACCGCCGGACGGCGGATCGGGCTCGACTTCGATATCGAGGATGACGCCTTCTCGCTGTCAGGGCAGACATCGCCCGCCGATTTCGCCGACCAGATGAAGCTGCTCGCCGCCGAACTCGCCGCACCCGGCTGGGACCCCAATCCGGTGCTGCGCGCGAAGAGCGTCGCGCTGGCGGGCTATGCCGGTCTCGGCGCGTCGCCCGGTGGCGTGCTGTCGCGTGACCTCGAACGGCTGCTACGCGATGGCGACCAACGCTGGGGTTCGCCCAGCCGCGCGCAGATCGAGGCACTGACGCCGCAGTCCTTCCGCGCTTTGTGGGAGCCGCTGATGAAGTCGGGGCCGATCGAGGTACAGGTGTTCGGCGACGTGCCCGCCGATCTCGCGATCGCGACCGTGGGCAAGACGATCGGCGCGCTGCCGCCGCGCGCCGCCGCCGCCGCGTCCCCGCCGCCGGTGCGCTTCCCGGCGCACAACGCGGCCCCGGTCGTGCTGACTCATGACGGCCCCGAGAACCAGGCGGCGGCGGTGATCGCCTGGCCGACCGGGAGCGGCGTCGAGGGACTGACCGATTCGCGGCGGCTCGATGTGCTGGCGTCGATCTTCAGCGATCGGCTGTTCGACCAGCTCCGCTCGCAGGCGGGCGCGAGCTACAGCCCCAACGTGTCGAGCACCTGGCCGATCGGGCTGCCCGGCGGCGGGCGGATGATCGCGGTCGGGCAGGTCACACCCGAAAACGTGCCGTTGTTCTTCCGCCTGTCACGCAGCATCGCGGCCGACCTTGTCGCCAACCCGATCAGCGACGACGAGCTGAAGCGCACAATCGGGCCGATGATGCAGTCGATCATGCGCCAGTCGACCGGCAACCAGTTCTGGATGCTGCAACTGACCGGCGCATCCTATGATCCGCGCCGGATCGATGCGCTGGCGCGGCTGTACCACGACGTCTCGACGATGACGGCGGCGGATCTGCAGGCGACCGCGCGCAAATATCTGCGGCCCGAGGCGGACTGGACGATGGACGTGGTGCCGAAAGCCGCGGCCAAATAGCACGGTTTTCACGTTGGTGAGGTGTTGACGCGAGCCGGCTTCGGGGCCACATGCCCAATCGGAACGATCTTGTCCGATTTGAGAACCGCTCGCAAATGCGCCTTTCCAGCCTGACCGATTATGCCGTCGTGATGCTGGCGGCGGCTGCCCGCCGCTGCGGCGGGGCGGCGCGGCTCAACGCGACATTGCTCGCGGAGGAAACCGGGCTGCCGCTGCCGACCGTGCAGAAGCTGGTCAGCAAGCTCTCCGCCGCCGGGCTGATCGAAAGCGCGCGTGGCACTGGCGGCGGTTTCCGCCTTTCGCGCCCGCCGTCGGCGATCACGCTCGCCGAGATCGTCGAGGCAATCGAGGGGCCGATCGCGCTGACCGCGTGCGTCGAACCGAGCACGCATGAATGTGCGATCGAGGGCGACTGCCGAGTCAAGCCGCACTGGAACGTGGTCAATGGCGCGGTGCGCGGCGCGCTGGCGAACGTATCGCTGGCCAGCCTCTCTTCTCCCGTCCCGCTTGCGGGAGCGCCTGTTCCAGTCGCAGTCGAAACACTTGGGGACACACCCTCCCCTAACCCTTTCCGCACGCGGGAGGGGGATTTGGTGAGGAACGCATAATGGCCACCCGCAACGCAGACGCCTTCGCAGCGGCGAACAAGACCTACGAATGGGGTTTCAGCTCGGACATCGAGCAGGACTTCGCCCCCAAGGGGCTGAGCGAGGACACAGTCCGCTTCATCTCGGCCAAGAAGAACGAGCCGGCATGGATGCTCGACTGGCGGCTCAAGGCGTATCGCCACTGGCTGACCATGCCTGCGCCCGATTGGGCCAAGCTCGACATCCCGCCGATCGATTATCAGGATGCCTATTATTACGCCGAGCCGAAGGCCAAGCCCAAGCTCGGCTCGCTCGACGAGGTCGATCCCGAAATCCTGCGCGTTTACGAAAAGCTCGGCATCCCGATCGAGGAGCAGAAGCTGCTCGCGGGCGTGGAGGGCGGCACGCCGCCGCGCCGGGTCGCGGTGGATGCGGTGTTCGATTCGGTTTCGGTCGCCACCACCTTCCGCAAGGAGCTTGAGGCGGCGGGCGTGATCTTCCGCTCGATCAGCGAGGCGATCCGCGAATATCCCGATCTGGTGCGCAAGTGGCTCGGCAAGATCGTGCCGATGCACGACAATTACTTCGCGGCGCTGAACTGCGCGGTCTTTTCCGACGGGACGTTCGTGTACATTCCCGAGGGCGTGCGCTGCCCGATGGAGCTGAGCACGTATTTCCGCATCAATGCCGAGAATACCGGCCAGTTCGAACGCACGCTGATCGTCGCCGACAAGGGCGCGTATGTGTCGTACCTCGAAGGCTGCACCGCGCCGATGCGCGACGAGAACCAGTTGCATGCCGCCGTGGTCGAACTGGTCGCGCTCGACGATGCCGAGATCAAATATTCGACCGTGCAGAACTGGTATCCCGGCGACGCCGAGGGCAACGGCGGCATCTACAATTTCGTCACGAAGCGGGCTTTGTGCCAGGGCGCGCGCAGCAAGGTGAGTTGGACTCAGGTCGAGACCGGCAGCGCGATTACGTGGAAATATCCGTCGTGCGTGCTCAACGGCGAGAATTCGGTCGGCGAGTTTTACTCGGTGGCGGTGACGAACAACCGCCAGCAGGCCGACACCGGCACCAAGATGATCCACAACGGCAAGGGATCGCGTTCGACGATCGTGTCGAAGGGGATTTCTGCGGGCCGCTCGGACAACACCTATCGCGGGCTGGTGCGAGTCGCGGCGGGCGCCGAGGGCGTGCGCAACTTCACGCAATGCGATTCGCTGCTGCTCGGCAGCGAATGCGGCGCGCATACCGTGCCGTATATCGAGGTGCGCAACCCGTCGGCGCAGATCGAGCATGAGGCGACCACCTCGAAGATCAGCGACGACCAGTTGTTCTACGCGATGCAGCGCGGGCTGGATCAGGAGGCGGCGGTGGCGCTGATCGTCAACGGCTTCGCCAAAGAGGTGCTCCAGCAACTGCCGATGGAATTCGCGGTCGAAGCGCAGAAGCTGCTGGGGATTTCGCTTGAAGGGTCGGTGGGGTGAGCCTGACCCCGCAAGATGATGCGAAGCGCCTGAACACCCCTCCCCTGCAGGGGAGGGGTCGGGGGTGGGGCCTCTCCGCGAACGCTCTGGCTGTTTTGCACGGCCACGCCGCCACGATGCGCCGCAATCCGACCGAACCCGAGACGCGGCTGTGGGCGCGTCTGTCGCGCTCGCGACTGGGCGGATTCAAGTTCCGCCGGCAGGCGACGATTGGCCATGCCATCGTCGATTTCTTGTGCCCGTCACAGCGCCTGATCGTCGAGGTCGACGGCCACACCCACGCCGACCTTAATGACGATGCCAGACGCGATACCGCGCTGGCGGCGCAGGGTTACCGCGTCGTGCGCGTGTCGAACGAAGACGTGATGCGCAACATTGAAGGTGTTCTCGAGCAAGTGCTGTCAGCACTTGCGGAGATGCCCCACCCCAACCCCTCCCCTGAAGGGGAGGGGCTCGAGCAAGAGCCTGAACATGCTGAAAATTGAAAACCTCCACGCCGAAATCGACGGCAAGGAAATCCTCAAAGGCCTTTCGCTGACGGTGAATGCCGGCGAGGTCCACGCCATCATGGGTCCGAACGGCGCGGGCAAGTCGACGCTTGGCTATGTGCTCGGCGGCCGGCCCGGCTATGAGGTGACAGCGGGGTCCGTCCTGTTCCAACCCAACCCCGTTCTTGCTGAGCGTGTCGAAGCACGGGTCGAGAACGCAGCATCCGGTACACGCCCTTCGACAAGCTCAGCACGAACGGAGGAAGAGTGGGTCGATCTGCTCGAACTCGCACCGCACGAGCGTGCCGCCGCCGGGCTGTTCCTCGGCTTCCAATATCCGGTCGAGATCCCCGGGGTGTCGAACGTTCAGTTCCTGCGCGAAGCCCTGAACGCCCAGCGCAAGAGGCGGGGCGAGCCGCCGCTTTCGGGCGCGGAGTTCCTCAAGGTCGCGCGCGCGCAAGCGGCGGCGATCGGGATGGATGCCGAGATGCTCAAGCGCCCGGTCAACGTCGGCTTCTCGGGCGGCGAGAAGAAGCGCAACGAGATGGTGCAGATGGGCATCCTCGCGCCGAAGTTCGCGATCCTCGACGAAACCGATTCGGGCCTCGACATCGATGCGCTGCGCGCGGTCGGCGACGGCATCAACCGGATCATGCGCGCGCCCGACAAAGCGGTGCTGCTGATCACGCATTACCAGCGGCTGCTCGATTACGTGAAGCCCGATGTGGTGCATGTGCTGGCCGGTGGCCGGATCGTGAAGACCGGTGGACCGGAACTGGCGCTGGAGCTGGAAGCGGCGGGTTACGCCGAGGTGACGGCATGAGCGTCCTTCTCTCCTTCTCCCCTTGTGGGAGAAGGTGGCCGAGCGCAGCGAGGTCGGATGAGGGGGCGTGTGTCACGCTCCCCCTCACCCTCCCACTCGACTGCGTCGAGCGGGCCCCTCCCTCTCCCACAAGGGGAGAGGGGTTTTGAGCGCCCTCCCCACGCGCCGCGACGAGGCCTGGCGCTACTCCGATCTGGAGGCGGTTGCCTCGGTGTGGCCGCTGCCGGCGCCTGAAGTGATCGAGGTCGCCGCCGGTGAAAGCATCACCCGCGTCATCGTGCAGGATGCGCCGACCGATGGCGTCGCGATCCACGACGTGCACGTGATCCTGCACCCGCGCGCGACCGCGACCTTCCATGTCCTCAACACCGGCGGCAAGCTCGGTCGGGTCGCGATCGACGTGACCTGTCACGAGGGTTCGCATTTCGAACTCGGCGCGGCGATGCTCGGTGCTGGGGACCAGACGCTCGAGATCGTCACCACGCTCAACCATATCGAGCCGAACGCGACCTCGAACCAGATGGTGCGCTCGGTACTGGGTGGCCGTGCGACCGGCAGCTATCTCGGCAAGGTCGCGGTCGCGCGCGATGCGCAGAAAACCGATGCGAGCCAATCGATCAAGGCGATGCTGCTCACCCGCACCGCGACCGCAAACGCCAAGCCCGAGCTGGAAATCTTCGCCGACGACGTGAAGTGCGCGCATGGCGCGACGGTGGGCGAACTCGACAAGACCGGGCTGTTCTATCTGGAGAGCCGCGGCCTGCCGCCCGCCGAAGCCAAGGCGCTGCTGCTGCGGGCGTTCATCGGATCGGTGTTCGACGGCATCGCGGACGACGGCCAGCGCGAGGCGGTCGAAGCGGCGGCACAGGCCGCATTGGAGCGGATGCTGTGAGCGCAACCTCACCGTTCGTGTCGAGCGAAGTCGAGACACATATACGGAACGTTCGCGGCCAGTCCCTCGACTTCGCTCGGGACGAACGGAGGTAATATGACTGTCCTCGCCTCCCCTCGCCCGCTCGATGTGGTCGCCGATTTCCCGGCGATCCCCGACGGCTGGGCCTATCTCGACACCGCCGCGACCGCGCAGAAGCCGCAGGGCGTGATCGACGCCATCGCGCGCGGTTACGACACCACCTACGCCACCGTGCATCGCGGCGTGTATCAGCGCAGCGCCGACATGACGCTCGCCTATGAAGCCGCGCGCCGCCGCGTCGCCGGCTTCATCGGGGCCGCGGAAAACGAGATCGTGTTCGTGCGCGGCGCGACCGAGGGGATCAATCTCGTCGCGACCTGCTGGGCGCGCGAGCAGCTCAAGCCGGGGGACCGCATCCTGCTGTCGATGCTCGAACATCACAGCAATATCGTGCCGTGGCAGATGGCCGCCGAAAAGGTCGGCGCCGCGATCGACGTGGTGCCGCTCACGCACGATCATCGCATCGATCTCGATGCGATGGCGGCGATGATCCGTCCCGAGCACAAGCTGGTCGCGCTCGCGCATGTTTCGAACGTGCTCGGGTCGGTGCTCGATGCCAAGCGCGCGACCGAGATCGCGCATTCGGGCGGCGCGAAGATCCTGATCGACGGCTGTCAGGCAGTGCCGCGCCTGCCGGTGAACGTCGCCGAGATCGGCTGCGACTTCTACGTTTTCTCGGGCCACAAACTTTACGGCCCGACCGGGATCGGCGTGCTGTGGGGCCGGGCCGCGCTGCTGGAGGCGATGCCGCCGTATCAGGGCGGCGGCTCAATGATCGACCGGGTGACGTTCGAACGCACCACCTACGCGCCGCCGCCAACCCGGTTCGAAGCGGGCACGCCGCACATCGTCGGTGCGCTCGGGCTGCAGGCCGCGATCGACTATGTCGAAGGCATCGGGCTTGAGGCGATCCACGCGCATGAGACCGCGCTGGTCCGCCAGACGCGGGACGCTTTGCACGGGATCAATTCGGTTACGCTGTACGGGCCTGAAGATGCGGCGGGAATCGTCTCGTTCAGCATCGAGGGGGTGCATCCGCACGACATCGGCACCATCTTGGACGAGAGCCGGGTCGCGATCCGCGCCGGCCATCATTGCGCGCAGCCGCTGATGGAAACGCTCGGCGTGCCGGCGACGGCGCGGGCGAGCTTCGGGGTCTATAACGGGCCGCAGGATATCGAGGCGCTGGTGAGGGGCATCGAGAGAGTTACGAGGATCTTCGGATGAACGAGCAGAGCAGAATCGCGGTGGAACAGGTCGATGCGGTCGAAACGCCGCCGCGTGCGCGCGTGGACGATGTCGCGGCCGAACCGCGCCAGCGTGACTATCTCGAAGGCTTCCTGTCGCAGAAACCGGCGGGCGATGCGCCGGGCGAGCCGGGCGGCGCGCTGTACGAAGGCGTGATCGAAGCGCTCAAGGAGATTTACGACCCCGAGATCCCGGTCAACATCTACGATCTCGGCCTCATCTATGGCGTCGAGGTAACGACCGAAGGCCACGCCGTCGTGACGATGACGCTGACGACGCCGAACTGCCCGGTCGCCGAATCAATGCCGGGCGAGGTCGAGATGCGCGTCGGCGCCGTGCCGGGGATCGGATCGGCCGAAGTCAATCTGGTGTGGGATCCCGCGTGGGATCCGCAGAAGATGAGCGACGACGCCAAGCTCGAACTGGGGATGCTATGATGGCTACGCGCGTGCGCCCGGCGGCGCTCAACCTCACCGAATCCGCCGAAGCGCGGATCGCGGACCTGATGGCGAAGGCGCCTGACGGGGCGATCGGGGTCAAGCTCTCGACACCGCGGCGCGGCTGTTCGGGGCTGGCCTATTCGGTCGATTACGTCACCGAGGCCAAGCCGTTCGACGAACGGATCGACACGCCCGGCGGCACCCTGTTCGTCGACGGCGGATCGATCCTGTATCTGATCGGCAGCCGGATGGACTGGGTCGAAGACGATTTCGCGGCGGGATTCGTGTTCGCGAACCCCAATGCCAAGGGCGCCTGCGGCTGCGGCGAGAGTTTCACGGTGTAAGATCGTTGCCCCGGCGCAGGCCGGGGCAACGGTTATGTCACGTACCGCTGATGAGCGGGCTGACCAGACCGCCAAGCGCCGAGCGCTGGGTGATCGTCATGCGCGAGAGCATCGTCGCCTCGTCCTTGATCTGCCCCGGTGTCAGACCGGTGAACTGCTTGACCTCACGGATCATGTGCGACTGATCGTAAAAGCCGCGTTCGAGGGCGTCGTCGAGCGGCTCGCTGGTGGCGAGCATCGCGTTTGCGGCGCGCAAGGCGCGGTATTTGCGCGCGAGCAGCTTGGGCGGGACGCCGTACAGCGCCTTGCATTTGCGCTCGACCTGACGGCGCGACAACCCGGCAAGATCGACGAGAACGTCCATTTCGGGCGAAGGACTTGCCGCCAGCCAGCCATCGACCTGCCGCACGAAGCGCCGCGCGCCGGCATCCCCAGTCTTGACGAGATCGCGTACCAGAGCCTCACCGATCGCGACGCGTGACGCCGGATCGGGGTTCGCGCGCAGCGCCGCCGTGGCATCGCGCAGGCGTGCCGCGCCGAACAGCACGGTCGCGTCGATCGCGCGGTTCATCATCGTCGAGGCATCGTCGCCGATCATCGCCGCCCAGCCCGCCGGGGTCAGCCCCATGCCGAACACCTCCACCGGCCCTTCGGCACGCACCTTCCAAGCGCCGCTGGTCGGGCCGATGACATGGACTTCGGCCGCGTCCTGCACGCTGCCATCAGCCATGCGATATTCGGCGTGGCGCGCGCTAAGTCGGAAGCGGATCTGCGCATGGTCGGCGCGTTCGGTATCCTCGAACACCGGCAGATCGGCGTGAAAGTGGTAGAACAACGTCACGAACTCGGCAACGTCCTCGGTCGGAACCGAATAGGCCAGCTTGATTTCGTCCATGGATGCGCCCCCGCTTATGTGTGCGGGGGGTTAGCGCTGGCGACACGCAAAGAAAAGTGGCCCGGCTGCTAAACCAGCCGGGCCATGAAGGTGTAGGGCTCCCGGTCGAGAGCCCCTTGGGTCGCAAGCCGCTTTGAGCAGAGCGCCGCGGCACCGTCTTGGACGAATGCGACAAGCGTGCCGGTCCACGACACTTTAGATCCGCTACGAACCTAGAAAACGCCGGATCGGTCGCATCTTTGGCTTTTGACGGCTGCGCGGGGCGGTGCCATCAGGCGATATGATCTTTTCCGCAGTTCGCCCCCTGCTCTTCGCGCTCGATGGCGAGCGCGCCCACGGGCTGACGATCGACGCGCTCGCCGCTTGGGGTTCGCTCGGCGCGCCGTTCGGCGGGACGGTGCGCGATCCCCGGCTGGCGACTCGTGTCGCGGGGCTGGACTTCGCGACGCCGCTCGGGCTGGCGGCCGGGGTCGACAAGGACGGTCACGCGATCGACGGCTTTTTCGGACTGGGTTTCGGCAGCGTCGAGATCGGTACGCTGACGCCGCTGCCACAGCCGGGCAACCCGCGCCCGCGCCTGTTCCGGCTGGTCGAGGACAAAGCCGTCGTCAACCGTATGGGGTTCAACAACGGCGGCATCGACGCCGCGCTGCCGCGCGCCGCGCGGGCGAAGCGCGCGGGCGTGCTCGGCATCAATGTCGGTGCCAACAAGGACGCGACGGATCGCGTCGCCGACTATGTCCACGGCGTTTCGCGCGCGGCGGCGGTGGCGGATTACATCACGATCAACATCAGTTCGCCCAACACGCCCGGCCTGCGCGATCTCCAGCACGGCAGCGCACTCGCCGAACTGCTCGCCGCCGCCGACGAGGCGCGCCGGGGGCCGGGCAAGCAGCCGCCGCTGTTCCTCAAGGTCGCGCCCGATCTCGACTTGCCCGCGATCGACGCGATCGCGCGTGCCGCGATCGAACACCGGATCGACGCGCTGATCGTCAACAACACCACGATAGAGCGTCCGTTCGGCCTCACCTCCGCCTCGAAGGACGAAGCGGGCGGCCTGTCGGGCGCGCCGCTCGCGCCGCTCGCGCGCACCCGGCTCGCCGATTTCCGCAAGGCCACCGGCGGCGCGCTGCCGCTGATCTCGGCGGGCGGAATCGGCACGGGTGCGGAGGCCTATCGCCGCATTCTCGCCGGCGCCAGTCTGGTGCAGCTCTACAGCGCGCTTGTGTATGAGGGGCCGGGCCTACCGCGTCGCCTCAACCGGGAGTTGTCGGCGGTGCTCGCGCGCGATGGTTATGCCAATGTCGCGGATGCGGTCGGAAAAGGCTGAACGAACGGGTTGCTCCCCGGGCAAACGACGTTACGCTTCGCACCCGATGCAAAAAATCCTGGTCGCGCTCGCCCTCACCCTCCTCCCCGTCCCGCTCGCCGCCAAGGCGCCAGCGCAAAGCCCGCCACAGGGTATCGTCTCCGCCGCCGATCCGCGCGCCGCGGCGGCGGGGGCCGATATCCTAAAGCAAGGCGGCACCGCCACCGACGCGGCAATCGCGACGATGCTCGTGCTCAACGTGGTCGAACCGCAGAACTCCGGGATCGGCGGCGGCAGCTTCATGGTCTATCACGACGCCAAGAGCGGCAAGACGATCACGCTCGACGGGCGCGAGACCGCCCCCCATGCCGCCGATGCGAAATGGTTCTACGGCGACGACGGCAAACCGCTGAGCTTCCGCGACGCCTATCCGGGTGGGCGCAGCGCCGGTGTGCCGGGCAATCTGCGGATGATGGCGCTGGCGCATCAGCGCTACGGCAAATTGCCCTGGGCCAAGCTGTTCGCGCCGGCAATCGCCTATGCGCGCGATGGCTTCGTGGTGTCCCCGCGCATGCACAATGGTCTCGAACTCTATGGCCGACATGTCGAGGCATGGGGCCGCGCGCACCTGTTCACGCCCGACGGCCATGCCGTCGCGGTCGGTTCGGTGTTCAAGAACCCCGAACAGGCGGCGCTGTTCGACAGCATCGCGCGGCACGGCGCCGACAGCTTTTATACCGGGCCGATGGCGCAAAAGATCGTCGCCGCGGTCAACGGTGCGGAGCGCAACCGCTCGAAGATGACGATCGGCGATCTCGCCACCTATGACGTCAAGGATCGCCCCTCGATCTGTGGTACGTATCGTCGCTACAAGATCTGCGGGATGGGGCCGCCCTCGTCGGGCGGCATTTCGGTGCTGATGATCCTCAAGCAGCTCGAACGCTTCGACATGGCGAAGCTCGGGCGCGCGTCGCCGGTCGCGTGGCATCTGTTCGCGGAAAGCTCGCGGCTCGCCTATGCCGATCGCGACATGTACGTCGGTGATCCCGATTATGTGCAGGTGCCGATCGCGGGGCTGCTCGATGCCAAATACATCGCCGCGCGCTCGGCGTTGATTTCGCCCGAGCGTAGCCTCGCCACGATCGAACCCGGCCTTCCCGCCGGCGCGCCCAAGCGAATCCGTGCGCCGCTGAGCGAAGTCCCCGGCACCAGTGATCTCGCCGCCGCCGATGCGAGCGGCAACGTCATTCAGGTGACGACCACAATCGACGGCTATTTCGGCTCCGGGATTTCGGTCGATGGCGTGTGGCTCAACAACGAACTGACCGATTTCGACATCGTGCCCGAGAAGGACGGCTATCTCGTCGCCAACCGGGTCGAGGGCGGCAAGCGGCCGCGCAGCTCGATGTCGCCGACGATCGTCTACGGACCGGACGGCAAGGTGCGGTTGGCGATCGGCGCAGCGGGCGGGTCGACGATCATCGCGCAGGTGGCGAAGGCGATCGTCGGCGTCGTTGACTGGAAGCTGTCCGCGCAGGAGGCGATCGCGATGGGGCTGATTTACGCGCCCGGCAAGAGCGCGGTGGTCGAGGCAGGCACCGAACTGACGGCGATGGTGCCCGCGTTGCAGGCGCTCGGCGAGGATGCCAAAGTCGGGCCGCTCGGCCTCAAGGCCAACGCGGTCGAGCGCATCGGCACGACCTGGATCGGCGCGGCCGATCCGCGCAGCGAGGGCGTCGCGGTCTCGGCGGACGGCAGCGTGACCAAGATCGCGCGGCGCACCAACGAGTTGAATGGCGCGCATGAATAATCCGTTGGGGCGGAACCACCTAGGAGCGTAAGAGTAGGGAAAGAAGGCCCGATGACGGGTTGGCAGGAGCAGGGATGCGCAGGCTCGAACATTTTCCCAATCTGGTCGCGATGTTCCTCGCACGCGCAGCCGAGAAAGGTGACGCGCCCTTCCTCTGGCACAAGCCGGCCGGCGACTGGGTGCCGATCTCATGGCGGGTGGTGGCCGAGCATGTCGTGAGCCTGACCGCAGGGCTGAAGGCGATCGGGCTGAAGCCGGGCGACCGGGTGATGCTCGTTTCCGAGAACCGCCCGGAATGGTGCATCAGCGACCTCGCGATCATGGCGGCCGGCTGCATCACCGTGCCCGCCTACACCACCAATACAGAGCGCGATCACCTCCACATCATCGAGAATTCGGGTGCGAGCGTGGTGATCGTATCGAGCGCGAAGCTTGCGCGCACATTGCTGCCCGCAGCGATCCGGTCGAGCACGGTTCGCGCGGTGATCGGCATCGAGGATATCCGCCCCGGCCAACCCGGCGCGCTCGATTTCCACCGCTGGGCGGATGTGATCGCGGCGCACGCCTGCGGCCCCGAGACGATCGCTGCCACCGCCAGGCGCGAGGATACCGCGTGCATCATCTACACCAGCGGCACCGGCGGCGCGCCGCGCGGGGTGATGCAGCATCACGGCGCGATCCTTCACAACGTCGCCGCCACGTCGGCGATCATTTCCGAGGATTTCGGCTGGGACGACGAGGTGTTCCTGTCGTTCCTTCCGCTCAGCCACGCGTATGAACATACCGCCGGCCAGCATCTACCGATCGGGCTGGGCGCGCAGATCTATTATGCCGAAGGCATCGAAAAGCTCGCCGCCAACATCTCCGAGGTGCGTCCGACGATCATGGTGGTGGTGCCGCGGCTGTTCGAGGTGCTGCGCGCGCGAATCACCAAGGAGATCGAGAAGCAAGGCGGCGTCGCGCCCTGGCTGCTCGACCGCGCGCTGGCGATCGGCACCAAACGCTATCACGGCGAATCGAGCGTGCTCGACAGGCCGGTCGATCTGCTGCTCGGCGCGACGCTACGCCCGAAGATCGCCAAGCGGTTCGGTGGACGACTCAAGGCGATGGTCTCGGGCGGTGCGCCGCTTACCCCAGAAGTGGGCGTGTTCTTCGATTCGCTCGGCCTTACCCTGATGCAAGGCTACGGCCAGACCGAATCGGCGCCGGTGGTGTCGTGCAACCGGCCGTCGGTCGGCCTCCAGATGGACACGGTCGGTCCGCCGCTCGCGGATACCGAGGTGCGTATTGCCGAAGACGGCGAAATTCTTGTGCGCGGCGAACTCGTCATGCACGGCTATTGGCGCAACCCCGAGGAGAGCGCGCGCGTCCTCCAGAATGGCTGGCTGCACACCGGCGACATCGGGCTGATCGATGCAAAGGGCCGCATCAAGATCACCGATCGCAAGAAGGATATCATCGTCAACGACAAGGGCGACAATGTCGCACCGCAGCGGGTCGAGGGGATGCTGACGCTCCAGCCCGAGATCGCGCAAGCGATGATCTATGGCGATCGCAGGCCCTATATGGTCGCGCTGATCGTGCCCGATCCCGAATGGACCCAGCAATGGTGCGCCGCCAACGGCGATCCCTGCAATTTCGCGCGGCTGGCGGAGAACAGCGAGTACCGCACCATCATCGGTCACGCGGTCGAGCGGGTGAATCGCGATCTGTCGGTGATCGAGCGCGTGCGCCGATATGTTCTGGCGGAAGAACCGTTCAGCATCGAGAACGGGCAGCTCACGCCTTCGCTCAAGATCCGCCGTCACGTCCTGCGCGATGTGTATGGCGAGCGGCTCGACGCGCTGTATCGCAGCTGAACTTGCGCCCAATCCACCCGGCAAACACGGCGAATCGCAGTTTCGGTCAGTCAGATTGACCCAAAATCGCCACTTTTGCGACGAAATGCCGCCCGATCATTACGGAATCGATGCGACTCGCACGCGATTTCCCTACCAATCGCATCGGCTTTCTTTCATAAGGCCCTCGGACATTCAGGGCCGGGGAGGGGTGACACTAGGGTTGCCCAGGCAAAGGCCTGACCAACTATGGGAGAAACGTCCATGAAGAAGTTCGTCACGATGTCGCTGATCGCTGCTGCTGCTCTGGGTGCCGCTGCTTGCACCCCGAAGACCGAAGTTTCGAACGACACCATTGTCAGCAATGACACGGTCGTCGAAGAGTCGAACCTGACCACCATCGACGATGCGAACGTTGTGGACGCGAACGCGACGACCGCGAACGCGATGTGATCTGCATCGCGGGCGGCCCGGCATTCTGCCGGCCGCGCGCGATACTGACGCTTTTACCTATACCCGTTACGACGGGGGTCGAGTCGTTCCGGGTGCTCCCTGGACAAAAACCTTAGGGCCTGGCGCGATGCCAGGCCCTTTTTTATGGCCGCCTCCGCAGCCGATCAGGGCAGCAACACTGTCGCGCCCTTGGTCTTCCCCGCTTCGAGCGCACGATGCGCGTCGGCGACATCTTCGAGCGCGAAGGTCTGGCCGATATTGGCGGCGATCGCGCCACGCTCCAGCATCTCGAACATGCGCGCGATGCCGGCGGCGCGCTCCTCGGGCGTGACGTAGTAATCGAACATCGTCGGCCGGCTGACGAACAGCGACCCGCTGCGCGCGAGCACGCCGAGATTGACGCCATCGACCGCGCCGCTCGCGTTGCCGAAGCTGACCACCAGCCCGCGTCGCGCGGTCGCCGCGAGAGAGGCTTCCCATGTTGCCTTGCCGACCCCGTCGAAGGTTACGGCGACGCCCTCGGCGACGATCTCGCGCACCGCTTTGGCGGTATCGACCTGCTTGTAGAGGATGACATGCGCGGCACCAGCAGCCTTGGCGGTTTCGATCTTGTCCTCGTTGCCGACGGTCGCGATCACCGTCGCGCCGATCGCCTTCAACCAGCCGCACAGCAACTGGCCGACACCGCCAGCACCGGCATGAACGAGAACGGTCTGGCCGGCGCGCACCTTGGCGCAGCGTTCGACCAGAAACTCGGTGGTGCAGCCTTTGAGCATCAGCGCGGCGGCGGTGCGATCATCGATCGCGTCGGGCAATTTGAAGAGTTCGCGCGCCGGCACGTTGCGCTCGGTCGCATAGGCACCGCGCGTCGGGCCGAAGGTGGCGACGCGGTCGCCCGGCGCGAAATCGGTGACGTCCGCGCCGACCGCCTCGACCACGCCCGCCGCTTCGCTGCCGAGGCCGGCCGGCAGATCGACCGGGTACAGCCCGCTGCGATGATAGGTGTCGATGAAGTTGAGACCGACGGCGGAATTGCGCATCCGCACCTCGCCCGCCGCCGGCTCGGGCAGCGTCACGTCATGCCAGCCGATAACCTCGGGGCCGCCGGTGCGGTCTATCATCGCGATGCGTGCCATCATGCGTCCTTTGCGAAAGCGTGTGCGCGGCCTCGGCCGAACTTGGCCTGAAGATAGGCCAGTTCGTCTTCGGTATCGACATCGACGAGTTCGTCGGCGTCGGTGACGACGTGTTTGCCGGCGAGGATCAGATCGCGCGCGCCGTAGTCACCCTGGAGTGTTTCCAGCGCGTCGAAATGCGCCGCCCCGAACAAGGCCGGCGGGCAGGGCTGGGTTCCGTCGCTGGAGGCGACCACCGTCTCCGCGCCAGCGCTCGCATCGAACAGACGGTAGATATGCGCAGCCGTGACCCGCGGCATGTCGGCGAGCGCGAAAAGCACGGCCTCGCAACCGGTCGCACGCGCCGCCCGCACGCCGAGCCGCACCGAATAGGACACACCTTCCTCGGCGCGATCGTTGAAGACGACCTGATAGCCGCGCGCGGCGTAATCGAGATCGCCGCCGTCGCACACCGCGATCCGCGCTTGAAACGGCACCGCCGCCAGCGCGGTGACGACATGATAGCCGAGCGGCTTGCCGAGAAACGGTGCGCCGAGCTTATCGGAGAGGCCGAAGCGCTCGGACTTTCCCGCGGCGAGCAGCACCAGCGCGGTACGTTCCGGGACGAGTCGCTCACTCGGGATCATGGAAAGCCTTCACCATCGCCGCTGCGATCGACAAAGCGATCTCGGCGGGACCGATCGCGCCGATGTCGATCCCGACGGGTGCGTCGATCCGGTCAATGTCGCTGGCCGGTACACCCGCCGCGGCAAGCCGCTCGCGCCGCGCCGCGTGGCTGCGCCGCGAGCCGAGCGCGCCGACATAGCGTGTGGACGTGGCAAGCGCGGCGATCAGCGCGGGATCGTCGATCTTGGTGTCGTGGCTGAGCGTCACCACCGCCGTGCCGGGGCCGGGCGCGAGCGCGGCGACCGCCTCGTCGGGCCAGCGGTCGTCGAGCGTGACACCGGGGAAACGCTCGGCCGTGAGGAACCGCGCGCGCGGATCGATCAGCGTGGTGGCGATGCCGAGTTCGCGCGCCAGCCCGCACAACGCCTGTGCGATCTGCACCGCGCCGACGATCAGCAGCCGGCGCGGCGGATCGTAGCGGTTGACGAACGCGGCGCCTTCGGCCGGCCGCAGGCTCGACTGACCGGTGTCGAGATCGGTGGTGACCATGAGCGCCCTGCCCGCGTCGCGCGCGTCCGCGATCCGATCGAACAGTTCGGGATCGAACCCCTCCGCGCCGACCGGCTGCACCAGCACCGCGATCTGCCCGCCGCACGGCAAGCCGACCTCCCATGCCGCAGCATCGGCGACGCCATAGTCCTTGAGCTGGAACGGCGCACCGGCGATCACCTCGGCGGCGGCGGCAAGGATGTCGCTCTCGACGCAGCCGCCCGAGACCGAGCCTTCGAAGCGGCCATCGGCATGGACGAGCATGTGGCTGCCGCGCGGGCGCGGCGCCGATCCCCAGGTCGAGACCACGGTGGCGAGCGCCATCGGTGCGCCGCGCCACTGTGCGGCGGCGGCGAGGACCGAATCGTTATCCGCCATGCGGGCACGCTTGGTCGGGCGTCGCGGGCGAGTCTATCGTCAAGGTGTCATGATCCTGTTGCATCAGCGCGGGCGTGTGACGCTTCGAACTTGGGACAACGCCTGTGATGATGATGGTTTCCGCTGATGATACGGCAAAGCAGCGCTTTTCGCGAGCCGCGCTCAATCGGCTCGTCACGGCCGCGCTGCTGCTCGCACCAGCGACCGCGATCGCGCAGGACGGTTCCGTACCCCGCCTCGATCCCAAGGCGCCGATCGTCCTGATCGGGCATCGCGGCGCGAGCGGCTATCGCCCCGAGCATACGCTCGCTTCCTATGAGCTCGCGATCGAACAGGGCGCGGATTTCATCGAACCCGATCTGGTGCTGACCAAGGACAAGGTCTTCGTCGCGCGGCACGAGAACGACATCACCGGCACCACCGATGTCGCCAACCACCCCGAGTTCGCCGCGCGGAAAACCACCAAGGTGATCGACGGCGAGACGCATACCGGCTGGTTCACCGAGGATTTCACGCTCGCCGAGTTGAAGACTCTTCGCGCGAAGGAACGGCTGCCATCGCTACGGCCCGGCAACGCCAAATATGATGGCGAATTCGCGATTCCGACGCTCGACGAGGTGATCGCGCTCGCCAAGCGCCGGAAGAAGGAACTGCATCGCACGATCGGCATCTATCCCGAGACCAAGCACCCGAGCTATTTCGCATCGATCGGCCTGCCGATGGACGACACGCTGGTCGCACAGCTCAAGAAGGCGGGCTGGAGCAAGCCGACCGATCCGGTGTTCATCCAGTCGTTCGAGGTCAACAACCTCAAGCATATCCACACGTTGACCGGAATCCGCCTGATCCAGTTGATGGGATCGACCGGCGCCCCCGCCGACAATGCCGCACCGAGCTACGCCGCGATGACCACCCCCGCCGGCCTGAAGGCGATCGCGGGCTACGCTTATGGCATCGGGCCGGGGCTGGACATGATCCAGAACGGCGATGCTCCGCCCTCGACGCTGGTGCGTGATGCGCATGCCGCCGGGCTACGGCTGCACCCTTGGACGTTCCGGGCGGAAAACAACTTTCTGATCCCGAGTTTCCGGACCGGCACGGCGCCGGCGGCACATGGTCGTCTTTCTGACGAAATTCAGCTATATCTGCGGCTTGGCATCGACGGCTTCTTCACCGACTTTCCCGATATCGGGGCGGCGGCACGGACAGCCGCCCAGAAGTGAGAGAGCCTTTCATGCGTAAGATGTTGATACTTGCCACCCTCCCCCTGTTCGCGGGCGGCTGTGTCAGCACCGTCGCGCATGTCGTCACCGCACCGGTGCGAATCACCTCGAAGGCGGTCGACTGGACAACGACCAGCCAGTCCGAATCCGACCGCAACTACGGCCGCAAAATGCGCAAGCAGGAAGCCCGCGAGGGCCGCGAGCGGCGCAAGGCGGCGGCCGAATGCCGGCGCCAGCAGGGCGAGAATTGCGAGCGCTGAGGCGCCTCATCGCGAAATGACCCGTTCGTGCTGAGCCTGTCGAAGCACGCGCCCGGAGAGGTTCCGGTTCGGACACGCCCTTCGACAGGCTCAGGGCGAACGGGTTGGCGAGGTAGGTTCCGAAAGAGGGTTACTCCCCGCCCAGCGCCTCGATCCGCGCGGTCGCCTCGGCGACGCCGGGGTTGGCGGCGCTGCCGGTCATCGCCTCGAACAGGTCGGTGAGCGCGGCGTAGCGCGTGCGCGCCTCGCGCCACAAAAGGATCGCGCCCGCCACGTCACCGACCGCCTCGGCCTGAGTCGCGGCGCAGCGCACCGCGTTGGCGATGTCGAGCGGCGGCGCATCGGGCACTTGCGCGTAGAACCACAGGGCCTGCGCGCAATCCTGCTCGGCATCGCCGGCGCGGTCGCTCTCGATCAGCATGTCGGCGCGGTGGCGCAGCGCCTGCGCGAGCGCGAGCGGGTTGCTGCCGCCGCGCAGCATCTCGATCGCGACGGTCTGGTGGTCGATCGCGGCGGCGAGATCGCCCGCCTGACGTGCCGCGTGCGCGGTCCCCAAAAGGGCCTCGATCGGGTTCATGCGCGCACGATCAGATAGTTCATCCGCGCCGCCGCGATCGGCCGGGCGGGGTCATCCTGCCACGCCGTCGCATCGACATTGGCGACACGTGTGCCGAGCCGGGTGACAATGCCGCGCGCGAAGGTCGGCTTGTCGCGGCCGCCGCGCATGAAATCGACGGTCAGGTTGATCGGCTTGATCCGAGCATCACTCTCGATGGCGAGCGCGTGGCGCAGCGCGACGATCGAAGCCACCTCCAGAAACCCGCCGATCGCGCCACCGTGGAGAAAGCCGGGCCTGCCGACCACCCCGTCGCCGAACGGCAACATCAGCAGCGTCGGGTCCCCCTCTACGGGTCGGGCGCCAAGTGCATGAGCGTAGGGCAGATCGTCCATCACAGATCCGTGAACATGAAGGTGCCCGCGACATTGGCGATCGGATCTGCGGGATCGCCATCATGCGCGACGCCGCGCACGAAGGAGATGGCGCGGGTGATCCGGTAGCATTCGCCGCGACCGATCACCGTCTTGCCGGGCGTGGCCGGTCGGACATAATCGATCCGCAAGTCGAGTGTCGCGTGCGGGCGTTCGGCGCCGAGCTTGAGAAACACCGCAACCGAACATGCGGTATCCATCAGCGTGAGGATCGGCCCCGAGGCGAGCACGCCGCGTTCGGGATCGCCGATCAGCGCCGCCTGATACGGCAATGCGAGTTCGGTCCAGTCGGGACCGTGCGCACGGTACTCGATACCGAGCAGACCGGCATGCCCGGCCCGCATCAGCGCGATGAAATCGGTGGGATCAAACAGACTATCGGGAGGCATCATGCGGCCGTCCTATCGCATCGACCGGGCCACGCAAGCCGCGTGGCCCGGTCGAGGCCATCAGCCCGCGGCGGGCGAACGCCGGCCGCCGCCACCTGACGACTGGCGACGCGGGCCACCGGGGCGACCGCCACCGCCGGCCGGACGACCCTGACCGCCGGGGCGGCCCTGACCAGCGGGACGGCCAGCGCCACCCGCCGGCCGCTCGCCGGTCGGGCGTGCCGAATGCGTGGCGCGCGGACCCTGACGGTGGCGCCCCGAATCGTCGATACGACGCTCGGGCGTGTCCGATCCGGCCGGCCGCGCCGCCTTGATGCGGGCCTGCTCGGCGGTGAAATCGGCCGGCAGCGGCAGCGGCGTCAGCTTGACCTTGGTCAGCCGCTCGATGTCGCGCAGGAACGGCTTCTCATCGTCCGCGCAGAAGCTGATCGCCACGCCCGACGCGCCGGCGCGCGCGGTGCGGCCGATGCGGTGGACGTACTGCTCAGGCACGTTGGGCAGTTCGAAGTTGAAGACGTGGCTCACGCCCGACACGTCGATGCCGCGCGCGGCGATGTCGGTCGCGATCAGCACCTTGACCTTGCCCGACTTGAACTCGCCGAGCGCACGTTCGCGCTGCGGCTGGCTCTTGTTGCCGTGGATCGCGTTGGACGCGATGCCGTTGGCGGCGAGCAGTTTCACGACCCGGTCTGCGCCGTGCTTGGTGCGCGTGAAGACGAGGCAACGCTCGATCTCCGGGTTGCGCAGATGGATCGTCAGCAGCGCCTGCTTCTCCGACTGGTTCACCAACGTGATGAACTGGTCGACGCGCTCGGCGGTCGATGCGACCGGCGCGACCTTGACGGTGGCGGGATCGGTCAGGAACTGATCGGCGAGATCGCGGATCGCGGCGGGCATCGTCGCCGAGAAGAACAGGGTCTGGCGCTGCTTGGGCAGCATCCGCACGATCTTCTTGAGCGCGTGGATGAAGCCGAGGTCGAGCATCTGGTCGGCCTCGTCGAGGACGAGGATCTCCAGCGTCGCGAGGCTGACGAAGCGCTGCTCGATCAGATCAAGCAGACGCCCCGGCGTGGCGACGAGGATATCGACGCCGCGGCTCATGTCCTGGCGGTTCTTGTTGATGCTGACGCCGCCGAACACGGTGGCGACGCTCATCTTGGAGAATTTGCCGTAATCGCGCGCGCTGTCGGCGATCTGGCTGGCGAGCTCGCGCGTCGGCGCGAGCACGAGCATGCGGCAATGCGTCGGCAGGATACGCTTGTCGTTGGCGATCAGGTTCTGGATCGACGGAAGCACGAAAGCGGCGGTCTTGCCGGTGCCGGTCTGCGCAATGCCGAGCAGATCGCGGCCTTCGAGCAGCATCGGGATCGACTGCTGCTGGATCGGCGTGGGGGTCGAATAGCCCTTGGCTTCGAGCGCGCGGACGAGCGGTTCGGCAAGGCCGAGTTTGGCGAAAGTCATGAAGGTAGTCCACATATCAGGCCAGCCCCGGCGCGATAGCGCAAGGGCGGCGGGGGAAAATGACACCCCGCGTGAAAAGGGAAGCCTAGCGATAATACCGAAGCGGAGCCCGAACCTTGCGGTTTCGATCACGCTGCAAGACGCATCGGTGCGGCAGATATGTACGCTGCGGTGCGGAAAGTCAATCCGACTCACGAAATCGGCCCGGCCGTGCGTCCGTTTCAACTTTACCTGCGTTATGAAGCGGCAAAGGAGACGCAATGATGTGTCATGTACTGATCATCGAGGACGAGCCGTTGCTGGCGTTCGACCTGCAGGACATGCTCGCGGCAGCCGGTGCGACCAGCTTCGCCTTCGCCGAGACCGAGGACGACGCCGTGTCCGAAGCGCGCGCGCGGCGGCCCGATGTCATCACGTCCGACGTGATGCTGCGCGAGGGCACCGGCCCGCAGGCGGTGGCGGTGATCGTCGAGGAAATCGGCCCGGTGCCGGTGATCTACATCACCGGCTCTCCCGACCAGTGCGCGCCGTGCGATCCGCCCGCGCGCGTCCTCGCCAAGCCGGTCGCCGACGCGATGGTGCGCGCGGCGTTCCGGGAGGTCGCCCCAGTCACCTGACGCGCTCGCCGGCTTCGCAACCGCACAAAAAAGGCCCGGGGTTCCCCCCGGGCCTTTTTTTTCGGTATCGCAAGCTGCGAAAGATCAGTCGCGGTCGCCGGTCAGGAAGGCGGGTGCGAACTCGGGCGCGGGGCCGTCCTCGTTGCCACCTTCACGCTTGGGCGCACGGCCTTCACGGCGCGGGCCGCGATCGCCACGGCCTTCGCCGCCGCGTCCTTCGCCGCCGCGTCCGCCTTCACGTCCACCGTCGCCACGCGGGCCACGGCCGCCGTCGCCGTCACGGCGGGGCCCGCGCGGACCACGGTCGCCGCCTTCACGCGGTTCGCGTGCGGGACGCGAGTCTTCCAGCTCGGCGCCGGTTTCCTGATCGACGACGCGCATCGACAGGCGAACCTTGCCGCGCGGATCGATCTCGAGAACCTTGACCTTGACCTCCTGGCCCTCCTTGAGGACGTCCGAGACCTTCTCGACACGCTCGTTCTTGATCTCCGAGACGTGGACGAGACCGTCCTTGCCGCCCATGAAGTTCACGAACGCGCCGAAATCGACGAGGTTGACGACCTTGCCGTCATAGACCTTGCCGACTTCGGCTTCCTCGACGAGGCCCTTGATCCACTTGATCGCGGCTTCGATCTGGGCCGGATCGGACGACGACACCTTGATGACGCCCTCGTCGTCGATATCGACCTTGGCGCCGGTGGTGGCGACGATCTCGCGGATCACCTTGCCGCCGGTGCCGATCACTTCACGGATCTTCGACTTGTCGATCGAGAAGCTCTCGATGCGCGGTGCGTGCGCCGACAATTCGGTGCGGGTCGAGGACAAAGCCTTGCTCATTTCAGCCAGGATATGCGCGCGGCCTTCCTTCGCCTGATCGAGCGCGGCCTTCATGATCTCGTCGGTGATACCGGCGATCTTGATGTCCATCTGCATCGTGGTGATGCCGGCTTCGGTGCCAGCGACCTTGAAGTCCATGTCGCCGAGGTGATCCTCGTCGCCGAGGATATCGGACAGAACCGCATAGTTCTTGCCTTCGAGGATCAGGCCCATCGCGATGCCCGACACCGGCCGCTTCAGCGGCACGCCGGCGTCCATCATCGACAGCGAACCGCCGCAGACCGTCGCCATCGACGACGAGCCGTTCGACTCGGTGATGTCCGACAGAACGCGGATCGTGTACGGGAACTCGTCCTTCGACGGCAGCACCGGATGCAGCGCGCGCCAGGCGAGCTTGCCGTGGCCGACTTCACGACGGCCCGGCGCGCCGAAGCGGCCGACTTCACCGACCGAATAGGGCGGGAAGTTGTAGTGCAGCATGAAGTTTTCGTAGGACAGGCCGGTCAGCCCGTCGATCATCTGCTCCGCGTCCTTGGTGCCGAGCGTGGTGGTGCAGATCGCCTGCGTCTCGCCACGCGTGAACAGCGCCGAGCCATGCGCGCGCGGCAGGAAGTGGACCATCGCCTCGATCGGACGGATCTGCTTGGTGTTGCGGCCGTCGATGCGGGTGCCGTCCTTGAGGATGGCGCCGCGGACGATTTCCGCTTCCAGCTTCTTCATCAGCTTGCCGGCAGCCATCTGGTCCTGCGGGGCGGCATCGGCAAAGGCAGCCTTGCCCTTGGCGCGCGCCTCGTTGAGCAGACCCGAACGCTTGGACTTGTCGGTCACCTTATAGGCGGCGGCGATGTCCTTGCCGATCAGCTTCTTGAGCTTGTCCTTGGCGGCGGTCAGATCGGCCTGCGGGGCCATTTCCCACGGATCCTTGGCAGCCTGCTCGGCCAGATCGATGATCGCATTAACGGCCTCGCGGCAAGCCTTGTGCGCGAACTGCACCGCGCCCAGCATGACCTCTTCCGAAAGCTCCTTGGCTTCGGATTCGACCATCATCACGGCCGCGCCGGTGGCGGCGACGACGAGCTCGAGATCGCCGGCCTTGATCTGCTCGTTGGTCGGGTTGAGGATATACTCGCCATCGACATAGCCGACGCGCGCGGCGCCGATCGGGCCCATGAACGGCACGCCCGAAATCGTCAGCGCGGCAGACGCGGCGACCATCGCGAGGATGTCCGGCTCGTTCTCGCCATCATAGCTGAGAACCTGGCAGATCACGTTGATCTCGTTGTAGAACCCTTCCGGGAACAGCGGGCGGATCGGACGGTCGATGAGACGCGAGACCAGAGTCTCCTTCTCGGTCGCGCCGCGTTCGCGCTTGAAGAAGCCGCCGGGGATGCGGCCGGCCGCGCTGTACTTTTCCTGATAGTGGACGGTGAGCGGGAAGAAGTCCTGCCCTTCCTTCACCGAGCGCGCCGCCGTGACGGCGCAGAGAACGACGGTTTCGCCGAGCGTCGCGAGGATCGCGCCGTCAGCCTGGCGGGCAACGCGGCCCGTTTCCAGCGTGAGGGTCTTGCCGCCCCACTGGATGCTGGTGGTCTTGGTATCGAACATGAGATTTCCTTCACTCCGGGGCGCCCTATGCGCGCCGGGGCCTGTCTGCGGACTTGACCGGTCCGCGCGGTTCGGAGCCTATCTTGGCTCCCCGAATTGGGACACGTCGGCCGAATTGCCGGTTTCCCGTCTCGTCCCCGGCGACACGCCGGGGCTTGCTGAACCGCATACACCATTTCGGCACGCGGGGCTTGAGGCTTTTGAAAAAGGGCGCCCCGAAGGACGCCCTTTCGTTTACTTGCGAAGACCGAGCTTCGCGATGAGATCGGTGTAGCGCTGACCATCCTTGTGACGGAGATAGTCGAGCAGCGAGCGACGCTTGTTGACCATCATGAGCAGACCGCGACGCGAATGGTTGTCCTTGGCGTGGCCCTTGAAGTGCTCGGTCAGGTTACGGATACGCTCGGTGAGGATCGCGACCTGGACTTCGGTGCTGCCGGTATCGCCTTCGGCGCGACCGTGTTCCTTGATGAGTTCCTGGCGGCGTTCTGCGGTGATCGTCATCGTGTTTCCTTCGACATCTTCTACAGGTTGAAGCCGCGTTCGACCCGGACGTTTCCGGACCCGACCTCGACCAGCGCGACGGGTGTGTCACCCAGCAGCGCGAAATGGAGGCCATCTTCAGCGGCGATCCCGGCCAGCGCACGCCCCTGTCGGAGCGCCCCTGCCTGGTCGGGGGTGAGGGATAGAGCCGGGATGTCGTCCAGCCCCGCCCTCAATGGCAGGAGTATCTGTTCAAGGGTGCGCGCCTTAGCGTGTTCGTCGAGATTGTCCAGCGATATCGCTCGCGCGAGATCGAACGGACCCGCCTTGGTACGCCGGAGCATCGTGACGTACCCCACCGTGCCGAGCGCCAGCGCGATGTCGCGCGCGAGGCTGCGAATGTAGGTGCCTTTGGAGACGTGCGCCGTGAGGGTGGCTTCCTCAAGCGTCGCGGCCCCGACCCCTTCGTCACCCCAGCGAACGCTGGGGTCTCCTGCGGCTGCCGGTGCGCTCTCCTCCGGGAGATCCCAGCTTTCGCTGGGATGACGGGCGGTGTCGGGATGACGGGCGGTAAGGCTGTGAATCGTCACCGCCCGCTTCGCCAGCACCACCTCCTCTCCCGCCCGTGCCAGATCATACGCCCGCTCGCCATCCACCTTCAGCGCCGAATAGGCCGGCGGCACCTGCTCGATCGGCCCGGTGAAGCGCGACAGCACCGCCGCCAGCGCTTCGCCGGTCGGGCGCACGTCGCTGGTCGCGATCACCTTGCCTTCCGCGTCGAGCGTGTCGGTCTGCTCGCCGAAGCGGATCGTGAAGTCATAGACCTTGTCGCTGTCGAGCATCCGCCCGGCGAGCTTGGTCGCCTCGCCCACCGCGATCGGCAGTACGCCGGTCGCGAGCGGATCGAGCGTGCCGCCATGCCCGACCTTCCACTTGCCGTAACCGCCCTGCCGCAGCGCGCGCTTCACTGCCGAGACGCCTTGCGTCGAGCCAAGTCCAAGCGGTTTATCGAGTATGATCCAGCCATGCATCCGCGCGCGCCTAGCCGGTTTCGCGCTCAGGCAGAAGCCGCGCGTTCGGTGAAATGGCGACGACACAAGGCAATGTAGCGATCATTGCCGCCGATCTCGGTCTGCGTGCCGTGCGTGACGGCGCGGCCCGATGCATCGACGCGCAGGTTCATCGTCGCCTTGCGCCCGCATTCGCAGACCGATTTGATCTCGACCAGCGAATCGGCCAGCGCCAGCAGCCGCGCGGACCCTTCGAACAATTCGCCACGGAAATCCGTGCGCAAACCGTAGGCCAGCACCGGGATGCCGTGCCGGTCGGCCAACGCAGCGAGCTGATCCACCTGTGTGGCGGTGAGGAACTGCGCCTCGTCGACCAGCACGCAGGCCGGTGGCGCATCCTGCCCAAGCGTGACGGCGGCGAGATCGGTCGTCGCGTCGAACGCCAGCGCCGGTGCGGTCAGCCCGATCCGCGAGGTGATCGTCCCCGCCGCGAACCGGTCGTCGATCGCGGCGGTGAACAGCAACGTGTGCATACCGCGCTCGCGATAGTTGAAATCGGCTTGCAGCAGATTGGTCGATTTGCCCGCGTTCATCGAGGCGTAGTAGAAATAGAGTTTGGCCATTTAGACGAGCGTTTCGATGGGAATAGGTGGAGCAGCCCCCGCGACCTTCGCAATGCCACGGTCGAAGGTCACGAAACTGGCTGCGCCGACCGCCGCCACGAGATGGAGCATGTCAGCGAAATCGGCACCCGCGATGGCGCGGTCCAATGCCCACTCGACGGCGTTGGGCTGCATGACGGAGACAGTCGGCAAGTCCAGAAAATCTCGCAGGATTTCGGCCACGATCCGGGGTGGATAGCGATAATATGACGAGGACAGCAGCCAGCCGATTTCGACGAGCACAGTGACGGGGATCACCACGCCCTCGGCGATGATACCGCGCGCGATTGGCGATTGGTGCGGATCGTCATCGAGCAGGAACCGTGCAACGACGTTGGTATCAACCGCGCGCACGCTCGTCCCTCATAGCGGCATGCTCGGCAGCGGCTTCGTCGATCGCGCGCCCCATCTCTTCTATGGAAAGCGGTGGCTGGCGATACTTTGATATCCGAGCGTGGATGCGGGCGGTAATCGCTTCGAAGCTCTCTCCGCTCTTTAATGAAGGCTTGCGCAGCAACACACCATCGGGTCGCTCGATCACTTCGAGCCGGTCGCCAGGCGCCAGACGCAAGCGATCGCGGACGTCCTTGGGGATGACGACTTGGCCCTTTTCGGACATCTTGGTTTGCGCGGTCATGTCGGTAAGATGCGTCTTACCAACCATCAAGTCAATCGTCGTCGCTGGCCAAATCCTGCGCAACATGCGGTGCGCGCAGCAGTGAATCGATGTGGCTACCTTCGTCGAAACTCTCGTCAGACAGGAACTTGAGCTTGGCGGCGTAGCGCGTCTGCACGCGCCCGGCGACCTCGCGCTGGAGGTAGGCGGTGTTGGTGCGCAGCGCCTTGAGCACCGCTTCCTCGTCCTTGCCGAGCAGCGGCTTCACGAAGCAGGTCGCATGGCGCAGATCGGGCGACATGCGGACTTCGGTGATCGTCACCGCATGTTTGGCGAGCGTATCGTCATGCACGTCGCCGCGCATCAGGATGTCGCTGAGCGCGTGACGCACCTGTTCGCCGACGCGCAGCAGGCGGACGGAACGGGTTTCGGGGGTTTCGGCAGGACGCATCGGTCAACCTCGCAAACAGGCGTCACCCCAGCGCAAGCTGGGGTCTGCCCGCGTGTGCCGCGACGGTCGCGACACACGCTGGGAGATGCCAGCGGGCGCTGGCATGACGATCTGGATCACAGCGTCCGTTCGCGAAGTTCGACCTCGAAGGTTTCGAGGAAGTCGCCCGGCTTGATGTCGACGAAGTTCTGCGTGAAGGTCACGCCGCACTCCAGACCCGCCCGAACTTCAGCAACATCGTCCTTGAAGCGGCGCAGCGAAGCGATTTCGCCCTGGTAGATGATGACATCCGCCCGCGTGATGCGCGCCTTGAGTGCCTTGCGGATATTGCCTTCGGTGACGAGCAGACCGGCCGCCTTGCCGTGCTTGCCGGCCGAGAAGACGTCGCGGATTTCCGCACGGCCGACGACCGTTTCAAACGCTTCGGGGCCAAGCTCACCCGCCATGCCGGCGCGGATCTCGTCGATCAGGTCGTAGATCACGTCGTAATATTTGAACGCGACCTTCTGCCGCTCGGCGATCTCGCGCGCCTTGGCGTTCGGGCGGACGTTGAAGCCGATGATCGGCGCACCGCTGGCACCCGCCAGCGTCACGTCGCTCTCGGTGATGCCACCGACGCCCGAATGCAGCACGCGCGCCTTGATGTCGTCGGTCGAGATCTTGTTGATCGACGAGACGATCGCCTCGACCGAACCTTGCGTATCGGCCTTGACGACGAGCGGATATTCGATCGCCTGCTTGTCCTTGAGCGCGGAGAACATGCTCTCCAGGCTCGCCGGAACCGAGGTGGTGCGCTTGTTGGTGATGACGCTCTGACGATATTCGGCGACCTCGCGGGCGCGCGCCTCGTTCTCGACCACCGAAAGCAGATCGCCCGCGCGCGGCACGCCCGAGAGACCCAGCACCTCGATGGGCATCGACGGACCGGCTTCCTTGATCTGCTGGCCCTTGTCGTTGGTCATCGCACGGACCTTGCCGCTCTCGGCGCCGACGACGAACACGTCGCCGACCTTGAGCGTGCCACGGTTGACGAGGATGGTCGCGACCGGGCCGCGGCCCTTGTCGAGCTTGGCCTCGATCACCGCGCCCTCGGCCATGCGGTCGGGGTTGGCGCGCAGTTCGAGCAGTTCGGCCTGAAGCTGGATCTTCTCGATCAGATTGTCGAGCCCGGTCTTCTTGAGCGCCGAAACCTCGACGTCCTGAACGTCGCCCGACATCTCCTCAACGACGACGTCGTACTGGAGCAGCGCTTCGCGGACCTTCTGCGGGTTGGCGTCGTGCTTGTCGACCTTGTTGATCGCCACGATCATCGGCACGCCGGCCGCCTTGGTGTGGTTGATCGCCTCCACCGTCTGCGGCTTGATGCTGTCGTCCGCCGCGACCACGAGAACGACGATGTCGGTCACGTTGGCGCCGCGGGCGCGCATCTCGGTAAAGGCCTCATGGCCCGGCGTGTCGAGGAAGGTGATCTTCGACTTGTCCTTGAGCGTCACCTGATAGGCACCGATGTGCTGGGTGATGCCACCCGCCTCGCCGCGCACCACGTCGGTGCCGCGCAACGCGTCGAGCAGGCTGGTCTTGCCGTGATCGACATGACCCATGATCGTGACGACCGGCGGACGCGGCTTGAGTGCCGCTTCGTCGTCGCTGTCGGTCTCGATCGCGAGATCGATGTCCGAATCGCTGACGCGCACGATGTTGTGGCCGAACTCGGTGACGAGCAGTTCGGCGGTATCCTGGTCGATCGTCTGAGTCATCGTGACGGGCATGCCCATCTTGAACAGCGTCTTGACGAGGTCCGCACCCTTCTCGGCCATACGGTTGGCGAGTTCCTGCACGGTGATCGTCTCGGGAACCTGCACGTCGCGGACCTGCTTGGCCTGCACCTCGCGCGGGCCGCCCATGCGGCGATGCTCTTTTTCCCGCGCGCGCTTGAGCGCGGCGAGGCTGCGCGCACGCGCACCATCGCTGTCGCCGAGCGCACGGTTGACCGTGAGCTTGCCGGCGGTGCGGCGGTCATCGCCCTTGCGATCCCGCTGGACCGGACGCGGCGGCTCGGCACCGGGCCGCTTCGGCGCGCCGACGCCCGAAGGCGCGGCGGATGCCGTCGTGCTGGCCGGGGCGTTCGCCGCCGGAGCAGGCGCGGGCGCCGGCGCTGGTGCCGGACGCGGCCGCTCGGGGCGCGCAACGGGGGTGAACAGACGCGGTGCCGGCAGGCTCGAATCGAGCGTGATCGTCAGCGGCGGCGGCGGCGGAGCCGGGGGTGCCGGCGGCGCGACGGGCGCGCGAACCGGTGCAGCCGGGGTTGCGGCCTTGACCGGCGCGGGCGCCGGCGCAGCGACGACCGGCGTCGGGGCCGGCGCAGCGGGCGCCTCGACAACCGGAGCGGGTGCGGGTGCCGGCGCTTCCACGACGGGCTCGGGCTTCGCAGGCTCGGGCTCGGGCGCAGGAGCCGGTGCTTCAGCGGCGCGGGCGCGCTCCTCGGCGCGGCGACGCTCTTCCTCGATCGCCTCCTGACGGAGACGCTCTTCGCGGCGGCGGGTTTCCTCGAGCGCGTTCATCCGCGACTCTTCGGCTTCGCGCAGCAGCTTGGCCTGGAGTTCCTGACGCGACAGCAACGAGTTGGCCGGCGACACCGGCGCCGGGCGCGGCTCGGGCGCACGCGCCTGCGGGGCCGGCGCCTGCGGCGCGGCTACGGGTGCAGCCGGCGCTGCGGGTGCCGGCGCGGGCTCGGCCTCACCCGGGCGGCGCAGCGTGCGGCTGCGCTTGACCTCGACCACGACGTTGTTCGAACGCCCGTGGCTGAAACTCTGTTTGACCACGCCGGTCTCGACGGTGCGCTTCAGCCCGAGCGGCTGGCGCATGCCAAGTTTCGGCTTCTCGTTATCGGTATCGCTCACTCAAATTCCTCGTAACGTCGTATCGGCATCGGGCTCCGGCCCTGAAATCTCTGCCCCGGCGTCGTGTGGCGACGCCGATGCGCCCTGCGAGGCCGTTTCGCAAGGCGAGAGAATGGGGTCGGGTCCGAGAAAATGCAGCCAGCGGTGGAGCGCTTCTTCCACACGCGCGGCGGCATCACGCTCCGTCAGACCGATATGTACCACATTCTGCCGTCCGAGCGCCACGGCCAATGTGGTGCGCGGCACCGGCAAAACCAAGCCCCTGAGAACACTTCCTTCGACATCGCGCCCGACTCGCCATGCCTGGTCGAGCTTGCGGTTGCCGTCGGTGCCCGCATCGCAGGCGTGGAGCAGCAGATGAAGCTGTCCCGAGCGCGCGGCGGTCTCGATCTTTTCGGAACCGGTCAACAATGTGCCCGAACGCGACTCGAGCCCAAGCCGATCGAGCGCGGCGCGTTCGAGGGCTGCGGCGAGTCGTTCTGGCAAATCGGCCGGAATCGCGATCGGCCCGGTCTTGAAGGCCCGCGCGAGCGCCCCCTTCAACTTGCCCTTGGTGATCGCGGTGTCGAGTTCGGCCCGCGTCACGCCGATCCACGCGCCCCGCCCCGGCGCCTTGGCGCGGACATCGGGCAGCACCGCGCCATCCGGCGACAGCGCGAGCCGCACCAGCGCCTCGCGCGGCGCACGATCACCGGTGAGGATGCACTTGCGAACGGGTTCGGCGGCGGGCGCGGTTCCGCGCTTGCCCCGATGCTCCGAAGGTGCGGGAGCGCCTAGCGCCTCATCGTGGGGATTCCGCATGTGCGTCCTCCTGCACGATGGGTTTCGGGGCGTCGCGGTCGGCGAGCAATTGGCCGGCCGCGCCGTAGTTTTCGGGCGAGACTTCCTCAATCACCACCTGCACGGCAGCCGGAGACTTGCCCAGCCGCGCGACGAGGCTGGCGGTGACGTCGGCGACGACGCCCGCTTTCTGCTCGCGCGTGGCGGTGCCCGCCAACCGGATGCTGACAAATGGCATGCGGCTTACGCCTCCTCGCTCGGGGTTTCGGCAGGCGCGGCAGCCGGCTCGTCGTCGAACCAGTGTGCGCGCGCGGCCATGATGATCTCATTGCCCTGCTCGTCCGACAGGCCGTACTCGCCGAGTACGCCGGCGCGATCCTCGGAGCGGCTTTCGAAGCGCTTGGCCGCCTCTTCGTTGCGGCGGCGCTGTTCCTGGCGCTTCTTCTGGACGAGTTCGTCGGTGGCGAGATCGGCGAGGTCGTCGAGCGTCTTGATGCCGGCTTTGCCGAGCGTGACGAGCATCGCCTCGGTCAGATACGGCATCGTCGCGAGATCGTCCTCGACGCCGAGTTCGCGGCGCAAAGTGCGATTGGCTTCCTCGCGGCGTTCGAGCGCCTCGGTCGCGCGGCTCTGCAACTCGGCGGCGAGATCCTCGTCGAAGCCTTCGATCCCGGAGATTTCGTCGACCTCGACATAGGCGACTTCCTCGAGGCTGGTGAAGCCTTCGGCGACCAGCAACTGCGCGAGCGTCTCGTCGACGTCGAGCTCGTTCTGGAACATCTCGGTACGCTCGGTGAATTCCTTCTGGCGCTTTTCCGAGGCATCCTGCTCGGTGAGGATGTCGATAGCCTTGGCGGTGAGCTGCGAGGCGAGCCGCACGTTCTGGCCACGACGGCCGATCGCAAGGCTGAGCTGATCGTCGGGGACGACCACCTCGATCCGGTCCTCTTCCTCGTCGATCACCACGCGACTGACCGAAGCCGGCTGGAGCGCGTTGACGACGAAGGTCGCGGTGTCGGGCGACCAGGGGATGATGTCGATCTTCTCGCCCTGCATTTCCTGAACGACCGCCTGAACGCGGCTGCCCTTCATGCCGACGCACGCGCCGACCGGGTCGATCGACGAATCATGGCTGATGACGCCGATCTTGGCGCGGCTGCCGGGGTCACGCGCGGCGGCCTTGATCTCGATGATGCCGTCGTAAATCTCGGGCACTTCCTGCGCGAACAGCTTCTTCATGAAATCGGGGTGCGCGCGGCTGAGGAAGATCTGCGGGCCACGATTTTCGCGGCGCACGTTGAGGATCAGCGAACGGATGCGATCGTTGACGCGCACCACTTCGCGCGGGATCTGCTGGTCGCGGCGGATCACACCCTCTGCGCGGCCGAGATCGACCACGACATGGCCGAACTCGACGCGCTTGACGACGCCGGTGATGATCTCACCCTGACGATCCTTGAACTCTTCGAACTGGCGGTCACGCTCGGCATCGCGGACCTTCTGGAAGATCACCTGCTTGGCGGCCTGTGCGGCGATGCGGCCGAACTCGATCGGGGGCAGCGGATCGACGATATAGTCGCCGATCTCGGCATCCTTCTGGAGCTTCTGCGCTTCCTTGAGATTCACCTGCTTGAAGAAATCATCGACCGCCTCGACCACTTCGACGACGCGCCACAGCCGCAGATCACCGCTGTTGGGATCGAGCTTGGCGCGGATGTCGTTCTCGGCGCCATAGCGCGCGCGCGCGGCGCGCTGGATCGCGTCCTCCATCGCCTCGATGACGATGCCCTTGTCGATCATCTTCTCGCTGGCGACCGCGTTCGCGATCGCGATCAGCTCGGCCTTGTTGGCGGAAACGGCGGTGGCCATCAGTTCAGTCCCTTATCTTTGGCGCTCTCCAGCGCCCCGTTCTCATCAGAAACGTCTTCAACAGAAACGTCGTCATCCGAATCGTCTTCGAAAACCTCTTCCTCAGCGCCGTCGATCGAGAGCGGCCGGGTCGCGGCGATCAGCCGGTCGGTCAGCAACAGCTTGGCATCACCGACATCGGCGAAGCCGATCGTCAGGTCGCCATGCTTGCGCACATCGATGGTGATCCGGTCGCCGTCCACGGCCTTGAGGATACCGGTGAGCTGCTTGCGCCCTTCGACCGGCTGCGCCAGCACGATGCGCGCCTCATGCCCGGCCCAATCGGCGAAATCGGCGAGCCGCGTCAGCGGGCGATCGATGCCGGGTGAGGAGACTTCGAGGCGATATTCCTCTTCGATCACATCCTTGCCCTGCTCTTCGAGTTCGTCGAGCCGATCCGAGATGCGGCGCGACAGCTCGGCGCAATCATCGATCGTAAGCTGGCGCGTGTCGGGGCGCTCGGCCATCACCTGCAAGGTGAGGTCGCCCGAGCCGCCGAACAGCCTCACGCGCACGAGGTCGAAGCCGAGCGCCTTCGCCTCGGGCTCGATCAACGCGTTCAGCTTGGCCCGGATCAGATCGGGGTCCGCCATCAATGCTCCAAACACACAGGATTGTCGCCGGAACCGGGTGGCTCCGACCTCTTCACCATAACGATGTAGAGAATATTCCGGTGATATAGGCCAAGCGCGATGGGCTGGCAAGCGCCTCCGCGTTTCCGCTTGGGAACGCGGTGCGATGCCGCTAGTTTGGACCGCATGATATTTCGCCCGCTCGCGCTGCTGCTGCTCGCCACCTCGGCCTGCTCCCCCTCCGCCACCGCCGGCGGCAACGCCTCCGCCACCGCGGCAAAGTCGGGGCCGCCGTTCGTCAGCACCAGGCAGGCGCAGTTCGATACGCCGTTCGCGATGGCGTTCCTGCCCGATGGCGGGCTGCTCGTCACCGAGAAAGCGGGCACGCTCAAGCTGCGCGACGCGAGCGGCCATGTCCGCGACGTGGCGGGCGTGCCCAAGGTGCAGGAGATTACGCAGGGCGGGTTGCTCGACGTCGCAGTCGCACCCGATTTCGCATCGAGCCACGCCATCTATCTCACCTATTCGGAACCGCGCCCGCACGGTGCCGCGCTCGCGCTGGCGCGCGCGACACTGGTGGGTACGCAGTTGCAGGGCACGCAGGTGCTGTGGCGGCAGGGGTCGGACGGCGACGGCGGACAGTTCGGCGCGAACATCGCCTTCGCGCCCGACGGCAAATCGCTGTTCCTGTCTTCGGGCGAGCGCCAGCGCTTCACCCCCGCGCAGGACATCAACCAGAAGCTCGGCAAGGTCCTCCACCTCACGCTCGACGGCAAGCCCGCGCCGGGCAATCCGTTTGCTCAGCGCGCCGGTACGCCGACCGTCACCGTGTTCGATCCCCCCGAAAACACCGGCGCGGCCTTCAAGGAAAAGGGTACGCAACAGCCGGTCGAGGGTGGCGTCAACACCGCCCCCGCCGAAATCTGGAGCATGGGCCACCGCAACCCCTATGGTCTCGCCTTCGCCGCCGATGGCCGACTGTGGGAGGTCGAGATGGGGCCGAAGGGCGGCGACGAGGTCAACCTCATCCTGCCGGGCAAGAATTACGGCTGGCCCAAGGCGTCGAACGGCAGCAATTACGACGGCACCGACATTCCCGATCACAAGGCCGGCGACGGCTTCGAGGCGCCCAAGGTGTTCTGGAACCCCTCGATCTCGCCCGGGGGCATGATGATCTATTCGGGCAATCTGTTCCCGCAGTGGAAGGGATCGATGTTCATCGCCGCATTGTCGGGCGAGGCGCTGATCCGCGTCAAACTCGACGGCGACACCACCACCAAGGCCGATCAGTGGCCGATGGACACGCGCATCCGCGACGTGGCGCAGGGGCCGGACGGCGCGATCTGGCTGCTCCAGGACGACGGCGCGCTGGTGAAACTGACGCCGCGCTGAGGTTGGCTGGTGCGGGTGGCAGCGCGCACAACCGCTTCCCCTCCCCGGAAGGGAGGGGAGGCGGAATGCGTTTCAGGCTAGAATGATCTGATCGATCGCCTGTGCGACGCCGTCGGCGTCGTTCGCGCCCGTAACGTGCTGTGCCAGCGCCTTCACGCCATCGGGCGCCTGCCCCATCGCGATCGACAGGCCGGCGCGCGCGAACATCGGCAGGTCGTTGAACTGATCGCCGATCACCGCCGTCTGCGACAGCGGCACGCCGAAGCTCTCGGCCAGCGCCGCCACGCCGTCGCCCTTGTTGGCGGCGGTCGCGGTCACGTCGAGATAATAGGTCTGCGACTGGGCGATCGTCGCGGCGTCGCCATAGGCTGCGCGGGCGCGATCGAGCAGGCCGGCGAGCAGCGCGGGCGTATCGCTGACGAAAGTGATCTTATCGGCCCGGTCGTAATAGGGCGCGAAATCTTCGACCACGATCGGCGACTGGTTCGCCGACACGCGCTCGCTGTCGAAATGCGGCCCCTGTTCGGCGAGCGCATACCACTTATCGTCGGCGAACAGCCACGGCGCGACATCCAGCCCCTGCGCCAGTTCGAACATGCCGGCGGCGACGCGCGGCGCGATGCGATGTTCGGCGAGCATCGTGCCGTCGCGCTTGAACAGGATGCCGCCGTTGAACGCACCGATCGGCACCTCAAGCTCAAGCGCATCCACGATCGGTTGCACGCCCGAACGCGGCCGCGCGCTGATGACGCTGAAGCCGATCCCAGCCGCCTTGAGCCGCGCGACCGCGGCGATGGTCCCCGCGGTCAGTTGCTTCTTCCTGTCGACCAAAGTGCCATCGAGATCGGAGATGAACAGTCGGATGCCATCCTTGGTGGCCCCGCTCATTGCGGCATTTCAACGTGGCCGCCAAAACCGAAGCGCATCGCCGACAGCAATTTGTCGCCGAACGTATGCTCGACGCGGCTGCGATAGCGTGCGTACAGCGCCGCGCTGAGCACGTTCGCCGGCACCTTCTCTTCCATCGCCGCGTCGATCGTCCACTGGCCCTCGCCCGAATCGGCGACATTGCCCGAGAAATGTTCGAGCATCTGATCCTTGGCGAGTCCGATCGCGGTGAGATCGAGCAGCCACGACGAGATCACGCTGCCGCGCCGCCAAACCTCGGCGATATCGGTAAGGTTGAGGTCGAAGCGCTCATCCTCGGGCAGATGCTCGGAGGACTTGCCCTTGAGGATGTCGAAACCCTCGGCATAGGCCTGCATCAGCCCGTATTCGATGCCGTTGTGGACCATTTTGACGAAGTGGCCCGCGCCCGCTGGTCCGGCATGGATATACCCCATTTCGGCGCGTGGATCTTCCTGTTCGTTGTCGCGGCCCGGGGTGCGCGGGATCGTGCCGACGCCGGGGGCAAGCGCTTCGAGGATCGGATCGAGCGTCTTGATCGTCTCGGGATCACCGCCGACCATCATGCAATAGCCGCGTTCGAGCCCCCAGACGCCCCCCGACGTGCCGACATCGACGTAGTGGACCTGCTTTTCCGCCAGCGCCTTGGCGCGGCGGATATCGTCCTTGTAGAAGCTGTTGCCGCCATCGATGATGATGCCGCCGGGGCCGCATTGCTCGGCGATCGTCGCAACGGTCTGCTCGGTCGGGTCACCGGCCGGGAGCATCACCCAGTAGATCGCCGGATCGGCGAGCTTGCCCTGCATGTCGGCGAGCGAGGACGCGCCGATCGATCCGTCGGCGACCAAAGCGGCGACCGCTTTCTCGTCCCGATCGAAGACGACGGTTTCGTGGCCGGCGCGCATCAGCCGCCGCGCGATATTGCCGCCCATCCGGCCGAGGCCGATGATTCCGATCTTCATGAGGGTACTCCTACAGGTTTCGAACACCGTTCGTCCCGAGTAGCCGCTGAGCCTGTCGAAGCGGCATATCGAAGGACCGCTGCTGGGCATGTCCTTCGATACGGGTCTTCGACGTCGCTCAGCCCCTACTCAGGACGAACGGTATGAGGTGCGAGGCTTAGGCGACCGCGGGCTGCTTCTTGGCGATCGCGCCGAGCAGGTCGTCGAACGCCTTGGAGAAGGACGCGACGCCCTCTTCGACCAGGGCATCGGTGACGCCGTCGAGATCGAGCCCGAGCCGCTCCGCCCCGGACAGAACGTGCCGCGCGCCGGGGATGTCGGAGCCAAGCGTGTTGCCCGGGGTGCCATGATCGCGGAACGCGTCCAGCGTCTTGGGCGGAACGGTGTTGACCGTGTCCGGCCCGATCAGCTCGTCGAGATACAGCGTGTCGGGGAAGGTCGGGTCTTTGGTCCCGGTCGAAGCCCACAACAGCCGCTGCACCTGCGCGCCCTTGGCCGCCAGCGCCTGCCAGCGCGAGCTCTTGCTGAACTCGAGGAACCAGTCATAGGCGAGCTTGGCGTTGGCGATGGCGACCTTGCCGCGGATCGCCTTGAGCGCCTCGCTCTCGGGATCACCATCCTTGATGCGCGCGTCGATCTTCTCGTCGATCTTGCTGTCGATACGGCTGACGAAGAAGCTGGCGACGCTGGCGATCCGGTCGATCGGCAGGCCCTGCTGGACGCGCTGTTCGAGACCCTCGACATAAGCGAGCGCGACCGCCTGATAAGCCGAGTTCGAGAACAGCAACGTCACGTTGACGTTGATGCCCGCCGCGATCGTCGCGGCGATCGCCGGCACGCCGGCGGGGGTGCCCGGGATCTTGATCATCAGGTTCGACCGATCGACCGCAGCCCACAGTTTCTGCGCCTCGGCGATCGTCGCATCGGTATCGTTCGCGAGGTACGGCGAGACTTCCAGGCTGACGTAGCCGTCCTTGGCCTGCTTCGCCTCATAGACCGGCGCCAGCGTCTCGGCAGCGGCCTTGATGTCCTGGATCGCGAGCGCTTCGTAGCGGTCCATCGTCGCCGCGCCGGGATGCTCCTTGTCATATTCGGCGAGCGTGGCGTCATAGGCATCCCCGTAGCCCATCGCCTTTTCGAAGATCGACGGGTTGGAGGTGACCCCGGTCAGGCCATCCTCCTCGACGAGTTTCTTGAGGCCGCCCGCCTCGAGGAACTTGCGATCGACGAAATCAAGCCAGACGGCCTGGCCGTGGCTGGTGAGATCCTTGAGGAGACTCATTATGCGTCCTTTCCGAGCAATGCGCGCGAGACCTTGAGAACGTTGTCGACCGTGAAGCCGTATTTGTCCTGCAACTTGGCGAGCGGTGCCGAGGCACCGAAAGTCGACATGGTGATCGTCGCGCCGTCGAGCCCGACATAGCGGTCCCAGCCGATCTCGCCGGCCTGTTCGATCGCGATCCGCGCGCGCACGCCCTTCGGCAACACGCTCTCCTTGTAGGCGGCGTCCTGCATCTCGTAGCGATGCCAGCTCGGCAGCGAGACGACGCGCGCGGCGACGCCCTGCTCGATCAGCTTCTCATACGCGGCGATGGCAAGCGACAATTCGCTGCCAGTGGCGATCAGGATCAGCTCCGGTTCGCCGTCCGAATCGGCGATGACGTAACCACCCTTCAACAGCCCCTCGGCCGATGCGAACTTCGCACGGTCGATGGTGGGAAGCGCCTGCCGCGACAGCACCAGCGCGGTCGGGTTGTTGCCCGCCTCAAGCGCCGCTTTCCACGCCACCGACACCTCGTTGGCGTCGCCCGGACGGATCGTGTCGAGACCCGGCGTCGCGCGCAGCATCGCGAGATGCTCGATCGGCTGGTGGGTCGGGCCATCCTCGCCGACGCCGATCGAATCGTGCGTGAACACCCACACCACGCCGAGTTCCATGATCGCCGAGAGACGGATCGGCGCGCGCATGTAATCGGTGAAGACGAAGAAGGTCGAACCGTAGGCGCGCAGGTATGACAGCGCCATGCCGTTCACCACGCCACCCATGCCATGCTCACGCACGCCGAAGTGGAAGTTGCTGCCGCCGTAATTGTCGGCCTCGAACGAGGGTGCGCCCTTGATGTCGGTCTTGGTCGAAGGCGCGAGATCGGCGGCGCCGCCGACCAGCCACGGCACCTGCTTCACCAGCGCGTTGAGCACCTTGCCGCTCGAATCGCGGCTGGCGATGCCCTTGGCGTCGGCGTCGAAGGTCGGCAGCGCGGCTTCCCAGCCCTTGGGCAGCTTGCTCGCGAACAGATCGTCGAGTTCGGCGGCGAGTTCGGGAAATTCGTCGTGATACTTCGCGAAGGTCGCCTGCCACGCCTCGCGCAGCGGCACGCCGCGCTCGGTCATCGCGCCCTTGAAGGCTTCGGCAACGCCGTCGGGGACGAGGAACTTGGCGTCCTCGGGCCAGCCATAGGCCTGTTTGGTGAGGCGGATATTCTCCTCGCCGAGCGGTTCGCCATGCGCCTTCTCGCTGCCGGCGCGCGGGCTACCCCAGCCGATGATCGAATGGACGACGATGAAGGTGGGCTTGTCGTTGGTTGCGCGGAACGTGTCGAACGCCGCCGTCAGCGCGGCGATGTCGTTGGCGTCGTTCACATGGATGACGTTCCAGCCATAGGCCTCGAACCGCTTGCCGACATCCTCGTCGAACGCGAGCGCGGTGTCGCCCTCGATCGAGATGTGGTTGCTGTCGTAGATCCAGCACAGATTGGAAAGCTTGAGGTGCCCGGCGAGCGACGCCGCCTCGGCCGAAACGCCCTCCATCATGCAGCCGTCACCGGCGAGCGTGTAGACGTCGTGATCGAACACTGTGTAGCCGGGCTTGTTGTAGCGCGCGGCGAGCCAGCGCTCGGCGATCGCCATGCCGACCGAGTTGCTGCACCCCGCCCCGAGCGGGCCGGTGGTGGTCTCGACGCCGGTCGTGTGGCGATATTCGGGGTGTCCCGGCGTCTTCGAGTTGAGCTGACGGAAGCCCTTCAGATCGTCGAGGCTGAGCGCGGGCTTGCCGCTCTTCTTGCCGTCCTTGTCGATCTCCTCGATGCCGGCGAGGTGGATCAGCGCATAGAGCAGCATCGACGCATGGCCGACCGACAGCACGAAGCGGTCGCGGTTGGGCCAGTCCGGCGTCGCGGGATCGTAGCGCAGGAACTTGGTCCAGATCGTGTGGCCGACCGGCGCGAGCGCCATCGGCGTGCCGGGGTGCCCGGAATTGGCGGCCTGAACCGCATCCATCGACAGCGTGCGAATCGTGTCGATCGCCAGGCGTTCGGGCGATCCGTCTTCGTGCAGATCCGGCGTGGTGCTCACCGTCGGGGCATCGGACATTCAAAGGGCCTTTCTCTTCGTCAACGGCTAACGCCATCGCGCTGATGTGGTTGCGTGGCGGCCGTTCTAATTTTCACGCGAACGATCCGCCTGCGTTATGATCTTCCCTACACGGGGCGGTCGATACGTGTCACCTGCCCTTGTTGGCAGATGATAGCGCTATCAATTTCACGAAGGAAGAGGCCGTGGCCGAGCACGCCCGGGATCGCCGCCAATGTCGCGTCGAGCGCGAGCGGATCGTCGAACGCGGCGAAACGACAGTCGAGCACGAGATTGTCCTGATCGGTGCGGAACGGGGCGGCGTCGCCGCCGCGCAATGTGACGGTCGCGCCGAGATCGGCCAGCCGGCGCGCGACGAAGCTGCGGGCGAACGGCAGCACCTCGACCGGCAGCTTGGCCGCGCCGATCGCGGCGACGCGCTTCGATCCGTCGGCGATGACGATCATGCGCGCGGCGGATTCGGCGACGATCTTCTCGCGCAGCATCGCCCCGCCCGCACCTTTGATCGCATAAAGCCGCGCGTCGATCTCGTCGGTGCCGTCGATGGCGAGATCGGTCGCGGCGACGTCGGCGAAGTCGAGCATGGCGATCCCGGCCGCGCGCGCCTGCTCGAAGCTCCGCAGCGAGGTGGCGACCGCGCGCACCCGCAAGCCCGCGCGCACCCGCTCACCGAGCCGGTGGATCGCGAACGCGGCGGTCGATCCGGTGCCGAGGCCGACGAGCATGCCGTCGGCGATCTCCTCGACCGCCGCATTGGCCGCTTCGCGCTTGTCTTCGTCCGTGGTCATCCCGGCCTTTTCGCACCCTCTCATGACAGACCTAGGGTGGGTGGTGGCGAATTTCCATCCGCCCCTTCGGTCAGCACCATTTTTACACTGGCGAGATGCGCCATGTTCGGGGCAGAGCGAGCAGCATGATCGAAAAGATACTCGGCTTCCTCGCCACCATCATCATCGCCGTCATTTCCAGCGGCGGCTATCTCGGCATCGCGCTGCTGATGGCGATTGAATCGGCGTGCATCCCGTTGCCGTCCGAAATCATCATGCCGTTCGCCGGCTATCTGGTCTGGAAAGGCGAACTGAACCTGCTGCTCGTCGCGACCGCGGGCGCGATCGGCTGCAATCTGGGGTCGATCGTCGCCTATGAGATCGGCAAGCGCGGCGGGCGGCCGCTCGCCGAGCGCTGGGGCCGCTATGTTCTGGTCGGGCCGGGCGAACTCGACACCGCCGACCGCTTCTTCGCGCGCTTCGGCGGGCCTGCGGTGCTGATCGCGCGGCTGCTGCCGCTGATCCGCTCGTTCATCGCCTTCCCGGCGGGCGTGGCGCGGATGCCGCTGGTGCCGTTCCACCTCTACACCTTCATCGGATCGTGGCCGTGGTGCTTCGCGCTGGCATGGCTCGGCGCGACGCTGGGCGAGAAATGGGACAGCGACCCACGCGTGAAGGCGGCGTTCCACAGCGCCGACGTGGTGATCGCGGGCGTGTTGCTGGCGGCGGTGGCGTTCTTCGTATGGCACCGGGTTCGGGGCATGAAAAAGCACTGAGGAAGGTTCGCGCAGAGGCGCAGAGAACGCGAAGGTGTTGCGCGCTTTGCCGGCGAAGCCGATCAAAACACTGAAGAGAAAAAGCGCTGCGCGCGCCGGTGGCCCGTCCGCCTCTGCGTCCTCTGCGCCTCTGCGCGAACTCTACTGCTGCCGCTCCGCGCCGCGCGTCCACAGGATCAGCAGCACCAGCATCGGCACGGCGACGTCGAGGTACAGGAAGAAGCCGCGCCACGCGCTCCAGCCGAAGAAATCGCCGGGAATCGTGTTGAGATTGCCGGGCAGGAACATCGCGATGATCGTGCGATCCCAGAGTGGATTAGCGTAGGCTTCGGAGCCGAAGACGTCGGTCGAGGCGATCATCAGGTTGATCGCCATCGACAGCGCGAGCGCCGCGAGCAGCGCCGCGCGTTGCCACACCCGGCTCGCGCGCGCCCATAGGACCGCCAGCCCGATCGCGAGGAACGGAATCGCCGGCACCGAATGGCGCGGGCCGATCGACGCACCGCCATCCCAATAGACGTACGACGCGTTGACCATCAACACGATCGCGATCACCCCCGCCGCCAGCACGCCGAGATCGCGCATTTCGCGCGTGCGGGTCATAAGGAACAGCCCCACCACCCCCAACATCACCACCGGCGACACCCATAGCAAGCCGCGCCGCACGCCGAACAGGATGCCGAACAGCGCACCCGGCTTGGGGTAGGTCAGTCCGAATAGCCCCTGCTGCATGCCGTTGAAGCCGACCACGCCCTGATAGCCGAGCCGGAACAGCGTGCCGAACGCGAACAGGTTATAGGCGAACAGCGGCAGCACCGCGACGAGTCCCGAAGCGATCGCGGTCGCCAGCACGCGGCCGCGCACCGGCCACGCCACGCCCCGCGTCCGCCACAATGCCCAGCCAGCGATCGCGACACCGCCGAGCGCGGCCTGGAACTCGATCACCACCGCCCAGCCGAGCGCCAGCCCCGCCATCAGCGGATAGCGCCAGCGCGTCAGCTCGCCCTCCCCGCTCGTGCCGCGCCAGATCGCCCAGGTCGCGATCAGCAGCAGCGCCGCGACCGGCGCGTGGCCGAGCATCGTCGTCGACCAGCCCCATATGATCGACCCCAGGGCATAGCCAAGCGCCGCATAAAGGCCGGCCGCCGGGCTGCCGGTGATGCCGGTGGCGAGATCGAGCAGCAGCACCGCCGCGAAGGCGGTGAGCAGCGCCGCGCCCAGCGCCACCGCCACGCACAACCGCAACGCCATGAAGCGCATCAGCCGGGGGTTGGCGGCATCGATGACCAGATCGCGCGTCTCGCCGCCGGTGATTTTCTCCACGCCCCAGACGAGCGGCACCGCCATCAGCGTCATGCCGGGCGCCTTGTCCATGTAATAATGGTCGCCGAACTGCGCCTTGTCGATCGTCAGCGATTGATAGCGATCGATCGTCGCCTCGCCGCGCTCGACGATCGAGAAAGCGGCGAACAGCCGGGTCGCGTTATTGGGGTTGAGCGCCCACGAGCCGAACCACGCGCAGGAGAACCACACCAGCGCGAACAGCACCAGCGCGACGCCGTGCGGCCCGCGCATTATCGGCTTTGCCTGCATCAATGCCTCAGCCGAACAGCCAGGTGCCGAGCATCCGCCCGAACGGCAAGGTGAAGAAGCCGGCGATCAGCAACGCCCCCGTCACCATGCCGCGCACATAGCGCCGGTGCGATTCGATTCGGCGCGTTGCCGCCGTCCACCACACCATCGGCGCGGCGACCACGACATATAACGATATGATGTGGATGAAGCTGAAATGGCCGGGGTTCGATTGGCGCACCCAGAAGGTGATCACGGCGGTAAGGAACATCGCCCCCACCCAGAGCTTGCCGAGCGCCCGGTGCGGCGCGTCGCCACGCCGCCGCAGCAGCATCACCGGCGTCAGCGCCAGCGCGACGGCGATGGTGGCGAGGTGCGCCCAGACGAGCGCCGGCACCTCGCCCCAATGCGACCGGCCGCGCACGAGCGCGACCAGCACCACGCCGGACAGCAGCATCGCGCCTGCGGCCAGCGCCTTCTCATACCCGTCGGCCACGAGCGGCCTCGGCGGCCGCGCCGCGGCTGTTGCGCTTGTCATAGATGCCCCCCGGCAGTGATGTTATTTTTCGATGGTCGATTCGAGCACACGCTGGTCGCGCGCGCGCTCCTTGTTGGTGGCGCGGTTGATCTGCGAGTTCTGCAGGAAGCAACCGGTCGCACCGCCCGGACCGACGTTGCTGCAACTGCCGATCCCGGTGTCGCCGACATGATCGTTGGCGATGACCTTCGACGCCCAGCTCTCGTTCTCGGGCGTCACCTTGAAATCGCGCAATTCCTTGGGAATGCGGAACTGCTCGCTCGCCGGGCGGCGGACGCAGACGACGACCTCGGCCCCGTCGTTGTCGGTCGGGCATTTCTGGTCGCCGTAGATGACCAGCGACGGGACCGGCTTGCCTTGCGCCGCCACCTGCGCGGGCGCGGACGCAAGTGCGGTGGCCAGCCCAGCCATCACGATCGAAACCATCTTCTTCATCGCGTCACTCCCGTACCGGGCAGCGCCCGTCATATGCGTTTCGCCGCGGCGATCACGATGCGGCACCCGAGCCGGATCGCGCCGGTCAGCAACAGATAGGCCGGCGCGCTCTCCGCACCCGAGGCGAGCGCCGTCTCGCGGTGTTCGACCTCCTCCGCCTGGAACTCCAGCACCGCGGCCGACAATTCCGGGTCGGAATCCCCCAGCGCTTCGAGCTGATCGGCATAATGTTTGTCGATCTCGGTCTCGACCGCGGCGGTACAAGCCATCGCCGCTTCCGGGCCGAGCGCCGCCGTCACCGCGCCAAGGGCAAAACCCGCCACATCCCAGAACGGTTGCAGGATCGTCGGGCGTACACCGCGCGCCACGATCATCGCGTCGAAAAACGCGCGGTGGCGCTGTTCCTGATTGGCCATGCCGGCGATCGCGCGCGCGGCGGGGGTACGATCCCCCATCACCGCGAGCTGGCCGGCGTAGATTCGCGTCGCGCCATATTCACCGGCCTGATCGACACGGACCATCGATCGCGTGTCGCGCCGGGCGTCGCCGGGTTTCCAGCCGCTCATCTTTTGCCCTTCGGGAGGAGCGCAAGGATCACCAGCGCGGCCGGAATCGAAACGAGTGCGTTGAACCCGGCGAGCGAGATGCCGAACAATGTCCATTGCGGCACGTCGCAGCGCACCACCGGCGCCTTCATGATCCGCGCGAGCATGTCATCGACCGAGCCGCCATGCCCCGCCATCGTCGAGGTGCATTCGGTGAAGCCCTGCCACCAATGATATTCGACGCCAGCGTGGAACACGCCGATCGCGCCGCTGAGGAAAATCGCGAGCGCGGCGCAGACGATCAGCAACCGGCTGGCCCGCGCGGGCACGACGAAGGCGGCCAGCGCGAACACGATCGCGGCGAACTGCGGGTAGCGCTGCCACCAGCACATTTCGCAGGGGTAGAGATGGCCGATATATTGAAAGCCGTATGCGCCGGCGATCAACGCGGCGGGGACGATCAGCGCGATCCAGCGCGCGCGGGCGATGCGGTCGGTGCCCATCGCTCAGCGCCGCGCCGCCGCGACCTGCGGTGCCGCCCCGAGCCGGGCGAGCGTCCTGATCGCATAATCGAGCTGGAAATCGTCGACACCCTTGGCCTTCAACTCGGCCGGGGTCGCGGCGAAGCGCGGATCGGGCTTGCTGTCCTGTTCGAGCACCGAATCGTCGTTCTTGATCTCGTTGATGAGGTGGCGGCGCAAATCGTCCTCGCGGAATATCGGGCGTTTCTTGTAATCGGCATCGGAAATCTGCGGCACCTGCACGTCGGGTTCGATCCCGCCTTCCTGCACCGAGCGATCCGACGGCGTGTAATAGCGCGAGGTGGTGAGCCGCAATGCGGTGTTGCCCCCCATGTCGATCACCGTCTGCACCGATCCCTTGCCGAACGAGCGCTCGCCCATCACCAATGCGCGGTGATGATCCTGCAACGCGCCCGCGACGATTTCGGACGCGGAGGCCGTACCGGCGTTGGTCAGCACGATCACCGGCAGCCCGTGCGACGGATCGCCCTTGAAATAGCTTTCCGCATAGAAGGTCTCGACATCGCTGCGGTCGCGCCCGCGCTGCGACACGATCACGCCCGACGACAGGAAATTGTCGGCGACCGCGACCGCTTCGTCGCGAAGCCCACCGCCATTGTCGCGCAGATCGACGACATAGCCGGTTGGCTGGTGGCCGAGTTGCTTGTCGATGCCGAGGATCGCGGCGTGGACGGCATCGCCGGTATGTTCGGAGAAGGTGTTGATGTTGATGATGCCGACATTGCCTTTCACCGACCATTTGACCGGCTTCTGGACGATCTGTTCGCGCACCATCGTCGCGATGATCGGATCGGACTTGCCGGGGCGTTGCAGCGTCAGTGTGATCTTGGTGCCCGGGCGCCCACGCATCTTGGCGATCGCCTCGTCGAGCGTGTCCCCGAAGATCAATTTGCCGTCGATATGGGTGATATAATCGCCCGACTTGACGCCCGCGCGCCAGCCCGGCGTATCTTCCTGCGGCGCGATCACCTTGACCGCGCCATCCTCCATCGTGACGGTAAGGCCGAGCCCGCCGTAACTGCCCGTGGTCTGGATGCGCAGATTGTCATAATCGAGCCCGGTCTCGAAGCTGCTGTGTGGATCGAGCGCGGCGAGCATGCCGTCGATCGCGCCCTTCACCAGCGTCTTGTCATCGACCTTGTCGACATATTCCGCCTTCACGCGGTTGAACACGTCCATGAACACCGAAATCTCGCGATAGGTGCTGCTGTCGACCGCCGCCATCGCGCCGGTGCCGATCGGCACGATCGCGAGGACAGCGGCGATCGCAGTGGCTTGCAGCAGGGCACGGGAACCGGGAACGCGGGACATCAAGCGGATATTTCCATCCATCGAAAAAGCATCGCGTCGCATCGTAGCGGCATTCCGCCGCGGATCAAAGCGCGCTCGCGGCTGAACCGCGGCTGAGCGGATCGTAAGTCGCCATCGCCACGGTTAGGCTCTGGCGTGCGCGCCTTCGCCCTGTATGGTGCGCCTCGAAAAGCAGGCGCCCGGGGGACGGCCGCCGCACGATGGGCGCGAAGACACGCATGACCAAATTCCTGATCGGCCTGGCCGGTATCGTCGTCATCCTCCTGATCGCGCTCGCGCTTTCCACCAACCGCCGGGCGATCCGGCCGCGCGTGGTGGGGGCGGCGTTCGCGCTTCAGGTCGCGATCGCGGTGCTGGTCCTCTACGTGCCCGCCGGCAAGGCGGCGATCTACGGCATGTCCGCCGCCGTTTCGGCTTTGCTGGGCTATGCGGGCGAGGGTACGAAGGTTATCTTCGGCGATCTCGCCACCGATCCCAAGTTCGGCCACGCCTTCGCGATCTCCTCGTTGCCGGTCATCATCTTCTTCGCGGCGCTGGTCGCGGTGCTGTACCATGTCGGCATCATGCAGCTCGTGGTGCGCTGGCTCGGCGGCGCGATCGAGAAGGTGACGGGCGTCTCCAAGGTCGAATCCTTGTGCGCGGCGGCGAACATCTTCGTCGGACAGAGCGAGGCGCCGCTGGTGATCCGCCCCTATCTCGCCACGCTCACCCCATCGCAGCTTTTCGCGGTGATGTCGGTCGGCATGGCCGGCGTGGCGGGGACGATCCTCGCCGCCTACGCCACGCTGCTCGGGCCGGGCTCGCTGCCGTTCCTGCTTGCCGCGTCGTTCATGGCGGCGCCGGGCGGGCTGCTGATGGCCAAGATCATCATGCCGGACACGCCGTTCGAAGACGGTGAATTGCCGCTCGGCGACGACCGCGAGGAGCAGATCGTGCGCGTCGCGGAAGTCGCCGCCGAGGAAGAGCGCGCCGCCAACATCATCATGGCGGCGGCGATGGGTGCGCAGACCGGCGTGCGGATCGCGGTCGCGGTCGGCGCGATGGTGCTGGCGTTCGTGGCTTTGGTGGCGTGCGCCAACGGCCTGCTGTCCGAAGTGGGAAGCTGGTTCGGGTTGAAGGGCCTGAGCTTCCAGTCGCTCCTCGGCACGGTGCTGGCGCCGGTGATGTATCTGCTGGGCGTGCCGTGGAACGAGACCGCGGCGGCGGGCGGATTGCTCGGCACCAAGGTCGTGCTCAACGAATTCGTCGCGTTCGCCGACATGGGACAGATGAAGGGCCTCAGCCCGCGCACCGTCGCGATCGTGACGTTCGCGCTGTGCGGTTTCGCCAATTTCAGCTCGATCGCGATCCAGATGGCCTCGACCGGCAGCCTCGCGCCAAACCAGCGGCCGATGATCGCCAAGCTGGGCCTGCGTGCGCTCGCGGCGGGGAGCCTCGCCAATCTGATGTCGGCGGCGCTCGCGGGCCTGCTGATCGCGTAAGATGCGCTGGATCACCCTCACCCGTTCGTGCTGAGCCTGTCGAAGCACGCGCCCCGAGCGACGCCGTGCGGGGCACGCCCTTCGACTACGCTCAGGACGAACGGAGGATAATATGCTGTCGATCCGTCCCGCCACCCCAACCGACCGCGCCGCGATCTGGACGATCCTCGAACCGGTGATCCGCGCTGGCGAGACCTATGCGCTCGACCGGGTGCTGGAGCAGGATGCCGCGCTTGCCTATTGGTTCGCGCCAGGCAACCGCGTGTTCGTGGCGGAGGCGGATGGCGTGATCCTCGGCACCTATCTGCTGCGCGCCAACCAAGCGGGCGGCGGCGCGCACGTTGCCAATTGCGGCTACATGACTGCGCCGGGGGCGACCGGGCGCGGCGTGGCGCGCGCGATGTGCCTGCACTCGCTCGATCAGGCGCGCGCCGCCGGGTTCCGCGCGATGCAGTTCAACTTCGTGGTGGCGAGCAACACGCGCGCGGTGGCGCTGTGGCAGGCATGCGGGTTCGCGGTGGTGGGTACGCTGCCGCGCGCGTTCGCGCATCCGTCGCTCGGCGATGTCGATGCGCTGGTGATGTTCCGGGCGCTTTAGCGCGGGCGGACGCCGGCGACTTTCACAGTCACTCTTCACCCGTGGATCAGGCGCAAACGCAGATCGCTCACCGCGACATGCTCGCGCAACCACACATAAAAAAGGGCCGGTGCGTTGCCGCACCGGCCGAAGGTCGTCCGCAGGAGGAACGCTGTGGGGGGCGAGCCCGAGGCCCGCCCCGATCTTGAATTACGAGTTGTAGGCGCGCTCGCCGTGCTCGCCGATGTCGAGCCCTTCGAGCTCGACTTCCGGCGAGACGCGCAGGCCGGTGAGCAGCTTGGCGACATAGATCGCGATGACGGTGCCGACCGCCGCCCAGACGATCGTCGTGCCGACCGCTTCGATCTGGACGATCACCTGATGGCCCATGTCGAAGTCCGGCTTGCCGGGGCCGCCGAGCCACGGCGCATAGACGATGCCGGTGCCGATCGCGCCGATCATCCCGCCGATGCCGTGGACGCCGAACGCGTCGAGCGCGTCGTCATAGCCGAGCTTGGGCTTGAGGAACGAGACCGCGTAATAGCAGACCACCGAGGCGACGCCGCCAAGGATGATCGCGCCGAACGGGCCGGAATTGCCCGCCGCCGGGGTGACGGCGACGAGGCCGGCGACGATGCCCGAGCAGAAGCCGAGTGCCGAACCCTTGTGACCGTTGGCCCGCTCGACCAGCATCCAGAACAGGCCCGCCGAGGCGGTGGCGACGAAGGTGTTGATCATGGCGAGGCCGGCCGAGCCGTTCGCTTCGAGCGCCGAGCCGGCGTTGAAGCCGAACCAGCCCACCCACAGCAGGCCGGTGCCGATGCCGGTCATGGTGAGCGAGTGCGGCGCCATGCGCTCGGTCGGATAGCCGATCCGCTTGCCGAGGATCAGCGCGGCGACCAGCGCTGAGACGCCGGCGTTGATGTGGACGACGGTGCCGCCGGCGAAATCCAGCGCGCCCATCTTGAAGAACAGGCCGCCCGACGCCCAGACCATGTGCGCGACCGGGAAATAGACGATCGTCAGCCACACCGCGGCGAACACCATCACCGCGGAGAACTTCATGCGCTCAACCACCGAACCCAGCACCAGCGCGACGGTGATCGCGGCGAAGGTCATCTGGAAGCAGATGAAGACATATTCGGGAATGGCGACGCCAGCGGTGAAAGTCGCCGCAGTCGAATCAGGCGTAATGCCGGCGAGGAAGGCCTTGCCGAAGCCCGAGATGAAATCGTTGCCGCCATCGCCGAAGGCCATCGTGTAGCCGTACATCACCCAGATCAGCATCGCGAAGCACGCGACCGCGCCGATCTGAGTCATCGTCGACAGCATGTTCTTGGCGCGGGTGAGGCCGCCGTAGAACAGCGCCAGGCCGGGCACGATCATCATCAGCACCAGCAGCGTGGAGGTCATCATCCAGGCGGTATCGCCCTTGTTGACCGTCGGCGCGGGTGCGGCGGCCTGCGCCCAGGCCGGCAGGGATGCGAACAGCGCCGCTCCCAGGCCGGCAATGCCGACATATTTCAACGTCTTGTTCATCATTGCCCCCTTCATGAGCCCCGGGTCTGTTGCGCCGTTCACAATGCCGTCTCGTCAGTTTCGCCGGTGCGGATTCGCACCGCCTGGCCGACATCGAGAACGAAGATCTTGCCGTCGCCGATCGCGCCGGTGTTGGCCGAAGCCTGGATCGATTCGACCACCTTGGCGGCGAGGTCTTCGGCGCAGACGATCTCGATCTTGATCTTCGGCACCATGTTGGTGCTGTATTCCGCGCCGCGGTAGATTTCGGTCTGGCCCTTCTGGCGGCCGAACCCCTTCACCTCGGTGACGGTCATGCCCGCAACCCCGATCTCGGTGAGCGCCTCGCGCACCTCGTCGAGCTTGAATGGTTTGATGATGGCAATAACGAGCTTCACTCGACGCCCCCTTTTAGCTTTTGTCCCGAGAGGTACTCAGCAATCGTCGTGCCAAGTCGAAACGACGCATTTGCGCGACGTTCGGTGGGAACCAAACCGTTACTTGGGGGTAAATTTTGTGCAGTGGCGAGAAAGTGCCTGAATTTCAGGCAGCACCCGCAACAATGCGGCGTGCGGCCTCGGAATCATCCTCATCGACCATCACGCGCACCGGGATGAACAGGTAGCTGCCATCGGCGATGCTGGCGTTGGCATCGAGCGCGAGCGCTGGAATGCCCTCCGATTCGAGCCGCCCGATCACGATATGCGCTTCATTGCGATTGAAGCGGCCGATCTCGACAATGGCCATCAGGCGACCACGCGCGGTACGCGCGGCCGGCCAAGCGGGCATTCGAGTGCATCGCGATCCCAATGCGCGAGATCCGCCGCCGCGTCATAGGTGCTGTGGCAGAACGCGAGGATCGCCGCCCGCGGATCGGGCGCGGTACGCACCGCGTCATACGGCAGGATGAACTCGCCGAGCGTGGTGTCCCAAGCGGCCGCGTCGGGCGCCACCTTGGCAGCGGCATACCCTTCCGGCGACGGATAGGCATAAGCGTACAACGCGGCGGTCGGATAGGCGTCGCTGCCCGGCCAGAAGCCGATGCTCGCTTCCTCATGGCTGTACGCCTCGCAGGTCACATCATCGGGCAAGCCCGGCACGCCGCCGGGATGGCGCGGCGCGGTCCGCCCCGAAAAGCGCGTGGCGGCGAGATCGAAGCTGCCCCAGAAGAAATGCACCGGGCTGGCCTTGCCGAGAAAGCCGGTGCGGAATTCTCCGAACGCGCCCGCGATATGGATCAGCGCCTGCCAGAAGCCGCGCACCGCATCGGCGTCATAGGGTCGCGACGCATGATCCTCGGCGAAGGGTATCGCATCGGGCATCTCGCTGGGCCTGCCGTCGAAGCGGCTCGGCACGTCGAGTTCGTTCAGGCACGCGATCACCGCCGCGTGAAAATCGGCGATGCTGCCGGCGTGCAGGCCGATTCCGCGGCTGCGCCCGTCGCTGGTCATGAAGATCAGCCGGTCATGCCGAAAATCGAAGTCGATCTCCAGGATGCGCGCGCCGACCGGGATCGCCGAGCTGGTGAGCCCACGCGCCGAAACATACAGCGGCACATGCCAGCTATGGTTGAGCCACGGCGTCAGCGCGAGCCGCACCTTGCCGATGATCTGCGTGCGAAGCTGGAGCGCGATGGCGGTCTCGCGCCACGCGGTCCAGTCGAGCGTGGGCCAGGCGTTGCGCATCGACATCTCCAATTGACCCATGTGGTCGCTACGCATAGCCTATGCGCATGGCTACCAAAGCGCCATCGCCCGTGAAACGCCGCCCGGTCAATCTGTCACTCGACGAAGCGGTCGTGGCGGAAGCCCGAAGCTATGGGATCAGCCTGTCGCGCACCAGCGAAGCAGCGCTTGCCGCCGCGGTGAAGACCGAACGTGAGCGCCGCTGGAAGGAAGAGAATCGCGAAGCGATCGAAGGTTGGAACGTATGGCTTGAGGAAAACGGGCTTCCGCTCGAACGCTATCGTCTCTTTTGATGGCGAAGTTCGACGTTCACCGGCTCGCGGACGGTACGTTGGTGGTCGATTGTCAATCGGACTTGGTCGATGTGTTCGACTCGCGCTTCGTTGTTCCGCTGGTGCGGCCCGGCTCGATCAATGTGCCGATTCGCCGACTTATGCCGGCCTTCGACGTCGCTGGGGAGCAACGTGTAATGGCCACGCCGTTCGCCAGCGCGATGGCAAAATGGGCGCTTGGCCCGGCGATCGGCTCGCTCGCCGCGCATGATCTGGAGATCAGCATGGCGCTCGATGTGCTGATTTCGGGTATCTGATCTTGCCAGCGGCGTGGCGAAGCCACGCCGTCGGTCCTCGCCGGTGCGAGGCCGGCCGAGCGGCGTGCCGAGCGGATTAGCTTCCGCCAATCCGCTGCAAGCCGTTAAACCGCCGTCCCGCCGACCGTCAGCCCCTCGACCAGCAACGTCGGCTGCCCGACGCCCGCCGGCACCGACTGCCCGCCCTTGCCGCACATGCCGACACCCTCGTCGAGCGCGAAGTCGTTGCCGATGCCTTTCACCTTGGTGAGACAGGTCGGGCCGTCGCCGATCAGCGTCGCGCCCTTGATCGGCGCGCCGAGCTTGCCATTCTCGATCCGATACGCCTCGGTGCAGGAGAAGACGAACTTGCCCGAGACAATATCGACCTGACCGCCACCGAACGACTTGGCGAAGATGCCGGTCTTCACGCGGCTGAGCAGTTCGGCGGGATCGTCGTTGCCACCGCGCATGAAGGTGTTGGTCATGCGTGGCATCGGCGCGTGCGCGAACGATTCGCGCCGCCCATTGCCGGTCGGCGCGACGCCCATCAGCCGCGCGTTGAGCCGGTCCTGGATATAGCCCTTGAGGATGCCGTCCTCGATCAGCACGTTCTCCTGAGTCGGCGTGCCCTCGTCGTCGATCGAGAGCGAGCCGCGCCGGTCCATGATCGAGCCATCGTCGACCACCGTCACGCCGGGCGCGGCGACGCGCTCGCCGATCCGGCCGGAAAAGGCGCTGGTGCCCTTGCGGTTGAAATCGCCTTCCAGGCCGTGGCCGATCGCCTCGTGAAGCAGGATGCCGGGCCAGCCCGGCCCGAGCAGCACGGTCATCTCGCCGGCGGGGGCGGCGACGGTATCGAGGTTCACCACCGCCTGCGCCAGCGCCATGTCGATCGCGCGGTTCCACGTTTCAGGCTCGAACAGGTCGGCGTAGAGATAGCGGCCGCCAAGGCCATGCGTGCCGGTCTCGCGGCGGCCGTTCTGCTCGACGACGATCGAGACGTTCAGGCGCACCAGCGGGCGCACGTCGGTGGCGATGAAGCCGTCGGGGCGGACGATCTCGACCACCTGCCAGCTTCCCATCAGCGATACCGAAACCTGCGATACGCGCGGATCGCGCGCGCGCGCCGCAGCGTCGATCGTCTGGCACAAATTCACCTTGTCGGCGAACGGCACCAGATCGAGCGGATCGGCGGCAGTATAAAGGTGCCGGTTGGTGGCGCGCGGGGGCGCGGCCTTGGGGCCGGTGGCGGGATCGATCAGCGCCATCGTCGCGCCAGCGCGGCGGATCGCATCGGCGGAAAGCTCGTTGGCGTGCGCGAAGGCGGTGGTCTCGCCCGAGACGGCGCGCAGGCCGAAGCCCGAATGCGTGTCGTAGCTCGCGGTCTTCAGCCGCCCGTCATCGAAGCCGAACGCCTCGGACTTGCGATATTGCAGATAGAGTTCGCCATCCTCGGCATGCGACAGCGCTGTCGCGGTAAGCGCCTGCGCTTCGTCGGGCGAGAGCTGGCCGTCATGGTAGAGGAAGGCGCGCGGATCGGTTGGGCTGGTCATCGCGCCAATATAGGGCGGCTCGGCGCCGGGTAAATGACCCAGCGCACCAATCCGCCGGTGTTAGAGGCTCGCGCCAGCCGGATGGTCGGGCAGCGTCGATTGATCCACGCCATCGGCGGGGCCGCCGATCAGCACGAAGCGGCGGTCGCAATAGCCGCAATCGACATAGCCGGCTTCGTCGATTTCGAGGAACACGCGCGGATGGCCGAGCGCGGCGCCGCCGGGAATCTCGCTGGCGCCGTCACAGGCGACGCGGGGGTGATGGACGCGGGCGATTTCGGGCGGTGCGATCATGGCGGCGAGCGATAGCAGCGTGAGACGACGGCTTCAATTGCTTCTCTGCGGGGTTGGCGCGCCTGCCGCCCGCGCCTAAAGGTCCGCGCATGACCGAAGCCGCCATCGCGATCACCGATCTGTGCAAGACCTATCAGGGCGTCAAGCGCGCGCTTGACGGCGTCACGTTCGACGTGCCGCGTGGGCAGATCTTCGGGCTGCTCGGGCCGAACGGCGCGGGCAAGTCGACGCTCATCAACATCCTGGCGGGGCTGGTCAACAAGACCAGCGGATCGGCGACGATCTGGGGCTTCGACATCGACCAGCATCCGCGCAACGCCAAGGTGTCGATCGGCATCGTCAATCAGGAGATCCTGTTCGACCCGTTCTTCTCGCCGTTCGAGACGCTGGAGATCGCGGCTGGCCTGTACGGCGTGCCCAAGCGCGAGCGCCGCTCGATGGAGTTGCTGCGCGCGGTCCATCTGGAGGACAAGGCCAACGCTTATGCCCGCACATTGTCTGGCGGGATGAAGCGGCGGCTGATGGTGGCGAAGGCGATGGTGCATTCGCCGCCGGTGCTGGTGCTCGACGAGCCGACCGCCGGCGTCGATATCGAGCTTCGCCAGCAGCTCTGGGCCTATGTGAAGACGCTCAACGACCAAGGCGTGACGGTGGTGCTGACCACACACTATCTCGAAGAGGCCGAGCAACTCTGCGACCGCATCGCCATCATCAACCACGGTCGGCTGATCGCGAACCAGCCGACTCGCGAACTCGTCGGTATGGCGCAGGAGAAGATCGTCGCGGTGACGGTCGATCGCGATGTCGGCACCGCGCCGGTGCATGACAGCTTCGAGAAGATCACGCTCAAGGGTGACCGCGTGCTGGAAGTGACCTATCGCAAGGACCGGGTGAACGCCGGGCAGGTGCTGGCGGCGATCCAGTCCGACGGGTTCGGCATCGTCGATGTCAGCACGCGCGAGGCCGATCTCGAGGACGTGTTCCTCAACCTGACGCGCGCAGCGAACGCCGCGTAACGCTTAGCGCCGGTATCGCGCGAAGAACGCCCACATCGCTTCGTTGTCGGCCACCCAGACGTGGCCGGCGCCGATCGTGACTCGGCCGATGACCTCGCCATGTGCGCGGCACCCGCCATAGACATCCTCATAGACCGTCGCCGACAGGCTGCGGGTCACCAGCGGCTTGCGACACTGGTCGATCGCCGCCCAGCGCGCCTCGGCGGTGCGCATCGGATATTGCCAATAGCTCGATCCGCCACCGGCGATCGGGTTGGTCGTGTCCGCGCTGCCGGCGAACGCCATCACCGGCATCGGCCGTGACGGGCGGCAGGTGGCGGGATCCGGGCGCTGCGGATCGCTCGCCAAGGGGTTGCCGGCGCGCAGGCCCACGACCGGAGCGATCGCCGCGAACCGCTCGGAACGGATGCAGCCGAGCAGCGACGTCATCCGCCCGCCGCCCGAATAGCCGGTCGCATAGACCCGCGCGGGATCGACGCAGCGCTGCGCGGCGAGCCAGTCGATCGCGGCATCGATGAACCCCACATCGTCCGCATCGTCCGCCGTCGGCAGACGCCCGGAGACCGTGGGGACGCCGGGGATGTTCCACACATAGCCCGGTTTCGCGACGATCCCGCCATCGGGCGCGGCCAGGATGAAGCCGTGGCGATCGGCGGTCGCCGCCAGCCCGGACTGGGCGAGAATTTTCTCTCCACTGCCGAGGCTGCCGTGGAACAGCAGGACGAGCGGCGCCGGGCGCGACGAATCGAACCCGACCGGGACATGGATCAGCATCGTCCGCCCGGTGGTGCCGATCGTGATCCGTTGCGTGACGCCCGGCGCGGCAAGCGTACACGCGCGTGCCGGAAGCCCGCCGAGCATCATCAGTAGCGTACCGATCACCACACCCAGCATCGCAACGCGTCGCGTCATCCACAGCCCTTTCCACGTCCGATGGACTCGAATGCACGAAATCCTCGGTTCGCGAGTTGAAATGCGGCGAGGTTCGGGCGTAGTCGAGCAAATTCCGCGGTTCGGGATCGGTCTCGATGTCGCAAGAGACACTGGAGATCGGCTTGAACGATCCGCATACGAGCGACATCCTCATCATCGGCTCGGGCGCAGCGGGGCTGACCGCCGCGCTCAACCTCGCCGATCATTTCCGGGTGACGGTGCTCGCCAAGGGCAAGCTCGACGAAGGCTCGACCGCGTGGGCGCAGGGCGGGATCGCGGCGGTGCTCGAACCAGGAGACACGTTCGAAAGCCATATCCAGGACACGATGATCGCGGGCGCCGGCCTCAACGATCTCGCGACGGTCGAATTCGTGGTCGAGAACGCGCCCAAAGCGATTGCGCGGCTGACCGAACTTGGCGTGCCGTTCAACATGGACGGGAACGCGCCGCATCTGACGCGCGAGGGCGGGCATTCGCACCGCCGCATCGTCCATGTCGACGACGCCACCGGCCATGCCGTGCAGGTCGCGCTCCAGACCGCCGCCGAGGCGCATCCCAACATCCGGCTGCTGCCCGACATGGTCTGCGTCGATCTCGCCACCAGCAAGCACGAGGAACGCTATTCGGGCGCGGGGCATGTCTGGGGCGTCTATGCCGTCAACCGCGAAACCGGCCGCGTCGAACTGTTCACAGCGCGCGCGACGATCCTCGCGACCGGCGGCGCTGGCCGCACCTATCTGTTCTCGACCGCACCGCGCGGCGCGACCGGCGACGGCATCGCGATGGCATGGCGGGCGGGCGCGCGCGTCTCCAACATGGAGATGATGCAGTTCCACCCGACCTGCCTGTACAATCTCGACGTCAAGAATTTCCTCATCACCGAGGCGGTGCGCGGCGAAGGCGGGCATCTGCTGCTCCCCGATTCGGGCTATCGCTTCATGCCCGATTTCGACGAACGCGCCGAACTCGCGCCCCGCGATATCGTCGCGCGCGCGATCGATCACGAGATCAAGCGGCTCGGCCTGGATTACGTCCACCTCGACATCAGCCACCGCGGCGCCGATTTCATCAACGAGCATTTCCCCAACATCAAGGAGAAGCTGCTCGGCCTCGGCATCGACATGACCAAGGAGCCGATCCCGGTCGTGCCGGCGCAGCATTACACCTGCGGCGGCATCGTCATCGATCTCGACGGGCGCACCGATCTGCCCGGCCTCTATGCGGCGGGCGAATGTTCGGAGAGCGGGCTGCACGGCGCCAACCGGCTCGCCTCGAACTCGCTGCTCGAATGTTTCGTGTTCGGCGAGGCGTGCGCGCGCCACATCACCGAACATTGGGACGATCTGCCGCCGCCGCGCATCCGGCCGTGGGACGAGAGCCGCGTCGCCGATTCGGACGAGGAGGTCGTCATCAAGCAGAACTGGACCGAGATCCGGCGCTTCATGTGGAATTACGTCGGCATCGTCCGCACCACCAAGCGGCTCGAACGCGCGCAGCATCGCATCCGCATGCTCACCGATGAGGTGAACGATTATTACGGCCATTTCCGCGTCACGCCCGATCTGATCGAGCTGCGCAACCTGCTCCAGATCGCGGAATTGATCGTGCGATCGGCATTGCATCGCAAGGAATCCCGCGGGCTGCACTACACGCTCGACTATCCCGACATGCTCCCGGAGGCGATCGATACGGTGCTGGTTCCCTAAGACGCGAGCATTTGCCGCTGATTTGCGTCGGTTCGTCGCGATGCGACTCGGCGCGAATGATACGATATTGCCAACGCACGAAAGAGTAAGCACTTTCAGGGCCTCCTGCGGTGGGGGTTGGCAGGGCAACCATGAAGTGACCGACACCTTGGCTTTCGAATCGTCCCGGCCGCTTTCCGGCATCCTGCTCGCCGTGGCGCTGTGTGCCTGCGTCCAAGACACGCGGCTGGCGACCCGCACGCCGGGCGTGCCCCCCTCGCGCTACCCCGCGCAAGTGGTGATGGCGGTGCCGCCGTCCACCCCCCGCCCGGTCGCCGCGCCGGAAGCGCTCGCACGCTCGATCAACGCCGTCGCGCGCAGCTTCGACGGCCGCGTCGGCGTCGCGGTGCGCAGCATCGACAAGGGCTGGACGGTAGAGAGCAACGGCGATGTCCGCCTGCCGCAGCAAAGCGTAAGCAAGCTGTGGGTGGCGATGACGGTACTCGATCTGCGCGATTCGGGCCGGCTGACGCTCGACGATCCGATCACCCTGACCCGCAACGATCTGACGCTGTTCCACCAGCCGGTCGCGTCGCTGCTCAAGAACGGCGAATATCAGACGACGGTCGGCGAGTTGCTGCGCCGCGCGCTGACGATGAGCGACAACACCTGCAACGACCGGCTGCTGCGCTATGTCGGCGGGCCGAGCGCGGTGCGCGATTTCATCGCGCGCAAGGGCCTCGGCAACATCCGCTTCGGCCCTGGCGAGCGCTTGCTCCAGAGCGCGACCGCCGGGCTGACCTGGCGGCCCGAATATGCGTTCGGCAACGCCTTCTCGCTCGCCCGCGCGCGCCTGCCGCAATCGGCGCGGATCGCGGCGTTCGAGCGCTATGTCGCCGATCCGCCCGATGGCGCCGCCCCGCGCGCGATCGCCGATGCGCTCGCGCGGCTCAAGAAGGACGAGCTGCTCTCACCCAATTCGACCGCGTTCCTGATCAGCACGATGGAATCGTCCAAGACCGGCAAGCAGCGCATGCGCGGCGCGGTGCCGGTTGGCTGGAGCTTCGGCCACAAGACCGGCACCGGCCAGGATCTCGCCGGGCGCACCGCCGGCTACAACGACGTCGGCCTGCTGATGGCGCCCGATGGTCGCGCCTATGCGATCGCGGTAATGATCGGCGACACGCCGCGCACGATCCCGCAGCGGCAGGAGCTGATGCAGTCGGTGGTGCAGGCGGTGGTCGCGAACCAGCAGTAAACAGGGACAGCATCCCGCCACCTACCGTTCGCCCTGAGCTTGGCGAAGGGCGTGTCCGAGCCGCAGCGCTTTTGGCACGTGCTTCGACAAGCTCAGCACGAACGGGGACTGGGCTCGATCCACGCGCCATGCGCCTGTGCGCGGGCGAGCTTGACCGGCTCACCATGGCCGGGCCAGCTTTGCACCCACAATTGCTGCTCGGAAATGACGCGATCCGGCTCCATCCGCACCCAGGCGAGCGGACGTTCAGGCGTGGCGCGCGCTGCCGCCCCCGCCATCGCCGCCGTGATCCGCGCCTGCCGCTCGGCGCCGAGATATTGCCACACCACCGAATGCATCAACACCCGCACGACGCCCGCCGGCTGCGGCTCGGCGAGGCGCGCTTCGACCCAATCGGCGGCGTCGCCCTGTTCCAGCGCGACCGGCTCGGCGCGAATCATATCGATCGCGCGCGTCAGCCGCTCCATCCGGTCGGGATTGTCAGCCCAGACATAAGCGCGCAGCCGGTCGGCCGCGGCGGGGTCGCGGACATCGACCGGCGCGATCTCGACCCCGTGCACCGATCGAATCGCGCCCGCCACCCCCGCCGCCGGCGGCGCGCCGCGCCAATCGGGGCGGATGACGACGGGCGAGTCCGCTGGCCCGACGCCGACGCCGCCGAGATCGAAGCGAAAACGGTCGATCAGCAGGTTGAGGCCGGCGCTCGACCCGATCTCCAGCAGGTCCAGCGGCAGGCCGTGCCGTCGCGTCACCTCGATCAGCCCAGTCATCAGCACCGCCGAGCGCCCCGCCTCGTTGGTCTGCGGCGGGCCGTCGAGCCAAGGCAGCAGCGCACCGTCATGCGCGGCGAAAGCCGTGCGCAACACCGCCCGCACCGCTTCGGGCGCCACCACCGCACCGGCGAACACGCGGTTCAACTCGGGCGCGCGCCCCGCGAGATCAAGTGCATGCAGCCCGCCGACCGTGCGCAGCGGCAACGCGTCGGTGGTCGGCTCGCCCAGCCAGTCGAGGATGCGCGCGCCCGTTCGCGTGCTGCGGTCGAGGCTCACCGCCAGCGCGGCGCAGATGCGTGCGGTGATCGGCGCACCCATCGCCTCGCAGAAATGCTGCTGGATCACGAACGCCTGCCGGTTCGCCGCTTCGTCCGCCACGATTCGCCTCCTGCGCTCTGTTGCGCCTGTGCCGCCGCCCAAGTAAAGCCGCGCCTTCATGACCGATCCGATCATCATCGCCGTCCCCAAGGGCCGCATCCTCGAAGAAGCGGTGCCGCTGCTGATGCGCGCCGGCATCGTCCCCGAAGCGGCGTTCAGCGACGAGAGCAGCCGCGCGTTGCGGTTCCACACGCAAACCCCCGGCATCGACCTGATCCGCGTGCGCGCGTTCGACGTGGCGACCTTCGTCGCGCACGGCGCGGCGCAGCTCGGCATCGTCGGATCTGACGTGCTCGCCGAATTCGACTATTCGGAACTGTACGCGCCGGTCGATCTCGGCATCGGCCATTGCCGGCTGTCGGTCGCCGAACCCGCGCAGATGGCGGCGGGCGACGATCCGCGCGGCTGGAGTCATATCCGCATCGCCACCAAATATCCGCACGTCACCGCGCAGCATTTCGAGGCGCGCGGCGTGCAGGCCGAGTGCGTCAAGCTGAACGGCGCGATGGAGCTGGCGCCGCTGCTCGGCCTCGCGCCGCGCATCGTCGATCTGGTTTCGTCCGGGCGGACGCTCAAGGAGAATGGGCTGGTCGAGGTCGAGGTCATCGCCGAGGTTTCGTCACGGCTGATCGTCAACCGCGCCGCCTTCAAGACACGCGCCGAGATCGTGCCGCTGGTCGAGCGGTTCCGGCGGGCGGTGGAGATGCGCGATGCGGCGTGAGGCAACATTGCTCCCCTCCCGCCTGCGGGAGGGGCTGGGGGAGGGCCTGTCCTTATCACGCACCGCCCGTTTGGGGACACGCCCTCCCCTAACCCCTCCCGCGAGCGGGAGGGGAATGTGATCCGCCTCTCCACATCCGACCCAGCTTTCGATCGCGAGTTCACCGCACTCGTCAACGCGCGGCGCGAGGTCGATGCCGATGTCGCACGCGATGTCCGCACGATCGTCGCCAGCGTGCGGGACGAGGGCGATGCCGCGCTCGCCGCGTTCACGCAGAAGTTCGATGGCCACGATCTCCACGCGACCGGCTGGCGGATCGAGAAGTCCGAGTGGATCGCCGCCTACGAAGCGCTCGCGCCCGATCTGCGCGCCGCGCTGGATCTCGCCGCCGCGCGCATCGCCGCCTACCACGAGAAGCAGAAACCCGCCGACAGCGACACCACCGATTCGGCGGGCGTGCGGCTCGGCGCGCGCTGGAACGCGATCGAAGCGGCGGGAATCTATATTCCCGGCGGCCGCGCCGCTTACCCATCCTCGGTGCTGATGAACGCGATTCCCGCGCGCGTCGCCGGGGTCGAGCGGCTGGTGATGGTGACGCCGACGCCCGGGGGCGAGGTCAACCCGCTCGTGCTCGCCGCCGCGCACATCGCCGGGGTGGACGAAGTCTGGCGAGTCGGCGGCGCGCAGGCGATCGCCGCGCTCGCCTATGGCACGCAGCGGATCGCCGCGGTCGATGTCATCACCGGGCCGGGCAACGCCTGGGTCGCCGAGGCCAAGCGCCAGCTTTACGGCCTCGTCGGCATCGACATGGTGGCGGGGCCGAGCGAGATCGTCGTCGTTGCCGACGGCAAGAACGATCCGACATGGATCGCCGCCGACCTGCTCAGCCAGGCCGAGCATGATCCGACCAGCCAGTCGATCCTGTTCACCGACGATGCCGCGTTCGCGGACGCCGTCGCCGAGGCGGTCGATCTCCAGATCGGCCTGCTCTCGACCGCCAAGACCGCACGCGAAAGCTGGGACGCGAACGGCGCGATCATCGTCACCGCGAGTCTCGACGAGGCGCTTCCGCTGGTCGACCGGCTCGCGCCCGAGCATCTCGAACTGGCGTGCGACGATCCGCAGGCGCTGTTCGACCGGGTCCGCCATGCCGGATCGGTGTTCCTCGGCCGGCATACACCCGAGGCGATCGGCGATTATGTCGCCGGCCCGAACCACGTCCTGCCGACCGGCCGCCGTGCGCGTTTCGCGAGCGGACTGTCGGTGCTCGATTTCATGAAGCGGACGAGCTTCCTCGAGCTCGATCCCGCCAGCCTCGCGCGCGTAGGCCCGGCAGCGGTGGCGCTCGCGGAGACCGAAGGGCTGCCCGCGCACGCCAAATCCGTCGCACTGCGGCTGTAAGCCGTTCTCCCGCGAAGGCGGGAGTCCAGCCCTTCAAAATCGCGCGCGGGAGCGCGTTCGGCGCCGCGCGCCGAGACTGGACTCCCGCCTTCGCGGGAGAACAGGTTCACCCCGCTACAAACTTCCGCTAAAGGCCCCGAATGTCATCCCGTACCGCTGCCCGATCCAAGGCCCGCGCCGCCGCGCGCCTCGCTGCCACCCAGGCCCTCTACCAGCATGAGATGGAGGGCACGCCGGTGCCGCGCCTGCTCCACGAATTCCATCAGCACCGGCTCGGCGCGACCATCGAGGATGCCGAATATGCCGAGGCCGATGTCGCGTTCTTTGACGATATCGTGACCGGCGCAACCGCGCGCGGCGCCGAGATCGACTCGGCGATCCGCCAGAAGCTGGCGAGCGGCTGGACGCTCGAGCGGCTCGACAAATCGATGCGCGCGATCCTGCGCGCCGGCACCTACGAACTGCTCGCGCGAGTCGACGTTCCGGTCGCCACCGTCATCAGCGAATATGTCGATGTCGCCCACGCTTTCTTCGAGAAGCGCGAGACGGGTTTCGTCAACGGTCTGCTCGACGGCATCGCCAAGGATGTGCGGCCCGCGAGCTGAACCCCGCTCACGTCACCAGCCGCCGCAGCCCCGCCACCGTATCCGCCTCGCTCGCCGGCTTGTCGGTGCGGATTCGGGCGATGCGCGGGAAGCGCATCGCCACGCCCGACTTGTGCCGCTTCGACTCGTGGATCGAATCGAACGCGATCTCCAGCACCAGCGTCTTCTCGACCTCGCGCACCGGCCCGAAGCGCGCGGTGGTGTGCGCGCGCACGAAGCGGTCGAGCATCTTCATCTCCTCGTCGGTGATGCCCGAATAGGCCTTGCCGACCGGGAGCAGCTCTCCGTCATCCGTCCAGCAGCCGAACGTGTAATCCGAATAGAAGGACGAGCGCCGGCCATTGCCGCGCTGCGCGTACATCATCACGCAATCGGCGGTGAGCGGATCGCGCTTCCATTTGTACCACAGCCCGACTCGCCGACCCGCGACATACGCCGAGTCGCGACGCTTGAGCATCACGCCCTCGATCGCGGCATCGCGCGCGCCGGCGCGAATGCCCTCCAACGTCGTGAAATCGGGTGCGACGATCAGCGCGCTGACGTCGAAGCGTTCGGCCGGCAGCGTCCCCGCGAAATCTTCGAGCCGGGCGCGCCGTTCGGTCCACGCCCGGTCGCGCAGATCCTCGGCGCCGTCGAACAGGATATCGTAAAGCCGCACGAACGCCGGTGCCTCGGCGAGCATCTTCGCCGACACCACTTTACGGCCAAGCCGCTGCTGGAGCGCGTTGAAGCTCGCCGCGCCGCCCTCTTCGGTGCCGTGCCCCTGCGCATCGCCCTTCACCATCAACTCGCCGTCCAGCACGCCGGGGACGGTGAAAGCGCGCGCCACCTCGGGGAAGCTGCGCGTAATGTCGTCGCCCGCGCGGCTGTAGAGCCGCGTCTCCCCAGCGACATGGACGAGCTGGACGCGGATACCGTCCCATTTCCATTCGGCGGCGTATTCGGCGAGATCGACTCGGCCGTCTTCGAGCGGATGCGCGAGCATGAACGGGCGGAACACCGGCGTATCCGCCGCCGTCGGCAACGCCCCCTCCCCCTTCGCCCAGGCGAACAGCGCCGCATACGGCGGGTCGATGCCGTGCCACAGCTCCTCGACCGCCTCGATCTCCAGCGCGAACGCCTGCGCCAGCGCGGTCTTGGCGAGCCGCGCCGAGACGCCGATGCGTAAAGCGCCCATCGCCATCTTGAGCAGCGCGAAGCGCTCGTTGGCGGTGAGCCGGTCGAGCATCGCCGCCAGCGCGCCGGGCGCGTCGGCGCGCGACAGGTTGCCGAGCCGATCGACCACCTCGGACAGCGACAGCGGCCCGCTCTCGCGCGGCGGCACGACCGGATCGGGCCAGAGCAGGCTCACCGTCTCGGCGGTGTCGCCGACATAATCGCGGCTCATCGCGAACAGCACCGGATCGACCCGCTCCTCGATCAGCGCACGGATCAGCGCGGGCTTGATGCCGGGCAGGTCGAGATCGCCGGTCAGCACCGCCATCGCCCAGCCGCGATCGGGATCGGGCGTGGCGTGGAGATAATCGACGATCAGCTTGAGCTTCGCGTTGCGCGAGCGCGTGTAGATGAGCGAATCGAGGAGCTGCGCGAAGGCTTGCATCAGGGTTCAACATGGGGCCACGCCAGCGGTTCCGCCAGCCCGCAGCTTCTGTTAGCAGGTGCAGCAATGCGCCGCCGTCTCTACGCTCTTGCCCTGGTGTTCGTGATCGGCGTCGCGGTCGCGCTCTACGCCTTTGCAGAGGCGCGGCGGGACCCGGTGGTGCGCCGTGCGACGATCGCGCTGCCGCGCTGGCCGGCGGGGCAGCCGCCAATCCGCGTGGTGCTGATCAGCGACGTGCATATCGGATCGCTGGCGATGGGGCCTGCGCGGCTCACGCGAATCGTTACGCAGATCGACGCGCTTCACCCCGATCTCGTGCTGATCGCGGGCGATTTCATCTTCGGCCAGCGCAAGGACGGCGCGGCGCTGCATGGGCCGGCGATGGTCGCGCCGTTGAAGGGGCTTCACGCCCGCCTCGGCGTGATCGCCGTGCCCGGCAACCACGATCACGCCACCGGCATGCCGGCGGTGGCGCGCGATCTCGCGTCGGCGGGGGTCGTGCTGCTCCAGGACAAAGCGGTCCAGGTCGGCCCGCTCGCCCTCGGCGGGGTCGACGACGCCGCGAGCGGCCACGCCCATCCGATCTACACGATGGCGCAGATACGAATCCTGACGGGCGCACCCGTGCTGGTGACCCATTCGCCCGAGATCGCGAAGGATATGTCGCCCGATATGCCGCTGCTGCTCGCCGGGCACACGCATTGTGGTCAGGTGGTGTTGCCGCTGATCGGGCCGATCGTCGAAGTCTCGCCGGCGCGCTATCGGTGCGGCGTGGTCCGCGACCGCGCGCACACCGTGATCGTCACCGCAGGACTCGGCGCGACCGGGGTGCCGTTCCGGCTCGGCGCGCCACCCGATCTGTGGTTGCTGACGTTGGGACCGAAGCCCGGCGCCTGAACGGCGACCGGGCCTCAGCCGTGCGGGATCAGGCGCCCCGGCTGGCTTCGAACAGGAACCAGGCGCGCTCCTCGGCGAGATCGGTCCATTCGTCGAGGATGCCGCTGGTCGCATTGTCCTTGGCGTCGTCGACGATGTCCTTGGCCTCGCGCAGCTTCTCGACGAGCTTGAGATTGTCCTCGCGCAATTCGATCAGCATCTGCGCGGCGGGGACGAACGCCTCGTCATTGTCTTCGATCGACTGGTGGCGCGCGATGTCGCCGATCGAGCGCAGCGTGGTGTTGCCGGTCTTGCGCACGCGCTCGGCGATCGCGTCGGTCGTGCCGAGGATCTGAGTCGCCTGATCGTCGAGCATCAGGTGATAGTCGCGGAAATGCGGGCCCGAGACATGCCAGTGGAAGTTCTTGGTCTTGATGTAGAGCGCGAACGAATCGGCGAGGATCGCGTTCAGCGCCTCGGCGACGGTTTTGGCGGCGTTGGTCTTGATGTCGGTCGGGGTTTTCAGCGCGTCGTCGGTCACGGAACAGCTCCTGTGGATGAGTTCGTTGCGTTAACGATTCGATAGCGGAATGGCTCCCGCCTGTCCTCGCACGTTTTTGCGATCGGACTGATCGAGCGGCTAGATCAATCGCAGCGCCGACAGCCCGGATATGACCCCGATCGCGCACAGCAACAGCCCGGTGCCGATGCGAATCGCGCGAATCGGGAGCTGCCGGCGCATCGGTTCGCCGGCCAGCACCCCGGCCGCGTTGACGATGCCCGCGCCCAAGGTCGCGCCGATCGCGGCGAGCACCGGCGCATCGCTGCGCGCCGCGAACGCCATCGTCGCGAACTGGGTACGATCACCGAACGCGAGGATCGCGACCCCGAGAAAGCTCGTCGCGAACGCGCCGATCCGCCATTTCGCGAGCCGGTCGGGTGCTTTCAGCCGCCCGAACGCTCCGAACCCGGCGGAGAGCAACGCGACCGACACCAGCAACGCGCGCGCATTGGGGGTCAGGTGCGCGGCCACGATTCCCCCGCCGACACCGGCGACGCCGTTGCCGAGCGCGAGCGCGAGCAATGTCGCGGCGATCACGACCCCACGTTTTTCGAATCGGTCGCCGAGGATCGCCGCCAGCCACGGCGTGCGATCGCCCGCTTCGATCAGAATCGCGGCGACGAATGCCGCCATCAGCGCATCCATCGCGCGATCAGCCCGTCGGGCCGGGGATTGGAAGCCGCTTTGCCATGCGCCGGCACTATCCGCGCGGGGGTATCGGTCGCGTTAACACAGGCACGAGGCTTGACAATTCGGGCGGCGTGCGCCAACGCGCTTCGCCTACGGGGCGGCCCATCGCGGCCGCCTTTGCTTTTTTACGATTTGCAGGAAACAGGGCTCATGGCCAAGCCAACCACCGTCAAGATCAAGCTCATCAGCTCGGCTGACACTGGCTTCTTCTACGTGACCAAGAAGAACCCGCGCACCAAGACCGAGAAGCTGAGCTTCAAGAAGTACGACCCGGTCGTGCGCAAGCATGTCGAGTTCAAGGAAGCCAAGATCAAGTGATCCAAAGGGCGGCATAGCCGCCTTTGGATCATCCCCGCGAAAGCGGGGATCAAGAGCCGCGGGGGCAACCCCAGCGGCTTTTTTGGTATGTCAGGTTCGCTCTGTCACGGCGCCATCAACCCGTTGACCGCCTCGACGAATCGCATCAGCGAAATCGGCTTCGAGACATAGGCGTCGGCACCCGCACCGCGAATCCGCTCCTCGTCCTCGCGCCCGGCATAGGCCGTCACCGCCATGATCGGGATGTCGCGCAGCGCGGGATCGCCCTTCAACTGCGTGATGAGTTCGAAGCCGGTGACGTGCGGGAGCTGGATATCGGTGACGATCAGATCGGGCGCGAAATCGCGCGCGCGCGCGACTGCCTCGCGCCCGTCGCGCAGCCCCTCGGTCACGAAGGCATGGGCGCGCAGCAGATCGCAGAAAAGTTTGAGGTTGAGTTCGTTGTCCTCGACAACGAGCACCCTTTTTGCCACGTCCACCCCGATCCGAAACCCGACTTGAAAGCGCTGGTTACGCAATGCGCGCCCCCGATACAAATGCTGACGCGACCGAGCTGGCGCTGCGCGCGCTGGTGTGGACTCTCGCCGAACCCGATCGCGCGCAGCGGCTGCTCGACACCACCGGGCTGATGCCGGACGATCTGCGCGCCCGCGCCGGCGAACCCGCCGTGCTGGGCGCGGTACTCGCCTTTCTCGAAGGCTATGAGCCCGATTTGATCGCATGCGCCGAGGGGCTGGATGTTCGGCCAGAAGCGATCGTCGCCGCGCACAGGGCGCTCGACGGCGGCGCGTTCTACGCATGAGCCGGCCTTTGCTCATCACCGATTGCGACGAGGTGCTGCTGCACATGGTGCGGCATTTCGGCGTGTGGCTGCGCGAATCGCACGATATCGACTTCGACGTCGCCGGCCCCGAGATGTTCACCAGCATGCGCCACGCCAATGGCGACCGGCCGAGCACCGAGGAGATGTGGGGCTATCTCGGCGGCTTCTTCCCCGCCGAGATGGAGCGGCAGACCTTGGTGCCGCACGCCCGCGAGGCGCTGGCGGCGCTGAGCGCGGTTGCCGATATCGTCGTGCTCACCAATTTGCAGGACCATGTCCGCGACGCGCGGATCGAACAGCTCGCGCGCTTCGACATCCGCCACCGCGTCGAGACCAATCAGGGCGGCAAGGGCAATCCGGTCGCGCGGCTCGTCGCCGAATATAATGCGAGCGTCGCGGTGTTCGTCGATGATCTCGCCGTGCATCACGAATCGGTCGCGAAGCACGCCCCGCACGTCCACCGGCTGCACATGATCTCCGAACCCGATCTCGCCCTCAACGTGCCGGCGGCGCCTTACGCGCACGCGCGGATCGACGACTGGCAGGATGCGCAGGCGTGGATCGCCGACCGCTTCGCCGCCGGCCTGCCCGCTTCCTTCCCTGAGAGAGACGCATCATGACCGACCGTATCGACCGCAAGCTCGCCGAACTCGGCCTTACCCTGCCCGTCGCCGCCGCGCCGGTCGCCTCCTATGTGGCGGCGGTCGAAGCGTCTGGCCTGCTCCACATCTCCGGCCAATTGCCGTTCGACGATGGCGCGCTGATGACCGGCCGGCTCGGCGAGGATCGCGACGTCGCCTATGGCACCCACGCCGCGCAGCGCTGCGCACTGATGCTGGTCGCGCAGATGAAGGCGGCGCTTGGCGGGCTGCACCGCGTCGAACGGATCGTGAAGCTCGGCGTGTTCATCAATTCGGCGGCCGATTTCACCGATCAGCCCAAGGTCGCCAATGGCGCGTCGGACCTGATGGTCGAGCTGTTCGGCGACGCCGGCAAGCACGCCCGCAGCGCGGTCGGCGTGCCGGTCCTGCCGCTCGGCGCCGTGGTCGAGATCGACGCGATCGTCAAAATCACCGACTGATTTTTCGCGCAGAGGCGCAGAGGACGCAGAGGATTTTTGCCGCGCAGCGGCTCTCACTTCCTCTGCGCTCTCTGCGCCCCTGCGCGAATATTTGGTTCACGCGGAAGCGCCGAGCCGAAGAGATATGGCGCTGCGCGCGGCTTGCGTCGCCCCGGCGCAGGCCGGGGCCGCTGCGTTTGGGGCGGCCGGTTCGCAAAACAACACAGCGGCCCCGGCCTACGCCGGGGCGACGATTATTTTCCCAAGACTATTTTGCCGCGCTTACTTCGCCTCGGCGAGCAGCGCCTGAGCGGTCGGCGTGGTCCAGTCCATCCCGCCGACGATCCGCCACACTTCATGCCCGGCCGAATCGTAGAGGATGCTGGTCGGCAGGCTGGCGTTGAACGCGATGCTCAGGCCCACTTTCGAATCGAGATACGGCTGAAGCCGCGTGAAGCCCTTCTTCGCGAAATACGCCGAGACGGTGCCGCGATCCTTGTCCTGGCTGATCGCGGCGACATGGAAGGTCGCGGCAACCTTTTCGAGCGTTGGCATCTCGGCGACGCACGGCCCGCACCAGGTCGCCCACAAATTGACCAGCACCGGCTTGCCCTTGAACGCGGCGATCGTGGTCGGCTTGTCCTGGGCATCGTCGAAGCTGACGGCGGGGGGGGCTTCGCCCTTGTGGCTGCGGTCGATCGTACCGATCGTATCGACCGGCACCTTCTCGCCCTCCTTGGGGGCATCGGCGGTCGGCGTGGCGGCTGGCGCTGGCGTAGCGCTGGCCGATGCGGCCGGCGTGGCGCGCGGCACCGCTTGCTCCTTGGTGGAGTCTTGCCTATCGCCGCAGCCAGTCATCAGGGTGAGCAGCACCAAGGCAGGGAGCGGCACGATCGTCGAGCGTAAGGACATGAAGGACGCATCCAATGCGATGTGGGGCGGCCGTTTCGCGGAAGGCCCGGCGGCGGTCATGCGCGAGATAAATGCCTCGATCCCGTTCGACAAGCGCTTGTGGCGGCAGGATCTCGCCGGCTCGAAGGCGCATGTCGCGATGCTGGGCGCGACCGGCATCGTCGGGCCGCAAGATGCCGCCACGATCTCCGCCGGCCTCGATACCGTCGCCGCACACTATGAAGCCAACGGCGTCGCCGAGGACATGGTGCTCGAAGACATCCACATGCAGAGCGAGGCGCGGCTCGCCGAGGCGATCGGACCTGTGGCGGGCCGGCTCCACACCGCCCGCTCGCGCAACGATCAGGTCGCGACCGATTTCCGTTTGTGGGTGCGCGACGCGATCGATCAGGTCGATGTCGCGCTGAAAGGCTTCCAGCTCGCGCTGCTGGCGCGCGCCGAGGAACATGCCGACAGCGTGATGCCCGGCTTCACCCATCTGCAAAGCGCGCAGCCGGTCACGCTCGGCCACCATTTGATGGCCTATTTCGAGATGACCGCGCGCGACCGCAGCCGCTTCGCCGATGCGCGCGCGCGCGGCAACCGCAGCCCGCTCGGCTCGGCGGCGCTGGCGGGGACCGGCTTCCCGATCGACCGCGAGATGACCGCCGCCGCTTTGGGCTTCGACGGGCCGACGCGCAATTCGCTCGATGCGGTGTCCGACCGCGACTTCGCGATCGAGTATCTCACCGCCGCCGCGCAAGTCGCGCTGCATCTGTCGCGGCTGGCCGAGGAGTTCATCCTCTGGGCGTCGCAGCCGTTCGGCTTCGTCTCGCTGTCAGATCAATGGTCGACCGGCTCGTCGATCATGCCGCAAAAGCGCAACCCCGATGCCGCCGAGCTGGTGCGCGGACACAGCGGGCGGATCATCGGCTGCCTCACCGCCCTCATGGTGACGATGAAGGGCCTGCCGCTCGCCTATTCGAAGGACATGCAGGACGACAAGCCGCCGGTGTTCGAAGCGCATGATCTGCTCGGCCTGTCGATCGCGGCGATGACCGGCATGGTCGAAAGCGCGACCTTCCGCACGCCCCGCATGCGCGCCGCCGCCGAGGCCGGCTTCTCGACCGCGACCGATCTCGCCGACTGGCTGGTGCGCGAGGGCGGGATTCCGTTCCGCGAGGCGCACCACATCACCGGCCGCGCAGTGAAACTGGCCGAGGAACGCGGCATCGCGCTCGATCAACTGCCGCTCGAAGACCTCACTGCGATCGACGCGCGGATCGACGATCGCGTCTATGGCGTGCTGTCGGTCGATGCGTCGGTGGCGAGCCGGACGAGCTTCGGCGGCACCGCGCCGGCGCGGGTGCGTGCCGCCATCGCGGCGGCGCGGGAGGAACTGGCATGAAGCATCTCATCCTCGCGGGCGTGCTCGCGCTCGGCGGTTGCGGTTCGGCGTCCGAACTCAAGCCCGCCAGCAATCAGCATCTGCCGGTCGCGCCGTATAGCGCCCGCGCGACGCCGACCGCGACGCAATTGCTCACTCCGAACAGCCAGGCGCGGCCCGAGCGCAGCGACGAACTGCTCAAGAAATCGGACACGCGCCGCGGCGACGAGTTCGATCTTCCACCCCATAACTGAACGGCACCCAGATGGATCATTTCGCGCTGGTCGACGGCGTCATGCACTGCGAGGGCGTGTCGCTCGAGCGGATCGCCGCAGACGTCGGCTCCCCCGTCTACGTCTATTCGGCGGCGACCTTCACGCGCCATGCCGAGGTGTTCCGCGACGGTCTCGCCGGCGTGAAGCGCAAGCACATCGCCTATGCGATCAAGGCCAACCCCAATCTCGCGGTGCTGCGGCTGCTCGCCAATGCCGGCTATGGCGCTGATGTCGTCTCGGGCGGCGAGCTTGCACGCGCGATCGCGGCGGGGATACCGGCTTCGGACATCGTGTTCTCGGGCGTCGGCAAGACGGTCGCTGAGCTGACCAAGGCGCTCGACGCCGGACTCGGCCAGTTCAATCTCGAGCTTGAGGAAGAAGGCGTCGTGCTGGCGGCACTCGCAGCGGCGGGCGGCAGGCGCGCCGACGCCGTGCTGCGCGTGAACCCCGATGTCGATGCCGGCACGCACGCCAAGATCTCGACCGGCAAGGCCGAGAACAAGTTCGGCGTACCGATCAGCGAGGCGCGCGCGATCTTCGACCGGCTCGCGGGCCTGCCGGGGCTGAACCTGCGCGGCGTCGCCATCCATATCGGCAGCCAGCTCGCCGATCTCGCGCCGCTGGAGGCCGCATATCGGCGCATCGGCCAGCTCGTCCAGGAACTCCGCGCCGCCGGCCACACGATCAGCCATGTCGATCTCGGCGGCGGCCTCGGCGTGCCGTACAAGGCGGGCGACGTCTTCCCCACCCCCGCCGCCTATGGCGCGATGGTCGCGCGCGTCACCGATGGCTGGGACGCGACGCTGATGTTCGAGCCTGGCCGCGTGATCGCGGGCAATGCCGGCGTGCTGCTGACCCGCGTGATCTGGGTCAAGCCGGGCGTCACCAACCCCTATGTCATCGTCGATGCCGCGATGAACGATCTCGCGCGGCCCGCGATGTACGATGCTTGGCACGATTTCGCCGCCGTCCGCCCGACCGGTGCGCGGATGACCGCCAACATCGCCGGCCCGGTCTGCGAGAGCGGCGACACATTCGCGATGGGCCGCGACATCGACTCGGTCAAATCGGGCGATCTCGCGATCTTCCGCACGGCCGGCGCCTATGGCGCGACGATGGCGAGCACCTACAACAGCCGCGCGCTCGTACCCGAAGTGCTGGTGAGCGGGGACCGCTACGCCGTCGTCGCCGATCGCATCCAGCCCGAAACGATCCTCGCCGCCGAGCGGCTGCCGGAGTGGCTGACCGCGTGACGCTCGCCAGCCTGCCGATCTTCGTCGCGGCGCGGGGCCGGACGGTGATTCTGGTCGGCGATGGCGATGCGGCGGCGGCGAAGCGGCGGCTGCTCGAACGCGCGGGCGCACGGGTGGTCGGCGAGGACGGCACGGCCGCGCTCGCGATCGTCGCGGTCGACGATGAGGCCGACGCGCAGGCGGTGGTCGCGCGGCTGAAAGCGCGCGGCGTGCTCGTCAACGCGGTCGATCGGCCTGCCCTGTGCGATTTCACCCTGCCCGCGATCGTCGATCGTTCGCCGGTGATCGTTGCGATCGGCACCGGCGGCGTCTCGGCCGGACTGGCTGCGGCGCTGCGCCAGCGACTCGAAGCGCTGCTCCCGCCGACGCTCGGGCGACTCGCCGAGGCGCTGTTCGCGGCACGCGGCGCGATCCGCGCGCGCTTCGCCGATCCGGGTGCGCGACGGATGGCGCTGGGCGCAGCGTTCGCCGAAGGCGGCGCGCTCGACGTGCTGGCCGCAGGACCGGAGGCGGTCGAACGCTGGCTCGAGTCCGCCGGAGACGCGCCCGGCGGAGTCGTCCATATTCTGTTACGCTCGGACGATCCCGACGACCTCACGCTGCGCGAGGCGCGCTGGCTGGCACAAGCCGAGCGAATTTGCGCGGGCGACGATGTGCCCGCCGCGATCCTGTCGCGCGCGCGCGCGGATGCGGTGCGAACCGCGTCGCTTCCCGCCCAGCCCCAACCCGGACTGACGGTGGCAATCCATGAGCCAACCCAACCAACATAATAACCGTTCGCCCTGAGCTTGTCGAAGGGCGTGCCAAACAGCGTTGCGCGTGCGGCACGTGCTTCGACAGGCTCAGCACGAACGGGGTGATAAAGCTTTAGAAAGCCCGAATCAGCAGCCCGCCAGTTCGACCCGGTCGTTGAGCGCTAGAAGCGAGGCGACGAGCCGCTGGCGGTCGGCGCGAGTCGCGGCGAGTTCGGTCTGCGCCTCGCCCAGTTCGATCGCGCGCTCGGCGATGCGCGCGTCGAGCGCGGCGTTGAACGCCTTGAGATCGGCGAGGCGGCGGGCGTGGCCGATCACCCGCGTGATCCGCGCCGCCAGCACGTCGAAATCGAACGGCTTGGCGACATGGTCGTCGGCGCCCGCCGCGAGCGCATCGACGGCGGCGGCAGGGTCAGATCGGCTGGTCAGCAGAATCACCGGCACGTCGCGCGTGTCGGGGCTCGCCCGCAACGCCCGCAGGAGTTGCATCCCCGACATGCCCGGCATCACCATATCCGCGAGCACGAGATCGAAGCGCCGCGTCGCCGCCTGGTCGAGCGCATCGGTCGCCTTGTCGCACAGCACCGGCAGATAGCCGAGCCGCGCCAGCCGCCGGCCGATCACCGCGAGCGCGGTAGGATTGTCATCGACGACGAGGATGCTGCCGGCCGGGCCGGACGAAAACGGGGCGAAAACCGGGTCGTGATGCATGGACATGGCACCCTGTCAGTGGATCACCCACCGACGTAGCGCGCAGACGTCAGTTTTCGGTTAACGCCGCCGCAACCATATCGCGTCCGTGCGCGTCACACCCGCATCGGCATCAGCACGTACAGCGCCGCGGCCTTGTCGTTCTCGCGGATCAGCGTCGGCGCGGCGGCGTCGGCCAGATGCACCTCGATCGTATCGCCATCGAGCTGCCCGAGAATGTCGAGCAGATAGCGGCTGTTGAAGCCGATCTCGAATGGCAGCGACACATATTCGCCCGGCACTTCCTCGGCGGCGGTGCCGTTGTCGGGGCTCGTCACCGACAGCACGATCTTGTCGCGGTCGAGCGCCATCTTCACCGCGCGGGTCTTCTCGGTCGCGATCGTCGAGACACGATCGACGCCCTCCTCGAAGCTGCGCGGATCGATCTTGAGGATCTTGTCGTTGCCGGTCGGGATGACCCGGCTGTAATCGGGGAAGGTGCCGTCGATCAGCTTCGAGGTGAGCAAAGCATGGCCGAGATCGAAGCGGATCTTGGTCGAGGACAGCGACACGCCCACCAAAGCATCGACCTCGTCGAGCAATTTGCGCAGTTCGGCGATGCATTTGCGCGGCACGATCACGTCGGGCATCGCCTCGGCCCCTTCAGGGCGCGGCATCGTCACGCGCGCGAGGCGGTGGCCGTCGGTCGCGGCGGCCTTGAGCACCGGCTGCGGATCGGCCGAGACGTGCAGGAAGATGCCGTTGAGATAATAGCGCGTCTCTTCGGTCGAGATCGCGAAGCGAGTCTTGTCGATGATCTGCTTGAGCGTCTCGGCGGGCAGCTCGAAGCTCACCGGCAGCTCGCCTTCGGCGATCACCGGGAAATCGTCACGCGGCAGCGTGCTGAGCTGGAAGCGGGCGCGACCGGCCATGATCGTCAGCTTGCCGTCGGCTGCGGCAAGACTCACCTGCGAGCCTTCGGGCAGCTTGCGCGCGATGTCGAACAAAGTGTGCGCCGACACCGTGGTCGCGCCGGGCTGGTCGACCGCCGCCGCGATCGTCTCGTTGATCTGAAGGTCGAGATCGGTCGCCATCAGCTTCAGACCGCCCTCCGCCGTCGCCTCGATCAGCACGTTCGACAGGATCGGGATGGTGTTGCGCCGTTCCACCACCGACTGGACATGGCTGAGGCCCTTCAAAAGGGTCGCGCGTTCGATCGTCGCCTTCATCTCAATCCCCCGGGCCGCCGCCCTACTCTATCCCGCCAGGCGTCAGAAGCCGGGGGCAATTCGCCGTCTCTTTCCTTACCGCAAAAAGGGGCCGGGGCAAGCGCCCCGACCCCTCATCCGTGCCGAAATCAGGCGTTTGGCTTAGAAGCGGTAGCCAACGCCGACCGCAATCTGGTGCCGATCGGTGTCGACATCGAAATTGTTGGTGTTGGCGCCGTTGGCATATTCGAGCCGGGCGTTGCCATAGTTCGAATAGCGATATTCGATCTTGGCGTAGGTGTTGCGGCCGATCGCCTCCTCGACACCCGCACCGACGCGGTAGCCATCGAGATTGAAATGCTGGCCGGTCTGGGTAACGCCGTCGCTCGCGGTCAGATCGAGCCGACCGTTGGTGTAGCCGCCCTTCGCGTAAACCAGCGTGGTCGGCGATACCTTGTAGCCGACGCGGACGCCCGCATAGAGATCGCGGCCCTGCTTGACGCGGCCATAGCCGAGCGCGGCGGCGCTGGTCGGTGCGTTGGTGACCTTGCCGGTCGAGCCGGTCACTTCGCCTTCGACGCCGATCACGATCTGGCCGAGATCCTTGTCGTAGCCGATGTCGCCACCATAGAGCAGGCCGTCGGCCTTGCGGTTGCTGTCGATGTCCGAGTTCGGGCCGCGACCGGGCTGAAGCTTGTCATACCCGAGCAGCACGCCGACGCGCGGGCCGTCGAACGCACCGGACGGTGCGGGCGGCGGGCCGTCCTGCGCGAACGCGGGGGCAGCGAAGCCAAGGCCGAGCGCGGCGGTGGCGGCGGTGACAAGAAACTTCTGCATGATACTCACTCCATTACACATTCCCGCGACTGCCGGGCAGCATCCGGGGCGGGGACGCTTCAGATAGGCGCGTTGGTCGGGCTTTGCATGAACCTCAGATAAACACGGAAATCCGTTGCTTTTGCGCCACAGGGGATTGAAAGCGCGGGCATGACTTCCAAGGCAGCGCGACACGGAATTATCGCTGGCGTGAGCCTCGCGTTGCTCGTCGCCGCGCCCGCATGGGGCCGCGAAACGGTCGGCGTGTTCGAAAGCTGGGGGGCGTTCGCCGATTCCGCGCCGCGGCGTTGCTATGCCATCGCGCAGCCGGTGCAGAGCGGCGGCAGCTCGCGCTGGCGCCCCTTCGCGAGCGTGGCGGACTGGCCGGGGCAAGGCGCGCGCAACCAGCTCCACCTCCGCCTCAGCCGCGCGCGCGATCCCCGCGCACGCGTCACGCTGTCGATCGGCGAGCGACGCTTCGAGCTGGTCGCCGGCGAGGCGGATGCCTGGGCGCCCGATGCGCGCGCCGATGCGGCAATCGTCGCCGCGATCCGCTCGGGCCGCAGCATGAGCGTCGAGACGCTCGCCAAAAGCGGCGGCCCCTTCGCGGACGTCTACGCGCTGGGCGGCGCCGCGACCGCGATCGACGCGGCGGCGCTGGCGTGTGTCAGGCGGTGAGTGCGTAAGTCTTCAGGCTGACCAGAACCCGGTCTTGCGGCCATGCTGGGCACGCAGCTCCGCGACATACGTCTGGTGATCGCCCCACGCGCCGAAATCCTCGATCCGCCGCGCAAGACTCGCGCAGCTTTCGAGATGGCGCGCGGCGTGCGGGTAGCGCTTGGTACGGGCGCGGGTGAGCGCGAAGTCGATCATCGCGCGCAGCAGCAAGCTCGCCTTCTCGGCCATAGCCGATGAGTCTGCGCTCCTCCTCTGGAAGCGGCGACGGCGGCGATGCCGCGAACGCTTCGAAGCGGCGCTGCAGGTGGGTCAGCCCTGACCGGCCCATTGCTTCCGCCAGCAGGGCGATCAGTCCGTCATACTGATTGTGGAGATCCTCGGAGACCAGATCGAAGACACGCTCGGCCAACGCCTCGGGTGGCAAGCGCGCGGCGATCGCCAGCGGCGGAAGCGCCTCCAGCGCCGCCGCGATCTCGTCGAAGATATCGGCTGGATCATAGACGCAGCGATCGGAAATCGGCGTCGCCAGTGCGACCAGCCGCCACAGCAGGTCGAACGCCTCGGCCGGATCGCTGGGCGCGACGTGATCGAGGATCGCGCGGCGCTGCATCGCCAGATCGTCGGCGACCGCGCGCGTCTTGTTCCACTCGATCACCGACCGCGCCTTGGCGATCGTGGCGAGCCGTTTGCGGACCTGAGCCGCGACCTCCCCGCCTCCGCCCGCGCTCGCCAATTCGAGCCGGAGCCGGCGCTTGACCCGTGCATCGTCCCCCGCCAGTTCGAGCAACACCGCCGCAAGACGCGGCGCGCCGAGCGTCTCGAGATTGGCGGCGTTGAGGGTCTTCTTCGAAGCCATACCGCGATATCGCGGTGCCGAGTCGCGGTCGTCAAGCCGATCGGTCGCGCCTGTAGAAAAATGCATGAAACCACGCTATATGCCGGAAATGCAGACAGCTTCAGCCGCCCTCATGCCCATCCCCGGGCACATCGATCCCGTGCCCGTCCCGCGTGCCGCGGTGCCGCGTCCCGATGGCCGCATCGACCTGCTCGGTCTGTCCAAGGCCGATCTGCGCATGGCGCTGGAGACGGCGCAGCTCGAACCCAAGCAAGCGAAGCTCCGCGCCAAGCAGCTCTGGCACTGGATCTACAATCGCGGCGTCACCGATTTCGCGCTGATGACCGACATTTCGAAGACGATGCAGCCGTGGCTCGCGGGTCGCTTCGCGATCAGCCGGCCCGAGGTCGTCGAGGCGCAGGTTTCGACCGACGGCACGCGCAAATGGCTGCTGCGCGCGCCCGACGGCGAGGATTACGAGGCGGTGTTCATCCCCGATGCCGACCGAGGGACGTTGTGCGTGTCGAGCCAGGTCGGCTGCACGCTCAACTGCCGCTTCTGCCACACCGGCACGATGCGGCTGGTGCGCAACCTCACCGCCGCCGAGATCGTCGGGCAGGTCATGCTGGCGCGCGACGCGCTTGGCGAATGGCCGAGCACGCCCGAGGGGCGGATGCTCACCAACGTCGTGATGATGGGCATGGGCGAGCCGCTCTACAATTTCGATGCGGTGCGCGATGCGCTCGGCATCGTCATGGACGGTGACGGTCTCGCGCTGTCGAAGCGGCGGATCACGCTCTCCACCTCGGGCGTGGTGCCGATGATGGCGCGCGCGGGCACCGAGATCGGCGTCAACCTCGCGGTGTCGCTGCACGGCGTCACCAAAGAAATCCGCGACGAGATCGTGCCCTTGAACCGCAAATACGGCATCGAGCAACTGCTTCAGGCCTGCGCGGATTATCCCGGCGCCAACAACGCGCGGCGGATCACCTTCGAATATGTCATGCTCAAGGACAAGAACGACAGCGACGCGGATGCGCGCGAGCTGGTTCGGCTGCTCAAACACTATAACCTCCCCGCCAAGGTCAATCTGATCCCGTTCAACCCTTGGCCGGGCGCGGCCTATGAGACCTCGACGCCCGAACGGGTACGGCGCTTCTCCGACATCGTGTTCGAAGCGGGCATCTCCGCGCCGGTCCGAACCCCGCGCGGCCGCGACATCGACGCCGCCTGCGGCCAGCTCAAGACCGCGAGCGAAAAGAAGAGCCGGGCGGAACTCGACCGGCTCGCCGAAGAAAAACAGGCCGCCCTGGGCTGAACTTCACTATGCCGGCCCGGCATCTCCCCAACGATATGGGCGAGGATGCTGAAGTTTGGCACACGCTGGAGTTGACGTGACCGTCCAGGCCATCACCCTCGCCGCCGGCGCCGGCATCTTCGGCGGCGCGATGAACGCGCTCGCGGGCGGCGGCACCTTCGCGACGCTGCCAGCGCTGATCGCCCTCGGGCTGCCCGCCAATGCCGCCAACGCCACTTCCAACGTGTCGTTGCTGCCGGGCGCCGCGACCAGCGCCTGGGCGTTTCGCGACGAGTTGCAGCCGCTCGGCGGGGTCGATGTGCGGCTGCTGGCGGCGATCACCTTCGTCGGCGGCCTTGCCGGAAGCCTCCTGCTCGTCTCCACCCCCACGCATCTGTTCGATCTGATGATCCCGTGGCTGCTGCTGACCGCCGCCCTCGTCATCGCGTTCGGGCCGCGTGCGGCGGCGGGGCTGCACCGCATCGTCACGATCGGCCCGCGCACGCTGATCGTCGGACAGGCACTGCTTGGCATCTACGGCGGCTATTTCGGCGGCGGCGTCGGCATGATGCTGACCGCGGCTTACGGCCTGCTCGCGCATATCACGCCACGCGCGCTGTTCGCGCCGCGCACGCTGATGCTCGCGGTCGCGAACGCGGCGGCATCGATCGTGTTCGTCGCGACCGGACTGGTGCGCTGGGACGCCGGCGTGCCGATGCTGCTCGGCGCAGTGCTTGGCGGATGGCTCGGCGCGAAGCTCGGCAAGCGGCTGACGCCCGGCATGGTGCGCGGCTGGACGCTGGCGGTAACGATCGTGACGACGATCGTGTTCTTCGTGCGGGCTTACGGCTGATCGGGGCGGAACATCTTGAAGAGGTTGTCCTCGCCGACCTCGAAATAGTCGGCCGGCCCGCCACCGCGCAGGATCGCGCGAGCGCGGCCGGTCTGGTAGACGCCGTCTTCAAGCAAAGCGCGATCGATATGCACCCCGATCACCTCGCCGAACATCACCCAGGTATCGAGCGCGCGCCGTTCCTTCGATTCGAGCCGCAGCGTCTGAGTCGCGCGGCATTCGAACTGAACCGGGCTGGCGGCGACGCGATCGGGCTTGACCAGCCGCGACGGCAGCGCGGCGATGCCCGCCAGATCGAACTCGTCGACTTCGGGGCCGACCATCGCCGAACTGGTGTTCATCACGTCAGCGAGCGGCCGAGTCGCGAGGTTCCAGACGAATTCGCCGGTTGCGGCGATGTTGGCGGCATTGTCCTTCCACCCGATTGAGGAGAAGCCGATGATCGGCGGGCGATAGTTGAACAACGTGAAGAAGCTGTACGGCGCGAGATTGCGCACGCCGTTCGCGCTGATTGTGCTCACCCAGCCGATCGGGCGCGGCGCGATGATCGCGTTCAGAGGATCATGCGCAAGGCCGTGGCCGTTTGCGGGTTCGTAGAAATGCTGGTCGGCCATCGCGCGCTGTTTCCCTGTGACGACGGCGGCTCTACAAGACCACGCGAGGCGTGTAACCGTTTCCGTCTGACTGGCGTATACAGGGTATGACGATGACCATAGCCACGCCTTCCGTTCCCGCCGATGCGGTGCCCGCGTCGCGCACGATCTATCGCCACCGCGTCGCGACGCGGGTGTGGCACTGGATCAACGCGATTACGATCTTCATCATGATCGGCAGCGGACTGACGATCCTCAACGCGCATCCGCACCTGTATTGGGGGGCATATGGTGCCAATTTCGATCACCCGTGGCTCAGCACGATCCGCTGGCCAAGCTATGTGACGATCCCGGCGCACTACAATCTCGCGATCGCGCGGCGCTGGCATCTGCTGTTCGCGCTGGTGCTGGCGTTCAGCCTGCTGGCCTACATGATCGCAAGCCTCGCCAACCGCCATTTCCAGCGCGACCTTCGCGTCCGCCTGCGCGAACTTTCGACCGCGAAGCTGTGGCATGACTTTCGCGAGCATCTCGCCTTCCGCTTCCACGATCCCGCCGATCCGCGCGCGTACAACATCTTCCAGAAGCTCTCCTACGTGCTCGTCATCTTCGGGCTGATCCCGACGATGATCCTCACCGGCCTCGCCATGTCGCCGGCAATGGATGCGGCTTGGCCGTGGCTGCTCGATCTGTTCGGCGGGCGGCAATCGGCGCGATCGGTGCATTTCATCGCGGCCGCCGGGCTGACCGGGTTCATCGTCATCCATCTCGTGCTGGTGATTCTCGCGGGACCACTGAACGAAGTGCGATCGATGCTGAGCGGGCGCTGGCGCGTGCCGGAGGATGCGGCATGAGCCTCATCACCCGCCGCGCACTCGTCACCGGCGGCGCCGCGAGCGCGGGTCTGCTGTTGTCGGGCTGCGACCAGGTCGCTCAGGTGCCGGCACTGCGCAAGATCCTGTTCTCGGGCGAGATCATGAACATGGGGCTGCAACGCGCGCTCTCGAACCGCGATGCGCTCGCGCCCGAATTCAGCGCGACCGAAATGTCGCCGCGCTTTCGCGTCAACGGCACGCACAACCCGAACACGCCCGACTACACCGCGATGGTCGCCGAGAATTTCGCGCACTGGCGCTTGCAGGTCGGCGGGCTGGTGGCGACGCCGCTCAGCCTGTCGATCGCGCAGCTTCGCGGCCTGCCCGCGCGCACCCAGATCACCCGGCACGATTGCGTCGAAGGGTGGAGTGCGATCGGCAAATGGCACGGGCCACGGCTCGCCACCTTGCTCACGGCGGCGGGTATCCGCGATACCGCGCGCTACGTCGTGTTCACCTGCGCCGATCTGTACGGCGGCGCCCCCTATTACGAATCGATCGACCTGGTCGATGCCTTCCATCCGCAGACGATCCTCGCCTGGGCGCTCAACGATCATGTCCTCGACGTCGGCCACGGCGCGCCGGTGCGGCTCAGGGTCGAGCGACAGCTCGGCTACAAGCACGCCAAATACGTGATGCGGATCGACGCGGTCGACAGTCTGGCGAAAACCGGGCTAGGCAAGGGCGGTTATTGGGAAGATCACGTCGATTACGATTGGTATGCCGGAATTTAAGTGATTATTGGGCTGCATATGGCCCTGATCGATCTCTTCCTCGCCGCGCGGGTCCAGCGCGGCCAACTCACCGTCCACCACGCCGACGGCAAGACCAAGACCTTCGGTACGCCAACGCCCGGCTTCCCCGAGGTGACGATCCGTTTCACCGACAAGGGCGCCGCCGCCGCTATCCTGCGCGACCCCGGGCTCGGCGCGGGCGAAGCCTATATGCAAGGACGGCTGGTCGTGGAGCGCGGCGACGTGCGCGATCTCGTCAATCTGCTGACCTCCAACGACCCGTGGGAGGCGGGCGCGAACAAACTCGCCGCATCGGCATCGCGCCGCGCGGTCGAGGCGGTGACGCATCGCATCGGCCGGATCAACATGGCCAAGCGATCGAAGCGCAACGTCGCGCATCATTACGATCTGTCCGACCGGCTCTACGACCTGTTCCTCGATGCCGACCGGCAATATAGCTGCGCGTACTACACCGACCCCGCCAACACGCTGGAGCAGGCGCAGGCCGACAAGAAGGCGCATATCGCCGCCAAGCTCGCGCTGAAGCCCGGCATGAAAGTGCTCGATATCGGTTGCGGCTGGGGCGGCATGGCGCTGTATCTGCACGCCAAGACCGGTGCCGAGGTGCTCGGCGTGACGCTGTCCGAAGAACAGCTCAAGGTCGCACGCCGCCGCGCCGAAGAGGCGGGCGTCGCCGACAAGGTGCGCTTCGAACTGATCGACTATCGCCACGTGACCGGCACATTCGACCGGATTGTCTCGGTCGGCATGTTCGAACATGTCGGACCGGCGCATTACCGCACCTTCTTCCGCCAGTGCCGCGACCTGCTGACCGAAGACGGCGTGATGCTGCTCCACACGATCGGCCGCGCCGGCGGACCCGGCGTCACCGATCGGTGGACGACCAAGTACATCTTCCCCGGCGGCTACAACCCGGCACTTTCGGAGATCGTCGCGGCCAATGAGGGGCTGCGCTTCATGGTGACGGATGTCGAAGTGCTGCGGCTGCACTACGGTTACACGCTCGATGCGTGGTACGACCGCACCGTCGCGGCGCGCGACGCGATCGTCGCGTTGTACGACGCGCCGTTCTACCGGATGTGGCAGTTCTATCTGGCCGGCGCGAGCGCCGCGTTTCAATATGGCGGCCTCGTCAACTACCAGCTCCAGTTCGCGCGCAACCGCCACACGCTGCCGATCACGCGCGATTACATGATCGAGGGCGAACGCGCTTTACGCTGACGTCACGCGCGACCCAACCCGCCGACCGGCGTGCGCTTGACGTCGCGTGGGAGCAGCAGGCGTAGCTCGCGGTTGGGGAAGTCGATCGTCACACGGCGAAACAGCCGCAACGCGTCCATGCCGAGCATCAGCGCGGGCTTGTCGGCCAGCCCGAAACGCGCGAACGGCGGCGCGTCGGCAAAGGCGACCGGCAGATTCTCGATCGTCGTGCTGCCGATCCGCACGGCGCCGATCTGGCCGTAATCGGCGAGCAGCGACACCCCCGTCACCGCCCGCGCCGAAATCTGCCGGAGCAACGTCTTGCGCGCGATAAGCCGGCGCAGCGCCGGATTGCCCATCGTCACATCCGATCCGGTGTCGATCACCACACGCACGCGGCGCTCGCCGAAATACGCGTCGGTCACGACCAACTGCCCGAACATGTCGCGCGCGCGCACCACCACCTCGCCCGGCACGGCAGCCGGCGTGCGGCGCCGCTTGGTCGAGGGCGTCACCGTCATCACATTCTGGTCGAAGTCGATCGTCACCGCATGGCCCTGCAACGTATCGATGCCGAGCATCCCCGCACCGCCGATGTTGCTCGCGGCGAACGCCGGCGCCTCGATCCGGCTGCCACCGAGTGGGCCGACACGGATGCGCGGGATCACCACCGTCGCGACCTGCTCGACGTTCGCCATCGCCGTCACCCGCACACCGCGACCCGCGGCGAGGCCGAGCATCGCCGCCAGTTCGCGCGAGATGACGGTGCGTTCGGCGCCGGTATCGACAACGAAGTGGAATGGCCCGGCATCGGCGATCTGCACGGGCACGGTCATACGCTGATCGGCATCGGCAATGGCGATGCTGTCGGCCGGCGGCGGGTTCGAGTCAGGGCCAAGCGGCGCGGCGGTCTGGGCGGAGAGCGCGAGAAGCGGAACGGCACAGAACAGGGCCGGTTTCATCGTGGAATGATACGCCCGTTTCGGACCTTCGACAAGCGAGTCGCACCTTTATTCTGCGGCGGTTTCGCCCCTGCAAAACACCCTCAATCCAGCCGCATCGCCTCGACCGCCAGCGCCTCCGCCTCGATCAGCAGCGCGTCGTCGGCATGGCCCTGCGCGACGCGCTCGCGGCCGATCAGTGTCAGCACCGGCACCGCCAGCGGCGAGACGCGCGACAGATCGACGTGCACCATCGTCGCCGCGGCGCGCTCGAGCAGCGCGCCGAGCCGGCCCACGTCGGTCATACGCGCGCGTGCGTCGTCCCACGCGGCGCGGAGCAGCAGGTGGCCGGGTTCGTATTTGCGCAGCACGTCGTAGATAAGATCGGTCGAGAACGTCACCTGCTTGCCGGTCTTGCGCTTGCCGGGGTGCTGGCGCTCGACGAGACCGCCGATCACCGCCACCTCGCGGAACGCACGCTTGAGCAGCGACGACCCCTCGACCCAATCGACGAACTCATCCTCCAGGATGTCGGCGGAGAACAAGGCGCGCGGATCGGTGACGGGTTCGAGCGAATGGCAGGCGAAGGCGTAATCGCTGGCGACGAAGCCCATCGGCTTCAGCCCGAGCGTCTCCATCCGCCGCGTGATGAGCATGCCGAGCGACTGATGCGCGTTCCACCCTTCGAAACTGTATGCGACCATGTAGTTGCGGCCTTCGCGCGGGAAGGTCTCGACCAGCAATTGCCCCGGACGCGGCAGGATCGAGCGCTTCTCCTGCATCTCCAGCCATTCGCGCACATCGTCGGGGAAGCGGTGCCACGCGGACGAATCGGCGAGGAAACCGCGCACCCGGTCGGCGAGGTTGGTCGAGATCGGCATGCGCGCGCCGCCATAGGTCGGGATGCGCGCCGGTCGGGCGGTGGCGCGGACCAGCAGATCCTCGGTGCTGGTGGCGATCACCTCAAGGCTCAAGCCAGCGAAGAAGAAGGTGTCGCCGGGCGAGAGCGTCGCGGCGAACCCCTCCTCCACCTTGCCGAGCGAGCGACCGTTCTTGAAGCGCACGGTCAGCATCGTCGCCTCGACGATGATCCCGGCGTTGAGGCGGTGTTGGGTGACGAACTGCGGGTGGCTGACTCGCCACAGCCCGTCCGGCGTTTGCGTCAGCCGCTTGAACTTGTCGTAGGCTTTCAGCGCATAGCCGCCGTCGCGGATGAAACCGAGCACTTGATCGAACGTATCGTCGGTGAGCGCCGAATAGGGCAATGCCGAGCGCACCTCGTCGAGCATCGTCTGTTGCCGGAACGGCGCGGCACACGCGCACGCCATCACATGCTGCGCGAGCACGTCGAGCGTGCCGGGGCGGAAGATGTCGGGGTCGAGTTCGCCCGCCTCGACCGCGTCGAGCGCGGCGCGGCCTTCGAGATATTCGAAGCGGTTTCCGGGGACGATCAGCGCCTCGGACGGTTCGTCGAGCCGGTGGTTGGAACGGCCGATCCGCTGGAGCAACCGCGAGGAGCCCTTGGGCGCACCCATCTGGATCACGCAATCGACATCGCCCCAATCGACACCCAGATCGAGGCTGGAGGTGGCGACCAGAGCGCGCAGCTTGCCGTCCGCCATCGCCCCTTCCACCTTGCGCCGCGCCTCGAGGCTGAGCGAACCGTGGTGGACGCCGATCGGCAGGCTGTCGGCATTGACCTTCCACAGATCCTGGAAGATCAGCTCGGCGAGGCTGCGCGTGTTGCAGAACACGATCGTGGTGCGATGTGCGGCGATCTCCGCCATAACTTGGGCGGCCGCATAGCGGCCAGAATGGCCCGCCCACGGCACCTTTCCCTCAGGTAGCACGATCGCGATGTTAGGCGGCGCGCCCGGTTCGCCTTGTACCAGCGCGACCTGGTCGATGTCGCCATCGGGCGCGAGCCACGCACGATAGCCATCGGCGTCCGCCACCGTCGCCGAGAGCGCGACGCGCCGGAGGCCGGGCGCGATCGCCTGTAACCGCGCCATGCACAGGCTGAGCAGATCGCCGCGCTTTCCGGTCGCGAAGACATGCACCTCGTCGACGACGATCGTGCGCAGGCTTGCGAACATCGTGAAGCTGTCGGGATAGGACAGCAGCAGGCTCAGCGATTCGGGCGTGGTCAGCAGGATCTGCGGCGGCCGGACGCGCTGGCGCGCCTTGCGGTCCGAGGGCGTGTCGCCGGTGCGGGTCTCGACTCGGATGTCGAGGCCCATCTCCTCAACGGGTGTCAGCAGGTTGCGCTGCACGTCGGTCGCCAGCGCTTTCAGCGGCGAGACGTAGAGCGTGTGCAGGCCTTCGGACGGATGTTCGATCAGCTCGGCGAGCGTGGGCAGAAAGCCGGCAAGCGTCTTGCCCGCGCCGGTGGTGGCGACGAGCAGCCCGTGCCGGCCGGCGCGCGCGACGTCGAGCATGTCGCGCTGATGGCGGCGCGGTGCCCAGCCGCGTGCGGCGAACCAGTCGGTTAAAGGTTGCGGGAGTTTCAACGAAAGGCGCCCTCACCCTTGCCACGCGCCTCCGGCACGCGGTGCCCTTCGCTCTCCCAATGGGAGAGGGAGCGAGGAGCGCAGCGACGGAAGGGTGAGGGTGACACCGTAAGAAGATGGGAACAAAGCCGCATCCCACCCATATAGGAACGATGGCAAAGCTCGGCGACTGGATCGATCCGCAACCGCACGGCATCTTCGTGAAACCCGCCGGCGTGTGGATCGACCCATCGCAGCCGGTCGATCGCGCGCTCGTCACGCACGGCCATGCCGATCATGCGCGCGGCGGCCACGGCACGGTATGGGCAACGCCCGAGACGCTTGCGATCATGGACGCGCGCTACGGCGCGCAGAGCGCGCATCCGGTCACATACGGCGCGCCGCTCACGTTCGGCGATGTCGCGGTCCGGTTCGTCCCGGCGGGGCACGTGCTCGGCTCGGCCCAGATCGTGCTCGATCATCGCGGCGAACGCATCATCGTCTCGGGCGATTACAAGCGCCGCGCCGATCCGACCTGCGCGCCGTTCGAACCGACCAAGTGCGACGTCTTCATCACCGAGGCCACGTTCGGGCTGCCGGTATTTCGCCATCCCGAGACCGGCGACGAGATCGACAAGCTCACCGCCGCGCTTCGTGCCAACCCGACGCGCTGCGTGCTGGTCGGCGCTTATGCGCTGGGCAAGGCACAGCGCGTGATCGCCGAACTGC